>NZ_JAHUWS010000022.1:0-34388 GCF_019218965.1 Pseudomonas sp. PDM31 | reverse complement strand
TTGATGAATCAGTGCTGATCTACAACGCGGAGCGGCCACATCTGGCCTTGAAATACAAAACGCCCGATGCGGTGCATCGGGCGTTTTGAGACTGAAACAGGTGTAAACCTATTTCAGGACTAGACATGCTCGGCTCACCCCAACCCTCCCGAAACGTCGGGCGCCCCAAGGGGGAAAGGGAGCCGATCCCCATGCACTTCAACACTTGAGTTGGACTGGAGATTTCAGGCTGAAGCATCTCTGCCAAGCAATGCACTTCATCACTAGCGTTCGACTCGGACTTTCAGGTCGAAGCAACTTGCGCAAACAACCCGGTCGGTCCCCTCTACCTCTGGGAGAGGGCTAGGGTGAGGGCTGGATCTAAAGTTGAAATACTGTGCCAGGGCAACCCTCAACTCATCATCACTGCTTGAACGGCGCGAAATTCACATTGGTCCCCGCCGGACGCATGTCCTGCAGATAAGAGTCCTTGTCCGCACTCAACTCCAGGCTCAACGCAGCCTTGCGCTTACCCTCGTTACGCACCACCAGGCCCTCGAGCTTCTCGCGCAAGAACACCGTCGGCACTTTCAGGTGCAGCAGCTCGTCGGTGTCGGGCGTGTGCATCAGCAGGTGAATCCACTCGTACTGACCAATGGCCAGGCGCGCGACCGGGATATCGAACCACCAGATGTTGCGGTTGCGGTTCAATTCGGTGAAGTGGCAGTTGTTGACGCCAAGCACAGCACCGCCAAGTTCCTGGTTTCTGCGGGCAATGGCCTGCTTTTTATCGAGTTTCATAACATTCCTACGGGATTGGATCTTCAGCGCCATGGCCTGAATACGTTGCGCATTCTCAGGGGTTGGCCGAAAAACATAAAGCCCAACCTGAGCGGATCGATGAAATGTCGCAGTGAAAATAAATGAAACTCCCCGCAATCGCCTTCGGTCAACCCTGTGTAACCACTTTTCCTCCATTGAATGTTTGCAGGAGAAATACCATGAGCAGCACAGGCGATAAGGTAAAAGGCATGGCCAACGAAGCAGCCGGTAACGTCAAGCAAGGCGTCGGCAAGGCCACCGGTAATGACAAGCTGCGCGCCGAAGGCGTCGTACAGGAAAAGAAAGGCGAAGCCCAGCAAGCGGTCGGTAAAGCCAAGGATGCTCTGAAGAAGGGTGTCGACGAGGCTTGATCCAGCCTTTGAGCAGTCAGAAACGGCCATCCGCGGATGGCCGTTTTTGTGTCAGCCTGAACTTGCGACCGGAAATTGTTTCAAAGTCGCCAATTGGGCTACTTTGATGTAGAAAACGGCCCTTGAGTCGCCACGACTTCCACCCGATTGCGGCGAAAGGAGACGCTAATGATTTTTCCGGACATGAAAAACCTGCCCTTGCATCGTGTGATGCTGCGCACGGTCACCGAGTTCGTCGACGACGAAATGTCGACCTATGCCTCGGCGCTGGCCTATCAAATGCTGTTTTCGCTGTTTCCGTTCATTCTGTTCCTGATCGCCCTGATCGGTTTTCTGCACCTGCCGGACTTCTTTTCCTGGCTGCGCCTGCAATCGGAGCTGGTGCTGCCACCCCAGGCGCTGGAACAGGTCAACCCGGTGATCGACCAGCTGCAGCAGTCCAAGGGCGGCCTGCTTTCGGTGGGTATCGTGATTGCCCTGTGGACGGCCTCGGCCGGCGTGCGGCTGATGATGAGCGCGATGAACGCGGCCTACGACGTGGTCGAAGGCCGCCCGATATGGAAGCGCTTTCCGTTGTCGATCATCTACACCGTGGGCATTGCCGGCATGCTGCTGATCGCCGCTGCGCTGATGGTGCTCGGGCCACAGGTAATGGGCTGGATCGCCTCGCAAGTCGGCCTCGAGGATTTCATCGTAACCCTGTGGACCATCGCCCGTTGGCCGGTGATCGTGATCTTGCTCATGGTCGCGGTGGCATTGATCTATTACGTCATGCCCGATGTGAAGCAGGAATTTCGTTTCATCACCCCAGGCTCTGTACTGGCGGTGGTGGTGTGGATCATCGCCTCCCTGGGCTTCGGGCTGTACGTCAAGGAGTTCGCCAACTACAACGCCATGTATGGCAGTATCGGTGCGATCATTGTGCTATTGCTGTACTTCTACATTTCCGCCGCCGTACTGCTGCTCGGCGCCGAGATGAATGCAGTGATCGAGCACATGTCCAACGAAGGCAAGGAGCCAGGGGAGAAAGTCCCCGGCGAACACGGTCCGGGCCATGAGCCTAAACACCACGTGTCGGGATTGGGCCGCGATCACTCGCTCAAGCCGACCACCACAGACGAAGCCTGAGCATGATTCGTGAAATCCTGAAAATGGGTGATGAGCGCCTTCTGCGCATCGCCCCGCCGGTACCGGCCGAAATGTTCGACAGCCCGCAACTGTGGCAACTGATCGATGACATGTTCCAGACCATGGAAAGCGTTGGCGGGGTAGGACTTGCCGCGCCGCAAATCGGCGTCGACCTGCAATTGGTGATCTTCGGTTTCGAGCACAGCGAGCGTTACCCGGACGCCGAAGCAGTGCCGCAGACGATCCTGATCAATCCGTTGATCACACCGCTGAACCCGATGCTGGAAGAGGGCTTCGAAGGCTGCCTGTCAGTGCCCGGGCTGCGTGGCGCGGTGGATCGTTATCAGCACATCCGTTATGAAGGTTTCGACCCCAAGGGCGAGCCTGTGGTGCGCGTTGCCAGCGGCTTTCATGCGCGGGTGGTGCAGCACGAATGCGATCACCTGATCGGCCGCCTGTACCCGTCGCGCATCACCGATTTCAGCAAGTTCGGCTTTACCGAAGTAATGTTTCCGGATATGGATCCCAACGCCGACGACTGACACAGTTCCCAAGCCCGACACAAAAACCTGTGGGAGCGGGCTTGCTCGCGAATGACGGTGTGCCAGTCACCATTCATATTGACTGCGCCACCCCATTCGCGAGCGAGCCTGCTCCCACAGTGGCGCAGGGCTCCAGCCCCATTGCAATCATCGGCTTGCTGCGCGCATAGCGGCTCAACCGCTCAACCATCGCGTAGGGCATCTGCGGATCGAAACTGAAGCCACGACGCTCATAGAACCCACGCAAATCCGGATGACAGAACAGCCATACCGGCTGTTCAACATCCTTCACCGCCGCGGTAATCAACCCAGCGGCAACGCCCTGTTCACGACAGGCCGGGTCGACGAACAACCCGGTCAACCAATGCCCGCCCGCCACCGGTCGCAAACACAGCGCGGCAACGATTTCATCCCGGCGCGCCACCCACAGTTGAGCATCGCGGACCGCTTTCATCGACGATTGCTGGGCGCGATAAAACTTGTTCATCAACGGCCATAAAGGCTCGTCGAGCCGGGTGTACTGGGTATTGGGCATGGTCTTGGACAGTCGGTACATAAAGCGGGTGATTATAAAAGAACGCAGGCGCGAGGATAGGTGTATACCTGATCTCACATCCCTATGAGTGGAGTACGCATCATGTCCAAAGGCCTGGATTCAAAGAAGTCGGCGAAGAAAAAACCGGTGAAAACCGCCATTGAAAAGCGCGCGGACAAGAAAGCCAAGAAAGTGGGCGTGTTCGGGCACTGATTGCGCACTGACTGATCGCTCCCATCGTGTGTGGGAGCGATTCTCCTGAAAAAAATCTGCAGGATTTGCCAAGGCCATCGCACGCATTCAACATCCCTGTGAGCTGAAACAGCGCCTTCGTTATACCGCCCAGGCTACAACTCTGTAGCCATCGCCGGCAGCGCCTTCCCATAGATATAAAAAACTCCGCTGAATCGATTTTGTCCGTGTGATGGCCGATTAGTGGCCTTGCAGGCCTGACTTTACTGTCTATGATCACCGTAACTAACTATGTCGGCCGTTTCTGCGTGCGGGCGTGTTCGTCGTAAACCATGCCGACAGAGTGCGCAATTGAAGGCACCGTCACTTGATGCCAAGGAGTCTTGCGTTAGATGGATTTTTTTGTAGATATGTTAGGGCTGGCCCGCGTGCGGGCTATCAAGAGAAGGATGTCTTGATCAGAGTGCCGTTCCAGGCACCCTCCGATTGATCATCATTTATCACCTGACCAATCCTTCTTTTTGAAGGGCCGCGTGTACCTGTTCCGTGGAACGTAGTGGTGGATGTGAAAGACCAGCAACTTTCATTAATCAAAAGATCGCGCTTAAGGTGATACGACAATGTTCAACCTACATCACAAGGCTGACCTGCTGGAAATCGAACGCTTCAGCGGTGCACTGAGCGAGGCCAATGCCAAGTTGGCCGCAATCAGCCGTTCAATGGCGATGGTCGAGTTCACCCCGGAGGGCATCGTCATCGATGCCAATGAAAATTTTTGCAGTGTGATGGGTTACGGCGCTGAAGAAGTACGCGGCAAGCATCACCGTGTTTTTTGCGAAGAAACGTTCTACCGCAGCGAGGACTACGCCAAGTTGTGGCGTGACCTGGCGCGTGGCGAACCGGTCAGCGGGACCTTTCTGCGCTTGAACAAGAGCGGCAGGGAAATCTGGCTGGAAGCCAGTTACATGCCGGTGTTCGGTGCCGATCGCCAGGTCAGGAGCGTGATCAAGGTCGCCACCGACATCACCACCAGGGTCAACACGGAACACGAAAACGAAAGCACGCTCTCGGCGCTCGGGCGATCCATGGCCGTGATTGAATTTACCCCGGAAGGCAAAGTCATCACCGCCAACGAAAACTTCCTCAACACCATGCATTACTCGCTCAGCGAAGTCATGGGCCAACACCACAGTCTGTTCTGTCATCGTGCCGAAGCCGAGTCCCAGTCCTACAGGAATTTCTGGGCTTCGCTCAATCGTGGCGAATACCACTCCCATCGTTTCGAGCGAAAAAACAAGCAGGGTCAGACCGTCTTCCTCGAAGCGTCCTACAACCCACTGTTCGACGCCAAGGGTCGGCTGTACAAAGTGGTCAAGTTTGCCAGCGACATCACCAACCAGATGACCACCCTGCAAAACGCCGCCGATTCGGCCCACAGCACCTCGGTGCAAAATGACGCCTGCGCGCAGAAGGGCTCCCAGGTGGTTCAGCAAACAGTGCAGATCATCCAGGATATTTCCAAGGATCTGAACGAAGCGGCGGTGAGCATCGATGCCGTGAGCAAACAGTCCGACATCATCGGCACCATCGTGCAGACCATCCGCGGCATTGCCGACCAGACCAACCTGCTGGCGCTCAACGCCGCCATCGAAGCAGCCCGCGCGGGCGAGCATGGGCGGGGGTTCGCGGTAGTGGCCGATGAAGTCCGCAGCCTCGCGGCGCGCACCAGTCAGGCGACCCTGGAGATTGTCGATGTGGTGCGCAAGAACCATGACCTGTCGATGAGCGCAGTGTCGAGCATGCAATCGAGCCTGAGTCGAACCGGGCTTGGTGTTGAACTGGCGAACGAGGCGGGGGAAGTGATCCTGGAAATCCAGCAGGGCTCGCGACATGTGGTCGATGCAATCAGCCAGTTCAACTCGACGTTGCAACTGAACTAGCCCGGTAACCACTGTAGGAGCGAGCACGCTCGCGATTGACTCAGATACACCGCAGGGCACCAGACGCCCCGCGTTATCGTTAACGACCATCGCGAGCGTGCTCGCTCCTACAGGGGAGTGCGGTCGACTACTGTAGGAGCGAGCATGCTCGCGATGGACTCAATATCACCGCGGGGAATCAGGCTTCCCGCGTTATCGTTAACGACCATCGCGAGCGTGCTCGCTCCTACAGGGGAGTGCGGTTGACTACTGTAGGAGCGAGCATGCTCGCGATGGACTCAATATCACCGCGGGGAATCAGGCTTCCCGCGTTATCGTTAACGACCATCGCGAGCGTGCTCGCTCCTACAGTAAATAGCGTGGTATTTTTCGGCTGATCAAGGCAGGCCGTTGCAGCCATGTTTGAGAAAGCCCGGACGCTGCGCCAGACGCTGGAAATACTCATCGACCGCCGGGTAGTCGGGACGCTCTATCGGTGTCATCAGCCAACGGTTGACCGACAATCCGATCACAATGTCGGCCAGGGTAAACCGTGGCCCGGCGACATAGGCCTTGGTGGTCGCGAGCTGGTGTTCGAGGATGCCCATCTTCTGATTCCAGCCACGGATGCCCACTTCAAGGCGATGCGCGTCCTGAAACTCCGGGTCCTTGCGCACCAGGGACATGAACGCATAACTCCACGACGGGTTGAGCTCGGTGGCCTGCCAGTCCATCCACTGCTCCACCCGCGCGCGCGCCACTGGTTCGGTCGGCAACAGATCGCCGTGATGGTGATGGTGCTTACCGGTCAGGTATCGGCAGATGGTGTTGGATTCCCACAGCACGCCGGCTTCGTCGATGATCACCGGCACCTGTGCGTTGGGGTTGAGTCTGAGAAACTCGGGACTGTGGGTCGAGGCAAAACCGCTGCCCCAGTCCTCACGTTCGTAGCAAAGGCCTAGTTCCTCGCAAGTCCACAGGACTTTTCTGACGTTGATCGACGAGGCTTTACCCAGGATTTTCAGTACAGGTTCCATGGAGCTACTCCGTTAGCGAATCAGGGCTTCAGGAGCTTAATAGTGTGCCTGCAAACGGACGACATCAAGCCTGCTTGCGCCGTTGCGGACCACCACGGGAAAACCACTCAGGTGCTCTCGCGTACCTTCAGCTCAAACCCCATGTCCTGCACCGGCCTGGCCACCGTATTGCCGGCCATCAATGTCAGCATCTGCTCCGCCGCGCGCCGGCCGATGGCTTCGCGCGGGGTGCTGATGCTGCTCAGGCGCGGGACCATATGTTCGGACATGGGCAAGTCGTTGAAGCCCAGGATCGCCACTTGTTCGGGAATCTTGATCCCGCAGCGCATGGCTTCGAGCAAGGCGCCCTGGGCCAGGTCGTCGTTGCCGAAGAAAATCGCATCCACGTCGGGGCGGCTGTTGATCATCTGCAGGAACAATTCACCGCCCAGGCCCACGGACGAGGGGCGCGGGGTCAGCACTTCCAGGTCCGGGTCGTAGCGCCCGGCCTTTTGCAGGGCGCGGCGGAAGCCTTCACCGCGCAGCAGGGTACGTTGATCCAGTTGCGCGCCGATGTAGGCCAGGCGCTTGCGCCCGCGAGACAGCAGATGCTCGGCCGCCGTTTCGCCGGCTGCGAGTTGCGAGAAGCCGACGCAATTGAGGCCCGCCGCACTGTCGAGTTCCATCATGTACACGCAGGGAATGTTGCTGGCTTCGATCATCCGTCGCGAACTTTCGGTGCGGTCGAACCCGGTCAGCAGCAAACCGCGCGGCTGGTAGGCCATGTAGTTACGCAGCAGGTTTTCTTCTTCGTCGCGCGAGTAATGGAAGTTGCCGATCAGCACTTCAAAGCCCTTGGGGCGCAATACCTGATGAATGGCTTCCAGGGTGTCGATGAACAGCAGGTTGGACAGCGACGGCACCAATACCACCACCGAATGGCTCTGGGCCGAGGCCAGAGCGCGGGCGGCGGGGTTGACCACGTAGTTGAGTTGCAGTGCCGCTTTCTGCACTTTTTCCACCAGCTCAGGGGCCACCGTGCTGACGCCGCGCAAGGCGCGCGAAGCGGTAATCGGGCTGACGCCAGCCAGGCGCGCGACCTCGTTGAGGGTAGGGCGGCCAGTGGTGCGGGTATTTTTATCGTTTTTAGTTGGAGTCATCGACGGCTTGCCAAACAATATTCAAGGCACTAAGGTAGCGCTGTCTCGATGCAGCTGCAATGCGTGGGCGAGGGTTGCCTGATTCTCGCTTTTTGGTGTTGGGAAACGAACCTGCTGCAACCCATAAAAAATGACAAGAAGGCGTCGGCAACTTCTGCTTTTGAACTAGTGTCATAACTGGCAAAGGTAGCGCTGTCTGCGCGCTGAGGTGTTACATGAATCATCCCATCACCGCCCTGGTCATCATGGGCGTTGCCGGTTGCGGCAAGACGTGCGTCAGCGAGGCCTTGTGCCACTTGAGCGGCGCCACTGCCATTGAAGGCGACACTTTCCACCCTGCCGCCAACATCGAAAAGATGAGCGCGGGGACCCCCCTGAACGATGAAGACCGTGCCGGCTGGCTCGACAGCCTGTGCGATGAGCTGCGTCGTATCGACGCCAAGGGCGAACGCCCGGTGCTGACCTGTTCGGCGCTCAAACTCATTTATCGTGAGCGCCTGCGCAGTGCCCTGCCGGGTCTGGGCTTCGTGTTCCTCGAACTCACTCCTGAAGTCGCCGCCGACCGTGTTTCACACCGCCCCGGCCATTTCATGCCGTCGACCCTGATCGACAGTCAGTTCGCCACGCTGGAATCGCCCATTGGCGAGCCGATGACCCTGGCGCTGGATGCCTCGACCTGCAGCGTCGACGAACTGGCCCTGCAAGCGCACCGCTGGTGGCTGGCAAACGGCCTGAAGCAGGCGGTATGACTGTGCTTGCAAAGACAGCGCTGTCCTCACGACTTCTGATTAACCCGCTTTAATAACAACAACAACCAGGAGACACCCCTAATGTTTGGCATGTCCCACGAGACGTTCCTGCTGCTAGATGCAGTGGTCACGGTCATCGGGCTTATCGTCCTGATCACCAAGTTCAAGTTGCACCCATTCCTCGCACTGATCATTGCCGCAGCCTTCCTCGGGCTGACCTCCGGCATGCCGATCGGCACCATCATCAAGGCGTTCCAGGACGGCTTCGGTGGCGTGCTTGGTTTCGTCGGCATCATCCTGGCGCTGGGCACGATGCTCGGCAAAATGATGGCCGAATCCGGTGGTGCGGATCAGATTGCGCAGACGTTGATTCGCGCCTTCGGTAAAGACAAGGTGCAGTGGGCGATGATGTTCGCCGCCTTCCTGGTCGGTATTCCGCTGTTCTTCGAAATCGGCTTTGTACTGCTGATTCCGTTGGTGTTCATCGTTGCCCGGCGCACCGGTGTGTCGATCATCAAGATCGGTATCCCGCTGCTGGCCGGTCTGTCCGCCGTACACGGCCTGGTGCCACCGCACCCGGGGCCGCTGCTGGCCATTGGTGTGTTCGGTGCCGACATCGGTAAAACCATTCTTTATGGTCTGATCGTTGCGCTGCCAACCGCCATCATCGCCGGCCCGATCTTCGGTACGTTCATTGCCAAGCACATCCCAGGTCATCCTAATCAGGAACTGGTGGATCAACTGGCGCGCGAGTCGGATTCGGCCGATCTGCCGAGCTTCGGCATCACTCTGGTTACCGTGCTGCTGCCGGTGTTCCTGATGCTGCTCAAGACTTTTGCCGACGTGGTGCTGCCCGATGGCAACATCTTCCGCGCTTTCATGGACCTGATCGGTCACCCGATTTCGGCGTTGCTGCTGGCATTGCTGCTGTCGCTGTATACCTTCGGCTACAAGCAGGGCATCGGTTCGACGCAGATGATGAAATGGCTGGATGCGAGCCTCGCGCCGACCGCCGCGATCATCCTGATCATCGGTGCCGGTGGTGGCTTCAAGCAGATGCTGGTCACCAGCGGCGTGGGTGACGTGATCGGCCACATGGCAGTGAACGCACAGATTTCGCCGATCCTGCTGGCCTGGCTGGTGGCGGCGGTGATTCGTATTGCTACAGGTTCGGCAACCGTGGCGACCATTACCGGTGCCGGTATCGTGGTGCCTGTGGTCGGGATGATTCCTGGCGTGAACCGTGAACTGCTGGTACTGGCGACCGGTGCGGGTTCGTTGATCCTGTCCCATGTGAACGATGCCGGTTTCTGGCTGGTGAAGCAGTACTTCAACATGACCGTGGCGGAAACCTTCAAGACCTGGACGGCGATGGAAACCATCCTGTCGGTGGTGGCGTTGGGCTTTATTCTGTTGTTGTCGATGTTCGTTTAAGCCGATTGGCAGACACAAAAAAACCGCAGCGATGCGGTTTTTTTGTGGGCAATTCATACCAAGGCTGAACATAAAACCAATGTGGGAGCGGGCTTGCTCGCGAATGCGGTGTATCAGTCAACATAGATGTTGTTTGACATACCGCATTCGCGAGCAAGCCCGCTCCCACAGTTTTATGTGTCAGGCGTTGGATTTGGCGACTAGCCCATCAGCCCGGAACATGCCGCGAATCCCGCGTACGGCCTGGCGAATGCGGTCCTGGTTTTCGATCAGCGCGAAGCGCACGTGATCATCACCATACTCACCGAAACCGACACCCGGCGAGACGCAGACCTTGGCCTCGGCCAGCAGTTTCTTGGCGAACTCCAGTGAACCCAGGTGCGCGTAGGCCTCGGGAATCTTGGCCCAGACGTACATCGACGCCTTCGGGTTCTCGACCATCCAGCCCAGTTCATGCAGGCCCTTGACCAGCACGTTGCGCCGTTGCCGGTACTGCTCGGCGATGTCGCGCACGCATTGTTGATCGCCTTCCAGCGCGGCAATCGCCGCCACTTGCAAGGGGGTGAAGGTGCCGTAGTCGTGGTAGCTCTTGATCCGTGCCAGGGCGTTGACCAGCTCCGGGTTGCCGACCATGAAACCGATGCGCCAGCCGGCCATGTTGTAGCTCTTGGACAGGGTGAAAAACTCCACCGCGATGTCCTTCGCGCCCGGTACCTGCATGATCGACGGGGCCTTCCAGCCGTCGTAGACGATGTCGGCGTAGGCCAGGTCGTGAATCACCAACACGTCGTACTGCTTGGCGAGGGCGATCACGCGTTCGAAGAAGTCCAGTTCCACACATTGCGCGGTAGGGTTGGACGGGAAGCCGAGGATCATCATTTTCGGCTTGGGAATCGAGCCGCGAATCGCCCGTTCCAGTTCAGCGAAGAAGTCCACGCCCGGCACCAGCGGCACCGAACGCACCTGGGCGCCGGCAATCACGGCACCGTAGATGTGAATCGGGTAGCTCGGGTTGGGCACCAGCACGGTGTCGCCTTGGTCCAGGGTCGCCAGCATCAGGTGCGCCAGGCCTTCCTTGGAACCGATGGTGACGATGGCTTCGGTTTCCGGGTCGATGTCGACCTCGTAGCGTTGCTTGTACCAATTGGATATCGCCCGGCGCAGGCGCGGAATGCCCTTGGACGTGGAGTAGCCGTGGGTGTCTTCGCGCTGGGCGACGGTCACCAGTTTTTCAACGATGTGCGGCGGCGTGGCGCCGTCGGGGTTGCCCATGCTCAAGTCGATGATGTCTTCGCCACGACGACGGGCGGCCATCTTCAGCTCGGCAGTGATGTTGAAAACGTAGGGGGGGAGTCGATCTATGCGCGCAAAGCGGCGCGGCGAACCTTGTTCGGCCATTGTTGCCTCGGATAACGTAAGCGCCCGGAACCGTCCGAGCGACGCTGGTCACTGTGGTGACCTGTGGCGGAATGTACGGTCAGCTGTGGCAGACTGTCCAGCCTCCACGTAAACAAATTTTTCCGAAGGATAGGGTTTGATGGAATTTACCAGCGGCTTCTTGCTGAGCCTTTCGCTGTGCCTGGACATCGGTGTGGCCAACATCGCGATGATCACTTTGGCGATGCAGCGCGGCTATTTTCAAGGCTTTGCCCTGGGGCTGGGGACCTGCGTCGGCGACTTGATCTACGCGGTGCTGGCGCTGGCCGGCATGACGGTGTTGCTGCAATACGAATCCGTACGCTGGGTGTTGTGGATCGGTGGCTCGGCGTTGCTGGTGTACTTCGCAGCGAAGATGATTTATTCGGCCATTCACCACGAGGCGGTGCTGGCGCAATCGGCGCAGGTGGGGCACAACTCCCATCGCAAGGAGTTCTTGCGCGGGATTTTCCTTGCCATGTCATCGCCGAGCGCGATTCTCTGGTTTGCGGCGGTGGGCGGTACGTTGATCGCCCGTTCCGGCGGTGGTGGTGCCCTGAGTTCTGCGCTGTTTCTCGGTGGTTTCCTGTGCGCCGGGTTGTTGTGGTCGGCGGGACTTTGCTTCGCCGCCAGCCACGGCGGCAAGCTGCTGGGCGATAAGCTGCTGCGTTACTCCTACATGGCATCGGCGGCGATTTTCTGTTATTTCGCGGTCTACGTGATCCTTTCTGGCTATAACGAGTTCGTCGGTGCCGGCGCCGTCGAGCAGCTGCACGCCCTGTAACTGGGCGAATCGGCTTGGGCTTCTATACTCCCAGCCGAACCCACTTTTAAACGCCAGGAGTCGAATCATGGATGAGCAAAAAAGCGTCGAAGTGTCTGAACCACGCTTCGAACATGGTCACTTCCTGTTGATCGCAGGACTGGGCGAACGGTTTACCCAGCAGACCACCGCAGGCATTCCCGCGCTCTGGGAAAAATTCATTCCGCACATCGGTCAGGTCCCGGGTCAGTCAGGTGAAGTGACCTACGGCGTCTGTTGCAATTTCGACGGCAAGGGTGGCTTTGACTATGTCGCCGGGGTCGAGATCAGCAAGCTCGACGATTTGCCCGAACAGTACCGCTGGGTAGAGGTTCAGCCCCAGTATTACGCGGTGTTCGAACACAAGGGGCCTTTGAGTACCTTGCCGCTGACCTTTCGCTACATCTTCGACACATGGCTGCCGCAGTCGGGGCATCAGACGGTGGACGCCCCGGAGTTCGAACGCTACAGCGAAGACTTCAACCCCAAGCTCAACACCGGCAAGCTGGAGATCTGGCTACCGATCAAGGGCTGAACCCGCATCGAGAGACGGGGTGGCGATTCGTCTCTCGATGTCGGGTGGCTGCTGATTTATCATCGCAGGCCTTGTCCCCGCTGAATCCGAGCTGCCATGAACACCGTCATCCACAACGTCACGCCCGCTGATCTGGACCGCTGCTTTGCCATCGAAACCGTTGCCTACGAAGGCGACGAAGCGGCGACCCGGGAGAAAATAGCCACTCGCATCGCCACCTGGCCCGAGGGGTTTATCGTGGCTGAAGTGGACGGGGTGGTTGCCGGATTCATCAATTCGGGCGCGGCGTTTCAGGTGGAAATGTCGGATGAAGAGTTCAAGGAAATGGTCGGTCACGACCCGGACGGACCGCACGTGGTGATCATGTCGGTGGTGGTACACCCGGATTACCAGGGCCAAGGGCTGGCCAAGCGCCTGATGGGCGAATTCATCGAGCGCATGCGTGCGCTGGGCAAGGTCAGCATCAACCTGATGTGCAAGGAACGGCATATTCCGTTGTATGCCGGGTTCGGCTTTGCCTACATCAAACCTTCGGCCTCAGACCATGGCGGCATGGCGTGGCATGAGATGGTGCTGAGCCTCTAAACCTGACGCCGATTTCTTGTGGGAGGGGGCTTGCTCCGGGCGGCGTTCCGACGAAAGCGGTGGGTCAAACAACATCAATGTTGATTGACCCACCGCTTTCGCGAGCAAGCCCGCTCCCACAGTGGTGCTGTGTTGGGTCAGTAATATTTTTTGAGGGCATTACTCGTTCAAAACACCAATCCCATCCGCCGCTCATAGCCAATCCGTCCCCGGTACGCCTCACCGCTGTCGACGAACCCGAACCTGGCATACAGGGCAATCGCCGCCTCGTTTTCGGCATCCACCGACAATTCCAGCCCCCTGATTTCCGGCCAGGCCTGGCGCGCCATGTCGGGCAGCGCTTGCAGGCACGCCTTGCCGTAGCCTTTGCCTTGGGCACGCTGGTCAACCTGCAGGGCATGCAGGGTGGCGCTGTGCTCGTCGGCCCAGGCTGGCAAAACCGGCGGGCGCTTGAGCAGCAGAAAGGCGACGGGTATGTCTTCGGCGAGCAGGGCGAAACCCTTGACGCCAGGGCCGGGCCGGGACAGCAGGGTGTGCAATGCACCATGGATATCGCCGCTGAACCTGACCTGTTCCTTATGCACTTCGATGGCCTCGACCTGCTGGCGCTGCAGCGCATTCAGGCTTTCATAGGGCACGAGTCGGGCGGCCACGGGTGCATCCTTTTTCAACACAAATTGTGTCTCGGATTCTAGCGAGTTTGCCTGGGTGGGTTATTTTTATTTGCGCTGTCGATTTGCGGTTACGGCAGACGACTAAGGGTGTCTTCAAACAAAAAACACGGAGAATCACCATGAGCGCGCAAGCCCAGATCCAGCAACTGATTGAAACCTACCGCCAGGCTGTCGAGTCCAAGGATGTGGATAAAATCATGGCGTTTTACGCCGACGACATCGTCTCCTTCGACGCGGTCAAGGCCCTGCAATTCAAGGGTAAAGAAGCCTATCGCGCGCATTGGCTGGACTGCATGAAGATGTGCCAGGGCCCGCATATTTTCGAATTCCACGACATCAGGATCGAGTCGGGCCAGGAAGTCGCTTTTGCCCACTGGCTGACCCATTGCGGTGGCACCAACGACAAGGGCGAAACACAGGCCTGCTGGATGCGCGGTACCGCCTGCTATCGCCAGCAAGCAGGGCAGTGGTACATCGTCCACGAGCACTGGTCGGCGCCGTTCGATATGCAGAGCGGCGCGGCCCTGTTCGACCTCAAGCCCTGATCGTCGCTTTTTTCGCCAAAATGCCCAGCAGCGACCATAGTTGATCCTTCGATTGCGGAGACGTCCATGAAGTACCTATGCCTGGTTTACAGCGATGAGCACCTGCTGCATTCGCAGCCGCAAAGCCCGAAAGACGAAGAGTGCCTGGCCTATGCCGAGGCGATCAGGGGCAGCGGCCGGATGATCGCCGCCGAGGCGCTGGAGTCGGTGCAGACTGCCACCACGGTACGCATGCGTGGCGGCAAGCTATCGATCACCGACGGCCCGTTCGCCGAAACCAAGGAGCAACTGGCCGGCTTCTACCTGATCGATGCCAAGGACCTCAATGAAGCGATACAGGTGGCCGGCAAGATTCCGGCCGCCCGGGTCGGCAGTGTCGAGGTGCGGCCGGTTCGCCAACTCAATCCCTGAAAAGCAGTGACCAACAGGAGCCTTTGCATGAGCTTTAGACGACCGATGACGTTGATGATCGCAGGCACGCCCGACTGATGCCGGGCGTGTCGGTAGCGGCTCGGGTCGAGCAGGTTTACCGCGACGACTCGCGGCGGATTCTGGCGACCCTGATCCGCTTGCTGGGGGACTTCGACCTCGCCGAAGAAGCCTTGCATGAGGCGTTTTTTATCGCGGTCGAGCGCTGGCAGCGTGACGGTGTGCCGGACAATCCGCGCGCCTGGCTGGTGTCCACCGGGCGTTTCAAGGCCATTGATGCCTTGCGTCGGCGCGCGCGTTTTGCCGCTTCGCAGCCGATGTTGATCGCGCAACTGGAGGCGCTGGAGCAGACCGACTGGAGTGATGAAGACGTGGAAGACGATCGCCTGCGGCTGATCTTCACCTGCTGCCACCCGGCCCTTTCGGCGGACGCGCAAGTGCCGCTGACCCTGCGCGAAGTCTGCGACCTGACCACTGAAGAAATCGCCCGGGCGTTCCTCTCGGCGCCGGCCACCATCGCCCAGCGTATCGTGCGCGCCAAGGCGAAAATCCGTGACGCGAAAATCCCTTATCAAGTGCCGACCCTGACGGAACTGCCCGAGCGTCTGGACAGTGTGTTGCGGGTGATTTACCTGGTGTTCAACGAGGGGTATTCGGCGTCCCTCGGGGCGCAACTGACCCGGGAGGATATGACCCGCGAGGCGATTCGACTCGGGCGTTTGCTGATGGAGTTACTGCCCGAGCCCGAGGTAATGGGCTTGCTGGCGTTGATGTTGTTGCATGAGTCGCGGCGGCCGGCCAGGACCTCCGCGAGCGGTGAGTTGATTGTGCTGGATGAGCAAGACCGCTCGCTGTGGGACGCCGGGCTGATTGCCGAAGGTTGCGGGTTGATTGAGCGCGCACTGACGATGGGGCGCTTTGGACCCTATTGCCTGCAGGCGGCGATTGCGGCGGTGCATGCCGAGGCGGTGACGGCCGCTGACACCGACTGGCCGCAGATAGTCGGTTTGTATGACGTGTTGTTGCGGGCGGTGCCTTCACCGGTGATCGAGTTGAATCGAGCGGCGGCGATCGCCCAGCGGGATGGGCCGTTGGCGGGGCTCAGGCTGGTCGAGGGAATTCTGGATCGTGGTGAGCTTGGGGATTACCACCTGGCGCATTCGGCGCGGGCGGAATTTTGTCGGCAGTTGGGCAGGGTGGACGAGGCGCGTGTGGCGTGGGAGCGGGCGTTGGAGTTGACGCGGTTGGAGCCGGAGCGGCGGTTTATCGAGGAGCGGTTGCGGGGTTTGGATCGGCGGCCCTCACCCTAGTCCTCTCCCAGGGGGCGAGGGGACCGACCGAGGTGTCTTACGCTATACATCGACCTGAGATTGCGAGTTGAACTCAGGTTTCGAAAACCTGAAGATCGGCTACCCCTCCCTTTAGCTCCCCGCCGGCGCCGGCGGAGGCGGGGGGATACACAAGTTTTGTGATTGCCACCACCCCCTGTGGGAGCGTGGCTTGCCCGCGATAAGGGCCGCAGGACCTTCACTCCAGCATCTGGCTCAATAGCCAACTCCCCGCCGGCCCCGGCGGCTGCAGCCGTGACCACAAGGCATCCACCGACACCGTTTTCGGCCAGCCGCGCACGACCAGTTCCTGCAATGTCCCCGGGCCGAATCGCTCCACCAGCCAGCGTGGCAACGGCGCCCAGCCGAATCCGCCCTGGGCCATTTCCAGCAGCATCAAGTAACTGGGCGCTGACCACACGCGTCCCTTGGCGCGGTTTACATAGGGATTGACGATGGTTGCCAGACGCAACTCGCGGTGCTGGCGCAGCAGGTCCTGGTCGACGTTTTCCAGTGCCGCCAACGGGTGTTGCGGGGAAACAAACAGGGCGATTTCCGTGCGTTCGTCCACCGTCGAACTGACCAGATCCAGCGGATAACTGTCCTGCATTTCGGCGAAGGCAACGTGCGCCCGGCCGCTTTGCACCAGGCTAATCAGGTCATCGCATTCGGCAATCAGGCACTCGAGTTCCAGGTCCGGGTAACGTTGTTCGAACGCACTCAACGCCGCTTCGAAACGGTTGGACTGGTAGGTATCGGACAGCGCCACGGTCAGCTTCGCTTCCACCCCTTGGGACAATTGGCTGGCGGTCATTTCCAGGCGGCTGGTGGCGTCCAGAATTTCCTCTGCCCGGCGCAACATGACGTGTCCGGCGGCGGTCAGGCCGGGTTTGCGGCTACTGCGGTCGAACAGGGTCAGGTTCAAGTCGATTTCCAGGCTGGCCACCGCCGCACTGATGGTCGACTGGCTGCGGCCCAGCTTGCGCGCTGCTGCGGAAAAGGAGCCTTGGGTCGCCGCCTGGACAAACGCCAGCAACACTTCGTGGGAAGCCATGAACTATCGCCTTGATCGATGGTTATTGGTTATGAAGTATCGGTGTGGTGGCAGATCATGGCAACCATCGTCACTCAAGGAGTTCGGCCATGAGCGCCAGCAAATCCATTACAGAACGTATTTTCCAGGCCATCGGTTTCGAACTGCTGGCGATCCTGATCTGTACCCCGTTACTGGCCTGGATCATGGCCAAGCCGATGCTGGAGATGGGCGTGGTGACCGTCATCATCGCCGCCCTGGCACTGGCCTGGAACGTGGTATTCAACGGTCTGTTCGATCGTGCACTTAAACGCCTTTCCATCGCCCACAACGCCTGGGTGCGGGTGGTGCATGCGCTGCTGTTCGAAGGGGGGCTGGTTGCCCTGGGTGTTCCGC
Organism: Pseudomonas sp. PDM31; assembly: GCF_019218965.1. Taxonomy (NCBI): domain Bacteria; kingdom Pseudomonadati; phylum Pseudomonadota; class Gammaproteobacteria; order Pseudomonadales; family Pseudomonadaceae; genus Pseudomonas; species Pseudomonas sp. PDM31. The sequence continues at coordinate 16,798 of NZ_JAHUWS010000022.1, read as the reverse complement.
TGATTGCCTGGTGGCTGAATGTCAGTCTGTGGCAGGCGTTTTTGCTGGATATCGGGGTGCTGCTGTTTTTCCTGCCGTACACCTATGTTTATCACTGGGTGTATGACGTGGTGCGGGAGCGGGTGCTGATGGGGCGGGAAGTGTGCCAGTAACCTTTGGCAACCGAGCAGGTAACCCTTGTGGGAGCGGGCTTGCTCGCGAAGGTGTATCAGTCAAAACATGCGTCGACTGACACACCTTCGCGAGCAAGCCCGCTCCCACAGGGGATGTTTTTTTCTTCGGGATCTGCTCCTGCCTTGGGCAAGAGCAGGGTCGCGTCAGACGTGGAAATAGCCCACGCAGCTGTCAAACGGCAAGCGCTTGAGTTCGATCTTGTTAAGGTCCAGCACTTCGCGCAGGGCCTTGGTTTCGCCCGGGAAGTTACGGTAGGCCACTTCGTCCAGCACCACGATGGCGCCTTTTGGCATGTACGGCAGGAAGGTTTCCAGCGCGACTTTGGTCGACTCGTACAGGTCGGTGTCGAGGATCAGCATCGCCACCACCAGGTCAGGACGGGTCTTGACCCACTCCGGCACGGTCTTGACGATGTCACCCTTGACCAGCTCGCAACGCGGGATGCGGTTGACCGGACGCAGCAGGTCGTTGGCGTCGATCATGTCCTGGATCAGCGACTGGTCGGTGTCGGAGAACATGGTTTCGTTGACGTCGGCCGGGTCTTCTTTCTTGTCGATGCTCTGGAAGCCTTCGAAGGTGTCGAAGCCGACGATCGAACGGTTGATCGCATACGGTTCCAGGATCATCGACAAGTGCATGTACAGCATCAGCGAGTTGCCCTTGTACACGCCGCACTCGATGATCGCACCCGGTACTTCGGCGACTTTCTTGAACAACTCCATGCGCGACAGTGCCGCAGTGACGCCGATGCGGTTGGCAAAGACGAAAGGCGCGTCGGCCACGTACTCGGCGTCAACACGCTTGAGGACGTTGGCGCGGGTTTCGTTGTACTGGGCCTCGGCGGGCGTGATGCGACGCTTGGTCATTGCTCGATTCCTTGGAAATTCGAAAAGTCGTGGGCGTGGAAATAGTCTTTGAAGCCTGCGCCGACGTCCGGGCACGCGCTATCGACGTTGATGGCGCCGCGGTTGTGCTTGAGGTCGTCCAGGTGCATCAGGCGGAAGTCCACGCTGAAGCGGGTCTGATTAGTGTGGTTGGCAACCGTGCCGTGCAGGTGCGATCCGGAAAAGATCAGCATTTCGCCGGTGTTGCCGGCAATGCGCATTTCCGATGCAGTGTTGATCGCTTCCAGCGGCACCGGGTGCACACGGACTTCCTCTTTGAGGTTTTCCTTGGCTTTGTGCCGCTGGTTGTTGATCCAGTCGTTGAGGCTCCATTCGCTGGAGGTGTTCTTCACCGGTACGTCGAAGTAACCGGCGTTGATCATCATGGTCTGGTCGGGGCTGATGGTGTGCACCGGCATCCAGGTGTTGATCTGGCAATCGACGCTGCCGTACCAGGTGTCGCGGTGCGGCTTGTAGGCGTAGCTGACACCGGCGTGCAGGTATTCATAGTTGGGTACTACGCGGATGCGTGGCACGTCGAAAATGTATTCACGAGGGTCGACACCGATTTCGTCGATGAACGACAGGATCAAGTCCTTGGCCCGTTGGCTATTGGTGAACTGGCCCTTGAGGCGGGTGACCAGAACCACGAACTCTTCCACCGGCATCAGCGTGTGCAGGGCCTGGTGGTTGGTCTCGCCGTCGAAGGCGGCGGTAATGCTGTCCTGAGCGAACGCACACAGCTCTTTGGCGGCACGCAACTGCGTGTTCAGGAAAATATCACCGGCATAAATGGCTTCTTTGAAGTCAGCTTTGTGTTGCAGCTGATTGATGTACAGATTCACGATTCCTCTCCTGAATACATCGAGTCTCTAAAGAATCGGCAACACGTTAGCAAACTGAAGGGCAATCTGGCGGGTGGCGGATTAATTAAGGGCTAATCCCCTGAATTTGCGACGAAATGCCTTCGCGAGAGAAAAAATCCCGGCTCGCAAAGGCCGGGATTGATCAAACCCGGCGTAACCCCCTGTAGGAACTGCCGCAGGCTGCGATCTTTTGCTCTTGCTCTTAATAATCCTGGCGCTTGCGAAACGCCCAGCGCCCGGCGATCACGGTAAAGGTCGCCACCAGCGCCACCAGGATCCAGAACCCTTGCGGATCCTGGGAAAGCGGCACGCCGCCAACGTTCATGCCAAAGAAACCAGCGATGATGTTGATCGGCAGCGCCAGTACTGTCACCACGGTCAAGGTGAACAGCGTGCGGTTGCTCTGTTCGTTGAGGTTGGCGGCGATTTCTTCCTGCAGCAGCTTGATCCGCTCGCCCAGCGCGGTGAGGTCGTTGATGATCAGCGCGAACTCTTCGGTGGATTTGCGCAGCTCCTTGACGTCTTCCTTTTGCAGCCATTGCGGCGGCCGATTGAGCAGGCGCAGCAACGAGCCGGGCTCCAGCGCCAGCAGCCGTTGCAGGCGCACCAGCACCCGGCGGTTGGCGCCCAGTTCGGCTCGGTTGGTCGACAGGCGCGAGGACAGCAACTCGTCTTCGATCTGGTCGACGCTCAGGCTGGTCCTGCGCACAATCTGAGTCAGCACTTCGCCCTGATCGCGCAGCAAATGCACCAGCAACTCCAGAGGTGAGCGGAAACACTCGCCGGCCTTCACCGACGAGCGCAACTTGTCCACCGAGTGCAGCGGTTGCAGACGGGCGCTGATGATCAGCCGACTGCGGGCGCAGACCCACAGCGTCGAAACATCCGAAGACGCCATGCTGCTGAGGTTGAACACCACATCGTTGACCACAGCCAGCAACGTCGAATCGACATGCTCGATACGCGTCGACCGCGAGCCTTCGTGCAGGGCCTCGAAAAACTCCTGGGGCAATTGCAGATGGCTCTTCATCCAGCGCTCGCACGCGGCGTGGGCGAGGTTCAGGTGCAGCCACAGAAACTGCTCGTCGTCCGGCGGTTGTTGCAGGCAGTGCAGCGCTTGCGCCGAGTCGATCTCCCGACCGCGTTCGCCAGGGCTAAAAATGAATCCGTACAGCAGGCCGAACAGATCCGGGTCGCGATGGCTTTGATCGATGCTGTGGTTCATGAAGGCTCGCAAGAGAGGCGCCTGTCGCGGGTGTTACAGGTTCACTTGAGCGGCATCATGACAACGGCGGGTGACTGTTTTGTGACAGAAAATAATTGCAAACGGTCGTATCTTCTCGGAGTCGGGAAACGGCTGACACCGTCAAAAAGGCTCTCCACCCAATACAGATAGCACAAAACCTGCAGGAGCCGGGTTGCTGGCCATGGACTCAATCACGCCGCGTATTTCCGGTTTGCGCGCGTTCGCCGGCAAGTCGGATCACCGCACCGCAGCTCTCGCAAGAACGCGCATACGAGTCGAAAATGCTGACCCGCAAACCAGTGACCAAAAAAAAAGCCGCACGATCATGAGATCGCGCGGCTTTCGGGGTGTGGCTGAATCAGTTGTCTTGCTTGTTTTTCAGGACTTCGCCAGTGGCGGCATTCACGTCCACGTCCCACTCAACGCCTTTGGCGTCACGCAATTCAACTTCGTACTCGTAGCTGTTGAAGTGGTTGTCCAGATCGCTGTCGGTGATCGTCGCACCCGGGTGCAGCTTCATCACGATCTGGTTCAGTTCTTCCAGCGGTTTGATCTTCCCGTCCTTGACCAACTGAGGAATCTGATCGACAGGAACATCGGCTTGGGCCAGGCCGGCGGTGAGGGTCAGGGCGGCGGCAGTGAACAAAGCAGTCAGGGTCTTCATGGGATTCTTTCCTTGGTTGAACTGTTTAAGTGAGATCAGGTTAGCCTGTGTAACTTAATCCACCCTTAAAATGCCCGGCATGTCCTGAATCAATCCCCGGGCAACGCAAAACCTGTGGGAGTGAGCCTGCTCGCGATGGGCTCACCTCGGTCCAGCATCAATACCCATTATTGAGCAGCACCTGCTCCACACCGACTACTGCCGGGCGTTTATAGAACTTCAACAACTCACCGGCCCGATTGGTAAAGATGCCATCGACCCCGGCTTCCATGACCTTCTGATAATCCACCGCATCATCGACGGTGTAGACGTGCACCAGCAGACCTTGGTTGTGGGTGTACTCATTCATCCACGGCTGCACCAAATCCGAATAACTCTGATCGCCACCCTGGGTCAGCGCGGCGGACGGACCGGTACCGATCGCGCCCTGGGCCTTGGCGTAGTCGACCCAGCGCTGGAATTCGGCTTTGTCTTTCGGTTCCTGCTTCGCGTAGTAAGCCGCTTTGTCCTTATCGCCGGACTCGACAAAGGTCACCTTCGACTTGGGCTCGATACTGCCTTCGCCAACCCACAGCAGCAGGATTTTCGGCACGTTCGGCATTTCCTGTTGCAGCAGTTCCAGGCTGCTTTTCTCGAAGGTTTGCAGCACCACCTTGCCTTTGCCCTGGCCGACCGCCAGGGCACTTTTGCCCAGGGTCGAACCGTTCGGGCTCAGCCAGCCACGGTCCTGGAGTTTGTCCTTGAGATCACGCTCGATGCCGGGGAACTGCTTGGGCTCCTTGGTCTCGATGTACAACCCCGGTTTGTGCCGCGGGCTGCCCTGGGCGATATCGATGATTTCGTCCAGAGTCAGGATTTTCAGGCCGGCGAAGGCCGGGCGTGCGCGCTCCGGGTAAGCAGTATTGAACCAGCTGCCGGCGTCGAGGGTTTTCAGTTCGGCCATGGTGAACGCGTTGGCCGGGCTGTCCTTGCGCTCGGGGAATTTGCTGGCGACGTCAGTGGTGCGTTGCAGGTTGTTGTCGTGCAGGGCGAACAGCACGCCATCCTTGCTGCGTTGCAGGTCCAGTTCCAGATAGTCGGCGCCCAGGTCACGGGCGGCTTTGTAAGCGGCGGCAGTGGATTCCGGGGCATCGAAGGACGCGCCCCGGTGAGCGATCACCGCCGGGTGCGGGATACCCAGGTGGCTGGCCAGGGCCTTGGGGCTTGGCTCGCTGGCCGCCTGTGCCTGGCCGAGGGCGAGCAGCAGACCCAGCAGCAGGGCACTTTTGTGGAAGGTAAGGGGCATGTTCGAGTTCCTTTCGCAGTGGCTTTTCAAGAAGGTCTCTTTTAACAACTGAGCGCAAAGGGCGCTATCGCAGGACCGACACAAACCTGTGCAAAGCAGAATTTTTCAGCGCTTTTGTGCGGTTATTTGCAGTACTCTTGGCCAGGCCATTTCCCCGCAGAGGGAAATCCTGTCTGCCTGCCTCGCGTGTAAACCTTTATGACTTTTTTGGGGTTTACCATGCGCATCACTTCCCAGCTCATCTGTCAGGCCGCCGCTCAACTCAATGGCTTCGTCGGCCTCAACCGCAAGACTGGCCATTACCTCGTGCGCTTCAGCGAAGACTCGTTCGGCATGGACGTGGCGGACGACGGCATCATTCCTGCCAGTGAATTCGTCTGGGCCCCCGGCCCCGAACAGACCATGACCCTAAAGCGCGAGTTGATTCAGTTGCTGCTGGATCAGAACATTGACGAGCGGATCAACATCACCGAGCCGTTGCGGGTGTACATGAATCGGCGGGAGGTGCCGGAGATAGCGGCGGTGCGCAGGGTGGTGCGGGGTTGATGCTGTTGTGCTGACGGGGCTGGCCCCATCGCGAGCAGGCTCGCTCCCTCAATGTCCGTGTCGAACACAAAAGCCGTGGACGCCACTGAACCTGTGGGAGCGAGCCTGCTCGCGATGGCGGCCTCAAGCACGCCCATCACCTACATGCTGAACCCATAACCCCGCTCAACCCTGCATACCCGAGTCTGACACCGCGAATACCAGGTTGACCGCCCACGCTCGCGAATCTCCGTGTGTTCAGGGTGATTTTTCCACGCCACAATCGCCGCCTCACTGTCCCAGTAAGACACGGTAATCCCCAACCCATCGTCACCCCGCGCCGACTCCACTCCCAGAAACCCTGGCTGCTCCCGAGCCAGCTCCAGCATCCGCGCAGCCGCCTCGGCGTAACCTTGATCACCCTCAGTACGCAGTGAAGTGAAAATCACCGCAAAATACGGAGCCGCTGGCGTCTCGGCGATCATGACGCTTGCCCGGCGCATGCTTCGACAAAGGCACGAACCAGCGGTGGCAAGACACCCTTCAACGCAGCTCGCTCGGGCTGGAACAGGGTGGCGACGAAAAAGGGATGAGCGCGTAGTTCCACTGCACGCAAGTCTCCCGCCGCATCATGGCCGACGGCATGAAGGTCGCTTGCCAGCAGTTCCCGTTCAAACTCCGGGTTCACGCCGTAGCGGCAGCGATAGCCTTCACGAATCTCTGAAGTTTCGTACGCATCCGCGATCAACGATCCCTCAAGCAAGCGGATCGAGTCGACCGCTTCCACCAATGAACAGGTCAGAGGTGTCAGCAATGCCCGTTCGGCGTCCGGAGCGGTCTCACCGTGTTCGGCATCGGCCCAGCCCAGGACATTGCGCGCATATTCCAGCAGCGCATGCTGAAAACCGCCGCAGGTGCCGAGGAAAGGTCGCCGTTGTTCCCGGGCAAAACCAATCGCCTGCAACGCGCCCTCCATGTTGCGATAGGGACTGGCCGGCACACACCAGAAGCCGTCGAACTCTTCAAAGGGGGTGTCGGCGTTGATGGCGTCGGTGGCCAGCCATTGCGATTGCACCGTCAGTCCGGTGTATTCGGCCGCCATGCCTAGGGCTACGGGGATGGCTTGATGAGCGGTGACTTGCGGGTCGTAGTCACCGATCAGGGCGATGCGGAGCGGGCTGGTTTGCATGGAGGCTCTCTGCGCTTGTTGATTACTGAGGTCCACTATAGATTGGCGTTCACGCACTCAATATGGGCATTTTCCCAAGTGATCAATGCAGCGGCGCACTATCGACTGGACTACCCGGACCTGTCCCTGATCCTCGCCCTGGTGCGGGGTGGCTCGCTGGCCCGGGCCTCGCAATTGTTGAAGGTGGATGTCTCAACCGTGTTTCGAGCCGTGCGCCGGCTCGAAGCGGCGCTGGGTCAGCAGTTGTTTGAAAAAAATCGCGCCGGTTATTTGCCCACGACATTGGCGCAGTCCTTGGCGGAACAGGCCGAGCGTGCCGAACAGGCGCTGGAGGCAGCGCGGATCGGCGTGTCGCAGGGCGGAGAAGTGATCAACGGCACCGTACGCCTGACCTGCACCGATTCGGTCCTGCAGGGGTTGCTGTTGCCGGCACTGGCGCAGTTCATGCCGAACTATCCGGCGCTGACCATCGAGCTCAGTACGTCCAACGACTTCGCCAACCTCAGCCGTCGGGACGCCGACATCGCCCTGCGCCTGACGCGCACACCGCCCGAACATCTGGTCGGACGCCGGCTCGCGGACATTTCCTACCGGGTCTGCGCCAGCAGGCGCTATCTGCAATCAGTGGATACAACCGATTTGGCCAGATTGACCTGGATCGCCCCGGACAATTTCCTGGCCGATCACCCAACCGTTGCCTGGCGCCACCAGACATTGCCGGGGGTGACCCCGGGCTATCGCTGCAACAGCATGCTCTCGGTCAGCGAATTGGTCAGGGCCGGGTTGGGCGTGGCGGCGTTGCCGGACTTCTTGATCGGTGACGGTTTGCAGGCACTTGGCGAACCCTTGCACGGTTACGACACCGCTCTGTGGCTGCTGACCCGCCCGGACTGCCGCGCCTTGCGCTCGGTGGTCACGCTGTTTGACGAGTTGGGGCGGGCGTTGAAACCGGCGTAAAAACGATCAGGTTTTCGGCGCGTCCTTGCGCACGAAGTGTTGATGCATTTCCGAAGTCAGGCTTTCGATGCGCTCGGTCAAAGCCTTGGTCATTTCCGTGAGACGAGTGTTTTGCTCAAGCAGCTCCAGCAGTTGCGCGGTGTTCTGTGCCGCCTGTGCCTGACGCTCACTGTTGGCGACCGCCAGCGCTTCGCGGTGTTGCGCATCGGCTTCAGACAGGGCTTTGTCCCGCGCCGCCTGACGGGTCTGGGCCAACAGAATCAAGGGCGCGGCGTAGGCCGCTTGCAGGCTGAACGCCAGGTTCAGCAGGATGAACGGATAGACATCGAAGTGCGTCACGCCAGACAAATTTAGGCAAATCCAGACCAGCACAATCAGCGTTTGCGCACCGAGAAAGGTTGGTGTGCCGAAGAACCGCGCAAAGGCCTCGGCGCGCAGCGCAAACTTGTCATTGCCAAAGGTCGGCGCCAGATGGGCATGGTGGCGGTGGAAGCGCAGGTGATCCACCGGCGCTGCAGTTGCGGTGTCAGTAGGCTTGCTGGTCATGGCGTTCTCTGATCGTGCTGGGGCTGGGCTTAACTATAACCGTCGTGTGAGCTGGCTGTTGCCAATCCACAGCTGCACGTTCGATCTCAGCCACTGAGGGCAGGTGCCTGAGGGACGGAAGTTGAGCAGCAGGTTTATGAGGATTAAACAGAGCATCGGGTAAAACAATTACAGAGCCGGACGAGTATTCCGACGAGATCCGAAGCGTCGTGATGACGGACATTTCCAGACGCTTCTGTAGGCTGGAAAGCGAATGAGCTCATTCATTCACTAACGGTCATCTACAGGGATCTCTACTACATGGAAGTAACAATTAAAGGCTGCATGACGCGGCTGGCTCAGGTTGTTTTGCTGTCGATCGCGAGCGTAACCCACGCTCAAACGTCTGGGCTGGAATATTTAACGGTCGATGAACTCGGCTCCAACATGGAGCAAGGCCAGCTCACAGCCGCAGCGCTTGTACGCCATCTGCATCAGCGTATCGAGGCGCTGGATAAAAGCGGGCCGGCGATCAACTCGATCATCGAACTCAACCCCGATGCACTGGCCATCGCCGAGTCCCTGGACAAGGAGCGAAAAGCCGGGCATGTACGCAGTCCACTGCATGGCATCCCGGTGCTGCTGAAGGACAACATCGACACCTCTGACGAAATGCAGACCAGCGCAGGTTCGTTGGCAATGGTTGGGCAACCCGCCGCACAGGATGCCTTCATCGTGCAGCGACTGAGAGCTGCCGGGGCAATCATTCTGGGGAAAACCAACCTCAGCGAGTGGGCAAACTTTCGCGACCCCGCCATCCCCGATGGCTGGAGCGGGCGAGGCGGGCAAACCAAAAATCCGCACCTGCTGAGTGAGACGCCGTGCGGCTCAAGTTCCGGCTCCGCCGCAGCTGTCGCGGCCGGTTTTGCGCCATTGACCGTCGGCACAGAAACCGCCGGCTCAATCATCTGCCCTGCGTCGCTCAACGGTGTGGTAGGCCTCAAGCCCACCGTGGGTTTACTGAGCCGTAGTGGCATCGTTCCAGTGACGCATAAACTCGATACACCAGGCCCTATAACCCGCACGGTTCGCGATGCCGCATTGCTTCTGAACGCCATGACTGGCAACGACCCGGCTGACCCGATCAGAAGACCTCCAGGCGTCGATACAACGGACTATACGGCTCTGCTTCGCCCTGATGCGTTGGTGGGGCGCCGTATCGGTTTCCCGATGAAGTTCGACAATAGCCCTGAGGGGCTCGAAAGTGATCCGCAGTTTTCCCAGGCGCTGGAAGTCATACAGGCTGCCGGCGCCAAATTGATTCCTGTAGAACTCGTTGATCCAATATCAGAGCGGGTCGAAGAGGCGATGTGGATGGGCATCAAGCGTGATCTGCCTCGGTATCTGGCGACACGCACCGCACTGGCTGCACCCACGCTGGAAGCTATCGTGCAGTTCAACGAGGACACGCCTGGCACCATGAACTACGGACAAACCACCCTGATCGCGGCCAGCGCCATTGATTTTGACGAGGACGCCTACAACGGCCTGTGGCGCAAAATCCAGAATGAAAACGCCACCGTCATCGATGCTTTATTGAAAACCCATCAACTGGACGCCTTGGTGCTGGACGTAGGCTCCCCCGGTTTGAACGTCATACCGCTGGCAGGCTACCCCGGCATCATGATGCCGTCGGGCATCGACGCCGATGGCCTGCCAACCTCGGTGTTTTTCTACGGCACCCGCTGGAGCGAAGCCAAGCTATTGGCGATGGCCTACGGTTACGAACAAGCCTCACACGCACGACAAGCACCGGCTTTCAAACCCTGATCATGCAATAGGCAAACACCACTTCAATACGGCCCTCTTTGCGAGAGCGGGGGGCCGATTTGACAACGATTTGCACATCGCGCCCGAGGAGTAACAGGCATTCCATCATCTTGGCTTCACTCAACCATCGCAAAATCCGCTCGCCCCACCGGGTTCGGAGTACACCCTCTCACATTCATCCCACGCCCCGGCGCAAATCCCGGGAAGAACGCCAGCCCTTCAGACTCGAACCGATACGCCAACGCCAACCGCGTGACATCCAGCACCTCCTTGCGCGCCTCAAAGCGCTCAATGGCCTCCACCGAAACCCCGGATTCACGGGATAACTCCTCGACACTCCAGTCCAGCATTGCTCGGGCCTGGGCGCAGTGGGCCGGGGTGAATTGGAAGAGGGCGATACGTTCCAGGGTGATTTTCATCGCTTGAGAGGCCATGGTGTTCTCCGGGCTCGAGAGTGCTGATTCAAAATGTACTGTGTTTTTGTACAGTTGTTTTGAGGCGGAATCAAATGGATTTTTGTTTTCTACGGTTTCGCGTCTTTGCTCCTGACGAGCGGTCATGTCGCCCTGATGGCGAAATGGAGCATGTGGACCCGAAGTGAAAATGAGGGTTGGTTCATCATGTTTTTTTCGCAACAATCAGCGTGCCGATGTCCAAATCTTTGAAGGAGGACGTCATGTCGATTGCTGAAAGTGACTGGAGAAAATTCAAGGCGCTTCGCCAGATTGCCCTCGATCGTTTTTGTCAGGGGGTTCTCGCCGATGCCAAGGCAATCGCCCAGCATGGGGCGCTTTCAGCTCATGCTCGATATGGCATGCTCTACGGTTTGATCCAGGACCGTAACAAGGACATGTACCGCGCCTTCGACGCGAACAGCCAATCCCGTTCCAGTGCGCTCAGAGGTTTGAGCTTGATGGTTAAGCATGACTTGCTCACCGAGGCGGAGCTATCCGTTCTCAGTGAAGAAGCGCGGGATTACATCTCGGAAACCGTTCGCCAACCTTATGAGCTTGAGTGGGTCGACGAGATCGTAATATGTCTTCTACAAACGCGACCATGCGCTTTACCCCAGGGAACGCGCTGTGGCGTGGAAATCGGGGCCACGTTAGGATTGTGCTCTTTTTGGAGACGCTCATGTCGGCACCAATTTTTGCTGCAGCCCAATGCGCCGTTCGTGCTGGCGATATCAGTGCCAACCTGACGCTGCACATGGATTTCATGCAGCACGCCCGCGAGCAGGGGGTGGGGCTATTACTCTTTCCCGAGTTATCGCTCACAGGATATGAACCTACCTTGGCTGAAGCCTTGGCGCAGGATATAGATAGCCCACTTCTCTCCCCCTTGCGACACCTTGCGCGGGAAGCCTCCATGACCACGGTAGTGGGTTTACCGTTGCGCCTACCCGGTTATGACAAACCGCTAATTGCAGCTTTCATACTCCACCAAGATGGCTCGATTGGTGTCTATACCAAGCAGCATTTACACCCTGGCGAAGAGCAATTCTTTAGTGCGGGTAATGGGGGCGATTTGATGCTTATCGCCGACTTACCCATAGCCCTATCGGTGTGTGCTGATTTCAGTCACCCGGAACATTCATCACACGCTGCAAAACAAGGCGCGCAGTTGTATGCCGCTAGTGTGCTCATCGGTGAAACCGGTTATTCACGCGATAGCTCGCTATTGCAGAACTGCTCAAAGCGTCATGGAATGGCCGTGCTCATGGCGAATCATGGTGGCCCGACTGGTGGTTGGGCTGCTGCTGGGCAGAGCGCGTTTTGGAATGAGCAGGGTCGATGCGTTGCGTCCACGGACGGCGTGGGGAACCGGTTGCTGATCGTCTCGAAACAGCTTCATGGGTGGCAAGGTTTCGAAACTCCAGTATCCGTTACTTCCTAAATTCGGTGATGCGTTTGGTCGCTCATTGGCTGCGTCGATACGCAGGCCTTGATGAGTCCCGTGTTCAAGCCGCTCTTGAGCGACGCAAGGAAGTGAAAAGGGAAATCCGGGCGCTTGAAGACCAGCTACGACAAACGCATGAATCGTAGCGATCGTCAGCCCGTAAGGCCTGGAGCCTCGCGCACTATAAAGTGATCCAGGTTCTCGATGTTGGCACTGAACACCCCAAACGTCTGCTCGGGGTTTTTCTTGCTCGGCACCTGCTTCAACTCCGGCGTCACCCCATAAAAAAAGCAATACAACTCCCGCCCACTGTCGACGGCGTGCTTGATCTCCTCCAGGAACGCCTGGCGCTTGCGGTAGGTGTCGATCAGCTTCTTGTTCAGGTAAACATTGACCGAGTAAGGCTTCTTCTCGAACCAGATCTTCTTCTCGAAATCGATGCGAAAGCTCTGGGTGTAATCCTTGATCTGCTTGATCTTGCCCCAGTAAATCAGGCCCTTGTTGTCTTGCAGGTATTCGATCTTTTTGAAGAAGGAAGCGTAGGGCGCCGTGTGCTCGCCGATCTTCAGTGGCATGCGCTTGAGCAGGTCTTTGTCTTCGAAGTTGGAGACGAAGCACTCCACCGGGTGGGCGAAGATGCTGGTTTTGTCCGGCGCCGAAGGGTGGGCGGGATGCTCAGTGTCGCTGTTCGCTGAAGGTATTGCAGGCTCATCCCTTTGCACATCTGCAGCCACCGCCGGTTGTGACGGCTTACGCACATACGCACGCCGGGTCAGTAACAACTCCGACGGAAAATGTTCCTCGCGACTGTCAGCCGTTTCCGCACCATCCACCTCTGCGCCCGATGCTGGCGTCCTCAGACTGACATAAGGACAACCCTCGACATGCCGCGTGCTCGGCAGGTTCTTGAAGTGCGGTGTGCGCACGTAATTCACGTTCTTGGCGTTGAAGGTCCCCAGCTCGTTTGCGGCATCGAAGGCCAGGCGACAGGCATCGTTGGGGCACTGGAAATGTTCCTTGGCGGAATCGAATGCCATGGTTTCGTCGAAATTGAGATCGCGTACGTCATAGATCGACAGCTTGGCGTCGAGGCTGAGGCAGTAGGCGAGGTCGAATTTCATGGTGGGCTTGGGTCCGTAAGGGGAAGGCTATTAATAGCGGGAGGTGCGAGATGGCGCACCTGTTAATTCAACATTGTCGCGCCGAAAGCTTTTTTTCTGGGCAGCGTCATAGCCTTGATCGCGCCCCATGTGCGACCAGTGATCTCATGGATTCTGATGTTGGATGCAGGAGCTTTCCTTAGATCCTGTAGGAGTTTTCGTTAAATTTGGTAGTCTTCATGCTCTGAATAGGAGGATGAGTTGATGCCAGCTGTCATTGCCGAAAATGATGAATCGAAATGGGACGACGAGACTGGCGTCCAATACCACTTCCCGAAGCAGTACCAAGCGATACTCACCGAAGGTACGGAGGTGCTGTATTACAAAGGGAAGATGGGGAATAAGGCTTTTTCGAGTCTTCGTCTTAGTGTTAAGCCTCATTATTTTGGTATTGCTCGAATTGGAAAGGTTCATGCTGATGAGAACAGCACGCAAGGCGACTTGTATGCTCGCATTGAGGGGTTCATACCATTTGAATCTGCGGTTCCGATCAAGATCAACGGGGAGTACCTAGAGCAAATCCCCTTAAATCGGAAGAGTAATTACTGGCGTAATGCTGTTCGGTTGATTGATAAAACTGTGTTTGACGCCATCTGTTCTCATGCGGTGCTGAAATCGGAGAAGTTTGACGATTTGGATCAAGTCGATAGTGCGCAGGAATTTGAGACAAAAGTTATCGGAACTGAAGGGAAAAAGATTGTCTATTATGGTGTGCGGTACGAGCGCAGTCCAAAGCTCAGGAGTCAGGCAATTGCTATTCATGGACTTCAATGCAAAGCCTGTGATTTCGACTTTGAAAAGGCATATGGCGCGCATGCTAAAGGCTTCATCCATGTGCATCATTTGAAGCCTATTTCCGAATTCGAAGAGGACCAAGTTGTCGATCCAGCGACCGACTTGATTACGCTCTGCGCAAATTGTCATTCGGTTGTACATAGACGTCCTCAACAGTTGCTGAGCGTCGAGCAGTTGAAAGGTCTACTCAAGGGGCGGTGGGTTTTCGACGATCTAGCCAAGATTAGGTAGGTGGGGAAAGATAAGTTTAGCGGGGGGATTTGGAGTGGTTCATTATGGATCTCCCGAACCTCAAGTGACAGAAAAGTGGCGTCCACTTTAGCTTAGGTGGACACCGTTCTCTGGCTCATTGGGTGCTTGGCTTAGCTCACGAGCAGGCTCATGTAAGTGGGCCACTCACCGCTAGGACACATTTGCGCCACTTTATATTTCTCCAGCATTTGTAGCGCTTGGCTCTCGTGTTTAGCGCGGAAGTCAAACCCCATTTGGTCGCGATACGGCATTCTACCTCGCCAGTATCCCATTCCTTGATCAAGGAAAATTTTGCTGCGCTTACCCGATACCCAATCTACTGTTATCAATCTCGCGTGTTGAAGCTCCCGGCTTCGTTCTTTGATTTCAATTTCAGGTGGGATGGAGAACTGGCTACCCAACCAAAGCTTAAGTAGTGCTTCTTGATCAAGTTGGAACCTCCAGTCATGACTAATTTGATTGCTGGACTGATCGCCACTGGATGCTAGCGTTTGAATTCGCAGCGACTCAAGTTTTTCATTTTTGAAAAGTTCAAGAAAGCCGCTTAACAACATTAACGACCATGGGGATTTCAAATAACGGTCGGAATAGCTGACCACTGCTGCTTGGTCTGTGGCAATCAACTCAGTCAGTTCGGGCGCGTGCTTCTCAATGAGAGTAGCGAGACGTCTATGCAGGCTGCTGATAGGCCCGTCAAGCTCGTGGGTGATTTCGATGACCCGTGCACCCTGCTCAAATTGGCGCCAGGTCCGGACGTCGATAGGCTGACCACCGCAATCAGAAACACAGTCGCTTCCAGCCCATACTACTCCATCGTTGCTACTCAGCCATCCGGCTCCTGGAGTCGCAGCGGAGGCATCGCTGCTAAAAAGACTCTTGATGCCCGACTTGGAACGAATTTGAGCCACCAGATAAGGCTTGATCAGTGGAAGGGAGTTGTCCATATCCTCAATCACCACCCCAAGACTAACCAGGTCAAAGAGGGTGTTCTTCTGTTCATTGCTTAGCGACGCTCCAGAAGGAATTGCCAGTTTCACCTTGAGTTTGTCAGCGATTGCCCAAGTGAGGATTTTTTCACGGAAGTAAGGGTGATCTAGGTCCCAGTCCTCTGCATCTCCCCTCATCACCAAGCAAATAGAGGTGTCGTTTTCACTGCGATCCGCTGAATTGATCGCTGAGGACAAATAGCGGATCGGGCCGGTCGAGCAATAACTAGCCCCCACCACAGTTTCAAACTCGCTGGGCAAGTCTAAATGTTCGATTAGCCCCGACACAATAAGCCACTCCATGGCGCGTCCACGATCTAGCTCCTCTCGCTCCACTCGACTGTCTTGACCTGCAAGACAGTGCGAGCAGACGTTTTCGCAGTTAACCGGGCAATGCAGCTTCCCTAACGTTTTACGTAATAGCTCGGTTGTATTCGCTAAGCCAGCCAGGACAAACCCGGCTCCTCCGCTGACTTCATCGAACAGCTGAATGACCGTTCGCCCTTGTCCACTTTCGATATCGCGATCAAGACGGAAACCAAAGCCCATTTCTGTGCTGGCAATTCCTAAGAGTTCGGCGATTACGTCGCGTAGCGCAACGGCAAGAGTCGTGGCTATGGTTTGCTCTGCCAGACTATCTCCGAGCCACAGGCCTGTCTGGGGACTTCTTAAGTAAAGCTCCATGACGTCAGTGCGAATTTGATAGCCCAAGAACAGGTTAGGCTTAACTGCCGTGCCGGGGCAGTCGAACTCTTTACGACTGCCTGTGATCCCGCCCACTGGCCGGTGTAGCTGATCTGGGAGCAGATTTTTCGGAATGTCACCGGAGGCGAGCATTGAATCTGCACGTCCGCAGGTTAGGCACACGGCGTAACCTTTTTCGTGTTCACCGGATGAATGATGGAACACACTGCCGTCGTGACCAAAACGTACGAAACCACACCGCTTGTCGGGCAGCGAGATCGTCTCGCCAGTCAGTTGGATGCGAGGTCGTTCGACTCGGATGAACTTCTGAGAAGTGATGTCGTTTGTCGTGGACTCATAAAAGTCCGTTACAAAGCCGCCAGGGCGAAGGACGGTTCGGCGCTCGTTTGGTTGAATTGCGTGCATGCAGTGTGAGCATGTTAGCTCGGAGCTGTTGGTGTAGGCGTTTTCGATTACACCTGTAGCGCCACAATTTGAACATCGCCAGGCGATATCAAATTTTTGTGCTTCGTTTACCTGGCCTGACGCATGCCATTGCAAACTGATTCCTGCCGAACGGTAGACTCGCCCATCGATTACCACTTGCGACCCAGGTGCATACTCTCGGATCGCAATGTTTAAGCCGCGAGACGGAAGCTCCTTGTTGTTGAAAATGCTGTCTTCACGACTCTCAGGATGATTTCGCTGGTGCTTGAAGTCCTCGATGTTGTAGGTATTGAGTGTCACGACTGTTGCCGCTGACCGAAAACTGACCCAGTAAAGGCTGTTCTGCCGACTGAAAACTGACCCAGGTGTTCAACTGCTTCTGCTCAATTTTTGAGCAGGAGAACACAGGGTGATCAGCATGGAAATGATG
>NZ_JAHUWS010000021.1:0-39024 GCF_019218965.1 Pseudomonas sp. PDM31 | reverse complement strand
CGAACTCAGCAGTGAAACGATGCATCGCCGATGGTAGTGTGGGGTTTCCCCATGTGAGAGTAGGTCATCGTCAAGATTAAATTCCGAAACCCCTATCTGCGTATGCAGGTAGGGGTTTTGTTTTTGGCCGCGGGAAAGTCCAGGGATTTCTCATTGATCCTTTTCGCAGTTGACCATCCACGAAACACCAAAACGGTCAACCAGCATGCCGAAGCGTTCCGCCCAGAACGTGGCCTCCAGCGGCATTTGCACGCTGCCCCCTTCCGACAACGCAGTGAAGACCCGCTCAGCCTCGGCGATACTGTCGACGTTGAGTGAAATGGAGCAAGCGCTCATGGCGTCGGTGGGGCGATCAGGGGTGGTATCCGATCCCATGAGCGCCTGGTCTCCCACCACAAGACGGGTATGAATGATCAGGTTATGGAGATCCTTGGGGACGTGTTCGGCGGCAGGGGTTTCACCGAAGGTCAGCATGGCTTCGATATTGCCGGGCAGGCTTTGCGCATAGAACGTGAAGGCAGCTTTGCAGTCGCCATTGAAAATGAGGTAGGGATTGATTTTCATGTTCGGCTCCAGGTGTTGAAGTACACACAAACACACCTCGGATTGGACGCCAGGGTCGCTGGCGAATTCCGATTGGGTTGAGCCGACAAGCTAAGCTTTAAATCGTGGCAGGGACCTGTATTTCTTTAGATATCTTTTCTATAGGGCGGGCGAGGCTTATGGCCTCCAGTGCGCGCTTGGGGGCCAACAGGCGCTCGACGGCACCGCAGACCATGCTCTCCAGCAGTTCTTCGCGTTCTTGCTCACCCAGCGCATGTGGGGTCAGCCAGCTGGGAGCGCTGTTGAGCAAGCAGCCAATGGCATGCCCGGCCGCCAACAAGCCTTCTTCGCTGAAGCGGGAACTGCCGCCAAGCATTTTCAGGAGGGTGCGCTCATATTGTTCGCGCAATTGCTGCACCCGTTCCTGTTGCTCTTCATTCAGACAGCCGATGTCGCGTTCCGCCAGGCGGAAATGCCAAGGCATATCCCGATGCAGATTCAGGTGCGCGCGGATCAGGCTGCCCAGCCTGTCGCGCTTTGCCGGAGCTTTTTTCTGGATGCGGGCGAGGGTGGCCAACAGCTCCTCGTAGAACTCCTCGATCAGATCGAGCAGCAGGTGCTGTTTACTCGGGTAGTGGTGGTACAACGAGCCTGGGGAAAGCCCCAGGCACGTCGCCAGCTCACGCATGCCGACCTGGCCGAAACCTTTGCTGGAAAACAACTCCAGCACCTTGTCCCGGTACTCGGCAAAGCGCGAGCAACGTTCAGGCATAGGCATGGAAACCGCGCCCCGATTTGCGCCCCAGGTAACCGGCCGCGACCATTTCCTTGAGCAGCGGAGCAGGGCGGTATTTGCTGTCGTTAAAGCCGTCGTAGAAGGCTTCCATGATCGCCAGCAGGGTATCCAGGCCAATCAGGTCGGCCAATGCCAACGGGCCGATTGGCTGGTTGCAACCCAGGCGCATGCCCGCATCAATGTCCTCGACGCTGCCCAGGCCTTCCTGGAATACCAGAATCGCTTCGTTGATCATCGGTACCAGGATCCGGTTGACCACGAAGCCTGGGCGGTTGCCCGCGGTGATCGCGGTTTTGCCCAAGGTGGTGGCCATGTCCAGCGCCAGTTGGTGGGTCGCGTTGCTGGTCTGCAGGCCACGGATGACTTCGATCAGGCCCATCACCGGCACCGGGTTGAAGAAGTGCAGGCCGATGAAGCGCTCCGGCTGGCTCACACTGGCGGCCAACTGGGTGATCGACAGCGACGAGGTGTTGGAGGCAATCACGCATTCGCTGCTGACCTGCGCCGCGATCTGCTGCAGCACACGCAGTTTGAGCTCGAGGTTTTCGGTAGCCGCTTCAATCACCATTTGTGAGTCTTTGAGGCTGCTGTAATCGGTGCTGGTGCGGATCTTGTCGAGGGCTGCGAGCTTCTGCTCCTCGGTCAGCGTTGCCTTGGCAACCTGGCGATCGAGGTTTTTAGCAACGGTCGCGACGGCTTTTTGCAGAGCGCTTTCAGAGATGTCGAGCAAGGTCACGTGGAAGCCGGCGAGGGCACAGACTTGTGCAATACCATTGCCCATGGTGCCAGCGCCGATCACGCCGATGTTTTGCAGATTCATGTTCCCGTCCTTCAATCAAACCTTGCGATACCTTGGCCGCGGCCGAAGGCGTACTATTGCCGGCGAGTCTAGAGCTGGCAGGGCACTTGTCCTATGCCGGAACTGTTCAACGGCACTGATGTTTTTTGCCATTCGGGTGATGAGAGAGAAGCGTTCAAATGCGGGAAAATGACTCGGTTGCCGCCTACTTCGTGCGGGCAATGATCCATGGACTGGGGGAGGATCCGCAGCGAGTGAAGGCGGTACTCGAACTGGCGGGGATTGATCCGCAAGTCATGCACCAACCCACGGCGCGGGTGCCGGCCGGTGCGTTTGCAGCGCTATGGCTGATTCAGATCCGTGAGCTGGACGACGAGTTTTTCGGCCTCGACTCCCATGGCATGCCGCCGGGCAGTTTTGCCCTGATCTGTCGTGCCTTGATTCAAGAGCCCGATCTGCATAAAGCCATGCGCCAGTGCCTGGTCAACTTCGGGCTGTTCCTGCGCGATTTTCGCGGCACCCTGACGGTGCGTGGCAAGCGCGCGGTCATTAGTCTGCAAACCCACTCCTCAGATGCCGATGCCAGCCGTTTTGGCGAAGAGACATTCCTGGTGCTGATGATCAGCCTGCTGTGCTGGCTGGGTGGCCGACGCATCCCTATCGACCGTGCCGACTTTCGCCACGAGCGCCTGTCCCTCAGCGATGATCGACTGCTCTGGGGCCCGAACCTGACCTTTGGTGCCGAGCGCACCGAAATCGAATTCGCCAGCCACTACCTGCGCCTGCCCGTGGTTCAAGACCTGGCGTCGTTGAAAGTGTTCCTGCGCACAGCGCCGCAATGGCTGGTGATCCGCTTCCGCAACCAGCATGGCCTGGCATCCCAGGTTCATCAGCGCTTGCGCGGCAGTCATTACAGCGAATGGCCGACCTTGCAGGATTTCGCCCTGGAGCAGCACCTGAGCCCCAGCACGTTCCGCCGCAAACTCGAACGCGAAGGCTGTTCGTACCAGGAGATCAAGGACGAGGTGCGACGCGGGGTGGCGTTCGAACAGTTGCGCCAGAGCGGGGCCAGCATCAGTGATATCGCCGAGCAACTGGGATTCCAGGAACCCAGCGCCTTCCATCGGGCGTTCAAGAAGTGGACCGGGGAAAGCCCGGGGCGGTATCGGGCAAGATTCCAGGGGTGATTATCGAAGCGTCTGTCAGACGCTTCTGATTTTGTCCGGGCCCGATGTTTCTGGCCTGTTCAGACTGTAAAGTCGCACGTCATTGTCTCTGTTGAGCACTGCTTGCAACAAGGACGCTATGCCCAAGGAAATGGAGTCCACCGACGTGACCGAGTTTGAACGCATCGAAGCTAAACCCGCAGGCACCTCACCCGACCGCTTTGCCCATCTGAGTAGAAGCCTGTTATGGCTCAACGAGCGTGCCTGGCCTCTGGGCATTGGCATTCTGCTCACTGCCGGGATGTATCTGTACCAGTACATCCACGAGGAAAACATTCCCCTCAGCATTACCTCTTCTGCGGTCCTTACCGCGCTGCCGGTCATGTCGGCGATACTCGTGTTCATCATCTCGATCCTGGTGGCGTTCGTCCTGTTGCCGATCTTCGTGCTGTTCCATCAGCTCGATGCCTCCGGAAAACGCCTGAGTGACGATTTGAGTTTCGACCAGAAATCTCCCGAAGCACAGGCTCGTCACCGGCACCTGTTGTGGCGTTGGGGAGGCGGCTTGCTGATCCTCGGGATTTTCTGCGGGTTGCTCACCGCTATCGGCTCCCAGGTCCAGGTCAACCTGCTGTGGGGAAGCGCTGCGGTATCGGCGGCGATGCTGACGATCGCGGGCTACTACAGGCTCATGACGCTCGGTGTACAGGGGACGATATCGACAGAGTTTCGTATCGCCTGTGTGATGTCCGCTTTCGTCCAGATAATGGTCATCCTGAACGTCACTATCGTGGCAATCCACATCGCGAGCCAATACGTCAGCCAGCTCGGCTGGCTTGTGCCTCTGATGCTGGGTGAGTTGGCGATCGTGTGGCTGATCCAGCTGCTGGGTGCACAGTTCGTGGTGAAAGTGCGCGGCCATCAAAATCCGCTCGCCCTGCTGGCGATAGCGGTAACGGTAGTGGTCATCGGATTGGGCCTGCACCCACAGTCGGGCGCCAAGCTGGGCGGGTTTGCGTTCCAGTTTTCGGCTTCCGGGGCACGCAATTGCACGATCATGAGCTTCAGCCCGCAGAGCCAGGGGCTCGAAGCCATAGCGGACCCTGACCGGCCAGGTTTCAGTCGACCGTTACGCGTCGTTGCCGAGGCCGACGCCACCTACTTTGTACGACTCTGGAAGACCGACTCCAAGGCGGTTCAGTTTGTCCCTCGCTCCAGCCTGACCGGAATAGATGCCTGCCCGGTCGATAAAAAGGCTTCGGATAAAACTCGGGACTCATGAGTCTCGCTGTATCCAGTCCACGGACAGTAAAAAGATCGCAGCCTCGCTCCGCTCGTCAGCTCCTACTGAGGTATCCCTGTAGCTGTCGAGCGAAGCGAGGCTGCGATTTTTTGCTTCACCATCAAGGCATCTGCGGCAACTCCTGTGCCCGCAGGTCGAACACCAGCACTTCTGAATCCACACCGTTGCTCAACGTCAACGCCTGTTCTTCACGAACCCGTACGCCATCGCCTTCCTGTAGCAACAAACCATTGAGCTCGACGCTGCCCCGCGCCACATGCACATAGGCATAGCGATGGGCGCCCAGTTCCAGGGTGGCGCTTTCCTTGCCGTCGATCAGACCGGCATACACCCGGGCATCCTGGCGCACCTTCAACGAACCCTTGGCGCGGTCCGGGGAGATGATCAGCTGCAGGCGTCCCCGTTTTTTCTGCGTGCTGAAGTGTTCCTGCTGATAGCGGGGTTTGGCACCGCTGACCTCAGGCACGATCCAGATCTGCAGGAAGTGCACCGGGCGGGTGCTGGAGTGGTTGAACTCGCTGTGGGCGACACCGCTGCCGGCACTCATCAATTGCACGTCGCCGGGGCGAATCACCGAACCGGTACCCAGTGTGTCCTTGTGTTCCAGGGCACCTTCAAGCACATAGGAGAAAATTTCCATGTCGCGGTGCGGGTGCTGGCCGAAGCCTTTGCCGGCGGCGACACGGTCGTCGTTGATCACCAACAGGTCGGAAAAACCCTGCTCTTTCGGGTTGCGATAATTGGCGAAGGAAAAGGTATGAAAGGACTTCAACCAGCCGTGATTGGCCAGGCCACGATCCGAAGCTTTGCGCAGAGTCAGCATGATGAAATCTCCTGTGGGGACGTTGATTCGTCTGATTGAGGAGAAGGTTAATGTTTACTGGCTGATGCAATAAGTAGGTGGGAATTGAAATACTGTCTCCATCCAGTTGACAGACAACCGACCCTCCAGTCGAACGTCATGCACCGAAGATCCAATGTGGGAGCGGGCTTGCTCGCGAAGGGGCCAGCACATCCAGCTTCTCCGACGACTGACACACCGCTTTCGCGAGCAAGCCCGCTCCCACAGGGATTTGTTTGATTTTCCCCGGCGCGCTTGCAAAAACAGCACGTACATTCAATTTTTCCTGTCCCCGTCCCCGCAATATCGATTCCAGCACCCGGTGCTGCGAGTTGTGCGGGGAGAACATGAGCGCTTCGCATCGGCACCACAGTGGACTGCTGTTTGTGCGGCTCAGCGACGCAATATTGCTGTTACGGATGCAGGGTTTGCCCAAGCTGCTTCAATACAGTACTGAGCCGAAAAAAGCGTGCCCTTTCCACCCAAGGGCGAATCTCACGTTGCCGTGATTGTGACCACCAGCATTTTCGTCGCCGGGCCAGGAAGGCTGGCGCTCAATGTGCGTTTCGCCGGAGTCTTGCGCCATGTCTGATCCCGTTCGCCTGCAACCGGTCAAGCCGGGGCCTGATGAAGTCGTGACCCTGATCGTCAAACATCGGGTCAAGGCAGGTTTTGAAGCCCCTTATGAGGCCTGGTTGCGCAACATCGTCAAAGTGGCCGGGCAGAACGTCGGGCACCTGGGCGTGGACGTGGTGCGCGGCAAGAGCGTCGGGCTCGACATGTATACCTGCGTGCTGCGCTTTTGCTCTACCGAAGCGATGCAACACTGGCTCGATTCTCCGCAACGTCGGGAACTGATCGACCAGGTCACGCCGATGCTCGCCGATGGCGACCAGACTGAGGTCAACCCGGTCAACGAGTTCTGGTTCTCCCCGCAGACTGAAGCAGCAGTTCTCCCATCACCACGCTGGAAGCAGGCGGTGTTGACGTTGCTGGTGATTCTGCCGCACACCTTGCTGGTTCCGTTGCTGTGGGGGCCTCTGCTTGGGCTCAACGCATTTCTCTCCAACTACGTGGTGGCCACGTTCCTGATCACCCTGACCATCGTCCTGTCGGTGGTTTATATCTTCATGCCCATGGCGACGCGCCTGTTCGCGCCCTGGCTGTCCCCTTCCGCCGAGTCCAAGGAGCCGCAATGAACGCCGACCTGATTCTGTTCAATGGTCAATTCCATACCGTTGACCGCGAAAAGCCGCTCGCCAGCGCCGTGGCTATCAGCGAAGGTCGTTTTGTCGTGGTCGGCAGCGATGCCGAAGCCATGGCTCTGCGTGGTTCGGGCACACAAGTGATCGACCTCAAGGGCCGCTGCGTCATCCCCGGGCTCAACGACTCGCACCTGCACCTGATCCGTGGGGGCCTGAACTACAACCTGGAACTGCGCTGGGAAGGCGTGCCGTCCCTGGCCGATGCCTTGCGCATGCTCAAGGACCAGGCCGACCGCACGCCAACGCCGCAGTGGGTGCGGGTGGTCGGTGGCTGGAACGAATTCCAGTTCGCCGAAAAGCGCATGCCGACTCTCGAAGAACTCAACCAGGCGGCACCGGACACCCCGGTCTTCGTCCTGCATTTGTATGATCGCGCATTGCTCAACCGCGCGGCCCTGCGGGTGGCCGGGTACACCCGCGACACACCGAACCCGCCCGGTGGCGAGATCGTGCGTGACGCCAATGGCGAGCCGACCGGCATGCTGGTGGCGCGCCCCAACGCGATGATTCTGTACTCGACCCTGGCCAAGGGGCCGAAGCTGCCGCTGGAGTATCAGGTCAACTCGACCCGTCAGTTCATGCGCGAACTCAATCGCTTGGGCCTTACCAGCGCTATCGATGCCGGCGGCGGTTTCCAGAACTACCCTGACGATTACCAGGTGATCGAGCAGTTGGCCAAGGAAGAGCAACTGACCGTGCGCATCGCCTACAACCTGTTCACCCAAAAGCCCAAGGAAGAGCTGACCGACTTCAAGAACTGGACCGGCAGCGTCAAGCTGCACCAGGGCGACGATTACCTGCGACACAACGGCGCCGGGGAAATGCTGGTGTTCTCGGCGGCGGACTTCGAAGACTTCCTCGAACCGCGCCCGGACCTGCCGCAAAC
Source organism: Pseudomonas sp. PDM31 (assembly GCF_019218965.1). NCBI lineage: Bacteria > Pseudomonadati > Pseudomonadota > Gammaproteobacteria > Pseudomonadales > Pseudomonadaceae > Pseudomonas > Pseudomonas sp. PDM31. The sequence goes on along the minus strand of NZ_JAHUWS010000021.1, from coordinate 31,425 downwards.
CATGGAAGCCGAACTGGAGCCGGTGGTGCGCCATCTGGTCGAACAACGTTGGCCGTTCCGTCTGCACGCCACTTACAACGAATCCATCAGCCGCATGCTCGACGTGTTCGAGAAGGTCAATCGCGACATACCGTTCAACGGCTTGCCGTGGTTTTTCGATCACGCCGAGACCATCACCCCGCAGAACATCGAGCGGGTGAGGGCGCTGGGCGGCGGCATCGCGATTCAGGATCGCATGGCGTTCCAGGGTGAATATTTCGTCGAGCGTTACGGCGCGCAAGCGGCCCAAGCCACACCACCGATCAAGCGCATGCTGGCCGAGGGCGTACCGGTGGGCGCCGGTACCGACGCCACGCGGGTGTCTAGCTACAATCCATGGACTTCGCTGTACTGGATGGTCAGCGGTCGCACCGTCGGCGGCATGGAGCTGCACGCCGAAGGTCTTTCACGCCTGACGGCGCTGGAACTGTTCACCCACGGCAGTGCCTGGTTCTCGTCGGAGCAAGGCAAGAAGGGCCAGATCAAGGTCGGGCAACTGGCCGACGTCGCGGCCCTCAGCGCGGACTTTTTCAGCGTCGATGAAGAGGCGATCAAGTGGATCGAGTCGGTGTTGACCGTGGTCGGCGGCAAGGTGGTGTACGGCGCCGGTGACTTCGACAAGCTCGGGCCGGCCAGCGTGCCGGTGCTGCCGGACTGGTCACCGGTGGTGAAGGTACCGGGCCACTGGCGCCCGACGTCGCCGATGCAGGCCCAGGTTCACCATTGCAGCGGCCCATGCGCGGTGCATTCCCACCGTCATGAACGGGCACGCCTGTCGAACGCGCCGGTCAGTGATTTCGCCGGCTTCTGGGGCGCCTTTGGCTGCTCGTGTTTTGCCTTCTGACGAATTCAAAAAAAGCGCCGGCCCAGCAGGGCGGCGCTGACTGCAACAACCATCCCACAAGGAGTTTTCCAATGAGCAACGTTCCTTACTCGCGCCTGAACAAAGACGATGCCGTGGTATTGCTGGTCGACCACCAGACCGGCCTGATCTCGCTGGTACAGGATTTCTCGCCCAACGAGTTCAAGAACAACGTGCTGGCGCTGGGTGACATCGCCAAGTTCTTCAAACTGCCGACCATCCTCACCACCAGTTTCGACAGCGGTCCGAACGGCCCGATTGTGCCGGAGCTCAAGGCGCAGTTCCCGGACGCGCCGTTCATTGCACGCCCGGGCCAGATCAACGCCTGGGACAACGAAGACTTCGTCAAGGCGATCAAGGCCACCGGTCGCAAGCAACTGATCATTGCCGGTGTGGTGACCGATGTGTGCGTGGCATTCCCGACCCTGTCGGCCATTGCCGAAGGCTTTGAGGTGTTTGTGGTGACCGACGCTTCCGGCACGTTCAACACCACCGTGCAACAAGCGGCCTGGGCACGCATGTCGGCCGCCGGTGCGCATCTGATGAACTGGTTCGCCGTGGCCTGCGAGCTGCAAGGCGACTGGCGCAACGACATGGAAGGCCTGGCCAACCTGCTGTCCGAGCGCCTGCCAAACTATCGCAACCTGATCAACAGCTACACCAAATTCACGGCGAAGTAAGACCTGTCAGTTGAACCCATTACCTGTGGGAGCGGGCTTGCTCGCGAAGGCGTGATGTCAGTCAGCATTGATGTTGACTGAACCACCGCTTTCGCGAGCAAGCCCGCTCCCACAGGGTTTTGGGTGATCTGCAGATCAGCGGGTCTGCAACCCACTCAAAAAACCACCTTTCTTGAGGTCATGGCGGTGAACCGTGCCTGGGACGGCGAGTCAGCGAGGATGCTTTGTTTCAGATTAATTGGATGTCTGGAGGGGGGGAAGCGGCTATAAAGTGATTGGCTGTCCACCAGGGAGTGACAATGAACCCCTTTGAAGATATGCGTATTTTCTGCCAGGTGATGGACTCCGGCAGCTTCACGGCGGCCGCCGATCAATTGGGGCTGTCCAAGCAATTTGTCAGCCGCCGCCTGATGCAACTCGAAGAGCGCCTGGGCGTACGTTTGCTCAATCGCTCGACCCGGCGACTGGATGTCACGCCGCTGGGGCAAAGCTATTACGAGTCAGCCTTGCGCCTGCTCGCTGAAGTCGAGCAGGTGGAGCAGGGCATTGCCGGGCAGACCACCGAGCCACGAGGGACCATTCGTGTGAGCGCGCCGCTGTCCTTCGCACTGGCGCATCTGGGCTGCCTGCTGCCGGTGTTTTTGCAGCGCTATCGCGACGTGACGGTGGAGATGGATTTGAGCGATCGTCCTGTGGATTTGCTCGGTGAGGGTTACGACCTGGCGCTGCGCATCGGCACACTGGAAGATTCGTCGCTGATTGCCCGACGCATTGCCTCCATCGAGCGAGTGTACTGCGCAAGCCCGGCGTACCTGGCCGAGCGCGGCACACCGCTCAAGCCTGAAGACTTGCACCGTCACGACTGTCTGCCGTACGGCCATGGTCGACAGGTGCAATGGCGGTTTGCGGGGCAGGGCAAGCCATTGAGCGTCAATGTCAGCGGGCGGATGCGGGTCAACAACGGCGATCTGCTCAAGGATGCGGCGATCGCCGGGCTGGGGATCACGTATTTGCCGACGTTCATTGTCGGCTCGGCGTTGCAGGAAGGACGGCTGGTGCAGGTGCTGGAGGATAGGCGGCCGGAGCCGCTGACGTTATCGGCGGTCTATCCGCAACACCGGCAGAGTTCGCGGCCGGTGCAGGCGTTGGTTGAGTTCCTGCGCGAAGAGCTGGATCGGGTAGAGGGTAGGTTGTAGGAACGCGCAGGACCGGACGTCAATGAACCTGTGGGAGCGGGCTTGCTCTCGATGGCAGGGTATCAGGCAACAGAAATGTTGAATGATAATCCGCTATCGCGAGCAGGCTCGCTCCCACAGGGTTTTGTGTTGTATGGACTTCAGCGGGGATCAGCTCCTTTTGTCATCCCCAGGCTCGCCATTGGCATGCACACCACGGTCATCGCCGATTTCTCCGTTGGCGTGTACACCACGGTCATCGCCGATTTCTCCATTGGCGTGGACGCCTCGGTCGTCCCCGGGCTCATCATGGGTGCCGCTGCGACCGGAGGACGATACTGCGCCGGAGTGGCTTGAACCGCTGGCGCTGTTGCCGTGGCCGCTGTTGCTGCCATGGTCGCCACTATGGCCGCTGCCGCTGTTACCGCCACTGCCGCTACCACCGTGACTTCCGCCATTGCCGCCGCTACTTCCTCCGCCACCGCCGCCGCTGCCGCCACCACCGTGACCGCCTCCACTTCCGCCACCACCGCCGCTGCCGCCACCACCACCACTACCGCCCCCGCCACCCCCATCCTTGGCCTGAGCACTGGATACCCCGGACAGGCTGTCCGGAATCAAAACGGTAGACGTCGACAGAACTGCGCCAATAGCTATTGCCAGTAAAAGCTTGTTGATGTGCATGTCGTTCTCCGTCTTCTTATTCAGCCTGGAACGTTGATGAACGTTGCAACTTGCTGCTTTTTCCGTTGCTACATTGATGAACACCCCAGCGTGCTGATTTATTCAGTGGGTACCTTGATAAAAAGTGCTGCGTACAGCGCGCCCCTGGTTCGGGGTCAATGAATGCTGGAAGCCAGTTCGAAAATCGGTATGTACATCAGGATCACGATCACCCCGATCAGCAGGCCGATGAAGGTCATCAGCAACGGTTCGAACAGGCGCACGAACCATTCGATCCAGCGGCTGATTTCTTCGTCGTAGAAGTCGGCGCTGCGCTCCATCATCTGCCCGAGGTTGCCGGACTGTTCACCGGCACGCAGCAGGCGCAGGGACACCGGGGTTACCAGATGATTGAGTTCCAGCGCAGCGGACAGCGATTGCCCCTCGCGCACGCGCTCGCAGGCCTGGTCCAGGCGTGAGCGCGAAGCCACGGTGAGCAGGCCTCGGACCATGCCCATGGCCGTGACGAGGGGGATACCGCCTTGCAACAGAATCCCCAGGGAGCGGTAGAAGCGCGCCAGTTCGTACATGAAGATTCGCTGGTGGACCGCCGGCAGTTTTTCGATCAGTCGGTCCACGCCCCGGCGAAAGGCCGGCTGGCGCTGGAGCAGGACCAGGCCAACGATGAGCGCGAGCAGGCCGCCGAAAAACTCTCCCTGGTGGGCGTGGAGGAACATGCCGCTGCTCATGAGGATCTGCGACAGCCAGGGCAGGTTCGACCCCAGGCCTTCGAATACCAGGCTGAAACGCGGCACGACATAGCCCATCAAAAACAGCACGACACCACCGCCTACCACCAGCAACAGCATGGGGTAGATCGAAGCGCTGACGATCTTCTGCCGAACCTCGTCCATGCGCTGGCGGTAGCTGACGTACCGGCCCAGGGCATCGCCCACGGCGCCGGTTTTCTCACTGGACTGCACCAGGGCAACGTACAGCGGGGGAAATACCGCTGATAGCTGGCCCAATGCCTGGGAAAACGATTTGCCTTCATAGAGCAGGCGCACCAGCTCACTCAAGGTTTTGCGGGCCTGGGGCGCGGTTTCTTTTTCCGCCAGACTTTCCAGCGCATCGATCAACGGCAGGCCGGCGTTGAGCAGGGTGGTCAGTTCCTGGCTGAACAACACCAGGTTGAAGGTCTCGCGCTGCTTGAGCCGCAAGGCGCGCCAATGCCGCTCGGCGTGCAGGCTGACCACCCGCAGGCCCTGGTCTTCGACGATGCGGCGGGCTTCGCTGTGACCCGGTGCTTCGACAGTCATTGCAACGACACCGGCTTTGCCGACGGCTTTAAGGTGAAAGCGCATGGTCGCGATTCCCGTTACTGCCAACTGGTGACTTCGGCGTTCTCGCCTTCGCCGCCGGGCTGCCCGTCCTTGCCCATGGACAGCAGGTCGTACTCGCCGTTTTCACCGGGGTAGCGATAGTTGTAATTACGGCCCCAAGGGTCCTGGGGCAGTTTTTTCTGCAGGTAAGGGCCGGTCCAGCGCGGTTCATCACTGGGTGCGCTGATCAATGCCTGCAAGCCCTGTTCAGTCGAGGGGTAATGGCCGACCTCCAGACGGTAAAGGTCCAGGGCCTTGCCCAGGCCTTCAATCTGCGCCTTGGCGACTTTCACTTCGGAGCGGCCCAGTTGGGCGAAATACTTCGGCGCCACCAAACCGGCCAACAGCCCCAATACCACCAGCACCACCAACAGTTCGAGCAGGGTGAACCCGCTTTGGGATCGCGGGGCACAACGAAGACGCTGTTTCATGATGACCTCATACATTTGGCAGCACAGTTGCGACCAAAGCACATGCAATTGCCATGCTCACCCCCGGGCGTCCTCGCGCACCCCTTGTCCTACGGGCCTTGGGTGTAACGGCACAGTGCTTGCGTATGCCTGATCCGCGACCGGCAATTGGGGCATTAGCCCCAATTTTCGGGGTCGGGAAGGGGAGGCATAACAATGAAGTTGCTCACCACCGCAATGCTCGCTCTGTTTGTGCTGGCTGGCGCCGTACAGGCGGACGTATTCGTTTCCGTGGATGCCAAGGGCAACTACGTCCTGTCCAATGTCCATCGCCCCGGCCGCCACTATGAGCGAGTGATTCGCGAACCCGCAGAGGCGGTGGTCAGCCTCGACGAGCAGCCGCAGATGATCGCTGCGCAACCTTACGCCGAGCTGGTGGCGGCGGCGGCCACGGCCAACGAAATACCGGCGGCGCTGTTGCATGCGGTGATCAAGGCCGAGTCCGCCTACAACCCCAGAGCCGTGTCGCCCAAGGGCGCCGGTGGGCTGATGCAATTGATGCCCGATACCGCCCGCGAAATGGGCGTGAGCGACGTCTACGACCCCAAGGCCAACATCCAGGGTGGCGCCCGTTATCTCAAGCGCCTGATGACGATGTTCGACAACGATATCCGCCTCGCCGTGGCCGCCTACAACGCCGGGCCGCAAGCGGTGCTCAGCCGTGGCAACGTGGTCCCGCCATTTGCCGAAACCCAACGTTATGTGCCCAGCGTCCTGAAGCAGTACCGGCGCTTGCAGGGGCTGGCTGCTGATGCGCCTTTGTGAGCGCTGGCAGTGGGGCAGTATCCCCAATGTTGGGGCATGGTGGCCCCGGTGAAAAAATTGGGGGATTGGGTGGGGCTTTTCCCCCGAGTCATTAGGTCGTGACAATAACTATCTGATTAATAATAAGATTTTTTATGGCATGCGGATTGCTCTGGACGATTTGTCGAGATCTGTCCCTGAGAACCGCTGCGAGGCCCGACTCCATGATCGGCATAAACCGCGCTCCGACCCTGATACATTTACTGCTGCTGGTTGCATCAATGTCTGGCATCGAAGCCGCCAATGCAGCTGCGCGTTGCGAGCGCAACCTGGTGGCCAACGTCGTGGCGCTTGATCAGCCGCTTATGTTCAACCGCCTCGGTGCACAGAACGTCAACGGCATGATGTTCGCTTTGCGTCGTGATGTGGTCGATGACCATGACCGGTCCCTGGCCAGTGGCGGCTCAGCGGTACCGGGCAAAGTGTCCCTGCGTCCAGACAAGCGTCCGCGTCCGCTGGTGTTGCGGGTTGCCGTCGGCGACTGCCTGACCATCAATCTGCAGAACCTGCTGGCTTATCAGGCCAACCCCAACTCCGATGAGGACGCAAACGAGGAAGAGGGCGAGGAAGAAATCGAGATCGGCAACGCCGATGGTTTCAAGGCCGACGAGCAGGTCGCCGACCGCCATGTCGGCTTTCAGGTCAACGGCATGCAAGCGGTCAACAGCATTGATGACATCTCATCGTTCACCGGGCGTAACGCCAATACCTTGATCCCGCCCGGTGGTACCCGTTCCTACACCTTGTATGCCGAGCGGGAAGGGGTATTCGCCGCCAGCAGCCGTGGCGCAAGCTTCGGTGGCGAAGGTGCGGCAGGCAACGTGGCCAATGGTCTGTTCGGTCAAGTGGTGGTGGTGCCCAAAGGTGGTCGCACTTACCGCAATACCGTAACCGAGGAAGAGATGCGCCTGGCCAGTACCGGTCGCACACCGGCCGGTCAGCCAATCGTCGATTACCAGGCGCGTTACCCGCAGCGCGAACCATGGATCCGTGAAGGCAAGGCCGGCACGCCGATCATCAACATGGTCGACGGCAACGAAATCGTATCCAGCGAAAGCGACGCAATTGTCATGGGCAGTAACGACGATGGCAGCTTCCCGACATCGACCTACGCGCTGGAATCCATGGGCAAACGCAACCCGGCGCTCCCTAACCGCCTGGAGCCGTTTCGCGATTTCGCTTCGCAGTTCCAGGATGAAGTCGCTGTCACCCAGGCGTTTCCCGCCTACTGGGCCGACCCGGTGATGGCCCACGTGCTGGAGCCGACCCGTGACTCCTTCATGATCAACTATGGCTCCGGTGGCATGGGTGCCGAGGTGGTCGCCAACCGCCTGGGCGTGGGGCCGATGCACGATTGCCTGTCCTGCGCTTATGAAGAATTTTTCCTCAGTTCCCACACCGTCGGCGACGTGGCGATGCTGGTGGACGTACCGGCCAACGCCGGGCTGGAAGGCATCACCCCCGGTCAGACCCCCAATGCCGATCAGGTAGGTGTGAAGGCGACCATGGCGCTGTATCCGGCCGAACCGTCCAACGTCAACCACAGCTACATCGGTGACTTCGTCAAATTCCGCAATACCCACAATGGCCACGAGCAGCACATCTTCCACCTGCACGGGCATCAGTGGCTATTCAACCCCAATGACGATAACTCTGACTATGTGGACGCCCAGGGCATCGGTCCGGGTGCGGGCTACACCTATGAAATCGCCAATGGCGGTTCGGGCAACCGTAACCGGGTAGCGGGCGACGCGATCTATCACTGCCATTTCTATCCGCATTTTGCCCAGGGCATGTGGGCCATGTGGCGGGTGCACGATGTGTTTGAAGAGGGCACCAAACTGGAAGTCTCCCAGCAGGGTGACGACGGTTTCCACAGCGAACCGTTCGCCCTGCGCAGTGGAAAACCTGCGGCCGGTGCACGGGCGCTGCCCGATGGTGAAATTGTCGCCGGCACACCGATCCCGGCGGTCGTGCCGCTGCCCGGTAAAGCCATGGCACCGATGCCAGGCAAAGTCGCCGTGGTACCGAAAATTGGCGAAACCCTCGTGGCCGGCAACGATGACGACGATGAAGAAGACGACGATGACGACGGCGAACATCACGGCGGTGGCGGCGGAGCACAGGCCATTGGCTCGCTGGTGCTGGTCGATCGCAGCGAAGCCAATCGCAATGCCGATGGCACCCTGAAAAACCCTGGCTATCCATTCTGGATCGGCGGTATGGAAAGTTCGGTCGGGCAACGTCCGCCAACTCCGCCGCTGGACATGCTCGACGCCGCCAAGGCGCAGGCCTTGAAGGCCAGCGGCAATGCGTTGTGGGCCAACCTCGACCCGGCTCAATCCGGTGGCTGGGACGGTGGCCTGGGGCGGCATACCCTGGACGGCGTCTCTGCCGGTGGTGAGGCGAACACAGTGACAACCTCGCTGGACTTCTCCAAGGAGGTCACCCGGGCCAAACCGATTTACCTGCCTGAAGAGGGCACCGAAGTCGAACAGGCGGCCATGGCGTTCCACGCCAGGAAGGACCACCCCAGCTACGCCGTGTTGCCCGGCAGTCAGGTGGTGGCGCGTAACTTCCGTACCAACGGCGCCTTGCCGATCGCGGGTGCGCCGTACTACGAACCTTGCATGGACGATCGGCAGAAACGCCTGACCGGCAGCGCCGGCACCGGCGAGTTCACCAGCGGCGAACGGGGCGACGGCATGTCGTTCACCGGCGCCTCGACCTTCACCGCCGACCGCCCGCGCATCTACAAGGGAGCGAACATTCAGTTCGATGCGGTGTACAACAAGGTCGGCTACCACTTCCCGCAAGCACGCATCCTCGCACTGTGGGAAGACGCCTGGCCGGTGATTACCAAGCAGCGTCCGCCAGAGCCTCTGGTGATGCGCATGAACACCTTCGACTGCGTGCAGTACATGCAAACCAACCTGGTGCCGGCCACCTATGAGATGGACGACTATCAGGTGCGCACGCCAACCGATGTGATCGGCCAGCACATTCACCTGCCGAAATGGGACCTGACCGCGGCCGATGGTTCGTCCAACGGCTGGAACTACGAAGACGGCGTGCTTTCCCCGGGTGCGGTGCAAGAGCGCATCCACGCCATTCGCCAGTTCAACCAATGCGAAGAAACCGACCCGCGCGATGGCACGCCCGCCTGCCCGAAAGCCAAAAACCACCCGTTCTTCGGTCAGTACGGCCGGGCCGACTGGGTCGGGGCGCGCACGGCGATGCAGCGCTGGTTCGTCGATCCGGTGGTCAACAGCAAGGGCGTCGATCGTGGCCTGGGGACTATTTTTACCCACGACCACCTGGGCCCATCGACTCACCAGCAGATAGGTCTGTACGCCACCGTGCTGGCTGAGCCGGCCGGCTCCAGTTGGTTCCATGCCGAAACCGGCGAGCCGCTGTACAGCGGTGCCCGCCAGGACGGCGGACCGACTTCCTGGCAAGCGGTGATTTCCACCGGTGATATCGATGGCGACGGCAAGAACGACAGCTTCCGGGAGTTTTTCCTCGAATACAGCGACTTCCAGCACGCCTATGAAGCGGGTGTGTACGTAGGCGCAGGTCCCGACGGCAAGCCCAATCCGCAAGCCTTCCCGGCCACGGCGGACAGCTTCCGCTACGCGATCAACCCACCAGTGCGCAACAACGCCAGCAACCTGCTGGACGGGATTGTCGAAGTCCAGGGCGGGATCAAGCCCGGCTGCCCGACCCGGCCGTGCCCACAGGCGATCTCGGTGGATGACCCAGGCATGTTCGTGGTCAATTACCGCAATGAACCGCTGGCCCTGCGGGTGTACGACCCGAATCGGCTCGGCCCGGACGGCAAGCGCGGCATGCAGGCTGACGGCCTCGGCGGTGACCTCGCGTACGCCATGCAAAGCCGTACCGACCGAGCGATCCCGGCGATGAACCTGGCGCCGAACCTGATTACCGCGGCGACCGGTCCGACCGGCGGCACCACGCTGTTCCCGCCGCATATCAACCGCGGTGGCGCCGAACCGGGTGACCCCTTCACCCCGATGCTGCGCACCTACACCGGTGACAACGTGCGGCTGCGGGTACATGCCGGTGGTCACGAAGAGGAACACAACGTCACCCTGCATGGCGTGAAGTGGCTGCAAAGCGGCTCCGGTTTCGGCAACAGCTCCAACTCCGGCTGGCGCGCGTCGCAGATGGTCGGTATCTCCGAGCAGATGGGCTTCATTGCTCCGGTCTCGATGCTCTCCAGTTCGGCGGCGACAACGGGTGACTACCTGTACTCGATGGACGCTTCCATTGAAGGCTACTGGAGCGGGATCTGGGGGGTGATGCGCAACTACACGGCGCAACGCAACGACCTGTTCGCACTGCCGAACAACCCGAAACCGGCCGGTATGCGCAACACCGTGGCGTTTGAGGGCACCTGCCCACGGATCGGCGCCAACCCCACTGGCATCGGCACCCGGCCAACCCCGCAACGCAACTATGAAGTGGTGGCGGCGCTGGCCAACGACATCCTCAGTAATCCACTGGGCTTGTCCATCGGTGATCCGGCAGGGCTTGGGCAACACGTGGGCGGGCCACTGAAACCGGCGGGCGGCACCCTGGTGTTCAACTCGCGGGCGGTGAACATTCCACAAGTCACCGTGTTCGACCCTGAAGACGGTGAAACCATCACCATCGGCGGGCAAAGCGGGCCGCTGCATGACCCGACCGCGATCCTGTATGTACGCAAGGCCGACCTCGATCCGGCCACCGGCAAGCTCAAGCCCGGCGTGCCTGTCGAACCGCTGGTGTTGCGTGCAACGGCGGGTGACTGCATCAACATCACCCTGGAAAACCGTTTGCCGACCGTCATGCCGGACCTCACCCAGACTGCGGTCATGCAAGGCATGGTCAAGCGTGACCGCAACAACGGCAGCGGCTCGACCACCTTCAGCAACAACCTGATGCGGCCGTCCAGCCATGTGGGTCTGCATGCACAATTGCTGGCGTACGACATCACCAAGTCCGACGGCACCAACGTCGGCGCCAACCCGATCCAGACTGTGCCACCCCGTGTCGGCAGCAGCGGCGCGTACCCGACCCGTACTTACCAGTATTACGCCGGGCACCTGGAGCGTGAAGGCAAACCGATCACCCAACTGGGGCGCAGCGTCGACAACATCAACGCGACGGCGGTGGAATTCGGCGGCTTGAATTTCACCCCGGCGGACGTGATCAAGCAGTCGCAAAAAGGCCTGGCGGCGGCGATGAGCATCCTGCCGGCCGGTGCCACCTGGGTGGAAGATGCGCGCAAGGTCAATGCGACCGTCACCGCGCCGGGGCAAACCAGCTACCGCGATTTCGCGATGGTCTGGCAGAAAGCCTTGAACATGCGCTGGGCCAATGGGCGGCCGGTAGAGGGGATTGCCGCGGAAGGGTTCGGTGTGCCGAACGATCCGCAGGACAACTCGAGCATGGCCATCAACTACAAGACCGAGCCAATGTGGTACCGCTTCGGCCTGGCCCCGGATGCTCCGTTCGGTCGTGCCGACGGCGCAGGTTATGGCGACATGGTCAATGCGCACATGGCCTACAGCAACGCGCTGGTAGGCGGCGATCCGCAAACCCCGGTGCTGTACGCCAAGCCGGGGCAACCGTTCCGAACCCACATCCTGATGCCTACCGGCGGCAGTCGCGGCAGCACCTTCCAGCTTGACGGTCACCTCTGGTCGACCAACCCGTTCGTGGCGGAGAAGAGCGACACCGGTGGCTACCCCATGGGCAGCCCTGGCGTGGGGTCGGTGAAGTTCGGCTACAACCCGATGTCGATGTACATAGGTGCCCGCGAAAGCATCCTGCCGGCCGCGCATTTCAGTCTGATGCTGCCGAGCGCCGGGGGTATCAACGCGATACCGGGGGACTACCTGTTCCGCGATTACGGAGCCTATGGGAATACCTCGGGATTGTGGGGACTGCTGCGGGTCACCAACGAGCCTGAGCCGGCACCGGCACCTTAGGGAAGCAACGCAACACCTGTAGGAGCACTGTGGCGAGGGGTTTGACTGTGGAGAGGGAGCTTGCCTGTGGTGAAGGGCTATCCCTGTGGTGAAGGGCTATTCCTGTGGCGAGGGGGCTTGCCCCCGCTTGAGTGCGAAGCACTCACAAGATCTTTGATGCAACAGAGATTTTTGGGGCTGCTTCGCAGCCCGACGGGGGCAAGCCCCCTCGCCACAGGCAAGCCCCCTCGCGACAAGGGTAGTCACCCTCGCCATGGGGCTGGCCACCCTCACCACAGGGCTCGCTCCCACAGGGAGCAAGGCAGACGTAGATCTGAAGGGGAGTTTTTACAATGAACAGGACCATCACTTTCGCCAGTTGCGCCCTGATTGTCGGCGCAGCGCTGATCGGCCTGGCGGTGTCGCGCACGTCGCCACCCTCCCGGCTCAGTCACGTCGCACTGCCAGACACCTCGAATGGCCAGACCCTTGAACGCGACGGCATTTCGGTGGCGTTCGAAGTCAAACCGCTGGCCGAGGATGGCGTGCTGCGCGAAGGTGGATTCGCCGACATGCAGTTTCGCGTGACCGACAAAGCCTCGGGCCAACCGCTGGCAGGCGTCGCCCCCGGAGCCTGGCTCGACCCCGAAACCATCGCCGCAGATCAGGCCCAGGGTCGCGATCAGAGTTGCAAGTCGCGGGTCGGGGTCTTCCTCAAATCGAGCATCGGGGCGCGGCCGCTGCTGGATCTCAACAGTTACTTCCTGATGGTCATGAACCGCGATGCCAGCGTCTCGGTGGTCGAACCATCGGTATCGGTGGGCGGCATCACCAGCACCATGACCCGGGTCGAACTCAAGCAGCCACCCATGGACTGGGTCACTCCCCGGGACAACAAACGCGTGTTTGTGTCGATGCCGACCGCCGGGGAAGTCGCGGTGCTCGACAGCGAGCAATTCAAAATGATCGACTCGGTGGCGGCCGGCAGCAACCCGGTACGCGTGGCATTGCAACCGGACGAACGCCTGCTGTGGGTCGGCAACAATGCCCAGGTGGCGGAGCAGTCCGGGGTCACGGTGATCGACACCGCCAGCCTCAAACCCCTCAAGCACCTGGCCACCGGTAGCGGTCATCACGAAATCGCCTTCAGCAAGGACAGTCGCCTGGCGTTCGTCACCAACCGCGACGATGGCACCCTGAGCATTGTCGACGTCGCCAGCCTGAGCATCAGCAAACAACTCAAGACCGGTTCGAACCCGTTGTCGGTGATGTATTCGCCGCTGTCCGGCGCAGCCTATGTGACGGACGGCAAGGACGGCACGGTGACGGTGATCGACAGTGCCAGCCAGTCGGTGCGCCGGGTGATCCAGCTCAAGCAGGGACTGGGGCCGATGGGCTTCAGTGCCGACGGGCGCTTCGGCATCGTGCTCAACACCCTGGAGAACCAGGCCTCGGTGATCGACAGCGCCACCGATGTGTTGATCCATGACCTGGACGTCTCCGCCGAACCCTATCAAGTGGTGTTCACCAAGGCCTACGCCTATGTCCGCGGGCTGGCTTCGCCGAAGGTCACGATGATCAACCTGTCATCCCTCGGTGAAGGCCGCACGCCGATCATCCAGGGCTTCGAGGCCGGCCCTCAGGCACCACGGCTGGCTGGGGACCTGCCGCTGGCGTCAAGCCTGGCGGTGTCGAAGGACGACAACGCGGTGTTCGTGGTCAACCCGGTGGACAACACCACCTACTTCTACGCCGAAGGGATGAACGCACCGATGTCCGGCTACCCCAATCGCGGGCAGGTGGCCCGGGCGGCGCTGGTAATCGATCGCAGCCTGCGCGAAGTCGAGCCGGGGCTGTACAGCTCGCGGATCAAGCTGCCGACCGCCGGCCGTTTCGATGTGGCGTTCCTGCTCAACCAGCCGAACATCATCCATTGCTTCAGCACCGTGGTCGAGGCGGACCAGAGCCTCGATCCGCACCGTGGGGTGGCGAAAGTGGAGTTTATGCTCGACAAGTCCACCGCCGCGCTGGGTAGCCCTTACGTGGTGCGCTTTCGCATCGTCCAGGGCAAGCAGAAGGTGCAGCGCAGTGGGGTCAAGGACGTTCAGGTGCGTTACTTCCTGGCCCCGACTTCGCACCCCCGGGAAGTCGCCGCCGTGGAAGTCGCCGACGGTATATACGAAGCCCCGGTGAACCTCGACCAGAACGGTGCCTGGTACCTGCACGTGCGCGCAGCGTCCCTGGGCAGGCGTTTCGATGACCAGACTTTTGCCAGCGTTCGGGTCAAGCCCGGCCATGCCCACTAAGAGGAAACTGACATGAACCGATTCGCACATCGTGGCCTGCTGACGTTCTGCCTGTTGGCCATCGGTATTGGCCAAGCCCTGGCCCATTCGGCGGATGAGCACGCCGGGCACGACATGACGGCCAAAAAAGCCAGTCCGGAAACCGCTCAGGTCAAGTTCGCCGACGTCGCGCTGGTGGATCAGAACGGCAAGTCGGTCAGCCTCGAAAAGGATCTGGTGGGGAACAAGATCGTCGTCATGGGCTTCATCTACACCAGTTGCACCACGGTGTGCCCGGTGGTGTCCTCGATCATGGGCAAGGTGCAGAAACAACTGGGGCACCGGGTCGGCACCGAGGTGCAACTGGTCTCGATCAGCATCGACCCACAGCGCGATGATCCCGAGCGCCTGAACGACTACGCCCGCACCTTTCAGAAGGGTCCGGGCTGGAGCTGGTTGACCGGCTCGCCCCAGTCGGTCAACGCCACCCTCAAGGGGCTGGGGGCCTACAGCGGTGACTTCAAGAACCATTCACCTCTGATTCTGGTGGGCGATGGCAACAGCCGGTTCTGGACCCGCTATTACGGCTTCACCGACCCGGTGGAACTGGCCCGCGCGGTCGAGAAAATCAGCGGTGAACGCAACGCCCACGCCAAGCACACGGCCGTCGCCATGGAGCATCAGCCATGAAAAACCTCGAGTGGATTGCCCTGAGCCTGTGCCTCTGGCTTGTCAGTACCTTGGCGTTGGCCCACGAAGCGCACGAACCCGCGCAACCGGCGTCGGCAACTGCGGCGGCGAACGCGCAACCGGCGACCGGCACCCGTGACGCAAAGACCTGGTTCACCGACACGCCGTTGCAGGACCAGAACGGCAACACCCTGCGTTTCTATAGCGATGCGTTGCACAACCGCGTGGTGCTGCTCAACGTGATCTTCACCAGTTGCAACGATGCCTGCCCGCTGATTACCCGCAAGCTCAAGGAAGTCCGTGAGGTGCTGGGCGACAAGGCTGATGGCATCACCTTTATTTCCCTTACCAGTGATCCGCTGCGCGATACACCGGCGGTACTCAAGGCCTATACCTTGAAGCAGGGTGTTGATGACCCCCACTGGCTTTTTCTTACCGGCGACAAGGCGCAAATGGACCTGGTCCTAGGGCGCATTGGCCAGATCGTACCGACCCCCGAGCAACATTCGACCCAACTGATCGTCGGTGACGTGGCGAACAAGCGCTGGAGCAAAATCCGTCCCGATGCCCCGGCCGCCGCCATTGCCCAGCGCTTGCAGTTGCTGACAATGCCTGTGGCCGGGCGCTGAGTGCCGGCCATGAATACTGCCCTGGTTCTTGGCCTGTTATTGCTCGGCGGCATCACCCTGAGCGTGCAGGCGCTGCCGCTGACTGTCAGCGAAAGTGCCGGTAAGCGACTGTACCGCGAAGGTATGTCCGCCAGCGGTGCCCCCATCATGGCCCGGGTCGGCGCGGCAGACATGGTACTGCCCGCTACCAGCCTGCCGTGCGCCAACTGCCATGGCGCCGACGGCCTCGGCCGACCGGAGGGTGGGGTGCGACCACCGGACCTGAGCTGGTCGCGGCTGACCAGCAGTCATGGCCAGCAGCAGATCAATGGCCGCAATTATCCGGCCTACAGCGAAGCCAGCGTGGCGCGGGCGATACAGGAGGGGCGTGACCCCGGCAACAATCGGCTTGACCCGACGATGCCAAGGTTCGTGCTCTCGATCAACGATCAGCGCAACCTCACCGCCTACCTCAAGCGCCTGGCCGATGATCGCGATCCGGGTCTGACCCCCGACAGCCTGCACCTGGGGACATTGTTGCCAGGGTCGGGACCGTTGAGCGAGGAGGGCGCCACGGTGGCGGCGGTGCTCAAGGGCTGCGTGGCGCGCATCAATGGCGCAGGCGGGATTCATGGCCGGCATTTGCGCCTGACCATCCTTGACCCCGGTACCGACCGCGCCAGCGCCGAACAGGCGCTGGAGCGTCTGATTGAGCAGGAACAGGTCTTTGCCATGATCGCTCCGCTGGCGCCGGCACTCGACCCGGACCTTGCGGCACGCCTGGAAAAGGCCGGTATTCCCCTGATCGGGCCGTTGTCCATGCAGGGCACGGTGCAGGCCAGCCCGCAGATTTTCGAACCGTTGCCGGGGTTGCGCGAACAGATGATTGCCCTGGCCGACTATGCCGGCTCCAGCCTGCGAGTGTTGCCGGGGCCGACGCTGGTTGCCTACCCGGATGAGCCCGGGCAACGGCTGGCAGCACAGGAACTCAGTCAGTACTTGCAGGATCACGCCTGGAAAGACGTGCGCCTGCTTGCCTACGACCCGACCCGGGATGAGTTGCCGCTGGGCTCGCGATCGGTGTTTTACCTGGGCAGCGGCAGCGGTTTCAGCAGTCTTGCCGATCGTTTGCGCACGGCGGGGCAGGTGCCCTACCTGTTCGCCGCGTCGAACCAGGTGGCGGGGAATCTGTTGCAGGTGCCCAATGATTTTTCCCGTCGGGTATTTCTCGCCTATCCATTCGTACCCAGCGACTGGACCCACGCCGGGCGCCTGGCCCTGACCCAGTTGCGCGAGCATCAGGGGCTCGGTGGCCAGTACGGGGTGCTGCAGGTGGGCGCGTTCAGTTCGATGATGCTGCTTAGCGAAGGCATGAAGCAGGCCGGGCGCGATGCCAGCCGCGAAAAGCTGGTCAATGCCCTCGAAGGCCTGCATGACTTCGACACCGGTCTGACGCCGCTGATCAGCTTCGGCCCGGGACGGCGCCTGGGCTTGAGCGGTGCGCATATCGTCACGGTGGATCTGCCCGACCAGCGCTTCTATCTGGTTGCTCCCTACAAACCCATTGTCGCCGCGCCCTGACTGGAGGCCGATCATGAAACTCAACGCTTTGCTGGTCCTGTCGGCGCTGTGGTTGCCCGTGGCGTGGTGCAGCAATGGTCCGGCCGTGGCGCGGGTCAATGGCGAGGAAATTTCCCAGTTGCGCCTGGAGCGTTATTTCGCCGAGTACCTGGAGGATCAAGGCCGGGCGGTGGGCAGCATTCGCAATCCCAAGGCCTACGAGCAGTTGCGCAGGGCGGCGCTGGACGCTTTGATCGACCGGGAATTGTTGTGGCAGGAGGCGCTCAGGCGCGGTGTGGTGATCAGTGATGAGGCTGTGCAGGATCAGGTCGAGCAGACACGGCAGGCGATGGGCGGAGCGCAGGTGTTCGTCCGGCGCCTGGAAGATGCCGGTTTCGACGAGGCCGGCTACATCGAATATACCCGTCGCGAACTGGCGGCCCGGCAGGTGTTTAACGATCTCACCAAGGCCGGCGAGCCTGACGAACAGGAGGTCCGGGACTTTTATGCCGAACACCGCGCGCAGATGAGTCGGCCAGAGGAAGTCCAGGCCAGACACATTTTGATTAAAGTTGCCCCCGCAGCAGACGCTTCCACCGTCGAGGCCGCACGGCTACGCTTGGTTGAACTACGTGCGACGATCGCCGCCGGAGCTGATTTTGCCACGGTGGCCCGCAGCGCCTCCGAAGACGCTTCGGCCAGTGCGGGCGGCGACCTGGGTTACTTCCCTCGCGGGCGTATGCTGCCGCAGTTCGAGGCCGCGGCTTTTGCCCTGGCGCCGGGGGCGGTCAGTGAACCGGTTCGCACTGCGCTGGGCTGGCATCTGATTAATTTACAGAACCACCTGGAGGCGGCGGATGTCCCAGAAGAGCAAGGACTTGACATGGTTCGGGCGTACCTCGCCCGGCAAAAACAGGTGCAGGCTCGTCTACAGGCACTGGCGCAGTTGCGGTCAAGCAATCGAATCGAGCGGATTGACGATGAATAGGGGAATTCCCCGAAAGTGGGGGAAAAACTTCAATGCCAGTCCGATGGTTTTCCCCGAGTCTGGGGGATGGAACTTGCGTACCAGATGGCATTGTTTTTAAATTCAAGGACATGAAAACCTGATATTACCGGCACCCAGCCTGGCATGAAGTGTGCGTTAGTCCCGATAGGGCGCGCACTCTGACAGGTTCAAATCCCGGACCTGCGGTTTCAAGGAGTCCACCTTGGTGAACAAAGTACTGGTTGTCGAAGACGAACAGCTGCTTGCACATAACCTCCAGGATTACCTGCAGGCGCAAGGGCTGGAAGTCAGAATTGCTCATAACGGGGTAGACGGAATCGGTGAGGCCGATGAATTCCACCCCAATGTGATGGTGTTCGATTACCGCTTGCCCGATATCGAAGGCTTTGAGGTGCTCGATGCCGTCCGCCGGAACGGGAAGTGTCATTTCGTGCTGATTACCGGGCACCCAACCGCTGAAGTCTGTGAGCGGGCCCGGCAAATGGGCGTCAGCCATATCCTGTTCAAACCCTTTCCAATGGCGGAATTGGCCCGGGCAGTCTGTGATCTTCTAGGGGTAAAGCGCGAACCCAAAGCGGGTGTGAGCACTTCTGCAGGCTTTGTCGAACGACGCCAGAGCAGGACCGAGAGTTTCCCGCTGCAGTTGTACGACGGTAGTTGGGTGCTTGCAGATCGCCGACGCAGTTCATCGGCTTCCATGGCGCCAGACGACGAACAATTGCTCACCGGGGAGTAATGGCGCGACAAGAGGTTTCGGCCCCCGCCGTAATTGCTCGCCGCGCCGACAGGGCTCAAAGCCCCGGGCGTTGGAGAGCAAGCCATGGACCGTCTATCCCTTGCCGCAGAACCGGCGCCGCTGGAATCTGTACCGTCACGCTTCTGCAGTGAGCAATTGGCCCAGGCACGGGCCCTGGCGGCCTCTTCCGGCGAGCGAGTACTGAACGCTCTTGCAGAGTTGTCCGAACTGGCACCCATGCCGTTCATTCAGTGCCTCGGTGCGACCCTGCATTATCCGGTACTGGACACCGACAGCCTCTTCCAGTCCACCCCGGTCTTCGATCGGGTCACCCTGGCCCAATGCCTCAAGCGTGAATTCATCCTGCTGCGACACGACGATGCGGTCATCGGCGTGTTTGCCGACCCCTTCGACACTGCACGCCTGGCCTGGATCGACGATTGCCTGCATGGGGCGCCGCTGTACCTGGTGCATGCCGACGACCTCAAGGCCTACCTGGCGCGCCACGAAGAAAGCTTCCACGCGGTGGAATCGCTCAATGCCCAGGCCGAAGGCGGCGCCGAAATCGACACCCTGCAAAGCCTGTCGCTGACCAGCATCAGTGAAGACGCCAGCGTGGTGGTCAAGCTGGTCAACTCAACCCTGTACGACGCGCTGAAAATGCACGCCAGTGACATCCACCTCGGTACCACCGGCAGCGGGCTGGTGATCAAGTACCGGATCGATGGTGTGTTGAACAACATCAGCAAGATCCAGGGCAGCGAGTTTGCCGAACAGGTGATTTCCCGAGTCAAGGTCATGGCCGAACTGGACATTGGCGAAAAACGCGTGCCCCAGGACGGGCGCTTCAAAATCGGTATCAGCGGCCGCCAGATCGACTTTCGGGTGTCGATCATGCCGAGCATTTTCGGCGAGGACGCGGTACTGCGGGTGCTCGACAAGCAGGACCTGGCGGACAAGGTCTGTGGCGTGCAATTGCAGGCCCTGGGTTTTGAAGAGGACACCCTGCGCCAGCTGCGCCGGCTGGCGGCCGAACCCTACGGCATGGTGCTGGTGACCGGCCCTACCGGCAGCGGCAAGACCACCACCCTGTACGCGATGATTACCGAGATCAACCACGGCGTGGACAAGATCATCACCATTGAGGACCCGGTGGAGTACCAACTGCCAGGCGTGCTGCAAATTCCCGTCAACGAGAAGAAAGGCCTGACGTTCGCCCGTGGCCTGCGCTCGATCCTGCGCCATGACCCGGACAAGATCATGGTCGGCGAAATCCGCGACCCGGACACTGCGCAGATCGCCGTGCAGTCGGCGCTCACCGGTCACCTGGTGTTCACCACCATTCACGCCAACAACGTGTTTGACGTGATTGGCCGCTTCACCCAGATGGAGATCGACCCATACAGTCTCGTCTCCGCGCTCAATGCGGTGCTGGCTCAGCGCCTGATTCGGCTGGTCTGCACCAGTTGCAGCACAGCCTACAGCCCCAGCGAGGAAGAGTTGCAGGCCTCGGGGCTCGACCCGCTTCAGGTCGCGCACTACCACTTCGTTCACGGCAAGGGTTGCGGCCATTGCCGTGGCACTGGATATCGCGGACGCAGCGCCATTGCCGAGCTGCTGCACCTGGACGACGAACTGCGGCAAATGATCGTCGAGCGTCAGCCCATTTCGAAAATCAAGGCCCATGCCTGCAAACGTGGCTTGCGTCTGTTGCGCGAATCGGCGCTTGAACTGGTGGAACAAGGTCGTACCACTCTCGAGGAGATCAATCGTGTCACTTTTATCTCGTGATCAATACGTCGCCGTGCTCGGCGCCAGTGGCGTCGGCCTGGGTCAGCGCCAGGGCAGCGCCACCCACTGGCTGGGCAGCGTCGGCTACATCGACGAAGGCTTCCAGGCCTGGACCGTGGCGCTGGACACCCTCGACCGCCTGCTGGCCGAACATGTCACCACCAGGGCGGAGCTGACCGTGGTGATTTCCGGACACTTCAGCCGGTTTTGTCTGGTGCCGTGGAGCGACCAGATCAGCACCCCGAGTGAACTGCTCGGTTTTGCCCAGCTGTGTTTCGAGGACCTCTACGGAGCACCGACGCAACCCTGGAGCCTGGTGTTGTCGGCCGAGCCTGCGGGCTACGACCGGGTGGCCAGTGCGCTGCCGCAAGGCCTGCTCGATCGTCTGCGCAGCCTGGCCAGCGCTCGAGGCCTGCGCCTGCGTTCGGTGCAGCCGTACCTGATGGCAGCGTTCAATCATTTCGATAAGAGCTTCGACGCCGGCGACTTCCTGTTCGTGGTCGCCGAGCCGGTGCGCAGCGTACTGTTGCTGGCTCGGGAAGGGCGCTGGAGTTCGGTGCGCTCGGTGGGCAGCAGCGACAGCGATGCTGCATTGACCGCGCTGATCGGCCGCGAAACCCAGTTGCAGGCCTCCACCAGCGAGCGGCCACTGAACGTTTACCTGCATGCCCCGGCACGTGTTGACTCACACCCCGAAGTGCCCGGTGTGCACCTGCGCAGCCTTGACGAAGACCGGACATCCGTACGCGATAGCCTGTACGTCATGTCTCGGGCGGTGGCCTGAAATGCGCGCCCTGGTGCTCGACTTTCAGCCCCGTCGCCGCGCCGGTCCCCTGGGCTGGAGCCTGCTGGCCGGTGGCGTGGTGCTGACACTGACCTGCCTGCTGGTGCAGCAGCACTTGAGCGGCGAGGCCGAACAGCAGCAGGGCGACCTGCAAACCGCTCAGCGTGTGCTCACCGGGGACACGGGCGGCAAGGTCAGCCTGACCCCGGCGCAAACCCGTGAGCAGGCGCACAACCTCGCGGAAATGCGCAAGGTCTCCCTGCAACTGCGCCGGCCCTGGGAGCGTTTGTTCGCCTCGCTGGAAGCCATGCCACGGGAAAACGTGGCCCTGCTGACCCTGACCCCGGACGCTCGCAAGGGCCAGGTGCGGATCAGCGCCGAGGCGCGCGACCTGGACGCCATGCTCGACTTCCACCGGCGTCTCGAGGCCAGCGAAGAGCTGTCCGATGTCTCGCTGCTCAGTCACGAAATCGTTGCCAACGTGCCGGAACACCCGGTGCAGTTCAACCTGTCAGCTACCTGGGAGATCGGCGATGCAAATCCCTAAATTGATCGTCCACGAATACCTGCAGGGCCTGGGTGTACCAGGCCTCACCGGGTTGGCAATGCTGGTGCTGGCGCTGACCTACGGCCTGGCCGGATTGTTGCCGGACTGGCAGTCGCTGCAGCACCTGAGCCAGCAGACCCGCGAAGCCAGCGAGTACCTGGCCCGGGTCGAGGACGGCACAGTCACCGCCCCGGTGGTGCCGCAGCGTCAGCTCGACGACTTCCGCAGCAAGCTGCCGTCACAGCCCCAGGCCACCGTCGCCATCGACAAGATCTACGCCCTGGCTGCCCAGGAGCGCATCACCCTGGCCCGGGGTGAATACTCCCTGGGTATCGACCCCAAGACCCACCTGGCGCGGTACCAGATTCTGTTGCCGGTGCGCGGCAGCTATCCGCAACTACGGCGCTTTTTGCACGCCTTGCTCGGCCAGTTGCCGGCGGTGGTGCTTGAGGACGTGGAGTTGCAGCGCAAGAAAATCGCCGATACCGACCTGACCGGGCGGATCCGCATGACCCTTTACCTGTCGAGGTCATGATGAATACCAAACGTGTTGTGAGTTGGCTGGCGTTCTTCGGCGTGGCGGCGGCGCTGGCCTGGATTCCCGAATTGCTCAAACGTGATGATGACAGCGACCTGGCGGTCGCCAGCGTGACCACCCCGGCCAAAGGCACAAAAACTGCCCCACAGACTGCCGCGCCAGCCCGCGCCTTGCCGGTGGCGATCAAGGACCTGAGCCCGGCGGGCGATCTGTTCGTTACCCGCAGCTGGAAAGCCGCGCCGGCACTCGCCACCGTCATCGAACAACCGGTAGACGTGACTCCAGAGGTGCAAGTCCCCACTGCACCGCCAGTGCCCTTCGAGTTTGTCGGCAGGCTGGCTGACCGCTCCGATCTGCAGGTGTTTTTGCAGAGCGGCGAAAAGATCTACGTCGTGCGCAAAGGGGATGTGATCGACGAAACCTGGCGGATCGAGCGGATTTCCGATGCGGAACTGAGCCTGGTCTACCTGCCGCTGCGTTTATCGCAGACCTTGTCTGTGGGGAGCACGCAATGAACCGATCCCGTTTGCTGTTGAGCCTTGCGATCTGTTTAGGGCTGGCTGCGTGCAGTACGGCGCAGCTCGCCAACGAGGAAGCGTCCGACCTGATCGAGGCGGGCCAGTATGAAGCAGGTCTGGCTCGCATCGAAGAGGGGTTGCGTGAAAATCCGCGCGATACACAGCTGCACATCGCCCTGAACAACGGTCGCACCCGTGCGGTGAAGGCGCTGATGACCCAGGGCGACATGGATCGGGCCCAGCGCAATTTCGCCGGCGCTCGCATGTCTTACAGCCGGGTGCTGAACATTGAACCGAACAACCGTCGCGCCCAGGATTCCCTGCGTCAGCTCGACTACCTGCGCAGCATGGATGAGAAGCTTGAACTGGCCCGCGGCGACCTGCGTCGCGGCGACATCTACGGCGCCGACCGCCAGGTCAAACAGATTCTTGAGCTGGATCCGAAAAATGAAGGCGCCCTGGAGCTGCAAGACAACATCCGTCTGGTACAGAGCCGCAATGTGGTGGCGTACCCGCAGTTGCGCACCCGTCTCGACCGGCCGGTGACCCTGGAGTTTCGGGATGCCTACCTCAAGACCATCTTTGAAGTGCTGTCCCAGGTTGCCGGTCTGAATTTCATTTTCGACAAGGATCTGCGCCCGGACATGAAAGCCACCATCTTCGTGCGTGATGTGCGCATCGAAGACGCCGTGGAACTGCTGCTGCAACAGAACCAGCTGCATCAGAAAGTGGTGAATGAAAACACCTTGCTGATCTACCCCGACTCGCCGCAGAAGCTCAAGGATTATCAGGAGCTGGTGATGCGTACCTTCTACCTGACCAGCATCGATGCCAACACTGCGTTGAACATGGTCAAGACCATGCTCAAGACCCGTGACGTGTTCGTCGACGAACGCCTCAATACCCTGACCATGCGTGACAGCAGCGATGCCATCCGCATGGCCGAGAAACTGCTGCAGTCCCAGGACCAGTCCAACCCCGAAGTGGTGCTGGAAGTAGAAGTGATGGAAGTGGCCCGCCAGCGCATTCTTGACCTTGGCCTGCAATGGCCGAACACCTTTGGTGTCGTCAACAGCGACGGATCGGCGGTGACCCTCCTCGATCAACTCAAAGGCATCAACTCCGGCCGGATCACCATCAACCCGTCACCACAGGCCAAGATCAACGCCCAGGACAAGGACATCAACACCCTGGCAAGCCCGGTGATTCGGGTCAGCAACCGTGAACAGGCGCGTATCCACATCGGTCAGCGGGTGCCGATCATCAGCGCCACTTCGGTGCCTTCGACCCAGGGGCCGGTGATCACCGAGAGCGTGACTTACCTCGATGTCGGTTTGAAACTGGAAGTGCAACCCACCGTGCACCTGAACAACGAAGTCGCCATCAAGGTCGCGCTGGAAGTCAGCAACGCCACGCCACTGGAACCGACCCGCCAGGGCACCATTCCGGTCCAGGTCGATACCCGCAACGCCCAGACCACCTTGCGTCTGCATGACGGCGAAACGCAGATTCTCGCCGGCCTGGTGCGCAACGACCATGGCAGCACCGGTAACAAGATCCCGGGTCTTGGCGACATTCCCGGCCTGGGCCGTTTGTTCGGCAGCAACCGGGACGACGTCATCAAATCCGAGCTGGTGCTGTCGATCACCCCGCGCATTGTGCGCAACCTGCCGTACCAGAGTCCGTCGGACATGGAATTCCCGACCGGCACCGAAACCAGCATGCACATCCAGGCACCGGATCGTTCAATGGGTGCATCGGTACAGGCGCCGAACATGGCATCGCCGATCGCCACCACAGTAACCATCGAGAAGCCATGATCATGAACGCCTCGCAACGCGGTTTTACCCTGATCGAAGTCGTGGTGACGCTGGCCCTGATCGGCCTGCTGGCCGGTATGGCCGCGCCGCTGACCGAGACCGTGGTGCGCCGGGGCAAAGAGCAGGAACTGCGCACCGCGCTGTACCAGATTCGCGATGCCATCGACGCTTACAAGCGGGCATTCGATGCCGGTTACATCGAGAAGACACTGAACAGCAGTGGCTATCCGCCGAACCTGAAAATACTGGTCGATGGCGTGCGTGACGTGCGCAGCGCCAAGGGCGGCAAGTTCTATTTCCTGCGGCGCATCCCCCGCGACCCGCTGGCTGTGGTCAAGCGCGACGACGAAGGTGGCTGGGGCCTGCGCTCCTATGACAGTTCGGCCGAGAACCCGCGGGAGGGCGAGGACGTCTTTGACGTCTACTCCAAGGCCCGCGGCAAGGGGCTCAACGGCGTCACCTATCGGGAGTGGTGAAATCATGCGTCGGCAAAAGGGTTTTACCCTGTTGGAACTGATGGTGGTCATGGCAATCATCGCCACCTTGATGACGATCGCCTTGCCACGCTATTTCAACAGCCTGGAGGCGTCCAAAGAGACCACCCTGCGCCAGAGCCTGTCGGCCATGCGTGAGGCGCTGGACCACTACTACGGCGATACCGGGCGGTATCCCGACTCCATTGATCAACTGGTCGAACAGCGCTACCTGCGCGTTCTGCCGACCGACCCGATCGCCGAGCGCAAGGACACCTGGGTCTTGGTGGCACCGCCCGAAGGCGTGGCGGGCGGGGTGGCCGATATCAAGAGTGGCGCTACAGGGAGGGCGCGTGATGGCAGCCGTTATTCCGAGTGGTAAGCCTGCGCGCGAGGACGGCTTCACCTACCTGGGTGTGCTGTTTCTGATCATGGTGATGGGCATGGGCCTGGCCAGTGCCGGGGAGTTGTGGGCCACCGCCGCCCGCCGCGATCGCGAGCGCCAGTTGCTTTGGGTCGGCACTCAGTATGCCCAGGCGCTGCGCAGCTATTACCGCAGTTCGCCAGGCGTGGCCTTGTACCCCAAAGAGCTTGCCGACTTGTTGCAGGACGAGCGTTTCCCCTCGGCCAAGCGCCATATCCGCCAGTTATATCCGGACCCTGTCGGCGGCGGCGAGTGGGAGCTGATGCGTGGCACTGACGGACGTATTACCGGGGTGTACTGCCCCTCCGAGCAGAGGCCGCTGAAGCAGGCGGACTTCCCCAGTCAGTGGTCGGACTTCAACGGCATGGCCAGCTACAAGGACTGGCAGTTCGTGGCGGAAAAAGCCTTCCTCGACGGTACTTCCGGTCCTGCCAAAAACCAGTCCAATGCACCCCAGGCGTTGCAGCCATGAATCGCAGTTGGCTGGCGGCGCTGGTGCTGATGTTCAGCACGAGTTCCGCTCCGGCGGCCGAAGAAGACGAAATGCTCGGTTTCATCATTGACGACACGATTTCGCACATCGGCCATGACTTTTATTACTCGTTCAGTGAACGCCTGCGTGCCACCAGCCCGATGGATTTCAACCTGGTGGTACGGGAAAGACCTTCGGCGCGCTGGGGCAGCCTGGTGACCGTGGAGTTTCAGCAACGCCTGGTGTATCGACGCTTTCTGCCGCCGAACACCGTGGAGTTGAAAGACGAGGCCTATGAGGCAGCCGACCTGGTCCGCGCGCAGATCGTGCGGCGCAAGCTCGAAGCCCTGTTGCAGGACACCACCGACCTTGAGAGGGACGAACTATGAAGGAAAAAACTTTCTTGCAACGTACCGGCCTGTGTCTGCTCGGCCTCGGCGGTTGCGGCCTGGTCCAGGCTACCGAACTGGTGTACACCCCCGTCAACCCGTCGTTTGGTGGCAACCCGCTGAACGGCACCTGGTTGCTCAACAACGCCCAGTCACAGAACGACTACGACGACCCTGACTTGAAAGACCGCACCACGGTGGCCGCGACTTCGGCTCTGGAGCGGTTTACCAGTCAGCTGCAATCGCGATTGCTGGGGCAATTGCTCGACAACATATCCACGGGCAACACGGGGAGCCTGTCAACGGACGCTTTTATCGTCGATGTGATCGACGACTCCGGGGCACTGACCATCAATGTCACCGATCGTTTGACCGGTGAAGTGTCGGAAATCCAGGTGAATGGCATCGCCCCTTGAAGGGGATTCGGGTTGATGGGGAGTTACAGACATGAAAAAAACAATCGTGCTGGGGATGTTGCTGGCGGCGCTTTGCGGCTGTGGTCTGCGCGAGCCGATGTCCGCCGAACAGGACACGGAAACGCCGACCCTGACCCCTAGGGCTTCGACCTACTACGACTTGCTCAACATGCCACGGCCCAAGGGGCGGTTGATGGCGGTGGTCTATGGCTTCCGCGACCAGACCGGGCAGTACAAGCCGACCCCGGCCAGTTCATTCTCCACCAGTGTCACGCAGGGCGCGGCAAGCATGCTGATGGATGCGTTGCAGGCCAGCGGCTGGTTCGTGGTGCTTGAGCGCGAAGGGCTGCAGAACCTGCTGACCGAACGCAAGATCATCCGCGCCTCGCAAAAGAAACCCAATACGCCGGTGAACATCATGGGGGAACTGCCACCGCTGCAGGCGGCGAACATGATGCTCGAAGGCGGCATCATCGCCTATGACACCAACGTGCGCAGCGGCGGGGAAGGGGCGCGCTATCTGGGCATCGACATTGCCCGGGAGTATCGCGTGGATCAGGTCACGGTGAACCTGCGTGCGGTGGACGTGCGCAGCGGCCAGGTGCTGGCCAACGTGATGACCAGCAAGACGATCTACTCCGTGGCCCGCAGCGCCGGGGTGTTCAAGTTCATCGAGTTCAAGAAGTTGCTGGAGGCCGAGGTGGGCTACACCACTAACGAACCGGCGCAATTGTGTGTGCTGTCGGCGATCGAGGCGGCGGTGGGGCATATGCTGGCGCAGGGCATCGAGCGGCGCTTGTGGCAGGTGGCCGGGGACAACTCGCCGACCAACGAGACGCTGGAGCGGTATTTGACGCAGAACAAGGTGGTACCGGAGGGTGAGGGTACTACTGGATCGGGCGAGTAACCAGAATGCCCGCGTCATCGTTAACCACTATCGCGAGCCTGCTCGCTCCTACAGTTGATCTGTGCCATCCACAAAATCCGCGAACAGCCCCGACCCCTGTAGGAGCGAGCACGCTCGCGAAAAACCCGAGAGCGCTGCGGGCATCCAGAATGCCCACGTCATCGTTAACCGCCATCGCGAGCCTGCTCGCTCCTACAGTTGATCTGTGCCATCCACAAAATCCGCGAACAGCCCCGACCCCTGTAGGAGCGAGCACGCTCGCGAAAAACCCGAGAGCGCTGCGGGCATCCAGAATGCCCGCGTCATCGTTAACCACCCTCGCGAGCCTGCTCGCTCCTACAGTTGACCTGTGCCACACGCAATCCCTCGCCACAAAAACCAGAGACGAATAAACCCTACAGATCAAGCACTGCAACTTTTTGGACGCGTCCTACACACACCTCAGAAGCTTCCTATTTCAACTGTTCTCCAATTTTTCAATGCTTTCATCCCCCGGGACCCGGGTGAAAGCACTGCCTTTCCTGCCCGTCCCCCGCAGACCAGGAAGGACTGAGCATGAGCAATCCGCTGCGCACTTTTTACGACCACAGCCGCCACAAACTCAAGATCGACCAACTCGATACCCACCTCGACGTCCTCGCCTTCGAAGGTCATGAGTACCTCAGCCAACCCTACCTCTACCGCATCGAATTCACCGCCAGCGACCTCGACATCGGCGCGGAAAAACTCATCGGCCAATACGCCGAGTTCAGCCTGTACGCCCACCCGTCGACGCGGCCGGTGATGTCCTGGGACGAACCCAAGCCACCCAAACCCCTGCGCACCCTGTACGGCCGCATCACCGGCTGCCAGCGCCTGTCCGGGTCGGTCGACGAAGCCCGCTACGAAGTCACCCTGCAACCGCGCCTGGCCTTGCTCGATCGCGGCCAGCAAACGCGCATCTATCAGCACCAGTCCGTGCCGGACATCGTCAAAAGCATCCTGCGCAGCCGCCACGATCTGGACACCGGGCACTTTCGCTTCACCCTCAAGCGCGACTACCCGTCCCGCGAACAGGTCATGCAGTACCAGGAAAGCGACCTGGCCTTCATCAGCCGGATCCTCGCCGAAGTCGGCATCTGGTACCGCTGCACCCAACACGAAAAACTCCACTTCGACATGGTCGAGTTCTGCGACGACCAGCGCTGCTACCAGTTCGACGTCGAGCTGCCGCTGCGCTCGCCCTCGGGCTTCAGCAACAGCGACGAGGACAGCGTCTGGGCCCTGCAGACCCGCCACCAAGTGGTGGAACAGCAGGTCAACGTGCGCGCCTACCACCCCGAAGACAGCCGCGCCTACCTCGATGGCGAAGTCGACCAGACCCAGGGCGAGCCGGCCGTCCACGGCAAAGTCGAACGCCCCGGCGCCGACAACACCTACGGCGAGGCCTACCACTACGCCGAGCCCTACCGCGTGCTCGGCAAGGCCCACCTGCGTGACGAAGACCTGCAAAGCGAAAGCGGCTTTTTCTACGCACCCCTGCGCCACGAGCGCTACCTCAACAACCAGACCCACCTCAGCGGCACCAGCAGCAGCGCCACCCTGGCCCCCGGCCAGGTCCTGACCATCAGCGGCGACACCCCCAAGGCCTTCGCCCCCCGCGTAGTGATTAAAAAGATCGCCATCCGCGCCGCCCGCGACCGCAGCCTGACCTGCGATTTTGAAGCCATGCCCTATGCCTTGCGCCTGTGCTTCCGCCCCGAAATACCACCCAAACCACAAATCGCCGGCACCCTGCCGGCGCGCATCACCCACCCCCAGAGCAACCCCCTGTACACCGAAATCGACCAGCAAGGCCGCTACCGGGTCAAATTCCTCTTTGACCGCGACACCTGGCCACCCGGCCGCGAAAGCAAATGGCTGCGTCAGGCCCGTGCCTACGCCGGCGACACCTACGGCCTGCACCTGCCGCTGATCGCCGGCACCGAAGTGGCCATCGCTTTCGAACAGGGCGACCCGGATAGACCCTACATTGCCCACGCCTTGCATGATGACCAGCACCCGGACCTGGTGACCCAGCGCAACGACCACCGCAATGTGTTGCGCACACCGGCCAACAACAAATTGCGCCTGGACGACACTCGGGGGCAGGAGCACATCAAGCTCAGTACCGAGTATGGGGGCAAGAGCCAGCTCAATCTGGGGCATCTGGTGGATGCCAAGAGGGTCAAGCGCGGGGACGGTTTTGAGCTGCGCACGGATGATTGGGGCAGTCTGCGCGCGGGCAAGGGCGTGTTCATCAGTGCCGATGCGCAGCCCAAGGCGCAAGGTCAGGTGCTGGACATGGACGAAGCCGTGGCCCGCCTGCAACAGGCCGCCGAACAGCTGCAACAGCTCTCCACAGATGCGCAGACCGCCAAAGCGGATCCGGCCGACGTCGCCGCGCAACTAAACCTGCTGCGCCAGGATCTGGAACAACTCAAGTCCCAGGTCCTGCTCCTCAGCGCCCCGCAAGGCATCGCCCTCACCAGCGGAAAACACCTGCAACTGGCGGCCAAGGACAACCTGATGTTTAACGCCGGCGGCGAGGCCGACCTCAGCGTGATCAAGCGCCTGTTCATCGGCGTGGGGCAGGGGATGAGCCTGTTCGTGCGCAAGCTTGGCCTCAAGCTGATCGCCAACCAGGGCCCGGTGAGCGTGCAGGCTCAGAACGATCGCCTGGAGCTGATCGCCCGGCATGGCCTGAACATCACCAGCACGGAAGATGAAATACACATCACGGCGAAGAAAAGAATCGTCCTCAACGGTGGCGGTAGTTACTTCAGCCTGGACGAATGCTGCATCGAGTCGGGCACGGCCGGGGACCACAAGGTCAAGGCGGCGCACTTCGCCTACAGCGGCCCGGCGAGCATGAAGGCCACGCATCCGGATTACCCCAAAATCCTGTCAAAAGAAATGATCAGCCTGAGCCTGGCGCCCACCCCAAACGCCTCCAGCCACGGTTGGGCCGGCATGCCCTACACGCTGTTGGCCGACGGCGCGGTACTCAAAAAAGGCGTGCTGGACAAGACCGGCCTCATATCAATTGACCATCAGGTGGTGACCCGAGGCTACCGCGTGGTCCTGGCCAACGGCACGGTTTACCAGATCCCGGTACCGACCGACTACCGCAATGCCGAGCAGGCGGTACTCGCCAATCAGGGTCTGCATAACCACCCCTCGCAAACCGATACCGGCGTCAATCAGCCCGCTTCGCACACCGATCATCGCGGACAGTACGCCGCGCACATCGCCCCTCAAGTAGAGAAAACCCGATGACTCAATTTGAATGCGTGGTGCCCATCGCACTGCAGCACACCAACACGGCCACCTGCACCGCGCCCTGGTACGTGTGCAACACCGAATACCATCCGGTTGGCGCCACCTATC
>NZ_JAHUWS010000020.1:0-41872 GCF_019218965.1 Pseudomonas sp. PDM31 | reverse complement strand
TTTCGGCTTCGATGAACTGAAGCAACTTGCTGTCGAAAACTGCGTAACTCATTGTTTACCAAGGAGTTTTCCGTTTCGACTGCGCCGGAAGTGGGGCGAATTATAGGCTTCCAGAATCTGCCGTCAAGCGTTGATATTGCTTTTCTATCAATAACTTGCAGAAAGCGGCAAAACGTCCCGATTTCCACCTATAGAGAGAAGCCAAAAGCCCCCTCTATATAGAAGGAGCGAAATCACCGGCGTTCGACACCAGGCTGACTTATCACCTCGGCAACGACCTGGCTAACACTGTCCAGCACGATGCAGCCTACTCACTCGACGACGGAATCGGCAGCTGTCGCGCCCCATCAACGACTTCGTGCGGGGTAGCAACACGATTGGCCTGTCGACCGAGCGCTTCTGGGTTACCGGTCTGGCGACTTCACACCTAGTCCTCTAATCCTGATAGAGCAGAGGAGTACTTTCTTGCCCGCTCTACCCTGCTGCTGCTTTTATCCAGACCATCAAGCGACTTCCCAGGCATGGGAAAGCGATGCTGAACGCCTTCCATCCTCCGTGCGCAATCCACTTGACAGAATCCATACCCCCGGTGATATCGTTTTGATATTATACGGCATAGGGGCCGCATGAGGAGCATGAGGAGTAACAGCCGAAAAAATCGCTGCTTACCCATTCCGAACAATGCGGCCAGAGTAGTCAGGCGTGGTGGATTGCGTCAAAAAACTTCTACGTCACCAATGTACAGGGCATTTTGTTTCCAGACTCAATATGGAAGCAGGGTCAATTTACACCCCTACTCGCCATCAGCCACCTGTGAACGGGTACTCACTCCCCTTGGTTTCATAGAGACATCTAGTAGTCGACTATGGATCGAACTTGGCTAGCCCCAATGTTGGCAGATGAGGATAGGTTGCGCCTCGAATTAATGCTTGAAGTTCAGCCCGTGGCACAAGCCGCTTTTTCAAAAATAAAGACAGGAGAGTCTAAATGGCAACAGTTAATGGAAGGACGGTAAACGGGTCCACCATTTATGGAACCACCGGCTATGACATTATTTATGGCGCCAACATCGCCGAAGTTATTTATGGCGGAATTGGTGACGATACCATTTATGGCAATGATGGTAACGATACGATCTATGGTGGCACTGGGTCGGACAACCTGAATGGCGGCAACGGCAACGATATCCTGGACGCGAGCACCAGCAGTAATAGCGTCCTTACAGGCGGCGCAGGCGCAGATACCTTCGTCATAAATCGTGGAGCCAATTATATAGGGCAAACCATCACGGATTTTGACGTGTCCGCAGATCGGCTGGATCTTCGTCAGCTCGGTATTTCCGACGTCGAGACGCTTAATCGCCTATTTCAAGTCGATTACAATGACAAGCTTTTTTTTACAATCAAAACTAACGGTTATGATTCGACGACCACGCTGAACGATCTTTGGGCCACCGGGATCGAGGAGTTGGACTCATCCAATGTGCTTCTCAATACGACCGTCAAAGACGATACGCTGACCGCAACCTCAAGGAGCGACCTGTTCGGAGGGTTCGGCAATGACAGGCTTACAGGTTCCTCGTCCTACGATCGCCTTTTTGGCGAAAGCGGCAATGACACCCTCTTTGGAATGAATGGGAATGACCTTTTGGTCGGTGGTGCCGGCAACGATACCCTGAACGGTGGTGCCGATGAAGATGTGCTCGAAGGCGGTAATGGCAACGATATCCTGAACGGTGGCACTGGGAGGGACGAGCTCATCGGGGGGGCTGGGAGCGACGTATTCATCGCTCAGCGGGCGAGCAATTACTACGACGCGACCCGAGTCATCGATTTCAGTATTGCAGAGCAGGACAAGCTCGATTTCCGTACGCTCGGGATCAGTGATATCGATAGCCTCAAGCGCCTGGTTGATGCGGTGGACAACAAAGGTGGCGACGTCATCACAAATTGGTACGGCGGCTACTCGGCTGAGTTGACGCTCACGGGAGTTTCGGTCGCCAACCTGACAACGTCCAGCCTGCTCCTCAATACGAGCACGGCCAACACAAATCAGTTCGCCACCGGCAGTAGCGATTTGTTCGGCGGCCTTGGCAACAACCGTCTCGTTGGCTCCTCGTCCCACGATCGCCTGTTCGGCGAAGGCGGCGCTGACACCCTGGAGGGGGGCGATAGTTACGACCTGCTGGTGGGTGGCAGCGGTAACGATAGTTTGTTCGGTGGCAATGGTGAGGACACACTCGAGGGCGGCATCGGCGACGACAAGCTCGATGGTGGCGACAACAACGACATCCTCAAGGGCGGCGTCGGCAACGATACGCTGAATGGCGGCCTGGGAGCAGACGTGTTATCGGGCGGCACCGGTAATGACTTGCTGCTCAGCAGCCTTGGCGACGACTTTCTGGACGGTGGTGAGGGCATCGATACCCTGTCCTACGCAGCAGAGGGATTAGCACTCAACGTCGATCTCAACCTCACCGGCGATCAGCGTGTCCAGGCATCCCGTTACGAAGATGATCGAATTCTCAATATCGAAAACGTTATTGGCGGTTACGCGAACGATCGCCTGGTGGGCAATGCCTATAACAACAGCCTCGATGGTGGCAACGGCGACGATACCCTCAGTGGTGGACTTGGTAATGACGTCCTGCGTGGTGCGGCTGGCAATGACACCCTGAACGGAGGTAGCGGCGTGGACACGGCTACCTACGAGGGGGCAACTTCTGCGGTCAAGGTCGACCTGAACATTACCACTGCCTCGCAGAACACACTCGGTGCCGGTGTCGATCGCCTCATCTCCATCGAAAATCTCACCGGTTCCAGCTACGCCGATACGCTCAAAGGCAATGCGGCAGCCAACGTGTTAACGGGCGGACTGGGCAAGGACACCCTCATCGGCGGCGCTGGCAGCGATATTTTCGACTTCAATTCGTTGTTGGAAACGGGAACGACCAGCTCCACCTGGGATGTCATCAGCGACTTCGTCCGCGGTAGCGACAAGATCGACCTGTCGACACTGGATGCCAACACCGCCACGACCGCCAATGAAGCCTTTGGCGCGATCATCGGTAGCACGACAGCCTTTACTGCTGCCGGGCAATTGAAGATTGCCAATGGCGTGCTCTACGGCAACACGGATGCGGACAACGCCGCCGAGTTCGCCATTCAGATCACCGGTGTCACCAGCCTCTCAACTTCGGACTTCATACTTTGAGCGTGGGGGGCGAATAGCCCCTCATCGAACCAAGGTGCTGAACGACCGTAACAATTGATCAAGGCTGTTCAGCTCAGGAAGTTGACGAATCCTTGATCAGCAGAAAAATCCGGAACCTGCTGACCAGGTTCCGGAATTTTTGAAGGCTGAAAACGAGAAAGGCCCCGTGCTGTGAAGCCGGGGCCTTTTTACTTGCGCTGCTACCTTGCTGGCATGAGTCGCGTTGATCAGCAAATTTCACTGCTAACCATCAGTAAATATTGGTGTCCCAGGGCAGGTTCGAACTGCCAACCTTCCCCTTAGGAGGGGGATGCTCTATCCAATTGAGCTACTGAGACACAAGTCGCCGGCGAAGAATCGCGCAGCGATAGACGGCGTGCATGTTAACGGCCAGGCATGCTTTTGTCATGTCGTCCGTAGGCTTTTTAAGTGTAGGCAGCAGCCCCATTCCGATGTTGACTTGTTTACCGTGCAATTTGCATCACCGCAAAAAGCCATCATTGCAAATTGCAACCCCCGCCTGCCCGGCAAATATCTTAATTGATTGTTTTTAAAGCATTTAAATGCCGATAGACTCTGGCATGCGAGCTGCTTCTGCTGTTCTCACAAGAACGACGGAGGCCAGCTCGATGAACAGCGTCCTTTTACTCGCGAACGCGATCGCTCTGACGGTTTTAGTGGGTTTGCAACTTATTCCCGAGAACGGTGCAGTCGAGGCGGTGGTGGCCCAACGCATTCCGCATTTCCTGCAGCTGCAAAAAGCACCACAGTTGGCGGTGATGAGCGACCGCGACTCTGCCGTTCAGGACGTCAGCCAGGAGAACACCCTGCTGCGGGCGCCGTCGTCTGAACGTTTGGTATTTTGATTTCCCATCAGGAGCAACACATGTCCAAATCAGCCGCAGGATTTTTCATCCTCGCCCTACTGAGCGGCATTCTTCATTTGTCCTTGACCGAAGAGATGGTCATCACCCTGCCCCTGATTGCCTGCGGTTTGTTCACAGCATTGTTCGTGCTGGCACTGATAGCCGGACGCAAGATCAAGTTCGATCCGGTGCTACGCTGACACCACGCCCGCCCGCCAGCCGTCCGTCCTGAATTCACCATCCCTATAGTGCCAACCCTAGCAAATCGGCCATTTGCCACTATCCTGTAAAGGTGGAGGAACAGTGGCCGAATCCTTATACCTGACCCTTTTTGCCAACCGTTGGTCCGGCCAATAATGCAGTAGGCGATCAGAACCGGTCGAACTTTTCAAACCAGTCCGCATTTCTGATAATCAGTGCTGGCAGAACGCCTTTACCCGGCTCAATATTTGTCACAGAATTGACGCCAATGATCTGGCTAATTTGAGGCATGATGCGCGCCTCTATCAATTCAGGTTGAACATTTGGCCATAGTGCTTGTCCTACCAGACATCCTGCGGTCAATCCCCAAAACCGCTCCCCTGAACTAAACCGGTTAAATATATGCGCCCATTGAAACAGGCAATTTATTCCAGCCGTACGGCTGACAAGTTCGTCGTACGTCTGCCAGACGGAATGCGTGAACGCATTGCCGAGGTGGCTCGCAATCATCATCGCAGTATGAACTCCGAGATCATTGCGCGCCTTGAGCAGAGTCTTATTCAGGAAGGCGCACTGGGAGAAGAGTTGAGCATGCGCCTGGACAGCCCTGAGCTGTCATTGCACGAACGCGAGTTGCTGCAGCGCTTTCGCCAACTATCCCATCGCCAGCAGAACGCCCTTGTTTCGCTGATCGCGCACGACGCCGAAATGGCCGCCGACGCCTCCTGATCCAACCCGAACGCCCAAAGCCAGCCTAATCGCTGGCTTTTTTTTGCCTGGATTTCGGGCACAAAAAAACCCGCCGGAGCGGGTTTTTGTGGCAAGGCCGGTCAGAGCAGGAAGATCGTCGCCAGCCCGAGGAAGATGAAGAAGCCGCCGCTGTCCGTGACTGCCGTGATCATCACACTGGCACCCATCGCAGGATCGCGCCCCAGGCGTGCCAGGGTCATGGGAATCAGCACCCCCATCAGCGCCGCCAGCAACAGGTTGAGCGTCATGGCGGCCGTCATGACCACCCCAAGGGACCAACTGCCGTACAGCAGAAAGGCCACGACACCGATAACCCCACCCCAGATCACACCGTTGATCAACGAAACCGCCAGTTCCTTGCGCATCAAGCGGGAGGTATTGCCGGTATTCACCTGATCCAGGGCCATGGCCCGGACAATCATGGTGATGGTCTGGTTGCCCGAGTTGCCACCGATACCCGCCACGATTGGCATCAATGCCGCCAGAGCCACGAGCTTCTCGATCGACCCTTCGAACAGCCCGATCACTCGAGAGGCCACGAACGCGGTAATCAGGTTGATCGCCAGCCAGGCCCAACGGTTACGCAGGGACTTCCAGACCGAGGCAAAAATATCTTCTTCTTCGCGCAGACCCGCCATGTTGAGAACTTCGCTTTCGCTCTCTTCACGAATCAGGTCGACCATTTCGTCGATGGTCAGACGGCCGATCAGCTTGCCGTTCTTGTCGACCACAGGGGCCGAGATCAAGTCGTAACGCTCGAACGCCTGGGCGGCGTCGTAGGCATCTTCGTCCGGGTGAAAACTCACCGGATCGCTGGCCATCACTTCGGCTACCTGCTTGTCCGGATCGTTGACCAGCAACCGCTTGATCGGCAGCACGCCCTTGAGGACACCGTCGTAATCGACCACAAACAACTTGTCGGTGTGGCCCGGCAGCTCCTTGAGACGACGCAGGTAACGCAACACCACTTCGAGACTGACATCCTCACGGATGGTCACCATCTCGAAGTCCATCAATGCACCGACCTGCTCCTCGTCGTAGGACAGGGCCGAACGGACGCGCTCGCGCTGTTGCTGGTCCAGCGACTCCATCAGCTCGTGGACGACGTCTCGCGGCAGCTCGGAGGCCAGGTCAGCGAGTTCGTCGGCATCCATGTCCTTGGCCGCAGCCAGGAGCTCGTGATCGTCCATGTCGGCGATCAGGGTTTCACGAACCGAGTCGGATACTTCGAGCAGGATGTCGCCGTCGCGATCGGCCTTGACCAGTTGCCAGAGCGTCAGACGATCGTCCAGCGGCAAGGCTTCAAGGATGTAGGCGACGTCGGCGGAGTGCAGATCATCGAGCTTGCGCTGCAACTCGACGAGGTTCTGCCGGTGAACCAGGTTCTCGACCCGGTCATGATGCGGGCCTTCCTGGCGGTGAGTCAGGTCTTCGACAACTCGCTGGCGCTGCAGCAATTCGATCACCTGGGCCAGGCGATCCTGCAAGCTTTCCTGCGTTTTCTTTACTTCAACTTCAGACATAGGCGAACTCCACTCCCAGCAGCGGGGTGCGCCGGAAGAATCAATCAGTCAATTCATGATTGGTAAAACGGGGTATTGAGTAACTACTGGGTAAGTCCATGGAAGTATTCCAAAAGCCCCGGCGGGGCTGACGGTCGCAATGATACACCGCCTGACGGTTTAAAACGCTAAAAAATCCCGGTCTGAAACAAGCGCTTGCGAAACAAACTTGAGCGCAATCCTGATCCATGAAAATGCGACGACTCATTCTGCAAAGAAAACACACCAGCACCGAAGTTTCTGCCAGCTACCCTAGAGCGCGAACGTCATGGAGGGCGCTCAATGCCATCGAATGCGCGATACCTGTTGCTGCTTGCCATGCTCAGCCCGCCGCCCGCGGTCTCCGCCACTGTCGTTCAGCGTTGCGAAGCTGCCAATGGCCACATCACCTTTACCACACTCAGTTGCATTGGCGGTGAAAGCGTCTCGCTTCAGGATGTGCGCCCTTCCCCGTCCAGCAGCAACAAGGCGCTCTTGCCTGAGGCCGAAGCCCGCGAGACACCCAGCATGAAAATCAACAACAAAGAACCGGTCGTGATCGGCCAGACAGAGGAAAACTGTGCAGACCTGATCAGCCCCCAGGAGCGCCGCAAGGCGATCATCAATCAGCGCATAGTCGCCGGCATGAGCCAGCAGGACGTCGAAAGCGCCCTCGGCAAGCCGGACAGGATCAGTACTCGCAACTCGACGACAAGTTATCGCTATGGTGCGAAGCCTGGTCGCAGCGCGCAGGTCGAAGTCGAGTTCGATGAGAAGGGATGCAGCACGGGAAAAGCCAAATCCCGGACGGCAAAAAGCCCGCAATAAATGCGGGCTTTCTGTTGTATGGTGCACTCGACAGGATTCGAACCTGTGACCGCTCGGTTCGTAGCCGAGTACTCTATCCAGCTGAGCTACGAGTGCAAGTTGTGTTTTTATACCAGATCACAACTGGTTGAAGCCAAGTTACCTGCATTGCTGCAAACAACTCTTAAATGGTGCACTCGACAGGATTCGAACCTGTGACCGCTCGGTTCGTAGCCGAGTACTCTATCCAGCTGAGCTACGAGTGCATTTGTTGCCGCGCATTATAGGCCGTCTAATCTCTATGTCAAACACTTTTTCTAGTAATTTCAACAACTTACCGAAGAAGCCAGATTACAACGTACTACGCAAATAATGGCGGAGAACGGGGGATTCGAACCCCCGACACCCTTTTGAGGTGTACTCCCTTAGCAGGGGAGCGCCTTCGGCCACTCGGCCAGCTCTCCGCAACACGGGGCGTATCTTAACCAACCTTTTCCCCGTTTGCAAACATAAAAAACGATAAAAATTAATGGCTTGGTTCTTCGTCCTTCTCTTTCTTGATACGCAGGTAAATTTCCTCACGGTGGACCGCAACCTCTTTAGGGGCGTTGACACCGATGCGCACTTGATTTCCTTTGACGCCGAGCACGGTCACGGTGATTTCGCCATCACCGATAATCAGGCTTTCTGCGCACCGACGAGTCAGAATCAGCATACCTTTCTCCTCACGCATTTCATTTCAGGGACTACAGTCTGCAAAAAAAAGGCACTCGACCCACAACCGGAGCGGTCGCAGCCCTACATGCCTGAGTATTGACCAGCGCGAGCAAAAGAACAGCCTTGGGTCACGCCATTCAAAAAAACAAAGGGCGCGGTCAGACCGCGCCCATTGGTAAACGCATCACTCGCCCTGGCGGACCGGTGCGTCCAGTTCGAAAGCCGTGTGCAGAGCGCGCACAGCCAGTTCCAGGTACTTCTCTTCGATCACTACGGAGACTTTGATTTCCGAAGTCGAGATCATCTGGATGTTGATGCTTTCCTTGGCCAGGGATTCGAACATGCGGCTGGCGACGCCTGCGTGCGAGCGCATGCCGACACCGACGATCGAGACCTTGGCGATCTTGGTGTCACCCACGACTTCACGGGCACCCAGCTCACCAGCGGTTTTTTCCAGCACCGCTTGCGCGGCCTGGTAGTCATTGCGGTGTACGGTGAAGGTGAAGTCGGTGGTGTTATCGTGCGCAACGTTCTGCACGATCATGTCGACTTCGATGTTCGCGGCGCTGATCGGGCCGAGAATCTTGAAGGCAACGCCCGGGATGTCTGGCACGCCACGGATGGTCAGCTTGGCTTCATCGCGGTTGAAAGCGATACCGGAAATGATCGGCTGTTCCATGGTTTCCTCTTCATCAATAGTAATGAGGGTGCCCGGACCCTCCTTGAAGCTGTGCAGTACGCGCAGCGGAACGTTGTACTTGCCGGCGAACTCGACTGCGCGGATCTGCAACACCTTGGAACCGAGGCTGGCCATTTCCAGCATCTCTTCGAAGGTGATCTTGTCCAGGCGCTGGGCCACGGACACCACACGCGGGTCGGTGGTGTAGACGCCGTCGACGTCGGTGTAGATCTGGCACTCGTCAGCCTTCAGGGCTGCCGCCAGGGCCACGCCCGTGGTGTCGGAACCGCCACGACCGAGGGTGGTGATGTTGCCGTGCTCGTCGACGCCCTGGAAACCGGCGACAACGACTACACGACCGGCCTTCAGGTCACCGCGAATCTTCTGGTCATCAATCTGCAGGATACGCGCTTTATTGTGCGCGCTATCCGTCAGAATCCGCACCTGGTTGCCGGTGTAGGACACCGCTGGCACGCCGCGCTTGATCAGCGCCATGGCCAACAAGGCAATCGTCACCTGTTCACCGGTGGAAACGATCACGTCCAGCTCACGGGGAACTGGCTGGCCGTCACCACTGATTTGCTTGGCAAGATCGATCAGACGGTTGGTTTCGCCGCTCATTGCAGACAGCACAACCACCAGGTCATCGCCCGCATCGCGGAATTTCTTAACCTTGTCGGCGACCTGTTCGATTCTCTCGACAGTGCCGACCGAGGTGCCTCCAAATTTCTGTACGATCAAAGCCATTTCAAAGCCGCCTCTGCCCATGAAGGGCGCCCAAATAATCACTCAAACAGCGTTGCGGCCAGCCACTAGACTGCCGGCCGCAAACACTGCCTTATAGACCCTGCTCTACAAATGGAACGGTCAGGGCCAATGCACCATCCAGTGCGCCAGCGTCGGTACCGCCGCCCTGCGCCATGTCTGGACGACCACCGCCCTTCCCGCCCACTGCCGCAGCGGCTTGCTTCATCAAATCACCGGCTTTGAGTTGGCCAGTCAGGTCTTTGGTTACGCCTGCAACCAGAACGACCTTCTCCTCATGGACACTGCCGAGCAGGATCACTGCGCGGCCGAGTTTGTTTTTCAGTTGATCGACCAGCGCCAACAGCGCCTTGCCATCCTGACCGTCCAGACGCACGGCCAGCACTTTCACGCCCTTGACGTCCAGGGCCTGGGCCGACAGATCGTCGCCCGCAGCGCTGGCAGCCTTGGCTTGCAGTTGCTCGAGTTGTTTCTCCAGCAGACGGTTGCGCTCCAGCACGGCTGACAGCTTGTCGATCAGGTTGTCGCGGCTACCCTTGACCAGGTTGGCCGCTTCCTTGAGTTGTTCTTCTGCCGCGTTGAAGTAGGCCAGTGCCGCAGCACCGGTGACCGCCTCGATACGCCGTACACCCGACGCCACACCGCCTTCGCTGATGATTTTCAGCAGGCCGATGTCGCCGGTACGGTTGGCATGGATACCACCGCACAGCTCGACGGAGAAGTCGCCGCCCATGCTCAGCACGCGCACGTCGTCGCCGTACTTCTCGCCGAACAGCGCCATGGCGCCCTTCTTCTTCGCGGTTTCGATATCGGTTTCTTCGGTCTCGACGGCGGAGTTCTTGCGAATCTCAGCGTTGACGATGTCTTCCAGGGCCTTCAGTTGTTCCGGCTTGATTGCCTCGAAGTGGCTGAAGTCGAAGCGCAGGCGCTGGCTATCAACCAACGAACCTTTCTGCTGAACGTGCTCGCCCAATACCTGACGCAATGCGGCGTGCAGCAAGTGGGTGGCCGAGTGGTTCAACGAAGTCGCATGACGCACCTCGGCATCCACGTGGGTTTCCACCGGCGCGCCAATGGTCAGGCTACCCGAATCCAGCACACCGTGGTGCAGAAAGGCGCCGCCGGTCTTGGTGGTGTCGCGCACGTCGAAACGTGCGCTGCCCGCCTGAAGATAACCGCAGTCGCCGATCTGGCCACCGGATTCAGCGTAGAACGGCGTCTGGTTCAGAACGATTACCGCCTCTTCGCCTTCATTCAAGACGTCGACCGACTGGCCTTCTTTATAGATAG
Organism: Pseudomonas sp. PDM31; assembly: GCF_019218965.1. Taxonomy (NCBI): domain Bacteria; kingdom Pseudomonadati; phylum Pseudomonadota; class Gammaproteobacteria; order Pseudomonadales; family Pseudomonadaceae; genus Pseudomonas; species Pseudomonas sp. PDM31. Next base: position 31,043 of record NZ_JAHUWS010000020.1, on the reverse strand, counting down.
CGACAATTTTTGCCGAACCGCTGGTGTCTTTGTAGCCGGTGAACTCGGTGGCCACATCAACCTTGACCAGCGTGTTGTAGTCCAGGCCGAAGGAACTGGCCGAACGCGCGCGAACACGCTGGGCTTCCATTTCACGTTCAAAACCGGCTTCGTCGACAGTCAGGCTGCGCTCGCGGGCGATATCCGCGGTCAGGTCCATCGGGAAACCGTAGGTGTCGTAGAGTTTGAACACCACGTCGCCCGGCACCACGGTGCCTTTGAGCTCGAGCAGATCCTGCTCGAGAATCTTCAGGCCATGCTCCAGGGTCTTGGAGAACTGTTCTTCTTCGGCCTTGAGCACACGTTCGATGTTGCTCTGCTGCTTCTTCAGTTCCGGGAAGGCTTCGCCCATCTCGGCAACCAGCGCCGCGACGATCTTGTAGAAGAAGCTGCCGGTGGCGCCCAGCTTGTTACCGTGACGGCAGGCGCGACGGATGATCCGACGCAGTACATAACCGCGACCTTCGTTGGACGGCAGCACGCCATCGGCGATGAGGAAACCGCACGACCGGATGTGGTCGGACACAACCTTGAGCGACGACTGATCGCCATTTTCGCAACCAATGGCTTCAGCAGAGGCTTTCAGCAGGTTCTTGAACAGGTCGATGTCGTAGTTGGAATTGACGTGTTGCATCACCGCACTGATCCGCTCCAGGCCCATGCCGGTGTCGACCGACGGCGCTGGCAACGGATGCAACACGCCATCGGCGGTGCGGTTGAACTGCATGAACACGTTGTTCCAGATTTCGATGTAACGGTCGCCATCTTCTTCCGGCGAGCCCGGTGGGCCACCCCAGATGTGGTCGCCGTGATCGTAGAAAATCTCGGTGCACGGGCCGCACGGGCCGGTGTCGCCCATGGTCCAGAAGTTGTCAGAGGCGTATGGCGCGCCTTTGTTGTCGCCGATGCGGATCATGCGCTCGACCGGCACGCCGATTTCCTTGGTCCAGATGTCATACGCTTCGTCGTCGGAGGCGTAGACGGTGACCCAGAGCTTTTCCTTCGGCAGTTTCAGAACGCCGGTCAGGAAGGTCCAGGCAAAGGTGATCGCGTCGTGCTTGAAATAGTCACCGAAGCTGAAGTTACCGAGCATTTCGAAGAACGTGTGGTGACGAGCGGTATAACCGACGTTTTCCAGGTCACTGTTCTTGCCACCGGCACGCACGCATTTCTGGCTGCTGGTCGCACGGGTGTACGCACGTTTTTCCTGGCCCAGGAAGCAGTCCTTGAACTGGTTCATCCCCGCGTTAGTGAACAGCAGGGTTGGGTCGTTGCCCGGAATCAAAGAGCTGGAGGCTACACGGGTGTGGCCTTGCTCTTCGAAGAAGCGAAGGAAGGCTTCACGGATTTCTGCGCTTTTCATTAGGTTCTTCCACGGAGGCTGCGGCCAAAGGCCTGTTCGAAACGTCAACAGACGAAGCGACGGCAAAGGGCCGCATTATATCGGCCCTGCGCGCGGGGTACAGCGTGTTTATACGATAGAAACGGTCAATTGGACCGCTAACCCTGTTACTTGCGGGAAAAGTCGACGAATGCCGCGACGACCTGCTCGATTTGCGCGCGGCTGACGTCCATGTGCGTAACCATGCGCAGACGTGCGGCCGCGCTGAGCTTGATCCCGCGTTCGGCAGCAAACGCCTTGATGGCCTCGGCTTTGTCGCCCATGGCAACGTAAACCATGTTGGTCTGTACCGGTTCGACCTCGAACCCCGCCCCACACAGGCCTTCGGCCAGCATCTGCGCGTTGGCATGGTCATCGGCCAGGCGTTCTACGTTGTTATCCAGCGCATGCAGGCCTGCCGCCGCGAGAATTCCGGCCTGACGCATGCCGCCACCGACCATCTTGCGCAGGCGCCGGGCCTTGCCGATCAGCTCCGCCGAGCCGCACAGCACCGAACCGACCGGTGCGCCCAGGCCTTTGGACAGGCACACCGAGACCGAATCGAAATGCGCGGTGATTTCCCGGGCATCCACACCCAGCTTGACCGCCGCGTTGTACAGCCGTGCGCCGTCCAGGTGCAATTGCAACCCGTGGTCGCGGGTAAAACTGCGCGCTTGAGCCAGGTAATCCAGGGGCAAAACCTTACCCTGCATGGTGTTTTCCAGGGCCAGCAAACGCGTGCGGGCGAAGTGAAAGTCGTCAGGCTTGATCGCTGCCGCCACCTGGGACAGGTCCAGCGAGCCATCGGCCTGCACTTCCAGCGGCTGCGGCTGGATCGAGCCGAGCACCGCAGCACCGCCACCCTCGTATTTATAGGTGTGGGCTTGCTGACCGACGATGTATTCGTCACCGCGATCGCAGTGGGCCATCAGGCCGAGCAAGTTGCTCATGGTGCCGGTCGGCACGAACAGTGCCGCGGCAAAACCCAGGCGCCGGGCCAGTTCGGCTTCCAACTGATTGACCGTCGGATCTTCGCCATACACGTCATCACCGGTGGCGGCCTTGGTCATTGCCTCGAGCATGCCGGCGCAAGGTTGGGTGACGGTGTCGCTGCGAAGATCAATAACACTCATGAATCTGGCCTCGGTAAGCAGGGGGAAATCCCTTTCAGGAAAGAATTACTGCGGGCATGCCGGCCAATAATCAAGCCTTGAACGAGGAAAAGTCAGGAAAGCACAATCCATGTGGGAGCGGGCTTGCTCGCGAAGGCGCACTGACAGTCAACATTTGCGTTGGATGCTAAACCGTCTTCGCGAGCAAGCCCGCTCCCACAGGTTGTACACCCCGACTGACCGGTATTGGCCATGCGCATACCGCAAATATGTGATAAAAACGCTGCGCAGCCAAACATAATGGCGGCAAAAACGTTCTCAGGGCGGGGTGCAACTCCCCACCGGCGGTAATTGCGCGCAATGCGCATAGCCCGCGAGCGCTTGGCGACAGGCACGGCAATGGCTGTGCATGACGACAAGGTCAGCAGACCCGGTGTGATCCCGGGGCCGACGGTCATAGTCCGGATGAAGAGAGAACGGGATTGACACCGAAGGGCCGCCCGCAGGCTTTTTTTGCGCTCGTGCGTACCCTTGAATCCCATTCGATTCATAAGCCCTGTTTTTCACACAAACAGGAATCAGAACATGCAACCCACCGCAATCGATAGCAAAAGCAAACACCATCATGGCGAGCGCGTAGCGTTCATCCAGGCCTGCTGGCACAAGGATATTGTCGATCAGAGCCGTAAAGGCTTCGTCGCCGAAATGATTGCCCAGGGTTACCAGGAATCCGACATCGACTTCTTCGAAGTCGGCGGCGCCTTTGAAATGCCCCTGCACGCCAAGTTGCTGGCCAAGACCGGTCGTTATGCCGGCATTGTTGCCGCCGCCCTGGTGGTGGACGGCGGGATCTACCGTCACGAGTTCGTTGCCCAGTCGGTGGTCAGCGGCCTGATGCAGGTGCAACTGGAAACTGAAGTGCCGGTGTTCTCGGTATCCCTGACCCCGCACCACTTCCATGCCGGCGAAGAACATCAGAAGTTCTTCTTCGAGCATTTCGTGCATAAAGGCCATGAAGCGGCGAAGACTTGTGCCGATACCCTGCACAAGATACGTGCGCTGCGTCGCACCGAGCCGCGTGCGGTAGCTGTCTAAAACTCGAACCCGTGATATGGGTGAAGTCTTTCGCTTCACCCATATCAAATGTGGGAGCGGGCTTGCTCGCGAAAGCGATTTCACATTCAACGAATGCGTTGAATGTGAATCCGTCTTCGCGAGCAAGCCCGCTCCCACATGGGTTTTGTATTGGTCTTAAGCCAGGTTTTCGTCGGTGGTCGGCACCACCAGGATGCCGGCACGCAGGCCGTTTTTCACCTTGGGGTTGGGGAAGATGATCCGCGCGCCCTGCTCTTCGATGATCCAGCGGGTATTGGCGATGTCTTCCGCCAACAGGTAACCCACTTCCAGCTCGGAAAAATTCTCGACATCCACCGGCAGGTTCAGGCGGAAGCTGTCGCTGTGCTTGATGATTTCCCGCGCCACACTGAATAGCTGCAAACCATCGAGCGCCTCTTCACTCATTTCCGGCTCGGTGCCTTCGATGATCTGTTTCAGGCGGTTTTCCAGCAAGGAAACATTGACCCCCGAGTTCTGCCCGAACGGCCGCGCCTTGCCCAGTTCAAGGGTGAAGGACTCGGCACCGAGCTTGTCGTAGGTGTAGGAACTGAAGACGATGGACGGCTTGTTCTGCAGCAGCACCGCTTGCATGCCGGCGGCGCGCAAACGTGCCAGCTCCAGACGCGAATGCTGGCGGTCTTCTTTCCAGGGATACAAGGCGAACTGCTCGATCTTCGAGCCGCGAATCGCTGTGTGCAAGTCATAGTGCAGGCGCTGGCGATCCGGCAGGCTGAAGAAGCTCGCCGCCAGGCGTTCCAGTTCACAGGCGCGCAGGGCTTCGCAGCCACTGCTTTGTTCATGACGGCCGTTGAACAGCCGATTGACGTCCTGCTCGACGAAACGCTCGCCCTTGCGAATCGCTTCGGGGTTGCCGAACAGGAACAGAATGCGTGCGCGCGGCTTGAGGTCGCCGCGGGCGATGTTGTGCAACAGGCGGTCGAGCAACTCGATCGGCGCTGTTTCGTTGCCATGGATGCCCGCCGACAGCAGCAGGTCCAGGCCGTTGTCACGCGCTTGCGGTGGCCGGACTTCCAGCGCACCTTCGCTCAACCAGCGCATACGCACGCCTTCGACAGTCAGTTGAGTCTTCTCCGCCGGTTCGCGGCCGGCGAGGGTCAGTTCAAGCAGTTTGCCGAGGGCGAGCATAGAGCGGTTCCTTAATGGTCGTGGTTGCAATCCGGACCGTGCACGTGGTCCTCGTCATCGCCGAGGTCAGCCGGTTCCATTTCCAGTTGCAGACTTACCAGATTAGTCGCCAACGGGCGCAGCAGCAGGTTGGCGTACTCTTCGTCGCCTTCTTCAACGTCCACGCCGATCAGCAGCTGGCCACGGCCGTCCTGCTGAATCCACAGCTCCTTGCCTTGCCACATGACCGCGACGCGGGTGCAGGAAGTTTCCAGTTGCGTGCCGTCGGTGTCTTCAAGGATCAGCTGCAGGGAATCGCTCATGTCTTTACGCTCTCATTGGAGATGAAACGGCGCGCGGCCACACAGGGCAGCGCACCGACGATCAATTGATCTGGAATGGATAAACCGCGCCCAGTTTAAGGATTTGCGTCAGTTCATCCAGTGCCGTCCGGCACTCAAGCAGCAACTGCGGGTCCGCCAGATCGCTTTCGGCCATGCGGTCGCGGTAGTGCTTTTCGACCCATTCGGTCAGTGTGCCGTACAACGGTGCCGTCATGATAACCCCTGGGTTGACGGCCGCCAGTTCGGTTTCGTTGAGTGCGACGCGCAGCCGCAGGCAAGCCGGGCCACCGCCGTTCTGCATGCTCTGCTTGAGATCGAAGACTTTGACCTCGCGGATCAGGCCGCCGGAGCTGGTCAAACCTTGCAGGTACTGCCAGACGCGCTCGTTGCCACGGCATTCTTCCGGCACGATCAACAGCATGGAGCCGTCAGGACGCGACAGCAGCTGGCTATTGAACAGGTAGGAACGAACCGCGTCATCGACGCTGACCGCAGAACGCGGAACACAGACCGACTGAAATTTCCCACCGACTTTAGCGAGTTTGCTCTGCAGTTCAGCGAGCATCTTTTCGGTCTCGAGGAAGGCGTCCTCGTGATAGAACAACACCTCGCCATTGCCCACGGCGATCACGTCGTTGTGGAACACGCCCTGATCGATCACCGACGGATTCTGCTGGCCGTAGACCACACCGTCATCGCTCAAGCCGTGCAGGCGAGCAACGGCCTGGGACGCTTCGAGGGTCTGGCGCGCCGGGTATTTCTGCGGTGCCGGGTAGCGGGTGTCGAATGCACTTCGACCAAAAACGAAGAATTCGACGCCGGCTTCGCCGTACTCGCGGCAGAAGCGCGTGTGGTTGGCCGCGCCTTCGTCACCGAACTGCGCCACGGCTGGCAAGGCAGCGTGATGGGCGAAGTGCTTCTGATCGGCGAACATCGCCCCCAGCACGCGGCTGGTGGTCGGGTGCTCAATGCTGCGGTGGTATTTGCAGTTGAGGTTGGCGGCGGTGAAATGCACGCGACCATCAGCGGTGTCGGCGCTCGGGCTGACTGTGGCGGCGTTGGCCACCCACATGCTCGACGCCGAGCAACTGGCAACCAGCAGCGGCATCGCTTCTTTGGCGGCGCGCTCGATCACTTGAGCGTCGCTACCGCTGAAACCCAGGCGACGCAGCGCGGCCACATCCGGGCGCTCCTGCGGCGCCAGCACGCCTTGCTGAAAGCCCATTTCCATCAGCGCTTTCATTTTTGCCAGGCCTTGCAGCGCCGCTTCCTTGGGGTTGGAGGACTGCTGGCTGTTGCTCTGGGACGCGACGTTGCCGTAGGACAGGCCGCCGTAGTTATGGGTCGGCCCCACTAGACCGTCAAAATTGACTTCATAGGATTTCATCAGCGAGGCTCCACGAGAATCTGTTGTTATAGGCTCAGGTAACAATTCTTTTAGACCAAGTCGCGGCCATCGCTGGCAAGCCAGCTCCCACAGGTTCAGAGGTGCTCACACATTTTGTGTTCGACGCAACTCCTGTGGGAGCGGGCTTGCTCGCGAATGGGCGCTACGCCATCTTCACGCCAGGCGTCAAAGCGGCCGGCATCACCAGGCTCGGTGTTTCCAGCGAGGCCACCGGGTACGCGCAGTAATCCGCCGCGTAGTAGGCGCTGGCGCGATGGTTGCCCGAGGCTCCGACGCCGCCGAACGGTGCGCTGCTCGCGGCGCCGGTCAATTGCTTGTTCCAGTTGACGATACCCGCACGGCTTTCCAGCCAGAACTGCTGATAACGCGCCTCGGAATCCGACAGCAAGCCGGCCGCCAGGCCGTAGGCGGTGTCGTTGGCTTCAGCGATCGCGGCCTCAAAATCAGCGTAGCGGATCACTTGCAGCAACGGACCAAACAGCTCTTCGTCAGGACGATCGGCCACGGCGCTGACATCCACAATGCCCGGGGTCAACAAGGCCGACTGAGCCTGTGGCTGGGTCATTTCCAGCAGCGCCACAGCGCCATTGGCCAACAGATGCTCTTGGGCATCCATCAGCGCTTTCGCCGCGCCGAGGGAAACCACCGAGCCCATGAACGGCGCCGGTTGCTGGTCGAAAGCACCGACCGCAATGGTCGAACTGACCGCCACCAGACGCGCCAGCAGCGTGTCGCCCCAGGCGCCTTGCGGCACCAGCAGACGGCGGGCGCAGGTGCAACGCTGACCGGCAGAGATGAATGCCGACTGAATGATGGTGTACACCGCAGCGTCGAGGTCGGCGACCTGATCGACCACCAGCGGGTTGTTGCCGCCCATCTCCAGCGCGAGGATCTTGTCCGGACGACCGGCGAATTGCTGGTGCAGGTGATTGCCGGTACGGCTGGAGCCGGTGAAGAACAGGCCGTCGATACCCGGGTTCGCCGCCAGGGCGATACCGGTTTCCCGCGCGCCTTGCAGCAGGTTCAACACGCCCGCCGGCAGCCCTGCCTCGATCCAGCACTTGAGCGTCAGCTCGGCGACTTTCGGCGTCAGTTCGCTAGGTTTGAACAGCACGCTGTTACCGGCCAGCAGCGCCGGCACGATGTGACCGTTGGGCAAGTGACCAGGGAAGTTGTAAGGACCAAACACCGCCACCACACCGTGGGGTTTGTGGCGCAACACGGCGGTGGCGTCGCCCAGCGGGCCGCTCTTCTCGCCGGTACGTTCACGGTAGCTTTGCACCGAAATCGCGATCTTGTTGACCATGCTGGTCACTTCGGTCGCGGCTTCCCACAGCGGCTTGCCGGTTTCTTCGCCAATGGTGTGAGCCATTTCGTCTGCGCGACTTTTCAAGGCGGCGGCGAAGGCTTCCAGCACGGCAATGCGCTGCTCCAGCGTTTTGCGGGCCCAGCCCGGAAACGCCTGTCGCGCCGCTTGCACAGCCGATTCAACCTGGGCAGTGGTGGCGCCGACACCGGACCACAGCACTTGCTGGGTCACCGGGTTGAGCGACTCAAAGGCTTCGCCCTGACCCGCCAGCCATTCACCTGCAATGTATAGCGACTTCATTATTTCGACTCCCGTGCAGCGGACAACACCACGGCGCGCACTTGGTCACCGGCGTTGAGTTGAAGACGTTTGGCAGTCAACGGGTCAACCACCAGGGTGCCGGCGGCCAGACGTGCGGGTGCGGCAGTGATCCGGCAGTCTTCGCGCTTGCGGTTGTGAATGATGAACGGCGTCGCGTCGTCACCCGGCGTGCCGATGGCCAGAACCAGCGCCTGACTGTCACGCACCGCGCGGATCTTGCCGGTTTCGCACTCGATCGCAGGACCTGCGTCGAAGATGTCGACATAGCCCTGATAGCTGAAGCCTTCGCTCTTGAGCATGGCCAGCGCCGGCTCGGTGTCGGGGTGCACCTGACCGATCACGTTGCGCGCATCCGGCGACAGGAAGCAGGTGTACAGCGGGAACTTCGGCATCAGCTCGGCGATGAACGCCTTGTTGCCCACGCCAGTCAGGTAATCGGCCTGGCTGAACTCCATCTTGAAGAAGTGCCGGCCCAAGCTTTCCCAGAATGGCGAACGCCCAGCTGTGTCGGACACACCGCGCATCTCGGCAATGATCTTGTTGCCGAACATCTGCGAAAACTCGGCGATGAACAGCATCCGCGCCTTGGACAGCATGCGGCCGTTGAGGCCCGTGCGGTAATCGGCGTGCAGGAACAGCGAGCACAACTCAGAGTTGCCCGTCAGGTCGTTGGCCAGGAACAGCGTCGGGATTTCGCGGTAGATGTTCAGCTCCTGGGAGGCGCTGACGGTCAGGCCAACCCGGAAGTTGTACCAGGGCTCACGCAGGCCGACGGCGCCGGCAATGGCGGAAATGCCCACCACGCGACCATTGTCGTCTTCGAGCACGAACAGGTAGTCCGCATCGCCCCGCCCGGCTTCGCCGCGGAAAGTCTTCTCGGCCCAGCCAACCCGATGGGCCAGACGCTCTTCGTTGGCCGGCAAGGTGGTCAGGCCGGTGCCGGTGCTACGGGCCAGGTCGATCAGAGCGGGTAAATCGCTGCTGCGTACGGGACGAACGATCATGCTATCTCCTCAAACGGGCCGCTTGCGCCACCCGTGAAACTCGCTGCTTTGCAGGAAACTCAGGCGTTTTAAACGGCTACCAGGCGCACGCTGGCACCTTCGCCGACACCCAGGGCTTCGGCCGCTTCCAGGTCCAGGGTCACGGGTTTTCCCGGCGCGTAATCGAGCTCGAGCATCACCGCGCGGTAATCCTGCAACTGGGCGTTGGACACCAGGTACTGGCGACCGACACCTTTGACTGGCTCGCCGATCTTTACCGGCACCACACGGCTCTGGGCGATCGAACGGATCCCCGAGACGCGGGCGTGCAAGGTCGGGCCGCCGTCGAAAATGTCGATGTAGTGATCGGTCTCGAAGCCTTCGCGCATCAGGATGTCGAAGGTGATCTGCGCCCGTGGATGCACCTGGCCCATCGCCTCTTGAGCGGAGTCCGGCAGCAGCGGCACATAGATCGGGTAATGCGGCATCAGTTCGGCAAGGAACGTCCGGCTCTTCAGGCCGCACAGACGCTCGGCTTCGGCGTAGTTGAGGTCGAAGAAGTTGCGTCCGATGGCGTCCCAGAATGGCGAATCGCCGTTTTCATCGCTGTAACCGACGATCTCGGTCACCACCGAATCGGCAAAGCGCTCGGGATGGCTGGCCACGAATAGCAGACGGCCGCGGGAATTGAGTTCCGACCACGGCGAACCCACCAGCTCGCGCTGCACGTAGAAACTGGTCAGCAGGCTGTTGCCGGTCAGGTCGTGGCACTGGGAGAGCACGTGGATCTTGTTGTGAATCTTCAGCTCGCGAGAGGCGTGCACGAAGGTTTCATTGCGGAAGCTGTAAAACGGCTCGGAATAACCGGCCGACGCGACGATGGCCGAGCAACCGGCGAGTTTGCCGGTGGCGGTGTCTTCGAGGACGAAGAAATAACTCTCTTCGCCGTTGAAGCTTACTTCGGCGGCGAACGAGGCTTCGCTCGCGGCGATCTTGTCGCTCAGGCGTTCAACGTCATCCGGCAAGGAAGTGACACCAATCGGGCTGTCCGCAGCCAGACGCTGTACCTCGCCCAGATCAGCCATTTGCGCGGGGCGCATCACCAGCATGGTGTCACTCCTTTATCTCAGAACTTACAGAAGAAAAAATCCCGGGCCATCCCTGAAACAACTCAGAGTCAACGGTGGGAGCTACTTTGCGTGGCGAGGGGGCTTGCCCCCGTTCGATTGCGCAGCAATCGCGAAAACAGTCAATGCGTTCTGATTGATTAGCGCGCTGACTGTTTTCAGGGGTGCTTCGCACCCCAACGGGGGCAAGCCCCCTCGCCACAAGGCTCGCTCCTACAGAAAAGCGGGGCCGGCATACAAAATCAGGTTCGACGCCTGACAATCAGGCGCCGAAGGGTCTATCAGGCTTGCGTCAGTTTTGCCGCGGCGCGCTCGAAGCGATCCAGGCCAGCATCAATATCGGCGTCTTCCACCACCAGGCTCGGGGCGAAACGAATGACGTCCGGGCCGGCTTGCAGAATCATCAGGCCTTCTTGTTCAGCGGCGTTGAAGATGTCCTTGGCCTTGCCTTTCCAGGCGTCGTTCAACACACAACCGATCAACAGGCCCAGACCACGAACCTGAGTGAACAGGCCGTATTTCTCGCCGATCTGCGTAAGGCGGGTCTTGAACTTGTCGTGCTTGGCGTTGACGCCGGCCAACACTTCAGGCGTGTTGATCACGTCGATCACGGCTTCGGCAACGGCGCAAGCCAGCGGGTTACCACCGTAGGTGGTGCCGTGGGTGCCGACGACCAGGTGCTTGGCCAACTCTTCGGTGGTCAGCATCGCTGCGATCGGGAAACCGCCGCCCAGGCTCTTGGCGCTGGTCAGGATGTCCGGGGTCACGCCGTAATGCTGGTAGGCAAACAGCTTGCCGCTGCGGCCCATGCCGGTTTGCACTTCGTCGAACACCAGCAGCGCGTTGTGCTCGGTGCACAGCTCACGGGCGCCTTGCAGGTAGGCCAGTTCAGCCGGCAGCACGCCGCCCTCACCCTGGATCGGCTCCAGAACCACGGCGCAGGTCTTGTCGGAAATGGCGGCTTTCAGCGCGGCCAGATCGTTGTACGGCACGTGGGTGATACCGGTGATCTTCGGGCCGAAACCGTCGGAGTACTTCGACTGGCCACCGACGTTCACGGTGAACAGGGTACGGCCGTGAAAACTGTTGAGCGCTGCGATGATTTCGTACTTCTCGCTGCCGTAACGATCGAAAGCGACGCGACGGGCCAGCTTGAAGGCGGCCTCGTTGGCTTCGGCGCCGGAGTTGCAGAAGAACACGCGATCGGCAAAGGTGGCATCGATCAGCTTGTGGGCCAGGCGCAAGGCCGGCTCATTGGTGAACACGTTGGACACGTGCCACAGCTTGTTCGCCTGCTCGGTCAAGGCACCGACCAGCGCCGGGTGCGCATGGCCCAATACGTTAACGGCAATCCCGCCAGCGAAGTCGATCAGCTCGCGACCGGACTGGTCCCAGACGCGGGAACCGGCGCCACGCACAGGAATGAATGCGGCAGGCGCATAGTTGGGAACCATTACCTGATCGAAATCGGCGCGTTGTACCGCAGCGTGCTCAACGGACATCGGAGTCTCCTGAAGAGAAAACACTCGCCTGAAACTGGCGAGCTTGGTGAGGATTGTAAGGACAGTTTTCAGCCCGGCCTTGCCGCCAAGCGACAACTTCTTATAGCGCAAACCCCGGATTTTCCCGGGTTTACGGCAATGCGACATATAGGGTCGCAAAGGCGCAGTTTAACTGCCCCGGCGATTTATAGGCAGCGTCACCTGCACCCTATAAATATGTACCGCCCCCCGATCATCGGCATCGTTTTCCATTGAGGCTTATTTAAACCCTCGAGGGTCATCACCGTGCCAACTTCAGAACAGAACCTGTCAACACCAGCAACGGCCCACGCATTTCCCGGCGAACACCCCGACGAGCACTATGCGCCCCTGCAACATAGCGTGCCGCGCTGGCTTGGCGAGGCGATTCCGGTAAAACGCCAGGCATTTAGCCGCGTTCGACCAGGGATGCCCGAGCACTTCAAGCACCTGCCCGCCGCTTCGCATGCAGTTTTGAGAGCGCTCATTGCGCAGCAGTGGACCGTACAGAACAAAGTCGATCGAATACTGGAAAAACTGCAGGACGCCGCCGGTTTTGCCGAGCCCTTGCTGGTCAACGCGTTGAATGAGCGCTTCGACCTGCCGAACCTGGATGTACGTAAAACCTTCTTGCGTCTGTACATCCCTCTACAACTGGGCGCCGCCCGGATCTGGACAGTGTCGCTACTGGACGCCGCGCTGCACAATTTTGAGGAGAGTGAAACCCTTGAAGAGGCTTATGAAGCGGACTCCTCATTCATCACCAAACCCGATGAACTGGGTCATTTCCAGACAATTGCCGGCCTCAAAGAGACGGTTGGCATCGCGGGCTTTACCCGACTGTGCCGGGAGTTGGACATCGGGCGCAAATATCAGGAATACCTCGAAGATAACCTTGGCGTAACCAATCCAGTCGCCGCTGCCGTGCTGCGCCGCCACGTCGATGAAAGCCAGGCGGCGGCGTTAAAGGCTGCGCTGCTGTTCGCCCGAATGAACAGGGACGTTCAAGAGGCAAACGCGCTAATGATCGAAGGCCTGATGGATGGCCTGGAAGGCCTGCGACTGAACCGCACCTCCATGCTTTGTCACGAGCTGTCGATCCTGTCCACGCCGCTCACCGGTGTTTTGCTTTTCTCCCGACAACTAGAACAGACCCGCGACACTGCACAGATTGTGGTGTATGTCCCGGATGACCCTGAGCACCCGATCAAGCAATACCCTTCAACGAGCGATTTTGTCAGGGAGCTGGCGCGGCAACTGCGCGACCCCGATTACCAGCGCTTCTTCAGCCGGTTCATCCCGCACGAGGGCAGAGGCCACTTCTTCGGTCAACTCAATGCCAGCCTGGCTCAAATCCAGTGGCATACACCTGAGCCCGGCAGCAGCTTACCCACCTGGCGAGAGACGCCGCTTGAGGCCCCCAATCTGAACCTGGCAGCCACCCCCATCGAGGGCGACCTGCCGCAACACCTTTACCAGACCCGGCTGAACAAGATCCTCAACGATGCACGGGCCATCGCCATCCCCACCGCGCAAGTCGATCAACGGGTTCGTTGGGCATTCCTGGATTCGGTGACCAGCATCGCCAAATCGATCCTGGAGGTCGCTTCATTCGTACTCCTGCCATTCATACCTTTTTTGGGTGAGGCGATGCTCGCGTACATGGCCTGGCAGATGCTCGATGAAACCTTCGAAGGGATCATCGAATGGGCCGAGGGCCAGACGGCCGAAGCCTTTGAACACGTGATGGGCGCTGCCGAATCGCTCATCCAGCTGGGGATGTTTTTAGTGGGTGGCGCCATTGTCATCGGCGAGTTCCGCAAGGTACTTCCTCGCGAAATCGTAGCATTCATCGATCGGTTCAAACCCGTTGCAGGTCCTGGCGGAAAAACCCTTTACTGGAAGCTCGACCTGACGACCTACAAGCAGAAAATCCCACTGCCAGAGAGCTCCAGGCCCAATAGCCTGGGCTTGCATCAGCATGAAGGCAGAGACATTCTGCCCATCGAAGGCGAGCACTTCGTTGTCAGCAAAGACCCACTGTCCCAGAACCATCAGATTGAGCACCCTACCCGTGCCGATGCTTACAAGCCGATTCTGCGGGGTAATGGTGATGGCGCCTGGCACACCGAGCTGGAACATCCGATGGAGTGGGATAAAGCCACATCACTGGACCGCATCGGGCACAGGGTCGAGTCGTTTTCCCCCGCTCAACGAGAACGCATGCTAGAAATCAGCGGCAGCTCTGAAGACGCCTTGCGCAAAATGCACGTCAATCAGGAACCCTTGCCGCCGCTGCTCGCCGACACGCTCGAGCGCTTTACCATCGATGAGCAGTTGCAGCGCGTCTCTGAGCAGCTGGCCAGTGACCAGCCTGAGCAATACTTGAATGCCGACCCCGCGACCCAACTTCGAATCCTGAACGAAAGCGGACTATTGCCTGAACGCAGCAGACTGCGCCTTTGGGATGAGCAAGGGCAGTTGGCCTGGGAGTCTTCGACCCGGGACGATCTAACCCCGATCGACCTGCGACAAGACCAGTTGATCGATGGAGACCTTCTCAAGACGCTGCTTCAAACACTCAACGAAGGCAAGCTCAACCTGTCGACAAATGAAGCGTTCGGTAATCCGCTCAATGCCCTTGAAAGCCGCACCCACGCCCTTAGAAAGAAGCTGGCGCAAATCATCAGGGACAATAAATCCGAACTTTTTGACGCTCATTACAAAGCCCTTGAGCAAAGCAACGACCCCTTCGTACAAGACATCGTGCAGGCTCATCCGCAGTTACCGAAAAGCGTGGCGCAGGAACTTGTCAACAACGCCACGGGCACCGAACTGCTGCAAATCAGTGAAGGCCACCTACCCGAGAGGCTGGAACGGCTCGCGAGTTTTGCCGAGCAGGAAGTGCGCGTCACCCGCGCCTACGAAGGGCTGGATCTCGACGCTGTCGCAAATCCGGACACCGACACACTGATGCTCCGAAGCCTGGAAACACTGCCCGGCTGGTCCCGCGAGGTACGCCTGGAAATCCGCGATCAGTTTTATGAGGCCCCCGTGGCAGACAGCATCGGCCCTCAGGATGCGCCCATACAAAAAGTGCTGGTACGACAGAAGTCCGGCACCTTCGAGACGTTTGACGACCGCGGGCAGCAACTGCATGGGGCCTCGGATTTCTACACCAGTGTCTTGCAGGCCTTGCCTGACGCGGAGCGCCAGGCGCTGGGTTATCAAATCGGTCAAGGACACAAACTGCAGCGGGCCATACACGATTCCCCGCTGCAACGATCGGAGCTTCGAACGGCGATTGCGCACCCACCCATTCCGGCCCCCCCCATAGACACACTGCGCCTATTGGGCACGAACGGTTATCCCCGCCTCAGGAGCGAAGTACCCCGAACACTGGCAGAACGAGTGCGCGAGCTTTACCCCAGGCTTTCCCCACAGGAGAATCAGGCCCTGGTTCAAAGACTGCAAAGTCACCCCGCAGGCCCGCGCGCGGAACTTTCTCGTCTGCGCGACGAGTATTTCCAGTTATTGAACGACCTTCAAATCTGGGCTAACAACCCACCAGCCTTTCATCCGCAAACCAACGCAAGACTCAGCCCGCTGGAAACAGCCGCGCAAATACAGAACCGCAGACTGCTGCGCGAGCAACTGCTGCGTGGCTGGCGCAAGGAGACAGACTTGTATGACGCCGAAGCGGGCGCAGATCACGGCTACAGCATTGTATTTTCCCAGCCGATACTCGGCGATCTGCCGACCTTGAGCGCCGACTACGGTCACATCTCCATGCTGTCGCTCAATGGCAGCAGTGCGGCCCGCGGGATCGAACCTTTCCTTGGGCGTTTCCCTGGCTTGCGTCGCCTGGAAATGCGTAATTTTGTCCTGAACCGCATGCCCGAGACGATTTCGAACATGACCGGGCTGGACGAATTGATCCTGAGTGATTGTGGCATCGCCCTCACTCCCGCAGATCAGGCATCCCTTGGCCAGTTGCATGAGTTGTCGGTACTCGACCTGGAAAACAACCCGCTTGGTTTCGCCCCCGAGGTAGACGCGCTCCCCAAACTGACCTACATCGACCTTTCCAGTACCGGCATCACCAGCATTCCCCCGGGACTGCGCAATTGCCCGCGACTTCGAACCGCCATCTTCTATGACAATCAGATAAGTGAACTGCCCGCCTTTATCTTTGAACTGCCGGGCGACATCAGCGAAGGCTTTGATTGTGCGAACAATCCGCTGTCTGCCACCTCCCGCGAGCGCATCAAAATCTACTTCGGTCAAACCGGACGAGACCTTGGGGTATTCGCCGAACAGGTGGACATCAATCGAGTGAGAGACCTGTACCCAGGGCTGGATAGAGAAGAAGCGAGTGACTATATCTATCGCTTGCCTGGCACGTTGCCGGAGGGCCGGATCGTTCTGGCGCGCAAGGAGGCCGAGCTTGCCGACATGATCAGCGACCTCACCGTATGGTCGAACGACGTTCCCAACATCCATCCTGAAACCGGTACGCCCCTCACGGCCGATGAGATGTACCAGGAGCACGTCAAAAGGGATCTGTTCAAGCAAGACCTTGAACGTTGCTGGCGCCGAATACCCACAGTCAATGCGGCCGCCAGCGAGTTCGCGTTCGTGTCGACGCTGCCGATTATGGGTGATCTTCCAGTACTGACAGCCGGCTTCAGCCATGTCCCTGAACTGATGCTCACCAGCACCGGTCACATCGCCCCGCGAGCGAGCCAGTTCCTGGAGTACTTTCCCAACCTGGAGCGCCTGACCGTGCGCGGATACCAACTGGATAACATCCCCGACAGCGTGTTCAGGATGCGAAGCCTGAGCGAGCTGAGCCTGCCTGAATGCCGCATCACCCTGACCGAACAAACCCGCAATGGGTTGGCAGAAATGACGCGCCTTGAGCTGATCAACCTGAGGAATAACCCTTTGGGGCTCGCACCCGATCTGAGCAACATGACGCAGTTGTCATTGAACCTGAGCCGTTGTGGGCTCACGGAGATTCCGAGGGCATTGCTCAGTAACGATATCCGGGTAGACGCCGACTTGAGCTTTAACGCAATTACCGAGATGCCCGTCGACCTTTTGGAGGTCAATGCCGATATCGGTGCAGGATTTGACTTCAGCGGCAATCCATTCACAGCTGACAGCCTCCAGCTGATTGCCGATTATTACCGTCTAACCGGTAATGATCTCCAGATCGATGGGATAGCCAACATCCCGGTGCCGGTGAATGGCGTACCAGTCAATCCCGAATGAAACCTGATAGCACGCCTGCCCGAGACCATGGGGTTTGCCGACCCCATGGCGCTCGATCAGCTTATGGGTGAAACCTATCCGCGCTCCGGAGGCACCGACGACAACTCGAACGGGCTGCTGCTGCGGCGCTGGTTGCGATCTTCCCGCGGCGTGGCGCCGAAGAAGTTGCGATAAGCGCTGGAGAAGTGCGGCCCCGACGAGAAGCCGCAAGACAGGCCGATCTGGATGATCGACTTGCTGGTCTGCATCAACATCTGCCGGGCCTTGTTCAGGCGCAACTCCAGGTAATACTGGCTCGGCACGCGGTTGAGGTATTGCTTGAAGATGCGCTCCAGCTGCCGACGGGACACGCACACGTGCTGGGCGATTTCGTCTGTGGTCAGGGGCTCTTCGATGTTGGCTTCCATGAGCAGCACGGCTTGCGTGAGCTTGGGATGGCTGGAGCCGAGACGATTCTGCAACGGAATGCGCTGACGCTCCCCGCCCTCGCGGATGCGCTCGACCACCAACTCTTCCGACACCGCACCGGCCAGTTCCGCGCCGTGATCACGGGCCAGTACTGCCAGCAACAAATCGAGTACCGACATGCCGCCGCAAGCCGTCAGGCGATCACGATCCCAGTCGAACAGATGACTGGTGGCAATGACCTTCGGGAAACGTTCGGCGAAATCGTCCTGCCAGCGCCAGTGCACGGCCGCGCGATAACCGTCGAGCAAACCCAGTTGCGCCAACGGATAAACACCCGCGGACAAACCGCCGATCACACAACCGGCACGCACCAGTTGCTTGAGCCCACTACTGAGCGCCGGCGCCAATGCGGTGGGCGGCTCATCGGCGAGCAGGAACAGTTTCTGGAAGTTTTCGAGCTTGCCGGTCCAGGCCTCACCGGGCAATTGCCAGGCGCCTTCGACCGGTGGCTCGGCCTGCAGGAACGACAGTTCGTAGACCACGTCCGGATGCACACGCTGGGCAACACGCAAGGCCTCCTCAGCCAGCGCCAGCGTCAGAGCTTTAGTGCTGGGCCAAATCAGGAAACCAATTCGATGGGCAGTCATGGGCGGGCAATCCGAAACGAAGAACAGTGATGAAGGCATGGGCCAATGCTAGCCCGCAAATGTACGCAAATCCCGAAACCAGCAAAGATCAAATGTGGGAGCGGGCTTGCTCGCGAAAGCAGTGGTTCAGACAGCAACGATGTTGACTGATACACCGCTTTCGCGAGCAAGCCCGCTCCCACAGGGGATTGGGCCGGCATCCAGGTTGCGAAGCATGCACTATCCCGGTGCGCAACGGGAGTTCGGTTTACTTCAAGCTGCCCGAAAGGAACTGTTGCAGACGCTCCGATTGCGGGTTAACCAGCACTTCACGCGGGTTGCCGCTCTCTTCAACGACACCTTTGTGCAGGAACACCAACTGGTTCGACACTTCACGGGCAAAGCCCATTTCGTGGGTCACCACGACCATGGTCCGGCCTTCCTGAGCCAGGGCCTGCATGACTTTGAGCACGTCACCCACCAGCTCCGGGTCAAGGGCCGAGGTCGGTTCGTCGAACAGCATCACTTCCGGTTCCATCGCCAGCGCCCGGGCAATCGCCACGCGCTGTTGCTCGCCGCCGGACATGTGGCCCGGGTAAGCGTCCTTGCGATGCGCCACGCCCACCTTGTTCAGGTAGTGCTCGGCCTTCTCGCGGGCTTCGGCCTTGGACACGCCCAGTACGTGTACCGGCGCTTCCATGATGTTTTCCAGCGCGGTCATGTGCGACCACAGGTTGAAATGCTGGAACACCATCGACAGGCGCGAACGCATGCGTTGCAGCTGCTTCGGATCAGCCGCCTTCAGCGCGCCGTCCTTGTTCGCCACCAGCTTCAACTCTTCGTTGTTGAGCAGGATCTTGCCCGCGTGTGGCTGCTCCAGCAGATTGATGCAGCGCAGGAAAGTACTTTTGCCGGAGCCACTGGAGCCGATGATGCTGATCACATCGCCGGCTGCCGCTTTCAGGGACACACCCTTGAGCACTTCGTGACTGCCGTAGCGTTTATGCAGGTCTTGGACTTCAAGTTTGTACATGCGGTCGGTTCTCACAAAAACAGTCAGTCAGTCGTTGAGCAAGCGCCCGTGACGCAGCGCTTCGCGCCCCGCCACCTTGGCCAGCCAGAAACCGGGTTGGGCATAACGCAGCCGTTCAATGGCAAACAGCACCCCGGACGTACCAGCACACACCGTGCTGACCCGATCCGCCAACGGATCGATCACTTCAAAAATCTCGTCGCCGGCCTCAACCCACTCACCGGGTTTACGCAGGAAACTCACCACACCCGGGTGCGGTGCCATCAGCAATTCGGTGCCTTCGAACGGCATCGCTTCGCAAGCGTCTTGCGCAGCTTGTGGCCATTCGCCACTGATCAGACCTTGCCCGGCGAGGAACGCCAGAATGCCTTCAGCATGGGCGCAGGCCTCGGCGCGACCGGTGTCGGCCTGACCACCTAATTCAATGGTAGTCGCCAGGCACGCCAGTGGAATTTGCGCATCCGGGAACAGACGCGACAAACGCAGCCATGGCAGCGAGCAGGCTTCATCGAAGGAACTGCCGCCGGAATCTTCCGCCAGCAACCCGACCCGCACATTCAGGTGCGCAGCCAGTGAACGCCACTGCGGCCAATGCTGCGGCAAGGCATACATGTGCAGCGCCGCTTCGGCGTCGCAGTGCAGGTCCAGCACGACATCAGCGGTGCAGGCATGGCTGAGCAGGATGCGCTGCATGCCCTGCAACTGGCTGGATGCCGGTGGCAGCGCGGCCAGCACATCGCTCATGGCCTGGCGAATCAAACGAATGTTGGCGTGCGGGTCATCGCCCAGGTGTCCGTCCAGCGCAGCGGCCACTGGCGCGCTCAGCTCGACGAAGTCACGGTTGAAATTCTTGCCGCTGCCCGCCTCGAAACGCCCCTGATGATTGCCCTGGAGCAATTGACTCAAGCCCAGCGGGTTCGCCACCGGCACCAGTTCGATCACACCGTTGAGCAAGCCCTGGGTTTCGAGTTCGGCCAGGCGCTTTTTCAGCTCGAAGGCTGTGCGCATGCCCGGCAGTTCATCGGCGTGCAGGCTGGCCTGAATGTAGGCCTTGCGCTCGCCACTGCCGAAGCGAAACACCGAGATCTGGCGTTCGCTGCCCAAGTGGCTCCACGGCAACACATGATCGATGCGTTCCATATCAGTGCTTCCGCGGGGCCAGGTAGCCCAACCAGCGGCGCTCGGCCAGCTTGAACAGCTTCACCAGAATGAACGTCAGGCACAGGTAGAACACGCCGGCGGTGATGTACGCCTCAAACGGCAGGTAGTACTGGGCGTTGACCGTGCGTGCGGCACCGGTGATGTCGATCAGGGTCACGATGGACGCCAGACTGGTGGTCTGCAGCATCATGATCACTTCGTTGCTGTACTGCGGCAGCGCCCGGCGCAGGGCCGACGGCAGCAGGATGCGCTTGTACATCTTGAAACGTGACATGCCCATGGCCTTGGCCGCTTCGATCTCGCCGTTCGGCGTGGCGCGCAGGCTGCCGGCAATGATTTCGGCGGTGTAGGCGCTGGTGTTGACGGCAAACGCCAGGCACGCACAGAAGGTCGCGCTGGACAGCCACGGCCAGAGGAAGCTCTCACGCACCGCTTCGAACTGTGCCAGACCGTAGTAGATCAGGAACAGTTGCACCAGCATCGGCGTGCCGCGGATCACGTAGGTGTAGAGCCAGGCCGACATATTGACGACCGGGTTCTTCGAAACGCGCATCAGGCCCAGGGGCAACGCACACAGCAGGCCGAAGAACAGCGACAGCCCGAGCAGTTTGAGGGTGGTCAGCAGGCCGCCGAGGTACAGCGGCATGGCCTCCCAAATGACGTTGTAGTCGAAGATCATAGATCAGCCGCCCTTACGCCTACCGAGTAGCGCTTCTCAAGGTGACGCAATGCCAGCAACGACACACTGGTGATCACCAGGTACATCGCCGCCACCGCGAGGAAGAAGGTGAAAGGCTCGCGGGTGGCATCGGCCGCCTGCTTGGCCTTGAACATCATGTCTTGCAGACCCACCACCGAAATCAGCGCGGTAGCCTTGGTCAGAACCAGCCAGTTGTTGGTAAAGCCCGGGATCGCCAGACGAATCATCTGCGGCACCAGTACCCGAAAGAACACCTGGAAACTGCTCATGCCGTACGCCATGCCGGCTTCCGCCTGCCCCTTGGGGATCGCCATGAAGGCGCCACGGAAGGTTTCCGACAGGTACGCACCGAAGATGAAGCCCAGGGTGCCGATACCGGCGGCCAATGGGTTCAGGTCGATGTAGTCGTCAAAACCGAGCAGCGGTGCGACGCGGTTGAGCAGGTCCTGGCCACCGTAGAAAATCAGCAGGATCAGCACCAGGTCGGGAATGCCGCGGATTACCGTGGAATACAGGTCGCCCAGCCAGGCCAGCCAGCGCACCGGCGACAGACGCAGCGCCACGCCGATCAGACCCAGAACAATGGCCAGGGCCATGGACGACAAGGCGAGCTGAAGCGTCAGCCAAGCGCCATCGAGGATGACAGCCCCGTAGCCTTTCAACATGATTCAGGTCCTCGGAAGTTGGGATGAAAAAATGGCGCAAACCGCAGAGATTCTGTTGCTTGCGCCATTTCGGACTTGTCGCCTGGACGGGTTACTTGCCGTAGATGTCGAAAGCGAAGTACTTGTCCTGGATTTGCTTGTACTTACCGTTCTCGCGAATGGCAGTAATGGCGGCGTTGAGCTTGTCCAGCTCGGCCTTGTCGCCCTTGCGCACGGCGATGCCTACGCCGTCACCGAAGTATTTGACGTCGGTGAACGCCGGGCCGACGAACGCAAAGCCTTTGCCAGCGTCGGTTTTCAGGAAGCCGTCTTCCAGCAGCGTAGCGTCTGCCACGGTGCCGTCGAGGCGGCCGGCAGCCACGTCGAGGTAAATTTCGTTCTGCGAACCGTATGGCTTGATCTCGGCACCCAGCGGGGCCAGGACTTCACGGGCGAAACGCTCGTGGATCGAACCACGTTGCACGCCGATGTTCTTGCCCTTGAGCTCGGTCAGGCCTTCGCTGACCTGAACGCCCTGCTTCATGACCAGGCGGGCCGGGGTGTTGTAGTACTTGTTGGTGAAGTCCACGGACTTCTTGCGGTCTTCAGTGATCGACATCGACGACAGGATGGCGTCGATCTTGCGCACCTTGAGCGCCGGGATCAGACCGTCGAACTCTTGCTCGACCCAAACGCACTTGACCTTCATCTCTTCGCACAGGGCGTTGCCGATGTCGTAGTCGAAACCAACGATGCTGCCGTCCGGCGCTTTGGAAGCGAACGGAGGGTAAGCCGCCTCGATACCAATTTTCAGAGGCTTTTCATCGGCGAAGGTTGGCAGGGACAGCACGGAGGACAGTGCCAGGGCGCCAAGCAGCACGAGTTTCTTCATCTTGGGACTCCATCGGTATAGGGCTGAAACGGCAGAGTGAGCGTTAGCCCAATATGCGAATGAGTAGAACCGAAAAGCAATGCTGCGTCCCGGGATACGAGCGTTGAATTCAACACCGGCAACGACGAGCGAGTGATCGGCATTCTAACGACAGGCCCGAGGCCGATATTTCTTCAATGCGACAACTAGTTACAGAAGCACCGAGAATGCCGTCAGGCGCGTTGACAGCCCCTGCAAAATCATGCAAGAGCAAAAGGGAGTGAACCAATCAACATTGCAAATTGCGGGCCTATTATTGGCAAAGCCTTCTAATCCGGCAAGCGTAGCGTGGGATCTTATTTATTATCCGTGGTTGTGATGCCCTGGATCAGGGCTAAGCGTTTCCCAATGCCCCGGATCGGCGCGATGCGGTTACACATTCAGTAACCTGAGCAATCGCGGGGTAACAGTAGGAATAGCCCTACGTACAAAGCCGATAATTATTGGCTACTGTTTAAGTGGTGTCTGACCGAATGCTATCGTCGGCAAGCCCGCCCCACAGTTTCATACAGCTGGACAGAGATCATCCGCACACCACCCCCCCCCTGTGGGAGCGGGCTTGCCCGCGAAGAGGCCGGCACAACCAACACACAATCCCCAGACATTAAAAAGCCCCGCCAGGCGCAATGCCGGGCAGGGCTCTGAGCGACTCAGACGCGACGCTTACGCCACATTCATCGTCTTGTGCGTATCAATCAAATGCTGCACCACACCCGGATCGGCCAAGGTGGAGATATCTCCCAATCCGTCGTACTCAGCAGTAGCAATCTTGCGCAGAATCCGCCGCATGATTTTCCCCGAACGAGTCTTCGGCAGCCCCGGCGCCCACTGAATCACATCCGGTGAAGCAATCGGACCGATCTCCTTGCGCACCCAGTTTTTCAATTCCAGGCGCAATTGCTCGTTCGGCTCTTCGCCGTTTTTAAGGGTGACATACACATAGATGCCCTGCCCCTTGATGTCATGCGGCACGCCCACCACCGCTGCCTCGGCAACTTTCGGGTGAGCGACCATCGCGCTTTCGATCTCGGCGGTACCCATGCGGTGGCCAGACACGTTGAGCACGTCGTCCACGCGACCGGTGATCCAGTAGTAACCATCGGCATCGCGACGAGCACCGTCACCAGTGAAGTACATGCCACGGAACGTCTTGAAGTAAGTATCGACGAAGCGGTCGTGATCGCCATACAGCGTACGTGCCTGGCCTGGCCACGAATCCAGAATCACCAGGTTGCCCTCGGCCACGCCCTCGATGATGTTGCCCAGGTTGTCCACCAGCGCCGGCACCACGCCGAAGAACGGACGCGCCGCAGAACCCGGTTTCAGACCATGAGCACCCGGCAGCGGGCTCATCAGGGTCGCGCCGGTTTCGGTCTGCCACCAGGTGTCGACGATCGGGCAACGGGATTTGCCGACGTTCTTGTAGTACCAGTCCCAGGCTTCCGGGTTGATCGGCTCGCCCACCGAACCCAGCAGGCGCAGGCTGCTGCCATCGGCACCTTCCACAGCGGCAGTGCCCGAAGCCATCATCGCGCGGATCGCGGTCGGCGCGGTGTAGAGAATATTGACCTTGTGTTTGTCGACGATCTTCGCCACCCGGGTGATGTCCGGATAGTTCGGCACGCCTTCGAACAGCAGCGTGGTCGCGCCATTGGCCAGCGGGCCATAGACAATGTAGGTGTGGCCGGTGACCCAACCGACGTCAGCGGTGCACCAGTAGACTTCACCCGGACGGTAGTCGAACACACGCTCGTGGGTCATGGCCGCATACAGCAGGTAACCGCCAGTGGTGTGCTGCACGCCCTTGGGCTTGCCGGTGGAACCGGAGGTGTAAAGGATGAACAGCGCTTCTTCGGCGCCCATCTCTTTCGGCGCACAAACGGTGCCCGCCACTTTCATCAGGTCTTCGTACCAGATGTCGCGATGCTGGTTCCACTTGATGTCGCCACCGGTGCGCTGGCACACGATGACCTTCTGGATGCTGCTGGTTTCCGGGTTGGTCAGCGCGTCGTCGACGTTGGCCTTGAGCGGGATCTTCTTGCCGGCACGAATGCCTTCGTCGGCAGTGATCACCACTTTCGAGCGGCAGTCGATGATGCGACCGGCCAGGGCTTCCGGCGAGAAACCACCGAACACCACCGAGTGAATCGCGCCGATCCGGGTACAGGCCAGCATGGCGACCACGGCTTCAGGGATCATCGGCATGTAGATAGTCACCACGTCGCCACGGTGCACATCCTGGCCGCGCAGGGCGTTGGCGAACTTGCAGACTTGTTCGTGCAGCTCGCGGTAAGTGATGTTGCGGCTCTCGGAAGGGTCATCGCCTTCCCAGATGATAGCGATCTGGTCACCGCGCTCGGCCAGGTGACGGTCGAGGCAGTTGTAGGAAACGTTCAGGGTGCCATCGGCAAACCATTTGATATCGACATGGTGATCGTCGAAGGAAGTCTGCTTCACCGTGGTGAAAGGCTTGATCCAGTCGAGGCGTTTAGCTTGCTCGCGCCAGAAGCCGTCCGGGTTGACGACGGACTGCTGGTACATGGCCTTGTAGGTCGCCTCGTCGGTCAGCGTATTGGCCAGAACCTCGGGACGAACGGGATACAGGGAAGCCGCACTCATCTTTCTTACCTCGGTGGAATAGTTGTTTTTGTATGACCCAGTTGTAGTCGCGCCGGCCCCATAGAACCATTCGACGATGGTAGTAACAAGGCCCTACAAAATGTCCTGAATAGTTACCCAGCCAGCCAAACCGAGCATTTCCTGTCGCCCCCCAACGAAGGGGATGCCTCCAAAACCCTGTGGGAGCTGGCTTGCCAGCGATGGCGGCCTACCTGACGCACAGCGCCACCAATATCAACAGCAAACCGGCCCCTCGCAGTCGTACCCAATTGGATTCCAGGGATTGTTACGAAATCTGTCAAAAGTGTTTATCAAAAGCCCACCTATATGAATGCACCCCCCAGCCCTAAAATCCATCCCCGCCAAACCGGCAAACCGAGTTAACCAAGTTACAGCCCCCACGAAGGCAGTTAACCCAAACCCAAGTAATCAGATCCGCACGCAACCCCAAAAAGGTTGCGTGACCCCATTCGACCCAAGAAAGGTAACAGCAGATGAAAGCTTTATTAGTTCTGGCCCTGGGCAGCCTGTGCTTGAACGCCATGGCCGACGAAGCCCCGACCGATGTCGCACAGCAACAACCGGTCATCGAGGAATATACTTACTCCACCAACCTGGACATCGCCAAAGTAATCTCCATGAGCGAAACCCCAAACGTGTGTGAAGTGGTGCCGATGAAAATGGAATACGAAGACTCACAAGGTCAACGGCATATCCTGCGTTACAGCATGATGGGTAATGGCTGCTCCAATGGCTGAGCAACAACGCCCGCGCTCTAAATCGAGGCGATTTCGCAGCCCGGCTTCCCGTCGGGCTCGGTTGTGTCTGGATACATCGAAAAGCTCGCAAAAACACAAGATGTAGTGAAAAACCCGGTTTTTGGTTGTTTTTTGAGCAAAAACCAATAAGCGCCCTTTTCCCCGAAAAAAAATCTATGGCCCCCAAAGCCCTGTAAACCCTCGCTCCGACCGAAAAACCCGTCCTCTCGACCGATCTGTAGGCCGATTCGCCGCACCACGACGGCAAAAATTTCCCTATAATGCCGCCCTAACGGGCCTGCAATATCCCCTTACAGGGATCAATAGCCAGTCTGAAGCCCACGCAGAGATCTTTACCGATTTCCGCGCCCGTCAGAGGCTCTCGGAACCCCGTACAAAATTCTGTTTTATTGCCTGCGTTAGCTGCCGCAAGAAACGATTTCCTTTAGATCCAACGCGGCCAGTACGGCCGTGTGAAAAACCAACCAACCATTTTCACACGGGCACTCTGGCCCTCACGCAGGAGACGACACGTCATGCTGAGCTGGGACGAATTCGACAAAGAAGACACGGAAGTAGCGGTCAAGAGCGCCAACGCTGGCCACGCCACCGAAGCCAACATGGACCGTCTCGACAGCGCCGGCGGTGCCGCCGCCCTCGAAGCACGCGCCGTGACCGCCGCTGACTCCGCCGCAGTAGCCCGCGCCAAGGCTGCTCTGGATTCTCTCGACGTCGCCGAAGGCCTCGCCGAACTCGAAGGCGCCTCCGCCCGTGTCGCCGTTGACGAAAAGCGCATGATCAACTGCCGCGCCGACCTCAACCAACTCGTACCCTTCAAGTACGACTGGGCCTGGCAGAAGTACCTGGACGGCTGCGCAAACCACTGGATGCCGCAAGAAGTCAACATGACCGCCGACATCGCCCTCTGGAAAAACCCGGAAGACCTGACCGACGACGAGCGCCGCATCGTCATGCGCAACCTCGGCTTCTTCTCCACCGCCGACTCCCTGGTCGCCAACAACCTGGTCCTGGCCGTCTACCGCCTGATCACCAACCCGGAATGCCGCCAGTACATCCTGCGCCAGGCTTTCGAAGAGGCGATCCACACCCACGCCTACCAGTACTGCATCGAATCGCTGGCCATGGATGAAGGCGAAATCTTCAACATGTACCACGAGATCCCATCGGTCGCGAAAAAAGCCACCTGGGGCCTCAAATACACCCGCTCCATCTCCGATCCGAAGTTCGAAACCGGCACCGTCGAAACCGACAAAGAACTGCTGCGCAACCTGATCGCCTACTACTGCGTTCTGGAAGGCATCTTCTTCTACTGCGGCTTCACCCAGATCCTCTCCATGGGCCGCCGCAACAAAATGACCGGCGTCGCCGAGCAGTTCCAGTACATCCTGCGCGACGAATCCATGCACCTGAACTTCGGCATCGACGTGATCAACCAGATCAAAATCGAAAACCCGCATTTGTGGGATGCTGAAATGAAGGAAGAAGCTTCGCAGATGATTCTGCAGGGCACTCAGCTGGAAATCGAATACGCTCGCGACACCATGCCTCGTGGGGTGTTGGGGATGAATGCGGCGATGATGGAAGACTATCTGAAGTTCATCGCTAACCGTCGCCTGTCGCAGATTGGTCTGAAGGAAGAGTATCCGGGGACTACGAACCCGTTCCCTTGGATGAGCGAGATTATGGACTTGAAGAAAGAGAAGAATTTCTTTGAGACGCGGGTTATTGAGTATCAGACTGGTGGGGCTTTGAGCTGGGATTGATCCCAGAGTTAGCTCAGAATCACTAAACCATGAAACCTTCTCACGAAGAGTGAAACGGATGCACTAAAAAAGGGCTGCCAACTGGCAGCCCTTTTTTGTTTTTCTGCGGCGAAAACGTGAGCCTTCACGTAGCTGATTCGGAAAGCATCCTGGCGCCTATAGCTCTCATGTTGGTGAAACAGAGATCAAGGTAGGGGCGCCGGCCCGCTGGCGTGCGGATGTCACGCTCCAAATCGCCCAGCGCACTATCCAGATAATGTTGGGAGGAAGAGGTACCGCAGTCATACACCCAGTTGAATTGGCTGCTAGCGGTTCCGTTGAGCATCACAAAGCTCCCCGCACTGAACAACCCTTGACCTACGCCGTGGAACCCATAATGAACTTGCAGACCCCATTTCATACTGTGTGGAATTCCTTTTGCTTTACTGAAAGTAGCTAAATGGGGTATTGAACTGCCTTTCGCCGAATATGGCTATAGCAAAAGGCCACCAAAAAGGGCGTAACCAAATCAGCATCATGATCCAGCGCCAGATATTCACACACTGGCGCTGCCGAGCTAAGTTCACAATCTCCTCGACTCACCCAATCGTGACTCCCTCTCTTTCGAATCGAACTCTCCACCAGCGCACGAGCGGTTTGCGGTAAGCGCTCGATAACCCAAGGGCAGCGTGCCCGGCCGCAAGAATAGCGGCGCTGTTGCGAGCATAAATACCGATTGGAGCCTCCAACCCATCAAGATTCAAATGTCGACGGCGTTTCGCGAAGATGGCACAGTGACACACGCCAAAAAAACTCAGGTGGTGCAGCTGGAGACGTCGTCGAGGGTCTGCGCTGCGCTGCATGCTTTTGAATCTTCAGCATAAGGATTTGCGTCAATGACCGCGTTCACTCCTGCTGTAAATCCCATAAAAGCCTGGCTCAGCGAATTTTTGCTCACCCGCGAGCTATTCAAAGGACCTAACGGAAAACCTCTGTATAGCTACCAACTGTCCGAATACGAGTACGCATCCTTACGCGATTTACTTCAAAAGTACCTTCGCCTAGCGTCCAGCCCAGTTCAGGTCATACACCTGGGAGCATGTTTTTGTTTATTCGTCAGTGAGCAGTACCGTAGAAATTACAACAGCTCATGGTCCTGGTCAGGCGCTGAGAGCGAGTTAGCCGTCTCACTTTCACACAGCCAGCATGCAACCTTGACCAGTAAAGGACTGGAATACTGGAAACGCCCTATTCGGTACCGTGAAAACGGTAGGGATTGGCTAGGGTCCCTTTTCGCAGAAGGTGGGTTACCTTGGCCCCTGGTTCAAAAGGAATCACATGGCTTTGGCAAAGCCGTCAATCGAGGCATTAATCTCTTCAGTGCAGGGAGCAGCCACCGAACAACTGCTGACCTAATAGCAGCGCACGAAGATGAATTGCCAATTTCCTTTCGAAATCTAGAAACCAGGCAGCTGCTTGCCGGCATTGTTGAACAGTTGATGCATCTCGCGGGGCAATATTCGCTTAAGGATCAGAAAGACCCTGCTGCCTACCTGGATAAAGTCGCTCCTGAGTGGACAGAAGCCTTTCCAATCCCTCTCGATGAAACTAACGCTAGAGGCCTGATTAATGATTGGCTACATGATGCTGGCAAGCAGCGGCTCGATAGAAAAGAGGCACTAATTCAAGCCAGAGCATTCACCTGTGAGCATTTTCTATTAGGCACACTGCCGGACTGGAAGATTAGGACAGAGCTGGCCTTGCCAAAGGAACACTCATTTGACATTGATGCCCAGCAGTTGGGTAGCACTCGGCTCGATCAAGCCTATTACGAAGGTGAGCACATATTAGCTCGTGGGCCTGCGGTGTATGCCCAGCTGAACGAGTCGCGTCTGACGATCCGCTTCTCCAATCCCTCAATATCAATAGAACGTCGCCGGCTAGGCGAACCTGTCACGCTGCGCTTACTCGACAATGGACGAGTTGTTCAATGTTACCAATTCGACGGCAGCGAGTTGGATTACGAAGAAACGCCGTTAGTTTTTGAGCAGCGGGCTGATTGCTGGCAATTGGTCGGAACATCTTCTTGCGGTGTCGCTGGTGAGTCCGCACGTATTCGCATTCCGACCAAATTTAGTTTTTCGTCAGACGGCCTCGCACCATCGCTGCTGACTACCGACAAAGAGAGCGGCCAGTGGCTAGATCTACGGGCAGATGTATCGCTCCAAAATGGCCCTGACCTCTATCGAATCGAATTAAATCAAAATCAAAACGAACACCGAAAGCCCGCTCTGGCCGGTGTTCAGGGGCTCTATGACAGTAACCCAGGTGTTGTATATTTGGGTTGGCCACGACTGGAGTTGCCCGAAAACTATGAGTTTGGTCTGGGCGATATTCTAGAATTTGCCAATGGGCAACCCCTGGACACTCCTCGCCGTACCGGGCCCTTCGGTGTCGTTCGTTACACCTTGAAAAACCGCAAGGGAAAAACGCTTTTAACTCGCCGCTTTGCCGTCCTACCCAAAGAATTCAGTACCTCGTTGCTTCCCGCAACCACCGAAAAACCTGCTCGATTGCAGGTCAAAGGTGCGCTCCAGCTTGACTTAAAAATCGACAGCTCGCTGCTAATGGCCAAGCGATTGGAGTCTGAACACTCCGCAACCACTTTCTGCCTTATTCATCGAACCGATACACCTCCTGCTGGTTTTACGCTGGAGATCGACCAGAAAAGCAGCAATCAGCCACTACGACTTCGCCTCCCGTACCCGTATCAAGGAGCCCGGCTTATTGGTCCAGACGACCGGCCCTCGCGAGCACACGAACTTACGTTACCTGAGCTTATAGGTCATCGCATCGCATTGACCTCAGGGCAACCTCAAGGGCAAAGTTTCTACATGCAACTGGAACTGGTGAGCGAGGCGCTGCCACATCCAAAACGGCACTATGAGATCAAAGTAGGTTCATCGCCCACGCTGCTAAATTTGTTTAGCTACCAAAATGACATGCTTCAAATGCTGGGAGCTATCGACGAACAAGATGCGTTTATTAAGCTCACCTTAGAAACCGAACAGCGCGCGCTCAGCCTGAATATCAGACGGTACAACGGCCGCTTGCAATGGGAAAGTCGAGACACATTCACGATCTGCGAAATAAGTAACGCGACAATTTTGAATGACACCGAAGTTGAAGCAATGTTGCTTTCTGATCCTAAACTGTTGGCGCTGATTGAAAACTGACCCACCCTGCCGATTGAAAATTGACCCAGGGCCGTTTGCTGATTTTTGCATCAGCAACTGTGGATAAGCTTAGCAGCAGTGTCCTGCTGACATAGGCACTAA
>NZ_JAHUWS010000001.1:0-780326 GCF_019218965.1 Pseudomonas sp. PDM31 | reverse complement strand
ACCGCTGCGTCGGCCAGTGAAAGGAGAAAGACAGCAGCGCTGATTAGCAATATGCCCTTGGGAACGCTGTCGACGCTTGCACTGTACTTCCTCACGAACCGCACTCCTGTTCCGTCAGTGAACTGAGTTCCTAACAGAGGGTGGCGCACTCCTAGAGCAAATAGCCAACACGTCAGGCGCTAATTTTCACTGCGCGCCGTTGTGACTATCGGCTGCACCAGCTCTGAGCCGTGCGGGCCAACTGCTCACGTCTGCCTCTGGCCGTTTTCTGCCCGTCTCTTAAGGCAGAAAACGACCCATAGCAGTCATCTGAACCGCATTGATCAACAGCTATGTCCACCGCCAATCCTAAAATCGTGATGGTGGTTCATTTCCGGCCTTGATATGCGAAAAGACCTGATCGGGATCTGCCTGGCACCAATATCTGAACAGAAGACGAGGTTCGGTATTTCCGAAATATTGATCCACGATGCTTTCGGGCGGCACGGTCAATTTAGGCTCTGACCATTGCTGCGCTAAAACACCTATTGGTTTGTCAGACGTACAAATAATCCAAGTAGCCTTGCCTCCATTGATACCAGGTAAGTAGCCCGCGTCTTGTATCACTTCGATTAAGGTACGCAGCGTTGCTGATGGATCGAGTGTGATCGACGTCGCATGGCTTCCCAGATCATCTCCTGCATGAACGCTATCTCGATCAATGGCAACTTCCAACATGACTACTCCTTTTTACCGCTGTGCTGTCACTGAATCGCCCAGCGTAGATGCATATGCGGCTACCTGTCCACAGTCTGCTCCTGGCCGTTTTCTGTCTGTTGTGGTCGGCAGAAAACATGCATGCATCGGGGCGCTATGTGCTCACTGTTTTGATGCCGAATTTAGAATGGGACTAGGTGCTTGCTGTAGCCGAATTTAACGCCCGATGCGAAAAAACCTCCGCATTCTCGCTGTTTTGTACAGCTTTGGCATTCAGGCGCGTACTCGTTTTTCCAGTCGCTGATTGATTTGCGGTAGTAGGGTTGAATGTCCGGATTCACCAAGCACAGCTGATGGTTGTAAACCGAGATATTCATGCCGTACTTGGCAAGAATGCCGACTGACTTGCTGAGAGTGTCTTTGTATTCGATTGGGTCGATCCAAAGCTCATCGAGATTGGCCCGGGTGAAGCCCATCATCTCAAGGCCCATCAGCGCCACATGGTCAACAAACAGCAGATTGCGCGCGATGAACTCACACAGTTCAGTCAGGCGCTGCACCGATAGCTTGTGAATGACGACTCGGATCTCAACCTTCTGACCCAAACGCTTCAGATTGAGAATGCCCTGAATGGTTTCATCGAATGCGCCTTGGGCCTGGACGATGTAGTCATGCAGTGTCGGATCGTCTGAATAGAGAGGAATGCCGATCATCGCGTCCGGCAATTCAATCCGCGTGTACTTTTCAGCGAACGCCGGATCTTTGAAGCTGCGTCCGTTCGAGAGAATGTGGATTGCGGTTCTTGGCAGATAGCTTTTTGTCAGGCTAATGATCTTAAGGAAGCGCTCCCGATTGGTCGTAGGCTCGCCGCCAGTAAACCCCAATTCGCGGGTATCTTTTGGAATGAGGGGGATCAGGCTCTCGATTTCGTCAAGTATCCAAGAGTCATCAGCAGCCTTAGGCGGCTGCGAGCACATAAGGCAGTAATGATTACACTGCTCGGTAACCAGGATGCTGTTGTGAGGTGACGATGCTCGAAACAGCACGCTAATGCTCTGACGATCTGCTGAAAGCCGGATAACGTCACCATTACCGATATAGCTGTAGTCATTCGGTAGGATTGAGTAGTCAGAGTCGGAAGGCAGTATCTCAACAAGCTGCCGATGTTTATCAAGCAGAAGATAGTGGGCGAATCCTCGGGGGATCTGCTGATCGGAAACCAAATAGGCCATTTCCCGTCGCAAGACTTCAGGCAGATTCCGATTGGTCGACACCTTGAGCAGAGTGAGGTCCCTATGAACATCAACCGCATGGATACGGATAATCTTTCCGCCGAGTTTTAGCATCGGTTGGCCCAACCCATAAAAATCCGTTTTGTTTGCTCGTCACTTCCCATCAGCTCGATGAGATGCTTGAAAATCGCCATATTTCGCTTGCAGAAGGAGGACTCTGGTTTTCTTGCTACCACGTCTTTGTGAATGGCGTGGTGGTAGACGGGCTCCGCTCCGCAGTAAGGTTCGAATGCACAGTCAGAGCACATTGGAGCGCTTAAGGTGAAAGAGTTTTCAAGTGCATCCAGAAGCTGATCAGAGAGGATAATCTCCTCATACGAATGCTCAAGAATGTTGCCCAGACGAAACGTATGATCACCCATTTCGGCAAGCATGCGACTTTCATCTGAAGCGTAGACCGATCCGTCGTAGTTGAACACGATGGCTGCGATACCAGCACCGGCAGGGTTCATTAAATCAACAAACCCAGGATCCCCAGAAGTCAGCATTTTTGTCAGCACGAGCGAAGAATACTGCTCTACAAATCGGATGCCGGATTTGTTTAGCTCAATGATGTACTGAAGACCTTCCTTATAAAACTCAAGCCAGCGCTCCGTGTCATATGACATGAATTTTTTGGTCTTGATCGCAAAGCCATAGGGGGAGAGCGTGCGGAGGAAAATGCCATCAAAGCCTAGGCGCAGATATTCATCAATGATGTCACGCGCTCGTGGCAGACTCTTGTCTGTGGTTGTCATCAGGGCTGACACTTGGTCATAGCCGAGGGCTGCACGGGCTTTCTGCAAACCTTCTTCGAAACGCTGATGACTATCTCGGCCTGGTCGTGGGCGATTTGCATTATGCAGATCCAATGGCCCGTCAAGCGAAGATGAAAGCACAATGTTGTGCTGCTTACAGAAGTCGAGCACGTCATCAGACAGTAGTGAAAGCGTGGTCGCAATCACGAACTGTAAGTCACGTCCTTCCTTGACGTTACGTTTTTTTGCCTCAAGAACAACATACCTCACCATCTCGAAGTTCAGCAGCGGCTCACCACCCTGAAACTCAATTTTGATGGCTGGATTGGGAGACCTAAAGACGAAGTCCAGCGACTTGTCTGCCATCTCTGTGGTCATGTCAAATTCGCCTTTGCTCTCCGACTGCCTTGAAACTTGGCAATAAGGGCAGCTATGGTCGCACCGAAGAGTCACTACAAAAATATGCAGATTGGTGAACTCGGCCAGCCTAGACAATCGCGTGCGGATCTTGAGTGCCAGAAGCTGAAGTGGCGCTTGCTCGTTGGTGAAGCGAATGAACTGTTTGGATCGAAGCGTAGGGATCAGCTCTGATGAGAGCGGAAGCGTCTTGCTAATGATCGGTTCAAGCATCGGCACCGGTATGACAAGAAATTCGCCTGCCATGTTAGTGATGACGTACTCGTCGTCATTCAGGCGGTCGAACTTAAAGGGCAGCAACTCATAGGGACGTTGCTGCGCGTAGAACTCCAGCTTTTGAAATTTACTCACTGATCAGCCCGGTTTTTGAAAAGGCCAGTCCGAGGATCAGGTTCTTGATAGGCTGCGTTTCAACTGCCAATCGGTGGCGCAGCTGATAATCGAGCACATCTTTTTTGAACTCTTGGATGGCGGACAGAAAGGCCGGCTCGTCCAAACCGATATTCAATGACAAGACGCAGATAAACCGTCCCTCGTCGGAGGTGATATCGATCGTTAGGGTGTTGATCGATCGATAAGCAGCTTTCTGCAACACCTGGGCGTCATAAAGCCGTTCATCAAAGACGAGCGTATGAGAGCAAACCATTATCGACCCGAATAGTGGGAGCTATGGGAGCTGTGCGAAGAGTGGGAGCTATGGGAACTGTGGTAAGCCATCAGTTGCCCCTGATCCCCGCGCTTGAGAATAAAGGCGAACAGATCATTGCCGCCGCGAACAGAAAGGTTCTCGTTTTGAGCTTCCGCTTGAAATGTGTTCTTGGCTTCTGTGGTGGGCTCAATGACTTCATGAGAAGTTAGAGCGGAAGCCTGCTCTGTAGCTATGGCTGCGGCCAAAGTGGCCATTGGTACCAGAAAGGAGCGTTTTTTCATCGCAGAATTACCCTATATTGTTTGTGGTTTTAGGGAGTTTCGCTGACGCATATCCATGATGTCAATGTGAAATCGACTGGTGGCCTTTTACTCTTCTATAACCCGACAGACGCCACGCTTTTCCGTATCGGAGTTTTAAGAGCGCGGCAATGATCTATGCTCAAGTCTTGCGCGCCGTGTACCGCAAAGAGTTTCCTGAGTGGGTGCGACTTCCGGCGCTGGTTGATGCTGATTTGCTCTGCTTGCCGGTCAACTGGCGGGACGAAAAAAGAGGGATCAATGTTCCAAAAGGTGACGGAAAAATAGATCCGTCTCCTCATTTGTTCAATAGGCTGCTTTTTGCCGATGGTTGCCTGTCGCGAAAGGCAACCATCGACCCAGGCTGTGTGAAAACGTTTTAGAGCGAGTTTGACAGTCAGAGATCCGCTCCCTTTTTTTCGCGGTTTTTCAACGGCGGGATTCCCAGCCTGTCGAACCCGCTCCCTCATCATTGGCTATGACTGCGTCATACCCGGCGCCCATCTTCCCCAGGGATAGGGCGATCTCTATTCTGCATAACCGCTACCAGGTCTATGCATCTAAGATATAGCCAGCTTCCACTCCAACTCCCGTGCCGTATGTCTCGTACTCCAACGTCGCCCGGCATGAAAAAAATAAAAGGAGATCTCTGCATGCAAGGCTCTGCGATCAATACATTCGATTTCCAATCGCTGCCATCAGCGCTGCTCGATGAACTGACTTCCCTGCTCGGTACCAGGTTCAGTTCTTCAGTGAGTGTGCGCGAGCACCACGGCAGTGACATTTCCGCCCTCGATCCCATGCCGCCGCAAGCGGTGGCCTTTGTGAACAGCCTTGCAGAGATCGTCAGCGTGCAGAAGGCCTGCCACACCCATCGAGTGCCGATCATCCCCTACGGCAGCGGCAGCTCTCTGGAGGGTTGGCTGCATGCGATACACGGCGGCATCTGCATCGATGTGTCGGGCATGAACCAGATCATCGAAGTGCGCATCGACGACATGGACGTCACGGTACAACCAGGGGTGACCCGCAAGCAGTTGAATGCTGCGTTGCACGGTACTGGCTTGTTCTTCCCGATTGATCCGGGTGCCGATGCTTCACTGGGTGGCATGGCGGCCACCCGAGCGTCGGGTACCAACGCAGTGCGCTACGGAACGATGCGCGAAAACGTCCTGGCCATGACGGCCGTACTTGCCGATGGCCGTGTGATGCAGACGGGTGGCCGGGCACGCAAGTCGTCGGCAGGTTATGACCTGACTCACCTGTTGGTCGGCTCCGGCGGCACCCTGGCCACCGTTGCCGAGCTGACGGTGAAATTGCACCCGATCCCGGAGGCCATTTCGGCGGCCGTGTGCAATTTTCCCAGCGTCGATCACGCGGTGCGCACGGTTATCCAGGCCATCCAGTTGGGCATACCGATGGCGCGCATTGAACTGATCGACGCACTGACGGTTCGCGCGCTCAATGCCTACAGCAAGACCACGTTGCAAGAGGCGCCCTCACTGTTCTTCGAGTTGCATGGCTCCGAGTCCGGCGTCAAGGAACAGGTGGAAACGCTACGCATGCTAGCCGACGAGCAGGGTGGACAGGACTTTGAATGGGCACTGCATCCTGAAGACCGCAGCCGGCTGTGGCAGGCGCGGCATGATGCCTACTTCGCCGCACTGGCGCTGCGACCAGGCTGTCGCTCGGTCACGACCGATGCGGTTGTCCCTATCTCGCGACTGGCCGAATGCATCGAGGCAACGGCCATTGATCTGCAGGAACACGACTTGCTGGCCCCCATATTCGGCCATGTTGGCGATGGAAACTTTCATGCGGTGATCCTCATCGACCCGGACGATCCGGCACAATTGGAACGGGCAACCATCGTCGCGCACCGTCTGGCCGAACGCGCCATCGCCATGAACGGTTCGTGCACCGGAGAACACGGCGTCGGCCTGACCAAACAATCATTCCTGTTGTCGGAATTTGGCCAGAACGCGGTAGACACTATGGCTGCCATCAAGGCAGCGCTGGACCCGCAGCAATTGATGAACCCCGGGAAGATCTTTGCCCGCGGTACACCGGTGGCGTAAACCCGAGATTGCAAGAGGTACGCGTATGGAAATTCGTCAGCTCAAATACTTCCTGGCCGTTGCCGATGCGGGCAGCCTTTCAGCGGCAGCCCGCAAGGTGCTCATCGCGCAATCGGCGTTGAGCAAGCAGATGTGCGCGCTGGAGGACGAATTGGGAGTGACGCTGTTCCATCGCAGCAATAGCGGCATCGCCATCAACGAGGCGGGCCAGGTGTTCTACGAGTATGCCCTGGGCATTCTCAAGCAATTGCGCGATGCCAAGGCGGCGGTCCTGCCGGGGCATGGCGTATTGACGGGGTCCATCGTAGTGGCGCTGCCGCAGAGTGTTTCGCCGATCATTGCCCTGCCGCTGCTGCAAGCGGTGGGCCGGATCTACCCTGAGGTGGAGCTGCAATTGAATGAAGAATTGACCGGCAATCTGGTCGATCAGTTGATCCGTGGCAGTGTCGACATCGCGCTGTTCACGCCCACCGGATTGCCTGCGGAAGTGAGCTTTACACCACTGATCGAGGAGGACCTCTATCTGATCCATCGCGCCAATGACCCTGAGGCGCCGCCAGCCGGCGAGGTGACCCTGGCCCAGGCCGTGGCGCGGCCGCTGGTCTTTCCCAGCAGGGCCCATAGTCACAGCACCCGGGCCGTCGTCGATCTTGCCCTGGCACAGCAACAGCGCGCGCCCGCCGCTGTGGCCATGGAAGTCAACTCGGTCTACATCCTCAAAAGTGCCGTCGAGGCCGGCATTGGCCCGACCATCATGCCGCTCAACCTGGCGATGCGGGAAGTGGCGGAAGGGCGTTTGGTTGCCCACCCCTTCGTTGTGCCTGGCGTGTTCCGGACGCTGGGCATCTGCACCTGCGGTACGCGACCTGCCAGCAACCTGCGGACCTTGATCGCGCAACTGATAAGCCAAGTGGTGCACGACATGTGCCGATCTGGTGAATGGCCTTCGACACGCTTACTGCCTGCTACCTGAACAAACGTTTCATTTTCGCTTCGACAACAACAATAAAGAGGCTAGACATGAACCAACCTCCACTTCCTGCGGGCGTGATGCCCGACCACGCTTTGAAATCAGCCTACCGCAAGACGGCCTGGCGGATTATCCCGCTGTTGATCGTCTGTTATCTGGTCGCTTATCTGGACCGGGTCAACGTCGGTTTTGCCAAGTTGCAGATGCTCGACGATCTGAAGTTCAGTGACGCCGTTTATGGCTTGGGCGCGGGTATTTTCTTCGTCGGCTACCTGATGTTCGAAATCCCCAGCAATATCGCCTTGCACCGCTTTGGCGCTCGCCGCTGGATCGCTCGCATCATGGTGACCTGGGGGCTTTTGTCGGCGGCAATGATGTTTATCGAAACGCCCCCGGCCTTCTACGCGCTGCGTTTGCTGATCGGTATTGCCGAGGCGGGTTTCTTTCCCGGCATCATCTTCTATCTCACCACCTGGTTCCCCAGCCATCGACGCGGGGTAATGACTGCCATGTTCATTATGGCCTTGCCCGTTTCGAGCATGCTGGGCGCGCTTATCTCGGGTTTTATCCTGCAACACCTCAACGGCGTAGCCGGGTTCGCTGGCTGGCAATGGATGTTTGTCATTGAAGGGCTGCCCGCGGTAGCCCTGGGGGCGGCGGTCTTCTTCCTGCTTCGTGACAGAATCGCTGATGCTCACTGGCTGACACCCGAAGAGCGCCAGGGCATGCAGGCGGCCATCGATCGCGAGGCTTCGCAGAAACAGAGTCATCGCCTGCGCGACGGCTTGGTCAATCCGCAGATCTGGCTGCTCGGCGCCGTGTATTTCTGCCTGGTGCTGGGCCAGTACGTGATCAGCTTCTGGCTTCCGACCATCATCCGTAACAGCGGGGTGCAGCAACCAGTGGTTATCGGCGTGCTCAGTGCCATCCCCTATGCGGCCGCTGTTATCACTATGGTGCTCGTAGGTCGCAGTTCCGACCGGCGTGGGGAGTATCGGTGGCATTTGGCGATTTGCGCCGGCGTCGGCGCACTGGGCATAGCCTTCGGCACTTATTTCGGCGACAACCTGTTGCTCGGCATGATTGGCCTGACCATAGGCACGGCCGCGATGATCAGCAGCCTGCCGGTTTTCTGGGGCATGCCCAACGCAGTGGTTGGTGGCGCAGCCGCAGCGACAGGCGTGGCGCTGATCAACTCACTGGGCAATATTGCCGGATTCTTCAGCACGATTGTCGTGGGTTGGTTGACTCAAGTGACCGGCAATACCCATGCGGCGATGTACATCATGGCTTCGATCCTGGTCGTCGGTGGTGTACTCGGCTTGCTCGTTTACCGCCTGCGCCCCACACCTGTCGCCCAGACAGTTTAAATAACTGACAGAACTTCCTGGTCAATTGTAAAGCGCATGCGCTGAGGCCTCTGTACGCCCTGATGAAACTGTCAGGGCCAGGCTGAGCTCGTCTCGAAAAAACCTGCGCGCCATAAAAACAACAATCAAAGAACAACAGGAGCACATAACAATGACAAAAAACTCCCCTGTAAATCGTTTAATGCTGTCCGCCATTGGCTGCTTGTTGGCCGGCCCGGGTATTGCTTTCGCTGACTTCCTGGCGGACAGCCAGGGCAACCTGAGCGTGCGCAATTTCTACTTCAATAACGACTATAGAAATCAGCCAGGTCCTCAAGGCCAGAGCAAAATACGCGAGTGGGGCAATGGCTTCATGCTGGATCTCAAGTCCGGCTACACCGACGGCACATTCGGCTTCGGACTTGATGCACTTGGTACCCTGGGCGTACGCCTGGACGGAGGGGCAGGCAATCATCGGGGCAGTTCCATGTTTCCCGATGACAGCGATGGCGATGCTGTTCATGAGTTCAGCCGGCTGGGGGTCACCGCCAAGGCCAAATTATCAAACACCGAACTCAAGGTTGGAACGCTGCTACCCAAACTACCGATCCTGGTAGCGAACGACGGCCGCCTGCTCCCACAAATGTTCGAAGGTGCAATGTTGACCTCCAAACCCCTCGACAATTTGACTCTGGTTGGCGGGCGCATCAACAAAGCCACCGGGCGAGCGTCGACTAACGATTCGGGGCTGGCCGTGGCTGGAGGGCGGCGTGAAAGCAACAATTTCTCCTTCGCCGGGACAGACTATCAATTCAGCAAACAGCTTCTTCTTCAGTACTACCATGGCAAACTCGAAAATTATTACGACCAAGACTTTCTTGGCTTGGTACACACGTTCCCCATTACCGAAGGGCAAACATTCAAAACCGATTTGCGCTACTTCCGAACCCGGGCGGAAGGCAAAAACGATAGCGCCCAGGGTCGCGCCGCCGGTTACACACTCAGCGGCTTTGGCGATACCCCGGGCCGGATAGACAATGACACCCGGGCGGCAATATTCACCTACAACGTGGGCGGCCATTCGGTGACAGGGGGTTATCAGAGTGTGTCTTCCGGCAGCAATTTTACCCAGTTGAACCAGGCCAGTACGGGCGAAGGTGCCGCCGGTTCCAGCACCTATCTGCCTACGGACAGATTCGTCTCAAGCTTCCTGCGGGCGGGCGAAGATACGGTGTTCGGCATGTATTCCTACAACTTCGTTGCTTGCGCAGTCCCCGGCCTGACAGCGTCCATCGGCTACTACCGTGGCACCGATATCATCCAGGCCGGTGCACAGGATGGTCAGGAGTGGGAACGCGACATCATTGTTGATTACATCATTCAAAGCGGCAGCTTCAAAGGGCTGGGATTTGGCCTTAAAAACGCGATGCTGCGAAGTGATGTACCGGTTGACGGCGCCCAGGATCAGACGCGACTAGTGATGTCCTACACGCTTCCCCTGTTTTGAATTCAACCCCGCCAAGGGCTTCCATACAATCGCCCGGCCGCCGTGTTCGGGCCGGGTAACGGTACTCATGATGACCAAGACTGCAAACACTCATGTCAGTAGTGCATCGGCGTCCAGGCTGGAAACTATCCGCAGTGTGGCTCTGCACATGTTCGTCAATGAGGGGTATCAGGCCGTGAGCATGCGTCAGCTTGCCGATCACGCCGGGTTGCAAGCGGGCTCGCTTTATCATTACATCGAAAGCAAACAATGCCTTCTGTTCGCATTCATTGAGGAACACGAGTATCAGTTGCTCCACTGCCTCAGCAAAACGGCCCTCGCGCGCTTCGACCCAAGGTCCGCATTAGGGCACTACATTGGCGCTTACTTGCGGTCCCTTGCCACGGCGCCAGTGGCACATACTGTCCACGCGCGAGAACTACTGCCTGGAACCCTCTCGAAGGGTGAAAATCGATGGATTGCGCACCAAACAGGCGCAGCTTTTAAAAGACATTATTGCGTTGGGCATGGCTGGCAGACGCTTCCAGGTCGATGACCTGAACATCACGGTGGCCACCGTGCGGGCCATGCTGGACGGCGTGGTGCTGGGGCCGCTGAGCAATGATTTCCGGACGGAAGTTATCATCAAGGACGTACAGCAGATGGTGCTTAGGTCACTGCTCATTGACCGGCAATGATCCAGCCTTTAATTAAATCACGCGGGAGGACATGCCATGTCCGTCGCCCTCAGGAATCTGCCGAGCCATGTTTTGGGTTTCTTCTTTGGCAAAGCGGGTGTTGATGTACCACCGCGTCCTGGTCGACTTGACTTGATCATCGACGACTGGAAAGGTACATGGGCGCACACCAGTGATGATCCGATTATCCTGATCGGACTGACGCCTGGCACTCATTAGTTTCTTTTTGAAGTGGCCGACCCGACTTACAAAATCCTCACCCGTACGGTAGTGAGTTTTACAGTTTCGGAAAAGTACCCAACGTGCGCGCCGCATAGACGATGCTCACGCTGCAAACCCCTGACTGTTGAGTGTTCATGGCTCACTGTTGTGATTTCAAAAAATCGAATTTCCAGGCACATCTCAATGAATGCCTCTGGTCAATTTCAGTCTGGCGCGAAGGACAGAAAACGACCCATTGCGGTCTTTCCCGGTACTCCGTGAAGAACCTTATTTTTGCCATTGAAGACCAGGGATG
Source organism: Pseudomonas sp. PDM31 (assembly GCF_019218965.1). Taxonomy (NCBI): domain Bacteria; kingdom Pseudomonadati; phylum Pseudomonadota; class Gammaproteobacteria; order Pseudomonadales; family Pseudomonadaceae; genus Pseudomonas; species Pseudomonas sp. PDM31. The sequence goes on along the minus strand of NZ_JAHUWS010000001.1, from coordinate 769,138 downwards.
AGCTCTAGCCATCACTCCGGTGCCATCAGAACAGCGAGCGTCATCTTGATGACTTCTTCGTTCTTGTCGGTGGTGACCGGGGCCCCGTGCACGTTGTTGGCGACGTCGCCGAACCGCGCGCCTCAACCCTGCTCATTTATTCGGCGATGGTTACTTCAATGGCGAACTGGTTCTTGTTAGCGGGATAGCCAGTCGTCTATGTCAATAAATTTAATCGGAAAGTTGCTTCGTTCTCCAGCGGATCAAATCGACTTCGCAGGACCTTAAAAAATCTCCAGCGCCCGTGCCCCCCATCGCCGAGTCAGCTTCCCATTGACACTGAGCATCCTTGAACTTCTCGAACGCTCTCTGAGAGGCGAGTAGCGAGGCAAGGGCTTTGGCCGTCGCACTCGAATCGATTTCCTTTGTCTCGGCTTCCAGTTTTTTGTAGGCGATATTCATTTGTGAGGTGACTTCGCGAGTCTTACGCTCGAGGCAAGCCTGCAACGCTGTCCGTGGCTGATCATTGCCAATGCTGTCGTAGCATTCGTTCAATGCTCCAGCGTCGCTGGTCACTGCAGTTTTTGTTGCGGTGGTAGTAGGTGTAGATGCCATATTGACCGCGCCGTTTGTGATTGGATTCACATCAGGTTTCGCGGGTACTTGAGCGAATGCCGTACCAATAGCAAATGAAGTCGCTACAACGACCACAGAAATGAGTTTTCTCATTTTTATCTATCCTTTTGAAAGCATTTTTTCGTGGGGCAGAAACAACTTTGAATGCTAGGCCAACTGTGTGCTACGTACGCAGGATTAGGCCCGTTGAGCTCTTATAGCGCTCACAGTCACAGCGGCTGTTTGACTGCATACTGGGCAAACTGTTCAACGCCGCTAAGAACAAGCATTAGCAACAGTTTTGGCGTCCGGTAAATACATCATCACCATGGGGGCTGGATGGGTGCATCGGCCAAGCTCTGATTGACGCCAAGCAATGGGGCCGCGACTCGTGCGCCGCCATCAAGGCTGTCATGTGCTAATACGCCTTTGCCGAGCGAGTCATCGAGGTGTGTGGCGTTGATCCCTGCGTTGCCTCATACCCTATTAAAAGACGATGAGATAAATCTATGTCTTCGACGTTGGTTGTCAGCTTTTGGCCGATTCTGTTGAAAAAGTAGCTCCCCTGTCTGGCCTGCGGCAAAATCTCTACATTGGCCAGCGGGTAAGCACGCAGCATGATGGGACAGTTATCGAGTGGGGAGGAGCGGCTGTTTTACTCGTTCAACCTTGAAGATCACATTGCAGCCACTCACCTTCTGCGCAGCATTGAGCAGTGCCTCGATCTGAGCGACTTGCGTCATTACCTCGCCGATTTTTACAGCCCGATTGGGCGTCCGTCGATTGATCCCGAACTGATGATTCGCATGCTGAGCAACGCCGGCATATCAGCGCTCTCGCCACGAACGTAAAAAGGTCGAAATGTTGTTTGCCCACCTCAAGCGCATCCTGAAATTGGATCGCCTGCGGCTACGTGGCATTACTGGCGCGACGGATTAATTCACGCTGGCCGCTGCGGTGCAGAACCTGCGACGGCGGGCCAAATTTTCATCTCAAGGGCCACCAGTCACGGGATTGGTGCGCCTGCACCAAACAAAAGACCTCAAATTAACCCGATAACAGAGCAGCAAAGGTCACCGAAGGGCCGAAAAACCACTCAATGTGGCGAGTAGGTTCTCCGGTGGTGGTCGTGCCTGAGTTAAGGCCATCTGAAAATCCGACTTTTTCAACAGAATCGACCCATAGCGGACATTGGCGAAACTTAGGTGTACGAGTACTGAGTAGCGTCCGCAAACTCACTTTCCGAACGGTGAGTTGCAGTTTGAAAGTCGCTAGCTGGCCCAGTTTTTGTTGCTGGCGCTTGCTGTAGCGTATGCCTACACTCCAAAAACCTATCATGCCAGTGCAGCGCGGTGGACAAGCTCGTGCAAGGGCGTTCACAAGGATATGTCGAGTTGGATCGTGAGCAATTACCTACCAGCAGGTGCATTTTGAAAACAAATCCGTGCTGGGGAGCGTTGCTTGCGCTGGGAGGCTTGTTGGGGCTGGGCATGCCATGCGTGGAAGCACGTACGCTGTCCCAGATTGAGGAAAGCGGCGTCCTGCGCATATGCGTGGCTGGCTCAAGCGCTTCCTTCTACCGGACTAATGCGGAGGCGTTCGCGCAATCACTCGGTTTACGCCCACAGGTAACGGAACTGCCGAGTTTCGATGCGCAGTTTCACGACGATCGGGGCGAGACCGTACGCGGGGAAAGCTACGACCCGAAGCTACTCGCCGACGGCCGCTGTGATCTTTATCCAAATGACTTGCATATCATCCCTTGGCGCGAAACGAAGATGTTGCTCGTGCCCTACTACCGGGTACGCAACCTGGTCATCGTCCATCGCTCCAACCAGCCCCTGAGCAACGAGGTGTCTGATTTGCTCGGTCTGACGGCGGCAGTGCAGAAGGGCACGGACTACGAGCAGTGGATCGATGAAGCCAACCGCGGTCCTCTCTCCAGTCAGCCGGTCAGAATGGTCTATGCGCCAACCGAACAGGCGGTGAAACTGGTCGCCGATGCGAAGGTGGATTTCACGGTATTGGGTAGCGAAAGCGCGCTGCGCTGGGCTCGTGAAGATCCCGAACGTCTCTCCATTGCGTTTCCGGTCAGCGAAGCGACCAGCGTTGGGTGGGGTGTTGCGCGCAACGCCCCGGATCTCGCGCGAGCGCTGGAGCGTTTCTTCCAGTCCAGCAATCGCATTGATTCGCCGCTCGATGCGAGCTGGCGGCGGTACTATCACGTATCGCTCATGGAATACCGGCTGTTCGAGGATTCCTTCAACGAGGACAGCCTCGATATCAAAACCGTAATGAGCTGGGCGATCCCGAGCTTGGTCGCGGTCCTGCTGTTGCTCGGCGCCATGCTGGCCTGGAACCGACGCCTCAACCGGGAAGTGGACGAGCGCAAGCGCGTTGCCGCAGAGCTGGCCGAGCGCGAAGCTTTCACCCGCGCGCTCATGGATACCAGCCCCGCCAGCCTGGTGCTGGCAGACCGGAACGGGGCCGTCAGGGAAGTAAGCCAACGCTTTTCACAGGCGACCGGTTATGTCAGCGAGGACCTGCTCGGGCGCCACGCCACGAGCCTGTATGTCGATCCTGAGGAGCGCGAACGCTTCCTCGAACTGCTGACACGAAACGGCAAGGTCGAACACTTCGAGACCCGCCTGTTGCACAAAAATGGATCAATTCTCTGGGTTCTGGTCGGTGCATCATTCGTGACAATCCACGGTGAGACCCTGGTCGCCAGCTGGGTGCGCGATGTCACGGATCATCATGCGGCAGCAATGGCGCTTAGCGAAGAACGCGCGCGGCTGCAGGCAATCCTCGATACGAGTCCAATCAACATAGCCTTTTCTACCCAGGGCGTGATCCGCTTCGCCAACCCCCGCTTCTGTGAAACGTTCGGCGTAGGCGTCGGTGACGCTGCTTCGCAGATTTACGCGAATGGGCATGATCGCGAAGCCATCGTCGAACGACTCACGGACGACGGCATCGCAAAGGGCCAGGAAGTACCGATGCGTGACCGGCAGGGGCGCGAACGCACCATGCTTGTCACCTACCTGCCAATCCAGATCCAGGGGGAGCAAGGGCTGCTCGGCTGGCTGCAGGATATCACCGAGCGCAAGGCAGCAGAGCACGCGCAGCAGCGGGCGAAGGAGATTGCTGAAGAGGCGACGCGGGCAAAAAGCGACTTCCTTGCAAACATGAGTCACGAAATCCGCACGCCCATGAATGCGATCATCGGCATGTCCTACCTTGCGCTGAAGACTTCGCTGGACCAGCGGCAGCGCGATTATGTCTCGAAGATCCATAACGCGGGCACTTCGCTGCTTGGCATCATCAACGACATCCTCGACTTCTCCAAGATCGAGGCCGGCAAGCTGAGCGTCGAGGCAGTGCCGTTTGAGATCGATGCGGTGCTCGACAACGTGTCCTCGCTGATTGCGCAAAAGGCCTACGACAAGGGCATTGAGCTGCTGTTCGACCGCGCGTCAGACGTTCCCAAGACGCTGCTTGGAGATCCGCTGCGCCTGGGCCAGGTCATCCTGAACCTGGTCGGCAACGCAGTGAAATTCACCGAGCATGGGCAGGTGACGGTCGTGGTTCGCAACCTGGGCCGCACCGGCGGCAAAGTTCAGCTGCAGGTTCGTGTCCGCGATACCGGTATCGGCATGACTCCCGAGCAAGCCGGGCGACTCTTTGAGGCCTTTGCCCAAGCCGATAGCTCTACCACGCGACAATTCGGCGGTACCGGCCTGGGCCTTGCCATCTCGAAGCGCATCGTCGAGCTGATGGGCGGAACGATCGGGGTGGACTCCGAACCGGGCAACGGCAGCACGTTCTCTTTCAGCGTCTGGCTTGGTCTTGACCAGCACATGCGTACGCAGCACCAGATTGTCCCTGCGGAGCTCGCCGGAGCGCGCGTCCTGGTCGTCGATGACAATGCCGACGCGCGCCAGATCCTTTGCGACATGCTTTGCGTAGCGGGGCTTTCGCCGGTCGCGGTGGCGTCAGGCGAGGCTGCTTTGGAGAGCCTTCGCGGTGCTGCGGCCGACGACCCGTTCCGGGTGCTATTGGTGGATTGGCAAATGCCAGAGATGGATGGCATCGAGACGACGCGCCGGGCTCTTGGCCTGCAGCCTGCACTGTACGCCGTCATGGTCAGTGCATTTGGGCATGACGAAATGCATGCCGCTGCGCAAGCGGCCGGCATTCGCGCGTTCCTGGTCAAGCCGGTCAACCAGTCCTCGCTGGTAGAGGTACTGGTCAACTTATTCGCGCCGCAAACTGGCGTGGTGGCGCTAACCGTACCCAATGCGCAGGCGCAGGTGCTCGCCGGAGTGCGCCTGCTCGTCGCGGAGGACAACGAAATCAACCAACAGATTGCCAGGGAGCTTCTCGAGGCTGCCGGTGCCCTGGTGGAAGTTGCCGGCAACGGCTGCGAGGCGCTGTCAATGTTGGCTGCAGCGCAATACGACGCGGTGCTGATGGACGTACAGATGCCGCAGATGGATGGTCTCGAGACGACCCGGCGTATTCGCGTCGAGCCTCACTGCGCACAGATCCCGGTGATTGCTATGACCGCACATGCCATGGTCGAGGACCGGGAGCGCTGCATCGAGGCGGGCATGGTCGACCATGTGACCAAGCCCGTGGAACCGCAAGCACTCATCGCCACGGTTCTGCGCTGGGTCGTACTTGGGTCGGCGGCAGTGGATCCGTCCAGCGCCGCATCGGGCGAGGAGCGCCTACCGGACATTCCAGGTCTGGATAGCGCCGACGGACTGAGGCGAGTGGCGGGCAATCGCCAGCTATACATCAAGCTGCTGGGTCAATTTGCCGACCGCTGGGCTTTGGCAGGGCAAGCGCTGGGTAACGCGCTGCGCGCGGGTGATCGGCCGACGGCCGAGCGAATGGCCCATACCGTGAAAGGCGTTGCAGGCAACCTCGGCTTCAGCGGCCTGCAAGTCATGGCCGGTAAGCTGGAAAACGCGATCAGGGCGCACGCTGAGTCGGACGAATTGGTGAATGAATTGATCGAAGCGCTCTCGCTGGCCGTGCATGCGATTCGCCAAGCGCTGGGTAGCGGCCAGGCAGCACCGGCAGTGGTATCGAGCGTCGACTGGGCACAGCATGCCATAGCGCTCATGCACCTGCTGGAGGCCAATGACGGAGCAGCGCCGGATTATATGGAGCAGTATGCGGATTCGTTGCGCGGAGCACTCGGCCAGAACAGTTTCGAGCAGTTGCTGAATGAGGTGGACAACTTTGACTTCGAGGCCGCACGGCTAACACTCAAACGTGCATCGACGGCGCGCGATACCCCGTGCTGGAGGGAGCATCATGAGTGAACCGCTAAACTACTCACTTAGCCCGATCATCCTCATTGTCGATGATACGCCGGAGAACATTAAGCTGATCAATGGCCTGCTGAAGGATATCTACCGCACGCGGGTGGCCATCAGCGGTGAGCTCGCGCTGAAGGCAGCGGTGCAGGAGCCTCGCCCGGATCTGATTCTGCTCGACATCATGATGCCTGATCTGTCGGGGTATGAGGTGGCAGAGCAGCTCAAGCGCGATCCGCGCACCGCTGATATCCCGATCATCTTCATCACCGCCATGGCGACAATGGAAGACGAGATCCTGGGTTTGCAGATGGGCGCCGTGGACTACATCACCAAGCCGATCAACCCACCCATCGTGCTGGCTCGGGTGGAAACCCAATTGAAGATCAAGGCGGCCGCCGACTTTTTGCGTGATCAGAAGGCTTACCTTGAGCAGGAAGTCCAGCGCCGCACCGCCGAGGTCAGCGCCATCCAGGATGTGACCATTCAGGCCATGACCTCGCTGGCCGAAACCCGCGACAATGAGACGGGTAACCACATTCGACGAACTCAGCATTACGTCAGACTACTGGCCGAAATGCTTCGCGAACATCCGAGGTTCCAGCATTTTCTCAATGACGAGAGCATCCGCCTGCTGTTCAAGTCGGCTCCGCTGCATGACATCGGCAAGATCGGCATACCCGATGACATACTGCTCAAGCCGGGGCGCCTCACGCCGGAAGAGTTCGAGACGATGAAGACCCATACGGTACTGGGACGCGATGCCATCCGGCATGCCGAAGAGCAGTTGGGCATCTCGGTGGAATTTCTGCGCCTTGCCAAGGAGATCGCCTACAGCCACCACGAGAAGTGGGATGGTACCGGTTATCCCGACGGGTTGAGTGCCGATGACATCCCCATCAGTGCCAGGCTCATGGCGGTGGCGGATGTCTATGACGCGCTGATTAGCCGACGGGTATACAAGAAGAGCATGTCACACGATCAGGCGCTGGAGATAATCCGCCAGGGATGTGCTACGCATTTCGATCCAGAAATCTGCGAGGTTTTCCTGGCCAACCATGAGCAATTCCAGGCTATCGCGGTGCGTTTTGCTGATAGCGGTCAGGATGGTTAATCAACGCGTTGCCGTGAAATCAATGCCCAGGGCTTTTGGTCATTTTTTTTGAGGTTTGGAAATGCCTCGTAGAGGCAATGCGCACTCCATCGATCATTTGGCATCACATCTGCTTGAACGTCCGTCATGGGTCGTTCTCTGCCGGTCGTAACTACGGCGTGTGCTGGTCCATTCAGTTTTCAAGCTGAGAAACACGCGCTCCATCGGGGCATTATCCCAGCAGTTTCCACGAGGAAATTACCTGGTTGCCATAAACCACTTTTTTGAGTTTGTTAACCTCAGTGGTTTACAGATCAAAAAATCGGTTTACAAGGTGTCTAGCGAATCCACTGTGATTCAAGGTGCGTTGACGATGTCGCCTAAGGTGAAATGGACCCTGTCGCGCCCACTGTTCTTGGCCGCATACAGTGCCTTGTCGGCTTCGTTGAGCCAGTCTGCGGCGTCGGTCATTGCACTGCAGCACGATGCCAAGCCGATACTCAGGCTGACTCGCAGCTCAGGCAGTTGCTCATTGCGGTAGTTGCCCATTGCCCCTCGCAGTCGCTCCATAATTTCGCCGGCCTGGCTCAGTGGGCTGTTGGGTAGGATCACACAGAACTCGTCTCCACCAAAGCGACCGGCCAGGTCACCTTGGCGAAGGTTTTTCTTAAGTTCGGCGCTCAGCTGGCGTAGCACGCTGTCGCCAACGAGATGGCCGTAAGTATCGTTGATCTGTTTGAAGTGATCGACATCAATGATCGCGATCACCGTTTCGAAGCTCTCCTGCCGGGAGGCGAAAAACTGCAGGTGAAGCAAATCCTTCCACGCCCCATGATTGAGCAGGCCGGTGAGACTGTCGGTACAGCTCAGGGCGCTAAGACGGCGCTTGTGGTCGGCGAGATTAATGGCCAGGCGATAACAGACCCAGCCCAGCGCTAATGGGTAGAGCGTCAGCATCGGCAAACAGGCGTAGATCTGTAGGGCGGTTGCAGTAAGTTGCACCTGCGGGCCGAACAGTGTTATCGCAAGCAGAGTTCCGACAACTTGGGCCAGCGCGCCATGCACGAATAAACGCTGGCCGCCTGCAGCGACGTTGTTCATCGTCATCATCGAAAGGATGGTGACGGCAGGCAACGGATTGAACTGCATGGTCGCGGTCCAGAACCCGCCCATCACTGAGTCGTAGAGTAAGTTGCGCCGCTCCGCCTGATACGGCTCACCAGCACGGGTGGCCAATTGATAGGCCAGATGCGGCCAAACCAAGCCGTTGAAAAGCAACAGTACCCATACCCATCCCGGCAGGCCCAGCGGCGCAATGGCGGCCAGTACGCTCAGCATGCCAATCGCCAGGCCAATAAGGCGTGGCAGGTAGATTCGTTTGGCAAAAGACAGTCCTTTGCCAATCTTATTTTCAATTATCCCATTACCATTCATGTTTCGCTCCCTCGATCGTTATCGTCCACTGCAGGAGTCGCCGTTAATCGCATAATTCGCATAAAAACTCTTCAATATTAAAGCGAGGTTGAAGAGCGACCTTTCAAGCGCTCTCAATGCTTAGGCAAACCGCTCTGACTCCTGGTCCGCCACGATCATACAAGTCTCGCTGGCCTTTCGATCATAATATTGAATCGCCAGCATAGCGACTTCTGAATCGGTGGTTTCATAGGCACATCTGACGGGCTGTTCTTGGCCGTTTTCTGCCTGTCACGATGGGCAGAAATCGACCCATGGCAGACGTTGCCGCGCGTCGAATGTGGAAGGCTCAGCTTCTATATTTCAGCGCCTCCACCAATGCCGAAAAGGCGGGAGACGCCTGGCGTCTATTGGGGTAATACAAATGGTAACCTTGAAACTCAGGGCACCAGTCGGCCAAGACTTCTTTGAGTCGGCCGTCAGCCAGATATGGTGCTACCAATTCCTCTGGTACGTAGGCCAAGCCAACGCCATCAACGGCGGCATTGAGTACATGCATGATGCTGTTGAAAACAAGTTGTCCTTCCGCCTTGACGGTAAAAGCCTGGCCATTCCTTTCAAATTCCCATGCGTAGATCGCCCCTGATGGTCTGTGGCGGATATTCACGCAGTCATGCCCGGTCAACTCATGGGGGGTTGTTGGTGCCGGGTTGCGTTCGAAATATTCTGGAGAGCCCACCACAGCCAACCGCCAATCCGGCCCTATGCGAACGGCGATCATGTCTTTGCTGATCGATTCGCCCATGCGAATGCCAGCATCAAATCGCTCCTCGACGACGTTGGTGAATCCATAGTCGACGTAGAACTCCAGTGTGATATCCGGGTAGCTCTTCAGGAAGCTTGCAAGCATCGGCCGAATGCACAACTCAATCTGATCATCAGTACAGGAAATACGAATCGTGCCACTGGGCTTGTCCCGCAGCTCGCCCAGCGCTTCAAGCTCGGCAGTGATCTGATCAAAAAGCGGAGCGATCGAGCGCATCAATCTTTCTCCCGCCTCTGTGGGCGACACATTGCGTGTCGTGCGGGCCAGCAGTCGTATCCCCAGCCTTTGTTCAAGTGCCCGGATCGTATGACTCAGCGCAGAAGGAGTAATGCCCAGTTTGGCGGCGGCTTTCGTAAAGCTTTGATCTCGCGCCACCGCCAGAAAAGCTTGGAGATCGTTGACTTTGGTATTGGCCATTGCTGAGTTTTTCTCAAAACCACATGAAGATTACGCCTACTAATCAAGATATCTCTAATCCGTCAAGCTCTGTCACCTATCTGGAACGGAGTACTGATGATGAGCGAGACACCTGTAACCCACCTTGAAGCTACAGAAGCCTTGGACTCTCCAGGGCTTGATCGGCGCGCATTCGTAAAGGCCACCGGCGTCAGCATTGCGGCTCTGGGCGTCCTTTCAGTCGCAGGCGGTTCTGCACTAGCAGCTGACTCGAAAAGCGCTGTCAGCCCGCCGGAAGGCGCCGACAATTTTTACAAAAGCGACAAGGTCACCGTGCAAAAGGTGACCTTCAAGAACTCATACAATCTTCAAATTGTGGGCAATCTTGTAACGCCCAAAAATCTGGCTAGAAACGCTAAAGTGCCTGCAATTATCGTCGGGCATCCCATGGGAGCAGTCAAAGAGCAAAGCTCCATGCTCTATGCACAAAAGCTGGCGGAACAAGGCTTCATCACGCTGGCGATTGACTTGCCTTTCTGGGGAGAGAGTGAGGGCCTGCCTCGTAACCAGGTTGCCCCCGAAATGTATGCCGACGCATTCAGTGCCGCCGTTGACTACCTTGGCACGCGGGACTTTATCGATCGCAACCGTATCGGCGTACTGGGTATCTGTGGCAGCGGTGGCTTTGCCATCAGTGCGGCCAAGATGGATCTGCGTTTGAAAGCCGTGGCCACCGTCAGCATGTATGACATGGGCGCCGTCACCCGTTATGGTCTGAGGCACTCAGCGACTGTCGAGCAACGCCAGGCCATGCTCACCAAAGCCGCCGAGCAACGCTATGACGAGTTCTCTACCGGAAAATTGCAATTTCTGAACTATCTGCCTGCGCAGCCTGGCAAGGAAACCGACCCGGTAACTCGCGAGTTTTGGAACTTCTATCGCACGCCACGCGGCATCCATATCCCTCATGGCAGTACGTTGGAACTGACGCAAAATCGCGCCTTGACCAGTGAAGTCAGGTTCGTGAATTTCTATCCATTCAACGAGATCGAAACGATTTCCCCGCGTCCGCTGCTGTTCATATCTGGCGATCATGCGCACTCCAAAGAGTTCAGCGAGGATGCCTACCAACGCGCCGCCGAACCTAAAGAACTGACCTGGGTTCCCGGCGCGGGTCACGTGGATCTGTACGACCGCGTGAACTTGATTCCCTGGACCAAGCTCACCGACTTTTTTACCCGGCACCTGACGGTGGTTGGCTAAAAGGCCAATGCTTCAGCCAACAACTATTTGATGAGAGGTTTTTGAATGAAGGCTCAAGTATTCGACTCCCCGGCTGGTGAGGCCCTCGGCACGCCGGGGACTGGGAAAATGCCGGCTTACTGGAGTGGCATCTTTGCGATGACACTGTGCGTATTCGCGTTGATCGCCTCGGAGTTCATGCCTGTCAGTTTGCTCACGCCGATCGCATCGGATCTGCAAATCAGTGAAGGACTGGCTGGGTATGGGATCGCCATCTCCGGCGCCTTCGCGGTGCTGACAAGCCTTTCGATTTCCAGGCTGGCGGGTTCAATGGACCGCAAGACGCTGTTGCTTCTACTGACCGGGATTATGTGTGTGTCAGGGCTGGTGGTCGGTCTGGCGCCGAACTATACGGTGTACATGATTGGGCGTGCGCTGATCGGCGTGGTGATCGGCGGATTCTGGTCGATGTCGGCGGCAATGGCCATGCGCCTGGTACCTGCCCATAGCGTGCCCAAGGCTCTGGCAATCTTCAACGGCGGCAATGCTTTGGCAACCGTAGTGGCCGCACCACTGGGAAGCTATCTGGGGAGTGTCATCGGTTGGCGGGGTGCTTTTTTCTGCCTTATTCCGGTAGCGATCATCGCGTTGATCTGGCAGTGGATCAGCCTGCCAGCCATGACGCCGGCGCCGCGCAAACCGGGCGCTGGCAATGTCTTCCGATTGTTTAAGAGCCCATTGGTCAGTTTCGGCATGTTGAGTGTGGGCATTTTCTTCATGGGGCAGTTTGTATTGTTCACCTATCTGCGCCCGTTCCTGGAAACCGTCACTGGTGTAGATGTATCCATGTTGTCGATGATCCTGCTGGTCATCGGCGTGGCGGGTTTTGTCGGGACCATTCTGATCGGCACTTTCCTGAAAACCGGAATGTACCGCGTCCTGGTCTGCATTCCACTCTTGATGGCCGCCATTGCACTTTCCTTGATTGTCCTTGGCGGCGGAGTCGTGGCAGCTTTTTTACTGCTTGGGCTGTGGGGCCTGATCGCGACGGCGGCGCCTGTGGGGTGGTGGTCGTGGTTGGCCAAGGCGTTGCCCAAGGATGCTGAAGCCGGTGGCGGCCTGATGGTGGCAGTCATTCAGCTATCCATTGCGCTGGGCTCTACCCTCGGCGGGCTGCTGTTCGACGGGAGCGGCTATCGCATGACATTTCTTGCAAGCTCTATCTTGCTGGTACTCGCAGCAGTGACGGCCTTTTTCACATCGCGAAACCAGGTTTAATAGAAGGCAGATTTGAGCAAGGCAGGCAACTGTCCACAATTTGTCAGATCGGGATTTGATCCTACGTCTGCTATTGGCCGCGTTCTGCCTCTCGCGACAGGCAGAACGCGGCCAAAAGCAGATCATGGCCGCGCTGCTAATCCGCCAGTAATGGGCGCAAAAGTCATGTCGCTTTTCCTCCTCACCTCATGTCGCGTTTCTAGCGCGACACTCAAGCCGAACAAGGAGTCAGGCATGGACAAGGAACGCTATCAGGCACAATCGGCGGAAAACATTACGCCAGATGCATCGTCTACTGATAGTTGGGAAGCCAACCAGCTAGCATAGGTTTGAGGCAAACCCAAGTCCGGTCAGTGCAATCATCGGCAACCAAACGCCGCGAAAGGAGCAAGGCCTATGTACTCTTCAACGTTCATCTTTGCCAAAAAGCAGTTTGATGAAGCCTTCCACCGACTCGATCAGGAAATCGCTGCAATCGCAAAAACGATCCCTGGTTACCTTGGCGAAGAAGCTTGGGAGAATCCACAGACTGGTCTCTTCTCCAATGTGTACTACTGGAGTTCTCTCGAAGCACTTCAGATATTGGTTCACCATCCCCGTCACCTTGAGGCAAAGGCTGCTCAGGAAAACTGGCTTGCCGGTTATCAAGTCATCATCTCTGAGGTCATCAAAACCTATGGTGACTCCAAGCTTGGCGAGAAATGGCCAATCGCAACAGCTACTTGATCATTCCATCGAACGACCGCAATTGGCCGATCTCAGCCCGTCGCCACCGTCGGTTTTGGGTCGGATAGCGACCACCAGCCATTGTGACTGATCCGCCCTTGTCCTACCTCAACGTGGAGGACGAGCCATGATCACCATCGCTATACAGCCATCAGCCTTGGAACACGGGAAAGCTGCTCGGTCAAGGCCCCGCGGGCCTGTGAAACAAGCAAGGACCAGCGCTTAATGGGTGCCTTTCATCAGTTTTCAGCATATTTCATCGTTCAGCGGCCGGCGATTCAACCTATGTCAGAGCGGTTTTGTCGAGGAGATGCCTTACTACGGCAGCTCCTGGCCAGCCGTGTTGTCGGGTACGAAGTAGCGCTTCCCGTAGAGATCCGCAGGTCAGAGAACCAACACCGTTGTAACTGAATCCGGCCGCCTTGGCCGAGCTGCCAGCTGAATTGAAACCTTGACCATTGTCCATCAGCGCATGGCGAACCGAGTCAAAAAACATGACAGAAGAACTTATGCCAAGTCCGCCATCTCCTTCTAGCCCATGCGCCGTGCCCCGTTTTGGACTCAGCAAGAAAATCGGGATTGTGTTCCTAGCGCTGCTGCTGCTCGGGCTTGGCAATATCCTGGTCGTGCACGCCATGTTCGCGGAATTCACCGGTTTTGACGAAACGATGCGGGTTGCGGGCAAAATGCGTTACCTCGGTCACCGGATGGCGCTCAACACCAGCAGCTTTGTGAACGGATGGTCTCCCGGCAAACAGGCTGCGCTGTCAGACATCAAGAGCTATGAGGATTCGGTCAGTACGCTGATGCACCGAGGAAACACAAATAGCGATCAAATACGGCGAATGACACCGCCACAGCAGCTCAAATTAGAAGAGATCAGAATCGCCTGGCAGCGCTACCGCGAAGATATTGAGTCGGCGCTGCTGCGCGGCGGTACCTCCCGTCCGGATGCAAGGCAGATGGGCGCTCTTGCCGAGAGTTCACAAAGTTTGCTCGACGATGTCGATCAGCTGATGGTATCACTGATAAAGGAGATGCACCGCGAACAGGAAGACGAGCTAAATATCGCTTATCTGTTGTTGGTGGTGGACATACTGTTCCTGGGTGGGATGTGGTTGATTGTCCGGCTAAGCTTCGTTCGTCCGGTGCTGAGGCTCGCGCAGGGCAGTCGCGAACTGGCAAACGGCAACTATCAAGTCCATATCGAACACCGGCCCAATGATGAGGTAGGGCACTTGGTGGATGCCTTTAATGACTCCGCGCGGCGGATCGGTACCCTGATTGGTAACCTCGAGCAGGAACACCTGAACCTCATGCGTGCTGAGTCGATGTTTCGTGGCATAGCTGAAACTTCAGCAGTCGGCGTCTACATAATCCAGGATCATAAATTCGTGTTTGCGAATACACGACTAGCTCAGATGTTCGGCGTTGAGCAACATAGGCTCCTTGAATCACTCGGCATGTTCGACCTGGTGGCGGAAGGTGATCACGATCTGCTCGAGGCCAATGTGCCAAAACGCTTGCACACAGATGGCAGGTTCGAGGGCCTGGCCAGCGAATACCAAGCGCGCAGGAAAGATGGATCGTTGTTCGATCTGGCGGTGTACGGATCGGGTATGTTTCTTGACGGACGCCCCGCAAAGATTGGCATCGCCATGGACATCACTGAGCGTAAGGCGGCTGAAGAAGTCATCCGCAAACTGGCTTTCTACGACCGAATGACCAGTTTGCCAAACCGCCGAATGATGGAAGATCGGCTGGGACAACTGATCGCGCTCGCCAAACGGGAAGAACGTAAGCTGTCGTTGCTGTTTATTGACCTGGACAAGTTCAAGGCGGTCAATGACCAACATGGGCATGAGGCGGGAGATTGGTTATTGGCCCAGGTCGCATCCCGTATGGGGTCTGTACTGCGCGAGTCTGATACCGCCTCGCGAATCGGCGGTGATGAATTCGTCATCCTCCTGCCGGATGCCCGGAATGCAGAAGATGCCGTTGTGGTCGCCGAGAAAATCCGCCTGGTACTTGAACAACCTTTTGTCATGGAGAACGGTGTAACACTCTCCATTTCATCAAGTATCGGCGTGGTGATATATCCTGACTTAGCTGACAATTTGCGCGATTTGCTGCGCTATGGCGACGAAGCCATGTACCGCGCCAAGAAGGGCGGCAGGAATGCCGTCGAGGTGTTTACCCTGTTGCCGCTGACCGAAAACTGAGCCAGTTCACCGTGTTGCTGCGCGATCAGCAGGAATTTCTTGTGGATCGCTATTCCAAACGCAAGGACGGCGCTGAGCAACTGCATGAATGTCTAGGCTTCAATCATTGGCACATTCCCCGAGGTTGGCTACAAACTCGGCAAGTGGCATGTCGTTGGTTGTTGGCGATTTGAGTTGTCAGGAGCCTCGAATTACCCAAGCAAAACTTGCTAATTTTCAGAGCTCGCCAAATGACTTTCGCGGTGGCCCAAGTTGATTTTCGCAATACGCATTAGGTTGAGAGCGGTCATTCGACGAATGTCTGGTTCTGGCCGATTTCTGACTGTCGCGAGCGGCAGATATCGGCTGTCGATCCAACCGCTCCACGCAGCAGATTAGCTAAATCCTTCAGGCTGGCATAAGTCGGGGGCCGAGCCCATGTTGAAGGGCAAACTCGACAGCGCTCAGCAGCGTGTCGCTGCTGAAGGGTTTGCGCAGGCATTTGATGGGCTCGAAGCGGCAGGATTCGGCCAGTGTCGCTTCATCCCAATCTGCCGACATGCAGATCACGGGGAATTTTCTGCCCTTGAGCGACAGCGCGCGCATGACGTCTATCCCAGACAAACCGGTCATTTTCAGATCGAGCAGCAGGCACGCTACGTCATCGAGGTTTTCCAGGGCCAGGAACTCTTCGCCCGAGGCGAATACCCTTGAGTGGTATCCGGCCGAACGGAGCAGATTAGCCAGGCTTTTGCGCACCGATTTATCGTCGTCCACGATATAGACAATGAGCATGGCACTGGACGATGGCGGGGGGGAGTTGCCAGTGTCGATCGTCATGAAGAGTCCTGCATGGCAAACGGTGCCTCTGCGGCAATCAAGCCATACAGGTTGACCAGGCTGACGAGCGAGCGCGTCTGCATCTTCTCCATGATGTGTTTGCGGTGGACTTTGGCGGTGACTTCACTGGTCCCCAGCCGGTTGGCGATATGTTTGTTGGACAGGCCCTCAACGATCAGCGGCAACACTTCGCGTTCACGGGGGGTCAACAACCCGGTGCGTTGACGGGCGCTTTGAATGCGTTGCCATTGCTTGAATGCAGTCGCTGCACGTTGGCGAGTGGTACGCAGGGTATCGAGCAATTGGTCGTCGTTAAAAGGCTTGATCAGAAACTCGACCGCGCCTGCCTTCATGGCCTGCACCGACATTGGGACGGTACCGAAACCGGTCATGAATATGACTGGCCATGGATGTCCACGTTGGCTGAGTGCCGTTTGCAGTTCCAGGCCTGTCGCTTCGGGCAGGCTTATATCGAGCAACAGGCAAGCGGGGCCGATGTCGAGGTCAGCGCTGAGCAATTCTTCGGCCGAGGCGAATATCCGATGTGCGATACCTTCTGCCCGCAGCAGGCGGCTTAGCGCTGTACGCACGGACGCTTCATCGTCGACGATAAACACCGGCACGCTGTCAGGATCAATCGTCGCCAGACTCTCAGGCACAAGAGAGGCCTGGACGACTGGAGGGAACAGCGGCAGGGGGAGTTCACGTTGTTTCAATAATCGGTAACCTCGCCTCGGGACCGTCTGGATGATTTCTTTTTTTCCGAGCAACTTGCGTAGCGAGGAAATCTGCACTTGAAGGTTGTTTTCCTCGACGACGGTGTCGGGCCATACCTGTGTGATCAATTCATCTTTACTGACGATCCGGCCATCGGCCTGCATCAACACCAAGAGTATTTCGAACGCCCGACCACCAACACGCAGCGGCTGGCCATCACGAAATGCTTCGCGCTGTTCCAGGGAAATAGTAGTGTGGCCGAGTTGGATCATGTAAACCTCTGCACTGAGGTGTTGAAGAAAGTGACGTGGGCACTTTTGTTGATCAGGGCTACACGCTAGGGGACAGCCGCGCATAATTCAATTATCCCGAGGGATAACACTCCGTGATTTCAGTGCGCGAAACTACCCACAGGAGGGGCGCTCGACGGCCAACATAGTGCCAGTAGCGGACATCATCACCTGAACGCAACCATTGAGCCAAAAGCCGTGCATATACTGCGACCTCAGCCTGAAACGAATCTTTGGCGGTGATTGTTCATGCTCAGCAGTTCTCTCACTTCATCCAATTCCCGTGATCCTGATGCCATCGGCGTTGAAGCCTGGCTGGAACGTTGCAGCTTCGAATTGCTGCGCCGGGAAAACGACCTGACCTGGTTCGCGATTCAGGATAGGCAATCGGGCACCCGCTGGCTCGGCGCCCGGGCTCCGATCCAGCAGCCTGCCACGTGCCAGCGGTTGGAGCGCGATTTTCACCTGCACCTGGACCTGGCCTGGTCGATTGCCCCTGTCTCGTTAATCCGCTCGGCCGAGGGCCCTTTGCTGATCTATCCCGTGTCGGGAACGCCGCTGGTTGATCTGATCAGTGACACAGGACTGCCATTGGAGCGCTGGCTGACCATTGCGGTAGCGGCGGCCAACGCGCTGTCCAGCGTCCAGAAAGCGGGCACGCGACATGGCAATCTGTTACCCCATCACCTCATCTTGGACGCCGCCGATTCAGTCAGGCTCCTGGGTTTCCATAGCCATGCCCGGGAAGCTCACGCCGCAGAGTTGCCCTGCCTGGAACAATGGCCGTATCTGGCGCCCGAGCAAGTACAGCGTGAGACCCCCCGTTTTGACGCGCGTAGTGATACGTACGCCCTGGCCGCAATCCTTTATCAAGCGCTGACTGGCCGCCTGCCCCTCACAGCCCGCGCTGCGTCTCAATGGCAGCACGTGCACGCCGCCGTCCAGCCGCAATCGCCGGCGATCCATGTTGTCGATCTGCCGGAAGGCATCTGTCGAGTGCTGCTCAAAGGCTTGGCGAAAGAGCCGGGTGCCCGCTATCAGTGCGCCGAATCCATGGCCGCGGATCTGCTCTGGTGCCAGCAGCAGTGGCGGGAGCACGGGCGCATCGATGGGTTTAGGCTGGGCGCCTTCGATGGGCTACCTTCAGTGACCCCCGGTGATGTTCTGTTCGGTCGAGAGGCCGAGTGCACGCAACTGATAGAGCAGATGAATCAGGTGCGCAGCGATGGCATCGCCCGGGGCCTGCTGGTTGGGGGGGCACCGGGTGCCGGCAAGTCGACGCTGATCCATCAGGGTGTCCGCCCCCTGGCGCCCGGTTATTGGGCGAGCGGTAAAAGCAATCTCCTGCAGCAGGAAATTCCATATGCACCATTGGTGGAAATTTTCAGATCGCTGATGACTCAGTTGCTGGGCAAGCCAGCTCAGGAGTTGGAGGCGCTGGGTGAGCAATTGGTCGAACGGCTGAAGGGGAGGGGCCGGATTTTGGTGGAACTGGTACCCGAAGCCGAGCTGGTCATTGGTGCCACGTCTGAACTGCCGAACATGTCGGCCCGACATGCGCTCGATCGCGCCAACCGGACCCTGCTGGATGTACTGCAAGTCTTCACCCAGCCGGGACGGCCACTGGTGCTGTTTGTGGATGACGTCCAGTGGGCGGACGATTTGACGCTGTCATTCCTGCACGCCTTCGCCGCCCGGCCACCCCGGCATCTGGTGCTGATCCTGGCGTACCGCGATTGCGAGGCGCAGGCCCTGGAATGTGAAGGTGGATTGCTGGAGGTGCTGGGCCGTGGGCAATCGCTGTCCTGCGCAAGTGTCAGGTTGGGGCCATTGTCGATCCCTGCGGTCGCGCAACTGATCGCCTCTGAACTGGACACTGACGCTCAGAATATTGAGGCGCTCGCGCAAGTCGTACACTACAAGACGGCGGGCAACCCCCTCTTCGTCAGCCAGGTGTTGCGGGCGTTGATCGAGGAACGCCTGGTGCGCTTCGACGTGCAGGAACGCCGCTGGGCCTGGAGCCAGGAAGAGGTGGGCGGTTATCGCTACGCTGATAACGTCGCAGACCTGATGGTGCTGCGACTCGACCGTCTGCCATCGATGGAACGCGAAGTGATGCGCACGGCCGGATGCGTCGGTGGGCGCTGTGATGAATCGCTGCTGCATCGGCTGTTGCCACACGACCCGGAACAGATCGCCCGTGATGTGCAAAGCCTGATCAATGCGGGTTTTCTGCTGCGCGAGCAAGAGCAACTGGTGTTTCCTCACGACCGTGTACTTGAGGCAGCCTGTCAACTGCCTGCACCCGCTGGGCGCGCGGCCGAGCATGCGCGTATCGCCGCTGTCATGCTTGATCACTGGGATGAACAGATCCATGAGCGTGTGTTCGAAGTCGCCAGCCAGATCAAGCGCATTGACGCCAATGAACTGGAGGCGCATCGCTGTGCCGCGTTCGTCGAACTGTTGATTGAAGCGGCTGAACGCGCCAGGAACACCGCTGCGGTAGAGCAAGCCGTGGAGTATCTGCGCACCGCCGAATGCCTGCTCGGCCAGGCGGGGTGGTCGAGCCTGTACACCCAGGCGTTCGCCACTCAATGGCTGGCGGCCGATTGCGACATGCTGTTGGCCGACCTGGCCGGCGCCCAGCGTCGCCTCGATGACTGCCTGGCTCACGCCACCACCGCGTTGGACCGAGCGAAAACTTGTCGCTTGCGGGCTACGTTGCGCACGCTGCACTCCGATTACGAAGGGGCGATCACCGAGGCGCAGAACGGTCTGATCCTGCTGGACATTCCCCTGCAGCGCAGGCCTTCGCAGGAACAGCTTGACCTGGCGTTTGCCCGAGTGCGCACACTCGTTGGCACACGCCGTATTGCTGAACTGTTTGATTTACCCAAGGCCGACGATCCGCGTATCGAGACGGCTATGGAGTTGCTCAGTACGCTGATTTCCTCGTTGTTCGTCAATGACGACATCCGCTTGTTGCATCTGGCGAAAATGGTCGAACTCACGCTGATGCATGGCACCACGCCGAGCGTTGGTTACGGATTTTCCTGGTTCGGCGTGATGATTGCCGAGCGCTTTGGCGAATATGTGGACGGGCAGGCCTTCGCGGAGGTCGCCCTGGAACTCATTGACAAGCATGGCTATGAAGCCGGGCGCACAGGAACGCTGGTTGCGCTGGATCAGGTCAGCCCCTGGACCCGGCCCATGGCGTATGCCCGGCAGAAGGCTTTCGCTGCGTTGGAGTGCGGCCAGGCCGCTGGCGACCTGGGTATGTCCTGTTATGCCTGCAACCACATCGGCTCTGACCTGCTGTTCATGGGCGAACCCTTGCAAGGGGTATTGAGTGAGCTGGACCGGGGCCTGGCCTGGGTGAGTCAGTTTCATTACGTCGACATCGAGCGCATCCTGCTGGCGCAACAGGCGTTTGCTATCGATCTGCGCGATGGGCGCCCGCATCGGCCGCTGGGCGAACTGGACGTTACGGAGCATGACCGTTTCGGCGCCATTGATCGTACTCGCGTGTCACAACCGACGCTTTTCTGGTCGTGGTTGTATTCGGGCATGTCTGCGTTTTATTTTGGCGATATCGCTTACGCGTTGAGGCGTTTCGAGGAGGCCGCCGCGTTGGCCTGGTCCATTCCGGCGCATATCAATCTGGCCGATTACTACCTGTTCTACAGTCTGGCAATGGGCAGTGCGCAGGCGCCGGGCGACGAGGCCGAGAAGCTGGAAAAACTTGAGCAGCAACGCCTGCGGTTCCTGCAATGGGTGGAGCTCAACCCGACAACTTTCCGCAACAAACTTCTGCTGATTGAGGGTGTGATCGCCCGTTTACGCGGGCAGGACCTGGTTGCCATCCGCTGCTTCGACCAGTCGCAAATCGCAGCGGCGGCGGCCGGTTTCATCCATGAGCAGGCGCTGGCCCATGAACAGCTGGCCAATATCTGCCTGGCGAATGGGCTGGCATCGGGTGCCACTCACCACCTGCACGTCGCGCGCGATTGCTACCAACTGTGGGGCGCTGATGGCAAGGCACGTCAACTGGAGGCCTTGCATCCGAATATTGTTGAAGCCCCGGCGTTCGAGCCTGCCCGGCCTGTGACCCAGGTTCGCCTCGATCTTGAAGTGGGGATCGAGGCGGCGCGTGCACTTTCGCAGGAGGTATTGCTCGAACGGCTGGTCGAAACCCTGATGATTCACCTGATGGTTCAGGCGGGTGCCGACCATGGTGTGCTGATGATCGTGAGTGACGCGCAACTGCAACTGGCGGCGGCCGCGACTGTCGAAGCCGGCAATGTGCGGGTCGTCATGGACGCCGAGCAGTCACTCGAACAACTGACGCCGCTCGCAGTGCTCAACGCCACCATGCGCACGCGCACGCCCCTGGTGCTGGACGATGCCCGGACAGACTGTCCTGAGGCGTACAGCGCCGACCTGCAACAGCGTCAGACACGTTCCATGTTGTGCCTGCCGCTGCTCAAACAAGGCACATTGATCGGCCTGGTCTACCTCGAAAACAGCCTGCTCCCCAAGCTGTTTAGCGCCGAGCGCCTGACGATGCTTGAAATGCTCGCCTCCCAGGCCGCCGTGTCGCTGCAAACGGCCAGGCTGTATGCGCAACTGGTCGAGGACAACCAGTTGCGCGCGCAGATGGAAGCGGATTTGCGCAGTTCCCGGGCGGAACTGGCGCGTAGTTCGCACCTTAAAGTCATGGGTGAGCTTTCTGCTTCGATTGCCCATGAAATCAGCCAGCCGCTGCTGGGTATCCTGGCCAATGCCTCGGCGAGTCTGCGTTGGCTCAAGCGCGATCAGCCCGATTTGGAGGAGGCAATTCAGGGGCTGGAAGACATCCGGTCAGACAGCGCCCGTGCCACCGACATCATCCAGGCGCTCCGCGCGCTTGCCAAACAGGCCCCTTTGCAACGGTTGCCGGTGCAAATTGACCATCTGATCGGTGAAGTCGTGCGCTTGACCGCCCCCGACCTGGCGAACCGCGACGTGCGGCTGGAAACCCGGCTCAATGCGCAATGCTCGGTTTGGGTCGATGCCGTGCAGATTCAGCAGGTGGTATACAACCTGATCACCAATGCGCTGGAAGCCATCGCCGGAACCGGAGCGTCGGATGGACGCATCACCATCGACTCAGCGGTCGAAGGTGACTATGTACATGTCTGCTTGCAGGACAACGGACCGGGAGTCGGCGCGCAAGAGCGCGAGCAGATCTTCGATGCGTTCTATACCACCAAAGGCAGCGGCATGGGCATGGGGCTGGCCATCTGCAGGTCAGTGGTCGGCGCGCATGGAGGGACGTTGGTGGTCCAGGACAGCGAGCAAGGTGCCCGGATTTGTTTCAGTTTGCCGCTCACGCCAGTCAGCGCTGGATAAAAAGTGGCTGCTTGCGATGGCGTGATGAAAGTTGTGGCGCCAGGCCTTCGGTGTCACCCCCTCCAGGCGACTGAACGTGCGGGTGAAATGCGGGTGATCGGCGAAACCGCATTCATAAACCACGTCCGTTATTGCCATTGAAGTGATCAGCAGGCGTTTCGCTTTTTCAATCTTCATCCGCAACAGCCAGTCTTGAGGCGAGTGACCGGTAACCTTTTTGAACGCGCGGGAGAAGTGGCTGCGTGACAGGTTGCATTGCTGGGCAATTTCGCCGATGCGCACGCAGTTGTCCATGTCACGCAGCATCAACTCCTTGGCGCGGCGCTCCTGCCAGCCGGAAAGCGATCCCAGCGGTCGCGCAAGAGAGCAGGGAGTGTCTGAGTCAGCCGATTGTGGGTTCATGGCGGCAATCCTTATCGTTCAGGAAAGTCTGTCCGCCAACGGCATTTAAAGTCCTTAAGCAAACCTTAAGAGTTATTAAACGGGCCTTGTCACAGGCATTGGACAGCACGCCGTTATAGGCGGGCGAACCGCTGCAAGTTGCCAACAGCCCCCAAGACCGAATCTCCTGCCTGGATTTCCTCCAATAGAGGAGTGGGTTAGCTTTTTGAGTAAAAAGACGAGGAGGGTCTCAATATTGTCTCTTTGCGCTTGACAATTTTTTAGGCAAATCACTTATTCTTCTTCGATAATCGCGCCGCCCGCTCAGGCACAACGCCCAGCGTTGGCATTGCGTTTCCATCTCTTGCAAAAAGTGATTTCGCCCCATGAAAAACGTGGCAATGGTGCTGTATCCGGACTTTCTTCTGCTCGATATGTCCGGGCCCATGGAGGTTTTTTCCCTCGCCAATCGTTTTCTGGAACCAGACAACCATTATCAGTTGTCATTGATCGGCACCGAACAGGGCTCGCTGCGAGCGTCCAACGGTGTCAGCGTTCAGGCCGATGTGCATATCGACCAGGCGTGCGACAGCTATGACCTGCTGCTGGTGCCGGGTGGGCCAGGGGCCTATAACGACAAACACCCTCGGTTGCTCGACTGGCTACCGGCAGCGGTGAGTCGGGCCAGTTGCTATGGCTCGATCTGCACAGGGGCTTTCGTGTTGGGGCATGCTGGTTTGCTGGACGGCTATCGGGTGACGACTCACTGGCATTACACAGAGCGGTTGATTCGAGCCTTCCCCAAGGCAACGGTCGAGACCGATCAGATTTATATCCAGGACCGCACCCTGCTTACCTCGGGTGGTATCACTGCTGGCATCGACCTCGCACTGGCATTGGTCGCCCAGGATCACGGCAAGAAAGTCGCCCAGGACGTAGCCAAAGTACTGTTGGTGGTGATGAAGCGCCAGGGTGGACAGGCGCAGTTCAGCCCGTTGATGGCCGCGGTGGCGCCACATGAAACGTCGGTGACGCGGGTGCAGAATTATGTACTTGAACACCTGGACGAAGCTTTCAACATTGAGCGCATGGCCAGTCTGGTGAACATGAGTACACGACATTTCGCCCGGGTGTTCTCACGTGAGGTGAATATGACCCCGATGGAATTCCTGCAGAACGCACGCATTGACCGCGCCAGGAGCCTGCTGGAGAGCAGCGACCTGCCGCTCAAGACCGTGGCCTACAAAAGTGGTTTCGGCAGCGTGCGATACATGCGCTCACTGTTCAGTGACAAACTCGGCCTGACCCCTGTCCAGTACCGCGAGCAATTCAGTTAGAGCACGATTGGCTGCCCTGCGCACCACTGCGTTAAATCAGCACATTGCTGCAATTTTCACGGTGGTGGCTCGTGCATGATCGTCTTTCTTCGGCTGGAGTGAATGGCCGTTTTTCTGACTCGATCAAGAGGTGAGGCATGAAGCATTCTCTGGTTTGCACACTGCGTGTACTAAGTCTGGCATTCGTGCTGACATCGGTTGGCGTCCAGGCTCAGGCGCCGATTCAGGGTACACAGGTCCCTGGCTTCTACCGGTTGGCGGTGGGGGATTATGAAGTGACGGCGCTGTTCGACGGTTACAACGATCTGTCGCCCAAGCTGCTGCAGGGCATGAGCCAGAGTCAGATCCGCGCGTTGCTCGCCCGTCGCTCGATTGAATCCCCAGGCGTGCAGACAGCGTTCAACGCCTTCCTGATCAATACCGGCAAGCAACTGATCCTGGTCGACACCGGGGCAGGGCAGTGCATCGGCGCTACGGCCGGCCAGCTCCCGGCCAACATGCTCGCGGCCGGCTACAAGCCGGAGCAGGTCGATGCCATCCTGATCACGCACCTGCATCTGGATCACGTCTGCGGCCTGGTGGATAACCAGCAACAGCCGGTCTTCGCTAATGCCACGGTGTATGCCGCTCAGGCCGAAGCCGACTTCTGGCTCGACCCTCAGGCGCTGGCCAAGGCACCGGAGGCGGCCAAAGGCTTCTTCAAAATCGCCCAGAATTCCACTGCGCCTTACATCGCCGCGGGGCGCTTCAATACCTTTGCCCCTGACCAATCGCCGTTGCCGGGTACGGTCGAGGCCAAGCTGGCGGCCGGACACACGCCGGGCAGCACCACCTACCGCTTCACGTCCCAGGGGCAGAGCATCCTGTTCATGGGTGACCTGGTGCACAACCTTGCCGTGCAGTTCCCGCATCCGGAGGTATCGATCGGTTTCGACGTCGACCACACGCAAGCGATCAAGAGTCGCGACCAGGTATTCAGCGCCGCCGCCAAGAGCAAGACCTGGGTGACGGCTGCGCATTTACCGTTTCCCGGTATCGGCCATATCAGCGCCGTGGGCAAGCAGTTCGAGTGGGTGCCGGTGGAATACGGCCCATACAAACGCGCGGCCAACGTACCGCTGATCGAGTAACGTGTGCTGCACCTGCGCCTGACTCAACCCACAAGGACACCACGCCCATGAACCGAAACGATCTGCGCCGCGTCGACATGAACCTGCTGGTCATTTTCGAAGCGCTTATGTTCGAAAAGAACCTGACCCGGGTTGCCGAAAAGCTGTTCATGGGCCAGCCGGCGGTGAGTGCGGCACTGGGGCGTTTGCGCGACCTGTTCGACGATCCGTTGTTGTTGCGCAACGGTCGCGGCATGGAACCGACAGCGCGGGCACTGGCGATTCTCAAAGAGCTGCAACCGGCGATGGACACCATCTCCGGTGCGGTCAGCCGGGCCAAGGCGTTCGACCCGCAGAGCAGTTGCGATGTGTTTCGCATCGGCCTGTCGGACGATGCCGAGTTCGGTCTGTTTCCGCCGTTGTTGCGGCAGTTGCAAGAGGAGGCGCCCGGGATCGTCGTGGTGGTGCGCCGCGCCAACTACCTGCTGATGCCGGCGTTGCTGGCGTCCGGGGAAATTTCGGTGGGCGTGAGCTACACCACGGATCTGCCGGCCAATGCCAAGCGCAAGAAGTTACGTGATATAGCCTGCAAGGTGCTGCGCGGGGATGATCGGCCGGGCCCGTTGACCCTGGACGAATACTGCGCACGACCCCATGCGATGGTGTCGTTTTCCGGTGACCTGAGCGGCAACATTGACCTGGATCTGGCCAAGGTCGGGCGGTGCCGCAAGGTGGTGTTGGGGGTGCCGCAGTTCAGTGGCTTGCGCGCATTGCTCGCGGGCACCGAAATGATCGCCACGGTGCCGGACTATGCCGCTTGTGCGTTGGTAGAGGGCTGTGGATTGCGCGCCGAGGACCCGCCGTTCGAGATTGAGGCGGCGCAGTTGTCGATGGCCTGGAGCGGGGTGCATGACAATGATCCGGCAGAGCGCTGGTTGCGCTCGCGGATTGCCCAGTTCATGTCCTAGACCTTCAAACTCACCTGCGCCCGGATGTAAAAGAAAGCGCGTTCCGCAGATCCTGGTGCTCTCGCAACGAGAGCACATACAGTCAATTTTCCCCGCCACCGCATCGGCACAATTGAATCCCGGCGTCGACTTCGACGTCGGTGATCTTTCCAATTGTGTGGCAAGCCTGCGTCGCCCACGAACGCCTGGAGCCTCTCCATGACCAATGACAACGACCCGACGGATCCGCTGCGCCGACAATTGCTCGCTGCCGGGTCCTTGCTCAGCGCGGCGGTGGCCTTCTGGCCGCGACTGAATTTCGCCTCTTCCCCTGCAGAAGGATATTCGATGAGCGCCGAGCTGATTCTATTCAATGGTCAATTCCATACCGTCGACCGTGAGAAACCCCGGGCCAGTGCGGTAGCCATCAGCCAAGGGCGCTTTGTCGCGGTTGGAACCGATGCCGAGGTCATGGCGCTGCGGGGCAGTGGCACCCAGGTCATCGATTTGAAGGGACGCACGGTCATTCCAGGCCTCAATGACTCCCACCTGCACCTGATCCGGGGCGGCTTGAACTACAACCTGGAACTGCGTTGGGAAGGGGTACCGTCGCTGGCTGATGCGTTGCGTATGCTCAAGGACCAGGCCGACCGCACACCGACACCGCAATGGGTGCGAGTGGTGGGTGGCTGGAATGAATTCCAGTTTGCCGAAAAACGTATGCCGACCCTGGAAGAACTCAACCAGGCGGCGCCCGATACACCGGTGTTCGTCTTGCACCTTTACGACCGGGCGCTGCTCAATCGTGCAGCCCTGCGCGTCGCCGGCTACACCCGAAACACGCCGAACCCGCCGGGTGGCGAGATCGTACGCGACAGCAACGGCGAACCTACCGGCATGTTGGTGGCGCGGCCCAATGCGATGATTCTGTATTCGACCCTGGCCAAGGGGCCCAAGCTACCCCTGGAATATCAGGTCAACTCGACACGCCAGTTCATGCGCGAGCTCAATCGCCTGGGTTTGACCAGCGCCATCGATGCCGGCGGCGGTTATCAGAATTATCCGGATGACTATCAGGTGATCGAGCAGTTAGCCAGGGATGGTCAGCTGACTGTGCGCATCGCCTATAACCTGTTCACCCAGAAACCCAAAGAGGAACTCACCGACTTCAAGAACTGGACCGGCAGCGTCAAGCTGCACCAGGGTGACGACTTCCTGCGGCACAACGGCGCCGGGGAAATGCTGGTGTTCTCCGCCGCCGACTTCGAGGACTTCCTTGAACCACGTCCGGACCTGCCGCAAACCATGGAGCAGGAGCTGGAACCAGTGGTGCGCCATCTGGTGGAACAGCGTTGGCCGTTCCGCTTGCACGCCACCTATGACGAATCGATTTCGCGCATGCTCGACGTGTTCGAGAAGGTCAATCGTGACATTGCGTTCAATGGCCTGCCTTGGTTTTTCGACCACGCCGAAACCATCAGTGCGAAAAATATCGAGCGGGTGCGTGCTCTCGGTGGCGGTATTGCGATTCAGGATCGCATGGCGTTTCAGGGCGAGTACTTCGTCGACCGCTACGGCGCCAAGGCCGCCGAACAGACCCCGCCGATCAAACGCATGCTGGCCGAAGGCGTGCCGGTGGGCGCCGGTACCGACGCTACCCGGGTATCGAGCTACAACCCTTGGACATCCCTTTATTGGATGGTCAGTGGCAAGACTGTCGGCGGCATGGAGCTGCATGCCGAAGGCCTGCCTCGACAAACCGCGCTGGAACTCTTTACCCATGGCAGCGCCTGGTTCTCCTCGGAGCAGGGTAGGAAAGGCCAGATCAAGGTCGGGCAAATGGCCGATATCGCGGCCTTGAGCGCGGATTTTTTCAGTGTCGAAGAAGAAGCCATCAAGTGGATCGAGTCGGTGCTGACCGTGGTTGACGGCAAGGTCGTGTACGCCGCCGGTGATTTCGCAAAACTCGGACCGGCCAGTGTGCCGGTACTGCCGGACTGGTCGCCAGTGGTGAAAGTCCCCGGTCACTGGCGGCCGAACTCACCGTTACAGGCGCAGGTTCACCAGTGCAGCGGGCCGTGCGCCGTGCACTCCCACAGCCATGAGCGGGCGCGTTTGTCGAATGCGCCGGTCAGTGATTTTGCCGGTTTCTGGGGCGCCTTCGGCTGTTCCTGTTTTGCTTTCTGATCAATAAAAGCGTCGACCGAAGCTGAACTGCTTGCTGACCTTTTGACATTCAAACTCAAACCAAAACGAAAAAAGGGATTACCCATGGACCTCATCCAGAAAACGCTGGCCACCACTCTCCTGGCTCTTTGCGTAGGCAATGCTTTTGCCGCAGGCAGTGCGGGCGTAGAGCACAACACCCAGGCCTTCCTTGAAGCCCTGGCAGCCGGCGGCGGAAAACCGCTGGAGCAACTGAGCCCGAAGGACGCCCGTGCGGTGCTGACAGGTGCCCAGGCGTCGGTGAAGGTTGATCTGTCCGGCGTCGAAGTCAGCGACCGCTCAATCCAGGTTGGTGGGCAAAACATCAACCTGAAAATCGTCCGCCCGGCCAAGGTCAAGGGTGAGTTACCAGCGTTCATGTTTTTCCACGGCGGCGGCTGGGTCCTGGGCGACTTCCCGACTCACCAACGCTTGATTCGCGACCTGGTAGTGGGCTCCGGCGCCGTCGCGGTGTATGTCGATTACACGCCGTCTCCGGAAGCGCAGTACCCGACAGCGATCAACCAGGCCTATGGCGCGACCCGCTGGGTGGCCGAGCATGGCAAGGAGATCGGCGTCGACGGTAAGCGGCTGGCGGTCGCCGGCAATAGCGTCGGCGGTAACATGGCGGCGGTCGTGGCGTTGATGGCCAAGGAACAGAAAGCCCCGGCCCTGCGTTTTCAGTTACTGATGTGGCCGGTGACCAATGCCGGGTTCGACAATGGCTCATACCAGCAATTTGCCGAGGGCCACTTCCTGACGAAGGGCATGATGCAGTGGTTCTGGGACAACTACACCACCAACCCGGCCGAGCGCGCACAGATCCACGCCTCGCCGCTTAACGCCAGCGCCGACCAACTCAAAGGGCTGCCGGCAGCCTTGGTGCAAACAGCCGAGTTCGACGTGTTGCGTGATGAAGGCGAAGAATATGCCCGCCATCTGGATGCGGCAGGCGTGCCGGTGACCGCGGTACGCTACAACGGCATGATCCATGATTTCGGCTTGCTCAATCCGCTGAGCTCGATTCCCGAGGTCAAGGCTGCGGTGCGTCAGGCAGCGCTGGAGCTCAAAACACACCTGAACTGAGCCGCCAGAATGAAGCCTGCCTTGCGGCAGGCTTCTCATTGATCTGACCTCACCCAAGACACAGGACAAGGATGCAAGCCTGGCAAAGTCGAACACCTCAAAGTGAATGGGTAGTTTCCCAGCCACAATGGAGCGATAACCATGCCTACCGCATCTGCAGTACCCGGCAAGACTCTACTGAAACCTGTCGATCACACCCTCATCATGATCGATCACCAGTCACAAAATGTCCTTCGCCACCAAATCCATCGACGCGACGAGGCTGCGCAACAATGCAGCGCTGGTTGCCAAAGCAGCCAAGGAGTTTGAGGTTGCGACCATCTTGATGACGGTCGCAGAGAAGAGCTTTTCCGGGCCTGTCTTCGACGAAATCAAGTCGGTTTTTCCCGATCAGCACGTCATTGACCGCACCAGCATGAACACCTGGGAAGATCCGCGTATTGCCGTAGAGGTGAATCGTCACGGCAAGGCACAAGATTGTGCTGGCCGGTCTATGGACATCGGTCTGTATTGTTGGCCCGGCGCTCTCTGCCCTGGATCAAGGTTTCGAGGTGTATTTCATCGCTGACGCTTGTGGTGACGTATCGGTCGAGGCTCATGAGATGGCCATTCAGCGCATGGTACAACTTGGCGCACGCCCGATGACATCCCTGCAATATCTGCTTGAGTTGCAACGTGACTGGGCCCGTACCGAAACCTGCGACGCCATGGTGAAAACCTCCATTGAAAATGGCGGCGCTTATGGTTTGGGGCTGATCTACGCCAAAACCATGTTCAACGCTTCCGAAGGCCACTGATCCTGGGTGTTGAAGTCACGCTCAAACTGGCTGCGGTTTGAATGACGGTGTCAAAACCTGAGTGAAGGTTCGTAATAACGCCCCCTGAGTGGTTAATGCTGTTCACTTAACACGATCATCAGGCAAGTACAAAATCTGTGGCGAGGGGGCTTGCCCCCGTTGGGCTGCGAAGCGGCCCCAAAACCTACCATCGGGGCGTATCAGGTAAACCACGTGCAATGGTTTTGCGACTGCTTCGCAGCCCAACGGGGGCAAGCCCCCTCGCCACGGTTTTCAATTGCCTGAAAATCGCCGTAAGTGAACAGCATTACCCTGAGTGGGGCGTTTTTTTAACCTCTGGATGAACCGCCCGGGATTTTGTAGCTGGCAACCCGATCGGTGCAATTGCTGCAAATATTGACGGCCAGGCATCACCCATCTGCACCTGAAAACGCCGAGACAATTTCATCGATCATGACGCGGACTCTGGCGGTGTGCCGCAGGTCTGCGTGAGTCACCAGCCACACACCATAGGGTTCCGGTCGTGTGCGCTCCGGCCACAGCCTGACCAGCCCGTCTCTTTCCCCCATGTACACCGGAATTTCCCCTAAGCCTATCCCGGCAGCGATGGATCGGCGCACCAGCAGGCCGGAGCTCAGGCTCGACACGATCCGCCCGCGAGTTATCGGCTCCGACACCAGCGTCATGTCTTTGTTGCCTTGCAGATAGGGCTGGTATACCACCAGATCGTGCCCCTCGAACGCCGAGCCCGGCTCCGGGATGCCGTGTGTATCGACATACCTTTGAGACGCGAAAAGACCTACCGGCCAGCGGGCGAGCCGTCGGGCGATCAGGTCCGGGTTGTCCGGCCGGGTATTGCGCACGGCGATGTCGGCCTCGCGTTTGGACAGGCTGAGAATCTGCGTCGAGGCGTCCAGTTGCACGCGCACGTCAGGGTGCCGTTGATGCAAGCGAGCAATCGCCGGGATCAGGAAGTCGATGGCCAGAGAGTCTGTTGTGCTGACCCTGACGAGTCCGGTCAGTCGATCGTCGAGTCCTTGAATCCGGCGCTCGAGTTCGAGCGCTGAATGTTCCATTTTTTCCACTGCCTGCAACGCCGCTTCGCCGACAGCCGTCAATGCATAGCCCTCGGAGGTGCGCAGAAACAGCTTGGCACTCAGGGACTTCTCCAGCGCAGTGATCCGCCGGCCCACTGTCGCCTGATCGACACACAGCACCCGCGCGGCACCTCGAAGCGTCGACTCTCGACACACCGCCAGAAACACCCGTGCATCATCCCAGTTCATACGGCTCCCCTAGATTGAGTTCGATATCGAACGGTGCGACAAGCACCCCATCGTTCAGGCTTTCGCGCACCAGATTGAGGTCGCCCACCGCTGGCTCAAACCCATCTTACTAATCTAGAGACCACCGCATGACCGCCACTATTACTCTCAGCCTGGCCGGTGGGCCAGATGCTGTTCGAGTGCTATGCAAACCACACACTCAACAACCCTGCGCCCAACGCGACCAACGCCGTATTGATGCAGACCAGCGCGAAGCCGAACCTGACCAGTTCGCCTTCCTCCCTGGCCTGGGTTTTAGCGAGGCCAAGGATCAGCATGACAACCGACAGCGAGCCCAGCGCGGCATGCCCTGCGGAGCTGTTCTGGACGGCTGCCAGCAACAGGCGGGAGGACTCGGGCAGCATCGCGATGGCCGGCATGAAGATCGCGTTGCCGCCAACATTCGACCCGGTCATGTAGCCGGACAGCGCGCCAAACACGGCAACCAGCGACGTCGCGGCAGCGGGCGACAGGCCTGCGAGCATTTGCATCAAACCCGTCAGGAAGCCGGCCTTGACCATCATCTGCGACATCGCGAGAAAGAAGAAAATGGTCAACAGTGGTCGCTTCGCCCGTGCCATCAACGCAACCGGCATGCTGACCTCAAGCGCTGTCTGGCGTTGTGTGTTGCGCGCGTGAAACCCCAACCCGATCAGCACCAGAACCAGCGCCAGGCCCGGTGAGGCGAGTGGCTTCCAGGTGACCTGGGTGCCCTGTACGACCCAGTGATCCTGCCAGGAGGTGATCGTCCAGACGATCTTCAACGCGACAATGCAGACAATCAGCACCAGATACGGCCATGCCTGACGCGGCCATTGCACTGCACTGCGCTCACTATCGTTGCGATGCAGACGCCAAAGCCCGGCAGAAAGTACAGCCGCTGCGGTCACCAGGCCCGCAGCAACACCGGCCACTTCCGGCCCCAGCCATCGGCTGACACTGTAAAGCACGCCCACAAACACTAGCCAGAAAGAGCCCAGTGCCGTCCATTCCCGGGAGTCACGAACGCCTGCCAGGTATAACGCGATGGCACTGAGCACCAGAAAAACCGGGGCGCTGGTCAGCGCCGAGGTCGAAGCCAGCGCGGATGCGTCCAGGTGTACCAGCGAAGCACCAATGACCGTTGCCAATCCCAGTGTTCCCCATGGCATGATTGCCATGCCAGTCAGTGCTATTCGTAGCGCGACCCGACGTTCGAAGAGACTGAGCAGCAGCGGTACCGTAGCGATCAACGACACGCCGAAGCCGGTCATCGCTTCGAGCAACGGTGCCAGTCCAAGGACGATGAACGCTACCTGGTCGCCACGTCTGAGCCCCAATGATTGCACCCATTGGCTCAGCGCCAGGTTGACGCCCATGCGCTCGATAAAAATCACGAAGAGCAAACCTGGAACGATCACGAACGCCGTGCTTGCAAACAGCACGGCCGTGTCCTGAGCGGCGGCCACCATACTGTCCGGGCGCCACGCATCGGCGGCGCCGGCGAGCCAGAGCACCACCACCAATAGCGTGCCTGCAATGGCGGCGTGAACGGGTGGCCGACGTAGCACGACGAGCATGGCTGTAACCAACAGGACAGGGGAAAGATGGAACAGTGCGAGCATACCGATATCATCCTGTGTGAGTATCCAACCAGGGCTGCGTCTGCAGCCTGCTGGCAAGATAATATTTCTCTCGGCTAGATAAAGGGCCGCAGTTTTCTGCTAGTTTTCGAGAAAATTTCTCACGGGTTCACCATGGCAAAAAACGACGCTGCACCTGAATCGCTGGACAAATTCGACCGCGCCATCCTGGAACTCGTACAGCGCGACAACACCATGCCTCTGCGCCTGATGGCCGAGCAGGTCAATCTCTCCACGGCCGCCGTGCAGCGCCGCATCAAGCGGATGGAGGAGGGTGGTGTCATCACAGGCAACGTAGCCATCGTGGATCCCACCGCCGTGGGACGGCCGATCACGATCATTGTGGAAGTGATGACCGAGCGCACCAGTATCAAGGAACTGGAGGCGATGAAGGCACACTTCGCTGTGCCCGAAGTGCAGCAGTGCTATTACGTCACTGGCGAAGTGGATTTCGTCCTGGTGTTAACCGTTGCCAGCATGAACGAATACCAGGCGTTGGCGCGGCGATTGTTTGCCGAAAACCCCAACGTGACCTGGTTCAAGACAATCGTGGCACTGGACCGTGTGAAAGTCGGGTTTGAGGTGCCTAGCGTGCTGTGATGACCTCTGGTTCAGGGGCGTCTTGCGGATCGAACTTGTTCAGGGTTTTAGCGTGTGTCCATCGTCCATTGAGGGCACGTCCGATGGTTTCTTCTCGGGAACAACGAAACTCACTGTCGTGCTGGTGAGGATGTGGTGAGTCGGGTCTGCCACTTCCAGAAGCACCCGATGATTACCATCCCGATCCCTGACCACCTCATCGCCGGGCAGGGTTTACTTAGCTTAAAAGATCACTGTATCGGAGTTTATTGTTGGATCTGTGTCTGACTGTCCGCCCCTTCGCTCGCTAGCATGGATGCTCTGGCGGCGAAAAACGTGATGAAATCTTCAACCAGACGCTGGTACCGATCAGCGCTAAGAGGGATCGAAATGTTCGACAGTACCGCGGTGCTCACTGTTTTCTGGGTTTATCTGGCGGGCGTAGTGATTCCGGGGCCGAACTTCGTCGCCGTTGTTCACAAGGCAGTAGCCGCAACACGTGCCGAGGCGTTGGCGTTAGTCGCCGGTATAGTGACCGTGAACCTGCTCTGGTCTGGCTGTGCGATCACAGGCCTGGGCCTTGTGTTTGCAGCCTTCCCATGGGCAGCACTGGTTATGAAGATAATGGGTGCGGCGTACCTGATGTGGTTTGGCGTACGCCTGATCGTTAAAGCAGGCAAGCATCCCGCCTTACGGCCTTGTGAGGGCACGGTTGGCAGCGTCCGGAAATCTTTCTTTCAGGGTGTCGTCACCAACATCGGCAATCCTAAATCCATGGCCTTCTACGCCGCCGTCTTTTCAGCAGCAGCCCCCGCCCACCCCTCGGTCAGCACCTTCGTCTCAATGCTGGCGGTTGTGGTGGTCGTTTCGCTGACCTGGTATGGACTGGTTGCGGTGGCTTTGTCACAACCAAGGATTTCCTCGGCATATCAGAAGGCTCGGAAAGTGATTGATCGCCTGTGCGGTGGTCTGATTCTTGGCCTGGGAGTACGACAGCTGACCTAAGTATTAAATCGACCGCGAGAGGTGGGGAGACTCCGCTATCGGCCAAGAGGAGCCGTTCAATCAAGGACGGTTTACGGTCAAATTTTCGGATGGCGCGGTCTGTGTCCAAGCTTGATGAGCGGCCAATTCCTCAGTTCCAAACCTTTGTAGCTCCAGGCCGATATTACTCAGTCTCTCCAAGCGGGCGCTTTCTCCCAGCACATAAGGCTTCTGCTCTTGACGCGGAAGAAAACCCTGATGCATCCGCACCTCAAAAATTGTCCGTGAAACCCCGTTGATACTTTCTACAAAGGATGTCGAAACCGGTGAGCGCTGAACGCTTGCTTGATGTACCACCGCCCCCACTTCCGTTTCCGTTTCCGTTCCTCGAATCCTGAGCAATGCCCACTCTTTTCCAGGTGAGCCAGACATGACCAGTTCAACGGAGACGCCTCCATTCCCTTCGTAACCTCGTACGATTGGCCTTTCTAAGCTGGAGGCGGCATAACAATAATTACCCGCACAAAGCCCTGCCACTGTTGCGATGATTACCAATGGCGAAATGAGCGCTTTCAAACACGACATGCTGCTTTCTCAATGAACAAGGCAGCGCAGCATAGAAAACTCTAAGCTGTTGACCTATAGCACTGCTTATCCATAAGCTGTGCATATGACGTACAGCTCAGACGATATCTTCCCTCCCTTCGAAGCCCTGCAAGCTGCCATTACCGCCGCTAGAATCGGCTCCTTCAGTGCTGCGGCAGCGGAACTGGAAGTTACCCATGCGACCATCAGCCGACGTGTGGAAATGGCTGAAAAATGGTTTCAATGTTCCTTGTTCGACCGCCATGCGCGCGGTGTCACCGTTACGGCAACGGGACAAATCGCGCTGGCCAAAGTCGCTCATGCCTTCGAACAACTGAAACAAGCGCGACAGCTCCGGCCCGTCGGCCAAATCTTGCCCATTGTCAAATTGGCCACTACGTCATCCTTCGCACGTTTCTGGTTGATCCCGCGCCTGTCCGAACTGGAAGGTACGACTAAGGATTTACGTATTGAACTGGTCACCTCAGCGCTCAATGCCAGCCTTTCCTCAGGCGAGGTAGATCTGGCCATCAGATATGGGCGTGGACAATGGAATGACGGAGACGAGGAGCCACTGTTCGAGGAGTCGCTTTGCCCCGTGGCGTCACCCGAAGTACTCGCCATGAACGAACAGCCGTTGTCCTTGATACAGGACACTGCGCTACTACACACCGGCGACACGACACTGTGGCGAGCGTGGATGAGCCATCACGGCAAACGCCTGACTTCGAAGCCTATCGACAGGGTGATGGGTGACTACGCCCAGGCAATCGAAGCCGCCCGCTCAGGATTGGGCATCGCACTCTGGAATCCGGCGATTCACGCCCTTGATGCATTCAATGGACAATTGATTGCGTTAAACGAATTGAGCTGCCCAAGCCCGCTGAGGTTCTTCCTGTTGTCGAAGCCTGGCCCGGCTCATACACCGCCAATGAGGGTTCGGTCGAGACTTCGCCGGTTATTGAGTGATGGCTTCATCCTGAGCAAGTGACTATCCCTGTGCTTTCTTCAGCCCTTTCAAGCGCACATTCGCCCTTTGCACAGCGGCCATTTTTTCAGGCCGCTTCATGCGTTTCCATTTTCTGATGTCTTCCTTGCTTCGCCCGCAGCTCACACATAGCTCACCACTGAGCTGGCAAACTGAGATGCAGGGATTCTCGATTTCTTTAGCCATTGTCAGGCACCTTTGGCCACGCGCGATTGAGTCAGGCGGGTTTTCCAGTCGCCTCCGTGAATTCGCTGACACTCCTCCTCAGAGTCGAAGAGGACACTGTGGCCTGAAGGGATCAGGTCGATGTTGGCCTCATTCAACGCGATGGCCGTCAACTCAAAGATGCGCGCCTTAGCGTCAACCAGGGCGAGCTTTCTGTCAGCCAGGGTCTCGAATACCCAGATTACCTTCAGGGTTTGAGCCAACGCGTTCAGGTCAGCGATGTGGGTGAGCCAAACAAAGCCTTTGATTTCACCTTTTGCTGTTTCGCACGCCTCGGTGAGCGCGCTTATCAACCGACGTTCGATTCGTGCCAGTTCACGTTTCCCTAGAGGCATTACAGGTTCCTTTGGAGACAATAGTGGGGAGGCGCTGAATCAGACAGGTCGAAACTCGACCGTCAGATGGCTGACTTCGTGAACCGGCTTGAGTCGTTCACGAATGTTATCGGCGTTCGCTGTGGCCTCACCAAGGACGCTGACGATGGCCGCATGGGCTTGCGGTCCAACCCGCCAGAATCGGCGGACGGAGGGATTATCCACGCGCCCTTATCGGAAAAATAGATCCGTCCCCTTTTCGCTTTCTTTTTGCTTTTCGTTCATGGTTTTAGCGTGTGCCCAACGTCCATTTGGGGTGCATCCGATGATTTCTTCTCGGGAACTATGAAACTCACTGTGGTGCTGGTGAGAATGTGGTGGGTCGGGTCGGCCACTTCCAATAGTACCCTGTGAGTTCCGGGAGTCAGTCCCACCAGGATAATCGGGTCTTCGCTGGAATGCGCCCATGTACCTTTCCAGTCATCGACGGTCACGTGGAGGTGGCCCAGACGTGGTGAAACGTCGCCAGCGGCTTTGCCAAACACCGGCATGATCCTGGCGTGCTCTGTCCGAAACTGAATGATGACAACACCGCGGGCGAGCGGCTCGGCAAGCGGCGCAAAGGCAATGAGTTTTACCGGCTTCTCGGATTCCAACGGGAGTATGGCCGGTGGGTGATCGGTACCTGCTTCTCCATGACCGAATGCTGCAATGCAAAAAAAGCCCGCCGATGCGAAGACAAACAGATTTCTGATAGCGAGGGACATGGCGTTTTTCTCCCATGTGATCTTACTTAAGGCTAGATTAATTCGACCGGTTGTCTATGGCGTAGAGTAGTGGCGCATCGGTTCCTTCGTGGCCGAAAAGGCATGAAATTTATGTCGCAGTACAAATGGGCGAAGTGAGGCGTTCCGAGTTTTATCCAGGACCTGTAACGATAAAATCTCAGGTATTTAACATGCCTTCGACTTTACGTTTGACTTCACATGTCGGAGATCCGCGAAACGCTGGTTTTATTGGGCTCAAGGCGGCTGATTGACGTTTTCACATGAATGGTCTGTACAACTATTCTCGAAAATTCAAGTGGTCAGTTTGTGCTCCTGTATTAAAGATGCGGCACCCCAGCGCATATATGTTGCCCCACGCTCATATCTCACCGAAGCTATCCTCCATCAGCCCGCCCGCCGTCGAGATGGACCTCCAGTCAATGCAAACCCCCAGCCAATCCCAACGCCCGCTCTGGAAAACCTACTTGTTTTTCCTCGCCCCGATGGTGCTGTCGAACTTCCTGCAATCGATGTCCGGCACGGTCAACAGCATCTACATCGGCCAGATGCTCGGCACTCAGGCGCTGGCGGCGGTGTCGGGGATGTTCCCCATCGTGTTTTTCTTCATCGCCCTGGTCATCGGCCTCGGCGCTGGCGCCGGGGTGTTGATCGGGCAGGCCTGGGGTGCACGAGAAATGCACATGGTGAAGGCGATTGCCGGGTCGACCTTGTTACTGGGGTTGTTGATCGGGTTGCTGGCGGCGGTGTTGGGCAGTGTGTTTGCGCGGTCGGCGTTGGTGGGGTTGGGGACGCCGGCGGATGTGCTGGATGATGCGGTGGCATATGCCCATGTGATGTTGTGGATCATGCCCTCGCTGTTGGTGTTCGTGTTGTTCACCCAGTTGCTGCGCGGGGTCAGTGATACCTTGTCGCCGTTGTTGGCGCTGGTGGTGTCGACCTGTGTCGGGCTGGCGCTGACGCCGGCGTTGATTCGCGGGTGGCTGGGGTTGCCGCCGATGGGGATTCAGAGTGCGGCGTTCGCCGGGTTGGCGGGGAATCTGGTGGCGATGGGGTTGCTCGCCTGGCGGTTGCTCGGCAAGGGCCATCCGCTGGCGCCGGACCGGGAGTTTTTTGCTGCGATGAAGCTGGACATGGCGATTCTCGGCAAGGTGCTGCGTATTGGTTTGCCGACGGGTTTGCAGATGGTGGTGTTGTCGCTGTCGGAGCTGGTGATTCTGGCGCTGGTGAACCAGCACGGTTCCCAGGCGACGGCGGCGTACGGGGCGGTGACGCAGATCGTCAATTACGTGCAGTTTCCGGCGCTGTCGATTGCGATCACTGCGTCTATCCTCGGAGCGCAGGCGATCGGGGCAGGGCGGGTCGAGCGCATGGGGCCGATTTTGCGCACGGGTTTGATGATCAACCTGTGCCTGACCGGCAGCCTGGTGCTGTTGGGGTATTTGCTGTCGCCGTGGTTGCTGGCCTCGTTCCTCACCGAAGAGTCGACGCTGACCCTGGCCGAACACCTGTTGCACATCATGCTCTGGAGCCTTTTGGTGTTCGGCTTCCAGGCGATCATCGGCGGCATCATGCGCGCCAGCGGCACGGTGATGGTGCCGGTGGCGATTTCGATTGTCTGTGTGGTCGGGGTGCAGGTGCCGGCGGCCTATCTGCTGGACTCGATGTTCGGGCTGCCCGGGGTGTGGATGGCGTTTCCGGTGGCGTACCTGGGGATGCTGCTGTTGCAGACGCTGTATTACCGGTTGGTCTGGCGGCATCAGAAGATTGAGCGGTTGATCTAGGCGGCCAGGGCGCTTGCTGCCAGTGAGCGTCGGACCGACAATTTGGGGGTGGTGAACCGACAGGCGCGTGCGCCTGGGGAGGCCTACCAATGATTTCCTCATCACAGACCCTTTTGCAGGACCGCGCTGCAGCCGGTCGGCGGCTGGTGGAGTATTTGCACCACTATGCGCGTCGTCCCGACGTCATCATTCTTGCCTTGCCCCGGGGCGGGGTGCCGGTGGCTTATGAAGTGGCCATGGCCCTGGAGGTTCGCCTCGACCTGATGCTGGTGCGCAAACTCGGCGTTCCATCATTCCCGTGTGGGAGCTGGCTTGCCGGCGATGGCGGAGTGCCGGTCGCCATGGATGTTGGATGTGAGGACACCATCGCTGGCAAGCCAGCAACACGGGAGGATGGGCGATGGTCGTAATGCTGTACCAGGGGTGGAAGGAACGGCGGATGTTTGCTTTAGTCCACTGAGGCCAGTCTCGCTGTACAACGCCTCAACTCATGACGGGAGCCCCGCCCGGAGAGTTCGATGAATCCTCGATTGCCGTATTTCGTCGCCTTGGCCGGCGTTTTCGCGCTGGGCCTTGTGCCGTGCGCCGGGGCCGTCGAGTACACCTCGGTGAACACCACCGCCAGCACCATCAGTTTTACCTACCATCAGATGGGGTCGAAAAATTACGGCACCTTCAACAAGTTTGAGGCGAAGCTGGTTTTCGATACGCAAAACCCCGAGGCGGCCCTTGCCGCGATGACCATTGACTTGAAGAGCATCGACGCCGGCGACAGTGATGCCAATGTCGAGTTGCAAAAGACCGCGTGGTTCGACACTGAAAACTTTCCGGTGGCGACCTTTGAGTCGACGGCGGTCAAGGATCTCGGTGACAGCCGCTATGTGTTCACCGGCAATCTCAGCCTCAGGGGGCTGACCCGGGAGGTGAGTGTGCCGGTGCTGCTGAAGGCGGAGAATGCCGTGGGTATCTTCGATGGCGAACTGACGCTCAATCGCAATGACTTCAAGGTGGGCGAGGGGGAATGGGCGGACAGTATGGTGTCCAACGAGATCAATATTCGGTTTCGGATGGTAGCGCCGCAGCGTTGAGACGCACCCGGAACCCTTCACCGGGCGATCACCGTTATGTGAGCCACCCAGCCCCAACTAATGCGCACGGTCTTGCCAAAATGTATCGGCTTCGACGAAAATGAGAGTCATTATCAAATAACTCTTGTGTCGGGTCGTTCCATGTCCTCTGCTGATCTGTCGTTGCAACACGCCGTGCATTCGCTTTACGAGGACCATCACCGCTGGTTGTGCGGCTGGCTGCGCCAACGCCTCGGTTGCGTCGAGCATGCGGCGGACCTGGCCCAGGACACCTTCATTCGCGTGCTCACCCAGCGCAAGACCCTCGAACTGCGCGAGCCCCGCGCCTACCTGAGCACCATTGCCCGTAGCCTGATGATCGACATGTTCCGCCGTCGGGCGCTGGAGCAGGCCTGGCTGGAAACCCTGGCCGCCACCCCTGAACCGGTGGCGGTGTCGCCGGAAACCCGTGAATTGGTGATCGAGACCCTGATGGAAATCGACCGGTTGCTCGATGGCCTGGGTGAGCGCACCCGCGAGATTTTCCTGCTGGCGCAGCTCGATGGTCTCAGCTATGTCGAGATCGGCCGGCGCTTGAAAGTCTCGGTCACCACTGTGAAAAAGCATGCGGTGCGCGCCCTGACACACTGCCTGTTGCTGATCGAGGACTGAGCCATGGTGCGCCCGCAACCGTTGGATCACGCCACCCTCGAAGCCGCCGCACGCTGGTATGTCGACCTGCGCGACGAGGCGCCGGACGAGGCCGTCCGCGAGGCCCATCGGCGCTGGCTGGAGCGTGATCCACGGCATCTGCAGGCCTGGGAACGCCTGGCGCGCCTGCAAGACAAACTCGGCCAGATCACCCCCGGCATGGCCCGGCCGACCTTGGCCAGCGCCAGGGCCAAACGCCGGGACGTACTCAAGGTACTGTCGATTTTGCTGATGGCGAGCGGGGCGGGTGCAGTGGCCTGGAACACCACGGCGCTGCCGACCCTGATGGCCGATCAGCGTACCGGGACGGGCGAGCGCCGCCGTGTACGCCTGGGCGATGGCAGCCAATTGCAACTCAACACCGCGACGGCCGTGGACATCCGCTACAGCGCAAACCTGCGCGAAGTGCGTTTGCTCAAGGGTGAAATCCTCATTGAAACGGCCCGTGATGCGCTGGCGCGGCCTTTCGTTGTTCACACGGGGGAAGGCAGCATCCGCGCCCTGGGCACGCGGTTCAATGTGCGCAGTGAAGCGGGGCGCACGCTTGTCAGCGTGCAGG
This sequence comes from Pseudomonas sp. PDM31, assembly GCF_019218965.1. Lineage (NCBI taxonomy): Bacteria > Pseudomonadati > Pseudomonadota > Gammaproteobacteria > Pseudomonadales > Pseudomonadaceae > Pseudomonas > Pseudomonas sp. PDM31. The sequence continues at coordinate 727,411 of NZ_JAHUWS010000001.1, read as the reverse complement.
AGCATGCCGTGGAGGTGCGCGCGCTCAGCTTGTCAGGTCCGGTGGTGCGGGTCGACGCCGGGCAGCAGGTGAGCTTTCGCCAGGACAGCATCGAGTCCGTGCAGCAGGCCAATGCACAGGCCGATGCATGGACTCGCGGCATGCTGGTGGCCAACGACTGGCGGCTGGCCGATTTCATCAGGGAGTTGCAGCGTTATCGTCCGGGGCACCTGGGGTGTGATCCGGCGGTCGCGGCGCTGCGTATCTCCGGGGCGTTTCATCTGGGCGATACCGACACGGTGCTGGACAACCTGACGTCCACCTTGCCCGTGCGCATTCGCCGATTCAGTCGCTATTGGGCCACGGTAGAACCGGTTTGAGTATGCAGACAGAAATATTTCGCGAAGGGGTTGTTGATTTTGATTCTCGTTCGACTTTGTAGGTAGAGGCGCAACAGACGCCGCCATTGACTGCCAACGGGCGAAAGGAAACTGCATGACCCCTCGCAATCCCCACCTGCACATTTGTTCTACCCAGCCAGCCATCAAGTCTTTGAACCGCGCAGTGCAGGCTGCAGTGTTGGGGATGGCGCTGGCCGTTCCACTGGGGATGGCGGTGCTGGCGCAACCGGCCTGGGCGCAAACCGATGTCCAGGCACAGTTCAACATTGCGGCCGGTCCGCTGGATTCGGCGCTGACCCAATTTGCCGCCACAGCCGGTGTCACCGTTTCATTCGACCCGGCCCATGCCACTGGCCAGAGGACTGCTGGCTTGCAGGGCCGCTACCCGGTTGATGCCGGGTTGTGGCAGTTGCTGGTCGGGACCAGGCTGGAAGCGGTGCGTCACGACAATGGCAGCTATTCGCTGCTGCCAATGGTGGCCAGCGGTGAAGCGCTGCAACTGGGCGCTACCAGCATTTCCGGCGTGGTCACTGAGTCGGCCTATGGCCCGGTCGACGGCTACGTCGCCACCCGCAGCGCCACCGCTACCAAGACTGACACGCCGATCCTGGAGATCCCGCAGACCATCAACGTGGTCACTGCCGATCAGGTGGAAGCCCAGGGCGCCCGCAACCTGACCCAGGCCCTGCGCTATACACCGGGGGTGAACACCGGCGGATTCACCGATCGCAATTCGATCGCCGATGAAATCACCAGCCGTGGTTTCGCCCCGACGCCGCTGTATCTGGACGGCGCGTATATCCCCTATGCCGGCAGCCTGGGTGGCGCGCCGCAAATCGATCCATACACCCTGGAACGCATTGAAGTGCTCAAGGGCCCGTCGTCGGTTCTGTATGGGCAAAACCAGCCCGGCGGCCTGATCAACATGGTGTCCAAGCGGCCTACGACCGAGCAGCAAAACCAGGTCAAACTGGGCGCGGGCAGTTACCACCGGGTCAACGGTGCCTTCGACACCAGCGGCCCGCTCGACGAGCAGAAGCAGTTCAGCTATCGCCTGGTGGGTGTCGCGGACAAAGGCAACGAACAGGTCGACCACAACAACAGCCAGCGCATGCTGCTGGCGCCAAGCCTGACCTGGGCGATCAACGACGCCACGTCTCTGACCTTGCTGGCCCAGGCCCAGCGCGATGAGGGCGTGCCGGATTATCAATCGCTGCCGCGGATCGGCTCCTTGGATCGCGGCCCGAATGGCGAGCGAATCAACCGCCACTTTTTCTCCGGCGACACCAACTTCAACGACTACAAACGCGATCAGTACGTCTTTGGCTACGACTTCAGCCACGACTTCAGCGAAGACCTCAGGTACCGCTCAACCGCGCGCTACACCGACGTGCGCGACCGCTACAAAGGCTTCTACCTGCGCAGCTTCGTCACCGAGGCGGGGGTGACCGATTTCACCCGCGCCAACCGTGCCAAGGTCGACTGGCGCCAGCACAACATCGCCTACACCATCGATAACAACCTGGAATACAAATTCAACACCGGCGCCTTGGAGCACACCACCCTGGCGGGCGTGGACTACCGCCATTTCTCCCGCAAGTACGACGGTTACAACGCCAACAACGTGTTGCCGGTCGATCTGTATGGCAAGAACAACTACGACACCAGCAGCGTGACGCCGACGCTCACCACGCAATGGGACAACACCCTGCGCCAGACCGGCGTGTACCTGCAGGACCAGATCAAGCTGGACCGGTGGATCCTGACCATCGGTGGTCGCCAGGACTGGGCGGAAGTCGACAACAAGGATCTGCTGGCCTCTACCCGCGAAGACAAGCGCGACAATAAGTTCACTGCACGGGTGGGCCTGACCTACGTCACCGATTTCGGCCTGGCGCCCTATGTCAGCTATTCCGAGTCCTTCCTGCCGACCATGGGCACTGCGGCTCCCCAGCGTGGTGGCAAGGCGTTCGAGCCGACCGAGGGTGAGCAATACGAAGTGGGGGTGAAGTACCAGCCGTTCGAGAAGACCCTGATTACCGCTTCGGTCTATCAGATCAAACAGAAAAACGTGCTGACCGGCGACGACGACTATCCGGAGTTCATGTCCCAGGCCGGCGAAATGCGCTCGCGCGGCGTCGAACTGGAAGTCAAATCGAGCATCGACAACGTCGACGTACTGGCTGCTGCCAGCTACATGGATTCGTTCTACACCAAGGATACCTGGGGCAATCAGGACAATCGCAACGAAGCCCAGTCGCCGGTAGCGGCGGCACTATGGGTGGACTATCACTTTACCCAGGCCAGCCTCAACGGCCTGACCTTCGGTGCCGGAGCCCGCTACACCGGGCGCAAGCCGGGTGATGCGGCCAACTCGTTCGACGTGCCGTCCTACGTTGTCTACGACGCCACCGTCAGCTACGACATGGGCAAGCTCGACCCGAGCCTGCGCGGCCTGCAGAGTCGTCTGAACGTGCAGAACATCTTCGACCGCGAGTATGTGTCGGACTGCAACTATTCGTTTGGCTGCTACTACGGACAGGAGCGGGTGGCGTCGGTCGAGATGACTTACGACTGGTAAAGTTCGGCGTCGTCGCGGCGCACGCCATCGCGAGCAGGCTCGCTCCTACAGTGAATCTGCAGTGCGCACGAAATCTTTGTACGGCCACAGATCCCTTGTGGGAGCTGGCCTGTCGGCGATGGCGGTGTGTCAGTCGCCCTTGATGCTGGATTCGCCGGCCTAATCGCCAGCAGGCTAGCTCCCACAGTTTGATCTTCAGTGAACACTAAATTAACGGCTTGCAACCATCCCCTGTGGGAGCTGGCCTGCCGGCGATGGCGGTGTGTCAGTCGCCATTGATGCTGGATGTGCCGGCCTAATCGCCAGCAGGCTAGCTCCCACAGTTTGATCTTCAGTGAACACTAAATTAACGGTCTGCAACCATCCCCTGTGGGAGCTGGCCTGTCGTCGATGGCGGTGTGTCAGTCGCCCTTGATGCTGGATTTGCCGGCCTAATCGCCAGCAGGCTAGCTCCCACAGTTTGATCTTCAGTGAACACTAAATTAACGGTCTGCAACCATCCCCTGTGGGAGCTGGCCTGTCGGCGATGGCGGTGTGTCAGTCGCCCTTGATGCTGGATGTGCCGGCCTAATCGCCAGCAGGCTAGCTCCCACAGTTTGATTTTCAGTGAACACTAAATTAACGGCCTGCAACCATCCCCTGTGGGAGCTGGCCTGCCGGCGATGGCGGTGTGTCAGTCGCCCTTGATGCTGGATGTGCCGGCCTAATCGCCAGCAGGCTAGCTCCCACAGTTTGATCTTCAGTGAACACTAAATTAATGGCCTGCAACCATCCCCTGTGGGAGCTGGCCTGCCGGCGATGGCGGCGTGTCAGTCGCCCTTGATGCTGGATGTGCCGGCCTAATCGCCAGCAGGCTAGCTCCCACAGTTTGATCTTCAGTGAACACTAAATTAATGACCTGCAACCATCCCTTGTGGGAGCTGGCCTGCCGGCGATGGCGGTGTGTCGGTCGCCCTTGATGCTGGATGTGCCGGCCTCATCGCGAGCATGCTCGCTCCTACAGTGAATCTGCAGTGCACACGAAATCTGTGAACGGCCACAAATCCCTTGTGGGAGCTGGCCTGCCGGCGATGGCGGTGTGTCAGTCGCCCTTGATGCTGGATTTCCCGGCCTCATCGCGAGCAGGCTCGCTCCTACAGTGAATCTGCAGTGCACACGAAATCAAATCATCTGCGGCAACTTGTCGAGCATCTTGTCGAGGGTGATGGGGTAGTCGCGCACGCGAATGCCCGTGGCGTTGTAGATGGCATTGGCGATCGCCGCGCTGACCCCGCAGATGCCCAGTTCGCCGACACCCTTGGCTTTCATCGGCGATGAGACGGGGTCGGCTTCATCGAGGAAAATCACTTCCTGGTGCGGGATGTCCGCATGCACCGGCACCTCATAGCCGGCCAGGTCGTGATTGACGAAATAGCCCAGGCGCTTGTCCACCGCCAACTCCTCCATCAGCGCGGCACCAACGCCCATGGTCATTGCGCCGATCACCTGGCTGCGCGCCGAGGTCGGGTTGATGATGCGACCGGCTGAACACACGGCGAGCATCCGGCGCACGCGGGTTTCACCGGTCGCGCTGTCTACCGCGACTTCGACAAAGTGTGCGCCGAAGGTCGACTGCTGGTACTTCTTGCTCAGTTCGGCGAACTCGATGGAATCCTCGGCGACCAGTTCACCGGCCTGGGCGGCATTGCGCAGGGGTATGCGTTTATCGCCTGAATGCACTTCGCCGTCGGCGAAAACGGCATCCCCCAGGGGCACGCCGAGTCGTTGCGCAACCGCCTCGCGCAATTTGACGCAGGCGGCATAGACGCCTGCCGTCGAGCAATTACCGCCGAACTGGCCGCCCGAGCCAGCCGATACGGGATAGCTGGAATCCCCCAGGCGCACCACCACATTGTCCAGCGTGACGCCCATCATTTCTGCGGCGGTCTGGGCGATGATGGTGTAGCTGCCGGTGCCGATATCGGTCATGTCGGTTTCCACGGTGACGATGCCTTGCTCGTTGAGCCGTACCCGGGCGCCCGATTTCACCGTCAGATTGTTGCGAAAGGCCACCGCCATGCCCATGCCGATCAACCAGCGGCCTTCTCGCCGGGTCCCTGGCTGCTCGTTACGACGATCCCAGCCGAAATGCTCGACGCCGGTGCGCAGGCACTCGATCAAGCGCCGCTGGGAAAAGGATCGCTGCGGATTGACCGGATCGACCTGGGTGTCGTTGCGCAGGCGAAACTCGACCGGGTCGAGCTGCAGTTTTTCCGCCATCTCGTCCATGGCGATTTCCAGCGCCATCATTCCCGGGGTCTCGCCCGGTGCGCGCATGGCGTTGCCCTCCGGCAGGTCGAGGGTCGACAGGCGCATGGTCACCCGACGGTTTTCCCCGGCGTACAGCAGTTTGCTTGGCTGCGCGGCCAGTTCGAGCTTGCCGCCGGGCAGGTCGCCGGACCAGCCTTCATGGGCGATGGCCGTGATCTTGCCGTCCGCGGTGGCGCCGATGCGGATACGCTGGATAGTGGCCGGGCGGTGCGTGCAGTTGTTGAAGATCAGCGGCCGCGCCAGCGCGACTTTCACCGGCCTGCGGGCCATGCGCGCACCGAGGGCGGCGAGCAGGGCATCGCTGCGGATGAACAGCTTGCCGCCAAATCCGCCGCCAATGTACGGGGAGATCAGTCGCACATTTTCCTTCGGCACACCGAGGGTGGTCGCCAGATCGGTGACTGACCAATCGATCATCTGATTGGAGGTCCACAGGGTCAGTTTGTCGCCCTCCCAGGCGGCCATTGAGGCCATGGGTTCCATCATCGCGTGGGCCTGATCGGGCGTGGTGTAGGTCGAGTCCAGCTGCACCGGTGCGGCGGCGAAGGCCGCTTCGAAATCGCCGTGCAGGGTGTCGGCCATCTGCTCTTTGGACTCCACGCCGGACTCGTGGCTGGCGGCGAGGTCGAACACACCCTCGGCGCGTTCGTAGCGAACCTCGACCAGCTGCGCGGCGGCCTGCGCCTGCTCCAACGTTTGCGCCACCACCAGCGCGACGGCCTGGTGGTAATGCTGGACGTCGGGGCCGGCGAGCAGTTTCGCGGTGTTGTATTTGCCTTTGCCGAGCTTGCCGGCGTTGGCGGCGGTAACAATGGCAAGCACCCCCGGAGCGGCCTCGGCAGCGCTCAGGTCCATCGCGCTGATACGGCCCTTGGCGATGGCCGAGCCGATCACCACGCCATAGGCCTGATTGGCCACGGCGTGGTGATGCTCGTAGGCATAGGGCGCCTGGCCGGTGGTCTTGAGTGGCCCTTCGATGCGCGTGGTGGCTTTGCCGACGACTTTCATCTGGTCGATGGGGTTGGTGCCGGCCGGAGTGTCGAATTTCATGCCTGTTCCCTCGCCTGGGCCATGACCGCCGCGAGCGTGCGCTCGACCAGGGTGATTTTGAAGGCGTTGTCATCGGTGGGGGTGGCCCCGGCGAGCAACTGTTCGGTCACGGCCTTGGCGCCCTTGGACATGGCGGCTTTGGCGCTTTCCAGGCGCCAGGGTTTGGGTGCGACGCCGCCGAGGGCGACACGACCGCTGCCGTCCTTTTGAAGGATCGCGGCGACCGAGATCAGGGCGAATGCGTAGGAGGAGCGGTCGCGCACCTTCTGGTAAATGTGCGTGCCGCCCACCGGCGCCGGCAAGGTGACCGCGGTGATCAACTCGTTGGGGGCCAGGGTGGTTTCAATATTGGGGGTGGTGCCGGGCAATCGATGCAGGTCGGCGAGGGCGATCACCCGGGTCGAACCGTCGGGCTTGACCGTTTCCACCTGCGCATCGAGGGCGCGCATCGCCACCGCCATGTCGCTGGGGTGGGTGGCGATGCAGGCGTCGCTGACGCCGATGATCCCCAACTGCCGATTGAAGCCGGCAATGGCTGCGCAACCACTGCCCGGCTGGCGCTTGTTGCAGGCCTGGTTGGTGTCGTAGAAATACGGGCAGCGCGTGCGTTGCAGCAGGTTGCCGGCGGTGGTGGCGACATTGCGCAACTGTCCGGAAGCGCCGGCTAGCAGGGCTCGGGCGAGCAGACCCCAGTCTTTGCGGATGCGCGGGTGGGCGGCGAGGTCGGTGTTGCGTACCAGGGCGCCGATACGTAAACCACCATCGGCCGCGTCTTCGATCCGGTCCAGCCCGACGTCGTTGACGTCGATCAAGTACGCCGGCGTCTCGATTTCCAGTTTCATCAAGTCCAGCAAGTTGCTGCCACCGGCAATGAACCTCGACCCGCTGGTTTGTGCAGCCAGGGCCGCCGCTTCGGCGGGGGATTGCGCGCGCAGGTAGGTGAAAGGTCTCATGCGCTGGCCTCCGCGACTTCGCTGATCGCCTCGATGATGTTGGAGTAAGCGCCGCAACGGCAGATGTTGCCGCTCATGCGCTCCTGGATTTCCCCGGCAATCAGCTGAGGTGCTTCAGTCAGGCTGGGGCTGGCGTGGCTGGGAATGCCATCGCGAATCTCCTTGAGCACCGCGACGGCCGAACAGATCTGCCCCGGGGTGCAGTAACCGCACTGGTAGCCGTCGTGCTTGATGAACGCTGCCTGCATCGGGTGCAGGTTGTCCGGGGTGCCCAGGCCTTCGATGGTGGTGATCTGCGAACCCTGGTGCATGACCGCCAGGGTCAGGCAGGAATTGATCCGCCGGCCATTGGCGATCACCGTGCATGCACCGCATTGACCGTGGTCGCAACCTTTCTTGGTGCCCGTCAGTTGCAGGTTTTCGCGCAGGGCATCGAGCAGGGTGGTGCGGGTGTCGAGGTCCAGTTCGCGCTGCTCGCCGTTCACCTGGATCGACACTTTAGCCTTGACCGGCTGCGAGGCGTTGACGGCGCTGGCCTGCGCGCAGATAAACGGCGGCAGGACGACGCTGGCCGCTGTCACTACGCCCACGATCAGCAAATTGCGTCGGGTAATCGGCAGCAGGTTGCGGTTGTCCATGGTTCGATTCCTGTGTTTAGCGGCGAACGCAGCCCATGGCTGCGCGTGAAAGCCCTCATCTCTGGAGTGACCTGTGGAGGTGGGGAAAAGTTTTTGCCGTTTTCGGGCATACAGTTATGCGTGTGGCTCATGAATCCACAGCGCCATCAGGGCGGGTTATGATAGGCAGCCTCGCCACCCCCGGAGTTCAGCCCTTCAATGCCCCGCATCAGCCATTTCAAGTCGCCGTGCCCCGAGCACGTCAACAGCCAGATCCTGCAGATGGTCGTCGACAACCTGACCGACATCAGCATGGTCGCCATCGCGCCGAGCAACCTGCTGTACAACCTGTATCAGTACGCCATCGGCTATGAAGTGCACCTGTATCTGCAAGCTTTGAACGGTGAGAAGGGCATTGCCGTGGAGTTGATCGTCGCCACCGACGAAGACGATCCGGAACAGGTCATCGGCTTTTTGCTGTACCTGCCGGTCAAGGACGATGCCGATGCCTGCGGCGTGGCGTACATGGCGGTGCATGCCGAGCATCGGCGCCAGGGTGTGGCGCGGCGGATGCTGCGCGAGATGGTTGGTCGCTACCCCCACGCGGAGCTGACTTGTGCCGTGGCCAAGGTGCCTTATTTCGAGGCGATGGGCTTTGAGGTGGTGGGTGCGCGCGCGCCCCAGGTATTGATGAATACTCGCGATCACAGCACCGATGGCTTGATGGCGCTGCTCGATGTAGCGCCGATCTACAGTTCGCTGGAGGTGCGGCAGATTCATGCCTACCTGCTGCAAAAGCACGGCAAGCGGGCGATGGCCGATGCGGAGAAACAGCGCGACCGGCATCTGGATCAGTTGACGCGCAAGGCCGTCGAGTTCGTGCGAGAGCGCTTGGGAGATGATGCCGTGCCGGCTGCGGGGCCTCGACTGCGTCTGGTCTGACCCCATTTACATCAACACCACATCCCCCTTGTGGGAGCGGGCTTGCTCGCGAAAGCGGTGTATCAGTGAGAAATTAATTAACTGACACACCGCTTTCGCGAGCAAGCCCGCTCCCACAAGGGGGAGTGTTGAATTCAAGGTAAAAAAAGAGCCTCAAAGCTCTTTGATGGGGAGGAAGTAGAGCCCTCGAGGCTCAAGATGCGCGTGAAGCTAAGGGGTGAGCTTATAAAGGTTCAGTGCACTCACCCACTGCGCAACGGTTTGAGCCATCAAACGATTGCGCAGGTTTATCGTAAAAAGACCTAGTGTTTTGCTCAAGTACCGCTAGTCGCATCCACCCCCGGCCGGGCGCCCGATTAATCCTGCAGTTTGAACACCAACGCCTTCAATCCACACTCCAGATCGGCATCGGGAAACTCCGGCGGATTGTCCAGACGTTGCTCGAAGCGCAAGCCCGGTGCCTCACGGGTAACGCCGTCGATGAGGAAGTCGGCACCGAACGCCGGGTCGTTCATGCAGGCCAGCACCGTACCCTGTGGGCTGAGCAACTCTGGCAAACGCCGCAGGACGCGCTGGTAGTCCTTGGTCAGCAGGAAACTGCCTTTCTGGAACGACGGCGGGTCGATGATCACCAGGTCGTAAGGGCCTTTGCCGATCACCTTGCCCCAGGATTTGAACAGGTCATGGCCGAGAAAAGTCACCTTGCTCAGGTCGTGGTCGTTGAGCCTGTGGTTGTCGCGACCACGGTTCAGGGCCGGGCTCGACATGTCGAGGTTGACCACGTGGCTCGCACCGCCCTCGATGGCCGCCACCGAGAAGCCACAGGTGTAGGCGAACAGGTTCAACACACGCTTGCCTTGGGCATTTGCCCGTACCCAGTCGCGGCCGTAGCGCATGTCGAGAAACAGCCCGGTGTTCTGTTTGCGGCCCAGGTCCACCCGGTATTTGAGGCCACCTTCGGCGATGTTCATTTCCTCGATGACGTCGCCGAGCAGCCATTCGGTGGTGCTTTGCAGCAGGTAGCGATGTTGCAGCAACAGCGTATGGGCACCGGACAGGGCCCACTGCGGCGACTGGCTGATCTCTATCAGCAGTTGCTTCAAGTCTTCCAGTTGCTCAGCTTCCGGCTCCTTGAACAGCGCCACCAACACCACGCCCTGCAACCAGTCCACGGTCAATTGCTCCAGCCCCGGCCAGCAGCGGCCACGACCGTGGAACAGGCGGCGGGTTTCGGCGGGTGGCGTTGCCAGTGCCGTCAACAAGTGGTCGTGAAGGGTGGCGAGGGACTCTGCGTTCATGGGTCTGGGTCGGCAATTTGCGGGGGCGGCATTTAACCATAGTTGCCCCATCGGCGGGCCACACAAAACCCCTGTAGGAGCGAGCAGGCTCGCGATGGTCGTAAACGAAGACACTGGAGGCCTGACACCCCACGGCGCTCTCAGGTTAATCGCGAGCGTGCTCGCTCCTACAGGGGTACGCAGGCAGTTATCACGTTTAATTTAACTTTACGTGAGGATTTGGCGAACACCCGGCTTCCATACTCGGCTCCAACGAACATCAACCCGGAGCCGGACATGTCGCAGTCAACTGCCACACCCAAGGCCAGTCATCCACGCTGGCTACGCCTGACCCATTGGCTCAACGCCGTGGCGGTGCTGGTAATGGTCACCAGCGGTTGGCGCATCTACAACGCCTCGCCGATCTACGAGTTCAGCTTTCCCGCCTCGATTACCCTCGGCGGCTGGCTCGGCGGGGCCCTGCAATGGCACTTCGCAGCGATGTGGTTCCTGGCGATCAACGGTCTCATCTATCTGGCCTGCAATCTGTTCAGCGGCCGATTGCAACGGCGCTTTTTCCCGGTGTCGCCCAAAGGCGTGCTGCATGACCTGAGCGCAGCGGTGCGGGGCAGGCTGGGGCACGCCGACCTGAGTCATTACAACCAGGTGCAACGGCTGGCGTATCTGTTCGTGATGGTCGACATCATCCTGTTGGTGCTGTCGGGGCTGGTGCTGTGGAAGTCGGTGCAGTTCCCGCTGCTGCGTGAATTGCTGTGGGGCTACGAAGGCGCACGCCGTGTGCACTTCTTCGCCATGGCGCTGTTGGTGGCCTTCGTCGCGTTGCATCTGCTGATGGTCGCGCTGGTTCCAAAAACGTTGCTGGCCATGATTGTCGGTCGCAAGGAGCACGTATGAAAAAGCCCATTCAAGGGTCGGCGCTGGACGAGTCATCCATCCTGACCGACGCCCGGAAAATCCTCGCCCCGCAGATCGAGGACCGCTCACGCCGTTCGTTCCTGCTGCGTGGCCTGACCCTCGGAGGCGTGGCCATGTTGTCCGGCTGCAACCTGACCGACAACGACAGCGTCGAGAGTGCGTTGTCCTCCATGTCGCGATTCAACGATCGGGTGCAGGGCTGGCTGTTCAACCCCAACGCCATGGCGCCGACCTATCCGCAGTCGATGATCACCCGGCCGTTTCCGTTCAATGCCTTTTACGGCATCGACGAAGCGCCGACGGTGGAGGAGGAGGGTTATCGGCTGGAAGTCACCGGCCTTGTCGCCGACAAGCGCAGCTGGCGCCTCGAAGAACTGCGCGCCATGGCCCAGACCGAGCAAATCACCCGGCACATCTGCGTGGAAGGCTGGAGCGCGATCGGGCGTTGGGGCGGGGTGCGTTTCAGTGATTTTCTCAAGCGCGTCGGCGCCGACACCGATGCCAAATACGTCGGCTTCAAATGCGCCGATGACTACTACACCAGCATCGACATGGCCACCGCACTGCATGCGCAAACCCTGCTGGCGCTGACCTGGGACGGTGCGGTGTTGCCCCGTGAATATGGCTTCCCGATGAAGCTGCGCATGCCCACCAAGCTGGGCTACAAAAACCCCAAGCACATTCAGGCGATTTTCGTCAGCAACACCTACAGCGGCGGCTACTGGGAAGACCAGGGCTACAACTGGTTCGGTGGCAGTTGACGGGCACCTGGTTGTTTCTACCTTTCCCCAATGCATCAAGGAGTTTCATCATGAAAAAGTTGGCCACCGTTGTTCTGTCCATGTGCCTGGCCGTTGGCGCCGCTTGCGTTTTCGCAGCGGACACGATGAGCAATGACAGCATGAGCAAGGATTCGATGTCCAAGGACGCGATGTCCAGGGACGCAATGAAAAAGGATTCCATGTCCAAGGACTCGATGAGCAAAGACAGCATGTCCAAAGATGCAATGAGCAAGGACGCGATGAAGAAAGACAGCATGTCCAGGGACACCATGAAAAAAGAAACGTCGCAGTAAGTCCTGGTCGCCCCAACCTCTGTGGGAGCTTGCAACCATCCACCCTGCAAGTGTCAGGGTCAGTCTGGAATCGGGCTGGCCCTGCTGCAATGACGGCTACTTTCAAAGTATTCGTCGTGCGCCTCTATCAAAAATGAATTTCCTCCGAGTCCGCTGCTCATACCTTGTAGGTAGCGGAGTAGAGCCCGCGAATTCATTTATGCAATCAGGGAGCGGCATGGTCATGAGTCGAGATTCGACGACGGGCGAACATCTTCCTGGCGGGTTGATTCTGGTGGTTGAAGATGATCCGCTGATCCTGGAGTTTCTCTGTGAAATTCTGCAAGAGGAAGGCTTTGTGGTTGAACCACAAAGCAGTGCGGACGCGGCCTCGCAGTACCTGGAAGAACATGCCACGCGAGTGCGCATGTTACTGACGGACATCACCATGCCCGGCACGCTCAATGGTGCGGACCTGGCCAATCAATTTGGCGATCGCTGGCCGGAAAAACCGATCATGATCATGTCCGGCTTTGAAACGCCAGCCAGCTCCGGGGTGCGGCATGCGGTGTCATTCATCAAGAAACCCTGGGCCATCGGGCAATTGCTCGATTGCGTGCAAGGTGCCCTGAACCCGCTCCGCCACTGACACAACCTACAGGGGGTGTGTACCGCGACATCGGGGGGGGATGTTACATTGCCGGGCAACTCTGCCCGGCACCTGTGAGGTTCTCTTTTGTCTGCCCTTGAATCGGTTTTCAACACGGCCTATCGCGCGTTTCTGTTCGATATGGACGGTACCGTCCTCACCTCCATTGCCGCCGCCGAGCGAGTCTGGGCCACTTGGGCGGTGCGCCACGGGGTCGATGTCGAGACTTTCCTGCCAACCATCCATGGTGCTCGTGCCATCGACACCATCAGTCGCCTGGGGTTGCCCGGGGTGGATGCCCAGGCGCAGGCGCAGTGGATCACTGCAGCCGAGATCGAAGATGTCGATGGGGTGACCGAAGTGGCGGGCGCGGCGGCTTTTCTCAAGTCGCTGCCGGCCCGACAGTGGGCCATCGTCACCTCTGCACCGCGGGCGCTGGCGCTGCGCCGTATGGCAGCGGCCGGGATCCCGGAACCTGCGGTGATGGTGACCGCCGAGGACGTTAGCGCGGGTAAACCCGATCCTGCCGGTTACCGGCTTGCGGCTCGCAAGCTGGGGGTCGAGATCAGTGAGTGCCTGATCTTCGAGGATGCTACGGTGGGGATTCTCGCTGCTGAAGCCGCACGCGCGGATCTGGTCGTCATCACGTCAACCCATGATCATCCGATTCAGACGCCACATGCGACGCTGGTGGACTATGAGTCGGTCGCCGTTTGCCTGAAATCCGGTGATCAAATTCAACTACAAAATACCTGACCAGCACCATCCGCCCTGTGGGAGCGGGCTTGCTCGCGAAAGCGCAGTGCCAGTCGACAACACTGCCCGCTGACACTGCGCTTTCGCGAGCAAGCCCGCTCCCACCGGGATAACGTTCCAAATCACGCAGGGGCACTGTGTTCAAGCTAGTAAAGGCCGGGGATCAGTCGCCAGCTGCGGCTGCAATAGATCTCGTATTCACCGCCAAACTGCGCTTTCAGCAAGGCTTCTTCCGAGTGAATACGGGCAATCAGCGGGATCAGCATCAGCGCCGTCAATAACAAGCCAACCCCCGAACGAAAGGCCAGTGCCCATCCCAGGCCTATGATCAGCATTCCCAAGTAACTGGGGTTGCGCAGGTTGCGGTAGATCCCCTCGGTTACCAGCCTGTGCCCAGGCTGGATCGCCACCAGCCCGCTGAAGCGCCTGCCCAGCACGAACACCGGCCACAGGCGCAATGCGCCGCCAATGATGAACAACAACGCCCCGAGCCAGCGCACACCTTCGCCACCGAATGTCCAGAAATCAATGCGGTCGGTGTAGGCCGGCAGGAAGCCGCTCAATATACCGAGTACGCCAAGGGCCGGGATCACCCAGCGATTGGCCCGGTCTTCACGCTCACCCGGACTCAGGCTGGCCTCGGTAAACAGCGAAGCCACGGCCATGACCAGTGTGGCGAGGGCCACGACGATCAGCGATCCATGGGCGAAAAACGCACTGAATCCACCCAGGCCCCAGACCGCAAGCCCGAGGTAGGCGAGAGTGCCGACAATGGCGAGCAACGCCATTCTGGCCGAGAGTTTCATGAGGCCTCCACTGTCGGAGCTGCCGCAGGCCGCGATCTTTTGCTCTTGAATTTTATCTGTGTTGGCTTTCAATGCCCCAAGATAAACAGCAAAAGGTCGCAGCCTGTGGCGACCCCTGCACAGCTGTCACGGGCCTTGCCGTGGGTCGATCTTCAATGATCGGCAACGCCTTACTGAACGAGGATGGCGCGGGCCAGGTCTTCGTCACTGGTGTTGTTGAGTTCGGGATGGTCCTGACGAATCGTCTGTAATACCGACTCCAGGTAGGCACCCCGGATCGCGCCGTCACTGGCCACGAAACTGGAGGCGTCATCCCGGGCGGGAATCATCAGTTTGTGGTCTTTGAAGGTCGAGTACAGCGACGCGGACACACCCGCGGACGTGGCAACGTCTTCGGCGTCCACGTCGGCCATGGCCGAACCGAAGGGCAAACAAAATACCAGCGAAGCAAGGATAAATAGACGGCGCATGACGGTGTCCTCCGACAGCGTGAAGCATAAGGGATGTACCACACTATTTAGGATGCGCGACGATCGGCAGGAGTTCCCTGCGGGTGCGACATACATTTTGTGGTGGCAGAAATTCATTGTCCGGTGCAGGCCGATATTTTCTACCGATGATCAGCGTATGGGCTGCCAAAGCCTATCGGGTCTATGCTAGGGAGTGCGCATCGCCATCGGAGAACTCTGATGATTACCGCACGCACTGCCTGCCTGCTCGCCGATTACAAACGCTGGGCCAATCAGCGGCTGTTTGACAGCCTCATGGCGTTACCGCCCGGAGAGGTCAATAAAGAGCGAATATCGGTGTTCAAGAACATGGTCGGCACGCTCAATCACGTGTTCGTTGTGGACTGCATCTGGCGGGCCCACCTCGAAGGCCGGGGGCACGACTTCAAGACCTCGCATGATCTGCTGCATGCCGAGCTGTCTGAATTGCACAGGGCGCAAAAAGAAATCGATCACTGGTACTGCGACTGGTGCGCCCGGCAAACCGATGCCTCGCTGGACAAACCCATCGAATTCACCTTTGTCTCGGGCGAAAGCGGCTCCATGAGCGCCGGCGCCATGTTGATGCATGTGGTCAACCACGCCAGCTATCACCGTGGCTGGGTGGTGCAGATGTATTTCGAGATTCCGGCCATGCCCCCGGTGACCGACATGCCGGTGTACCTGCGCGATTCCGACCCGGCATGGGTTCGATTGCCTAGTGCCCCGGCAGTGGAGCCGACATGTGCTGTGCAGTTTTCCAGCGCAACCAGCGTTCTGCCGGATCGTTATCGTTGACGCCGTTCCAGAACATCGATAGCTCGGACAGGTTGATGTCGAACGTCGCGTCATCGGCACGCAGTTGACCAAGTCGATATCCAGACTACGCTGGCGCAGACCTTCGAGCTGGTCCGCCGAGCGCAGAGGATTCCTGCGGCTTTACGTCAACTGACGGGCGAGGTGAAGCAGGTTTGCGGTCGAGCCGCGTTGCCGGGTCAAAAGTTCGCAGCCTTTGGCAGTTCCTACATTGAGGGGTGGTGACGTATGAAAATTGATTTGAGCGGGAAACTGGCGATCGTCAGCGGCAGCACGGCGGGCATTGGCTTGGGTATCAGCAAGGCGCTGGCCGAATCCGGCGCTACCGTGGTGGTGATCGGTCGCGACACGGCCAAGGTCGAACAGGCTCTGGCGAGCATTCGCCAGCAAGTGCCCGGTGCACAGTCGCGTGGTCTGACCGCGGACCTGGGCACGGCAGAAGGCGCCGACAAACTGTTCGCCGCCGAACCCCGGGCCGACATCCTGGTGAACAATCTGGGGATCTACAACGCGGTGGATTTCTTTGAGACGCCCGACAGTGAGTGGGCGCGCTTCTATGAGGTCAACGTGATCTCCGGTGTGCGCCTGTCGCGGCATTACGTGCCGGACATGGTCAAGCAGGGCTGGGGACGGGTAATTTTCCTGTCTTCGGAATCCGGGATCGCCATTCCGGCCGACATGCTCAATTATGGCGTGACCAAAAGCGCCAACCTCGCCGTTTCCCATGGATTGGCCAAGCGGCTGGCGGGCACCGGGGTGACGGTCAATGCGATCCTGCCCGGTCCGACGTTGACCGACGGAGTGGAACTGATGCTCAAGGATGCCATTGCCAGGTCGGGCCGCAGTGTTCAGGAGGAAGCCGATGACTTCGTACGCAACGCTCGGCCGACTTCGATCATCCAGCGCGTGGCCAATGTCGAGGAAGTGGCGAACCTGGTGGCGTACATCGCTTCGCCGTTGTCGTCGGCCACCACTGGTGCTGCCTTGCGGGTCGACGGTGGCGTCGTCGACAGTATGGCCATCTGAACCTGATTGATCGGGAGAGCATTGACCCTGCGGGCGAGCCCCCTCGCCACACAAGCCCCCC
Source organism: Pseudomonas sp. PDM31 (assembly GCF_019218965.1). Lineage (NCBI taxonomy): Bacteria > Pseudomonadati > Pseudomonadota > Gammaproteobacteria > Pseudomonadales > Pseudomonadaceae > Pseudomonas > Pseudomonas sp. PDM31. Next base: position 710,709 of record NZ_JAHUWS010000001.1, on the reverse strand, counting down.
CTAGCCACAAAAAAATCGCCCGCCACAGGGGGCTTGGTCGTCATTAAGATCAGGCCTGAGGAATCAGCCGCTGCCGACAATCAAGCACCAACCGCGCCCCCCCCAGCTCACTGCTACCTACCTCCAGGGTAAATCCATGCAGGCTGACAATGGCTGCGACGATCGACAGCCCCAGGCCGAATCCGCTTTTGAGATTGCCCGCTTCAGCGCGGTAGAAACGCTGGAACACCGCTTCGCGTTCGGCCTCGGGAATGCCGGGCCCGGAGTCGAGCACTTCGATTTTCGTGTGGCCGCCCGCGTCTGTCCCGCGCAGAATCACCTGGCCCCCGGGTGGGGTGAATTTGATCGAGTTGCTCAACAGATTCGCCACTGCTTCAAACAGCAGGGCGCGGTCGCCATTAAGTGGTGGCAAAGTCCCCGGCAGCTGCAATTGGAAAACCAGGCCATCGTCTTCTGCCAGGGGTAAATAGAAGTCATGCAGTTCCTGCAGCAGCGGTGTCGGGTCGAGCTGCACGAAGCCGGAACGGCGCTGACGGTCTTCGAGTTCGGAAATCCGCAGTAATCCCCGAAAGCGCGCCATCAGCGTGTCGGCCTCGCCGAGTACCAGATCCAGCTGTGCCGCCTCTTTGGAACCTTCACCGGCCTGTTGTTGCATGCGGTAGAGCTGCGCACGCAGGCGGGTCAGGGGTGTGCGCAGGTCGTGGGCGATGTTGTCGCACACCCCCTTGACCTCGTGCATCAGGCGCTCGATACGTTCGAGCATGGCGTTGACGATGGCGGCGAGCATGTCCAGTTCGTCGCGCCGGTTGGACAGCGGCAAGCGCCGCGTCAGGTCGCCGGCGACTATGGCTTCGGCGCTGGCCTGAATCGCGCGTATGCGTTGCAGCGGACGCCGGCGCAGCAAATGCCAGCCAATGATGCCGGGGATTATGGTCAGGGTCGCACCCCAGAACAGGGCATGCAGGATTATCCGGGTTACGGCGAACAGCGAGCCGTTGTCGCGCACCAGCACCAGCCAGCGGCCGTCCCGGGTTTGGGTCGCCACCGCGTCGCAGCTGTCGGCGGGCAGGGTCGGATCGTCGGAACCGGCACAATCGCTGAGCATGTGGATCTTGCCGTCCAGCGGCAGGCCGTAGGGGATGTGGCGCAGGGCGCCATTGAGGTAGCGGAGCTCGGCATCGAACAAACCGTAGGCATCGACGCCGCGAATATCGAACGTCATGCTGACGGCGAGGGCGTCCGCCAGTTGTTCGCCGGAGAAATGCGAAAACAGATGCTGGCGTTGCATCAGCGAATGTTTGGCCAGGTTGTCCAGATAGCTCGATACCTCGTAGTACATCACCCCCATGAGGCTCGCGCTCCAGATCACGAACAGTGAACTGTAGAGCGCCAGCAGGCGGCTGCTGGAGGAGCGCCAGCCTTTAGACGGGTTCGGCAATGACATAACCCGAGCCTCTCACGGTCCGAATCAACGGGGCATTGCCAGGTGGGTCAATCTTCTTGCGCAGGCGGCCGATGTGGACATCGATCAGGTTGGTGCCGGGATCGAAGTGGTAACCCCAGACCTCTTCGAAAATCATCATTCGCGACAGGATCTGCCCGCTGTTGCGCATCAGGAATTCCAGCAGCTTGTATTCAGTGGGCAGCAGCGTCAGCAACTGGCCGTCGCGGCTGGCTTCGTGGCTGATCAGGTTCAGTTCCAGATCGGCCACGCGCAACGTGGTGGCCTGGGCGGTCACGGTGTTTTGCCGACGCAGCAGGACTTCGACCCGGGCGGCCATTTCATCGGTGGCGAAGGGTTTGGTCAGGTAATCGTCGCCACCTGCGCGCAAACCGCGGACCCGCTCATCGACGTCGGAAAGGGCGCTGATCATTAGAATAGGCGTGGCCACGCCCATGGTCCGCAGGGTGGTGACGATCGCCAGGCCATCGAGTTCCGGCAACATGCGATCGAGGGTGATCAGGTCATAGTCACCGCTGACTGCGCGCTCAAGACCCTCACGGCCATTGTCGACCCAGTCCACGTCCAGGCCATGGTTGCTCAGTTCAGCGACAATTTCCCGGGCGGTCACGGCGTCGTCTTCAATGGTCAGGATGCGGGTCATAGGGTTGGCCTGATAATCGGTTTGATACGAAGTTGCGAGCATTTTGCCAAGAATTTCCTCTCGCTTAATAAATTAACTTTCATGTTGGTGTGGCGCCGCCTGGGTGGATTGATATCATTAGGCCATGACTTCAGGTGGGAAATTTCATTGTGCGCACTTTGTTCCGTCGCGGCTGGTTGCCGGCAAGTTTGTTGTTGCTCAGTGTCTTGAGCTCACCGGCCTGGGCCGGTAATACCCCATGCTCCGGTAAAAAGGGTGGGATTGATCGCTGCGATGGTGACCTGTTCCTTTGTAATGACGGCTCGATAAGTGGCTCCAAAAAGAGTTGTTCAGCGATGTTCGGCAATAAAAGCCAGGCCCGTCCCCAAGCCTTTGTTGGTGATGGTGAAGGTTGCACATGTGGCACGGGTTCATTCTGCACGGGCCCCCGGGGCGGGGTGTACTGCCTGACTCCTGGCGGTACTAAAAGCTATAAGCGCAAATGAACAATGCATAAAACCCGTTCAACATAACCGTTCCTTGCAATTTGCAAGGGCCTGGTTAGTTCAAATTTTTTAAGTTTTTGAATTTTAAGGATTTATTCCAAGAGAGCGACTGGCACGGTGGCTGCAATTCCTTGATCGAAGAGTTGTAACACTTTCTTTCATGCCTGGAGCGATACAACGATGAATAGATCCTCTGATGGTTTCTACCCTGGGGTAGATGAATCCAGCACGCTTAGCGGCGTGTCCTGGGGGGCGATTTTCGCCGGGGCGGCCGCTGCGGCGGCGTTGTCGCTGATTCTGGTTCTGCTCGGCTTCGGCCTGGGCTTTTCGGCAGTGTCGCCTTGGGCCCACGAAGGCGTGAGTGCCAAGGGTCTGGGGATCTCCACCATCGTCTGGCTGGCCTTCACGCAAATCGTTGCATCGGGACTCGGTGGGTACATTGCCGGGCGGCTGCGGGTGAAGTGGGCGTACATGCATGGCGATGAAGTTTATTTCCGTGATACGGCCCATGGTTTTCTCGCCTGGTGCGTAGCCACTCTGGTGACTGCAACTCTGGTGGCCGGTTCGGTCAGCAGCATTGTCAGTGGCGGTGTACAGGCCGGTGCCAATGTTGTCGGCGGCGCAGCGAGCACCGCGACTCAAGCCATGGGGACTGCCGCCGGCAATACTGACAGTGATCAATACGGCTACTTCGTCGACAGTCTGTTTCGCGATGATCGCCCGGCCGCCGTCAGTGATGACGCTGCCCGCGGCACCGTAACCCGCATCTTTGTGCGCAACCTGGGCAATGACGGTCAACTGGCCGCCGAGGACCGGACCTACCTGGCACAAATGGTTGCACAGCGGACCAACCTGACCCAGGCCGATGCCGAGCGTCGAGTCGACGAAGTCTATGCCCGCACCCAAAAAGCCGTGGTCGACGCCAAACTGGCCGCGCAGCAAGCCGCCGACACCGCCGCCAAGGTCGCCGCCTGGACCACCTTGTGGATGTTCGTTGCCTTGTTGATTGGCGCGTTCTTCGCCAGCCTTGCCGCTACCTTAGGCGGTCGTCGTCGCGATGCGGTGGTTTATCTGGAAACCGACACCTACGTGACCACCCCACGTTAATTCAGGAGAAATACCATGCGCTCATTACTACTGTTTTTTCTCGGCGTGCCAATCCCGATCATCATCCTGATCGCCCTGTTCATGCATTAATATCCTGAGGCACATGCCCCTGCCGCTTCTGCCATAGGCAGAAGCGGCGTTTTGGCTTTTGATGTCAGGCCTATCCATCAACGTCTCACGGTCGTCAAAACGATGGGTAAACCCCGGTTGATTTGCCGGGCTGCAAAAGGCGTCCACCCGCGCAGGTTCCCGGGGAAATCCTCGATGGTGCCGCTGCAGGAGAGGCCGTTTGTCTTCTATATACAGCCGCGCGATTGAATTTCTTGCTATAAACGCAATCCGATTAACGGCCTGAAGCCTGCCGCAGAGCATTTTCAGGGCCTTGTCGGACAAATTCGCTGTCTTTTCAGTTGCTGATGCCTCAAGTCGGCCTTAGACTGCCGCCCCTCGTAAATTGAGTGCCGGGTGGCGCTTGGAAAAAATGGCGCCTTTCCGATGGCCTGCCCAGGTCTGCCGGAACGCTCCCTTATTCGCCTTAATGCACGTTTTTTTATAGAGATATCAATGACAAAGGACAAGTTGCTGGCCATGCCGGCGGACGACTACATGAACTCCGAGCAACATGCTTTTTTCTCCGAGCTGTTGCAGAACATGAAAGTCGAAACCCATGAGCGCATCGAGCAGAACCGTATCGCCATCGAGAGTCTGGACACCCCGGCTGACCCGGCTGACGCGGCTTCGGTCGAAGAAGAGCGCACCTGGCTGGTAAACGCGATCGATCGCGACCAGCGCATGCTGCCTCAGTTGGAACAAGCGCTGGAACGCATCAAAGAAGACAGCTTTGGCTGGTGCGACGACAGCGGCGAGGCGATCGGCCTCAAGCGCTTGCTGATCAGCCCGACCACCAAGTACTGCATCGAAGCTCAGGAACGTCACGAGCAAATCGACAAGCACCAGCGTCAGGCCTGATTCTGCGAGGCAGCCAGTGATCATCTGGCTGCCTTTGCTTTTCGCCGTTTTTACAAAATCCCGGTACTTCTGCTGACCCGCCCCAACCCCCCTACTAATGGACCATGGATAATGGCTATGTAGTGGCGTTAACTGCGGGTACAACAATTAGAAGCTATCCGGGGTGATGAAGATGACGAGAGAAGGATCTCTGGTTGCAGCAGTGCCTGCACCAGTGCTTTTGCCGAAGAACCGCTGGCTGACTCCAACACTGCAAAGCATCGCCCTGATACTGTTGTTGGGCGGCATGACGGTCAGTGGCTGGTCGCTTTACCTTGGCCTGCCACTGGCCGTGCTGATTATCTGGCTGCCGCGACTGCGCTCGCGCAGCACTGCCGAGGCCGCTCCTGCCGATGACGCTGACGCCATCGGTGCCCTGACGCGTGATCTCTCCTGCACCACTAGCCACAACGCGCTATCCGCCGCCGGGGTTGCCTTTTCCGTTCGCCAACTGGCAGCCAGGGTGCAATCACAGCTCGGGGCCGCTGCGCAGGTTGTCAGCAACGCGCAGGTGCTGATTGCCACCGAACAAGCCACCTCGTCCCATAGTCGTCAGGCCCTGAGTGCCGCCAGCGAGAGTCATGAGAGCGCTGTGGCCGGGCGTGCGGAGCTGATTGAATCCATCGCGCAGATGCAACAGCTCAGCCAGCGCGCCAATAGCAGCCGCGAGCTGATTGAGGCCTTGAGCCTGCGCAGCGACGATATCCAGCGCGTGACCCTGGTCATTCAATCCATCGCCAGTCAGACCAACCTGCTGGCGTTGAACGCTGCGATTGAGGCGGCGCGTGCCGGGGAACACGGCCGCGGCTTTGCTGTGGTGGCCGATGAAGTCCGCGGTCTCGCTGCGCGCACGGCGACTGCCACCGGCGAAGTCGGGGAGATGGTGGCCGATATACGGCAGCGCACCGCGCAAGTGGTGGAGCAGATCCGGCAACTATCCAGCGACCTGGTCAGCGGAGTCGGCCAGATAGAGATTACCGGCCAGCATCTGGACAACATTGCCCGTCTGACGGCCAGTGTCGAAAGTCAGGTAGGGGAAATCGCCCAAGGTGCGCAGACCAACCGTGAACAATTCGACAGCCTGTTCCTGGCCATCGAGCAGATGCGCGGCGACCTGGCGATCAGCGATCAACAGACCCGGCGCCTCGCCGAAGCAGCGGTGCAAATGGAAGGCCAGGCCGAAACCATCAGCGAACGCCTTGCAGAGGTGGGTCTTGATGACTATCACCAGCGCGTTTACGACCTCGCCCAGGAAGGTGCGGCACAGATCGCAGCGCGTTTTGAAGCGGACGTCGAGGCAGGCTGCATCAGCCTGGACGACCTGTTCGATCGCACCTACCAGGCGATCGCCAATACCAGCCCGGCAAAATTCCAGACACGCTTCGATCGATATACCGATCAAGTGCTGCCAGGCATACAGGAACCCCTGTTGTCGCGCCATGAAGGGCTGGTGTTCGCCATCGCCTGTACTCAGCAGGGTTATGTGCCCACCCATAATCGTGCGTTCAGCCAGCCATTGACCGGCGATGCGCAAGTTGATGCCGTACACAATCGCACCAAGCGCAAGTTCGCCGACCGCACCGGGATTCGCTGCGGCAGCCATCAGAAGGCCGTGCTGTTGCAAACCTATACCCGTGACACCGGTGAGCTGATGCACGATCTTTCGGTACCGATCATGCTCAACGGTCGCCACTGGGGCGGGTTGCGTCTGGGCTACAAGCCGGAAAATGCGTCGGCAGGGTAATTGTTACTCGCTTTGCAACACAGCTGTGCAAGGCATGGCTGTTTCCTCCACGGAAAACTTATTAACATGCCTACATAGTTAGGTTGCTAATGAAGTTTGGACGGTCAGTATGCAATGCAAAGTTGATGTCGCAGTCATGATTGGCAGCGGTGTGCCTGCCACCCTGCGCACGTTGGGGCGCAGCGTCTGCTGGGTGGTATTGCTCAACGGCGAGCGCCGGGGTACGGCGTTCTCCAGTCGCGATGAAGCAGAGGAGTGCAAGGCTGCCTGGCTGGCGAGATTGGACGCCGGCAAGCCGGACAGCCTGCATTGAGTGACGTCAGTGTGTCTGATGCATGCGCAGGTTGAGGTCATCGACCACCCGCGCCCAGTCAGCGTCTTCACGTAGTTGTTCTTTCAGGAAACCGGCTTGTTGCGGTGTCCAGAAGTCGGCATCGATAAGTTTCTTGTCGTCGGGGAGCGGGGAATGACTGGCAATGAAATCGTCGATAGCTTTCTGATTGGAGTCCAGGCCTAGCTGGTCGAACAGGCCTTTCAAGTCGTGGGTCGGTGATTCCATCTTCATCTCCTTGCAGTTGGTCAGTCGCAATCGGTATGAAAGCGCGGCTTCACTGCATCTGAGGAAGCCGCGCTGGCGGAGTTCGATCCTGATGCCAAAACTTAGAGCAGAGCATAGACGCTAACTTGACCGTCAGGCTTTCAATGCTCCTGCATCGACGGCGGCTTTGAGGGCCTTGGCCGATTCCTGCGCGGCAATGGCGGCGACATCCGGGGTCTTGAACCAGCGATCCTTTTCGACCTGATGGTAGGTCACGGTCTTGAGCGGTGGCTTGGCGCGCATGACAATCACTGCCTGAAATTCACCGTCGAGCTCTCTGGCTTCGCCCCGGATAAAAAACTCGCCGATATCAAATTCCGTCACGTAGCAGCCTTCCCTTGAAAATATATTATTGTATTCAACACATCCCAGCGGTCGGAGACGTGTTTGATTGGGCCGGCAGTATGGCAGTAGTTGCCCGCTGGCGGCTGAGTTAAGTCGCCGGGCTGACGAAACGGTACTGTTGGCCAATCATATTCGTGATTCGAAAGAGCGGGCCAGAGCACAGGCTTCGTTATGGCTGGCTCGGAAACCTCTTACGCAGCCCGTGGAAATTTCCCTGATGTGGAAGAAGGCATTGCCCGCCAGAACCACCTGGAAACGAGCCCCTGCCACGACCTCGTCAGGCCGTTCAGGGCTGCGCAGCTGTGCCGGACAGGCATTCGACGGCGTCGGCGGGAGGGTAGCAAAGGGTTGGGCGAAGTGTGTCAGCGTGCACATATGAAGTCCTTTTCAATGTTTACCGAAGTGTTTACGTCGTTTTGGGTAGTCTGCAACAGCATCGCTGCTCTAGAATTGCCGCCGCTGGTGGGTGACAGATGGTTATCTAAAGCAATTTTTTGCTAGCGATATGTAGGAAATGTGCTTTTCTTTTTAGGTTTTTTCCTTGATGTTGATAGTCCGGATTTTTCTGACCGTAAATAGGCGTTTTCCTTCAACCTTTGTCGAACGCCTGTCAGGACGATGCGAGTGACGCTCCAGTAGTCTCTCAGACTCGTGATAAATGAGTGCACTGCTCATTCAGGTATCAACCCGGGTTCTTTGGCTTCACCTTCGGCATTGCCGCTTTTTTGGCCGCGCGCTTTTCCTGCGTGCGGCACCATTAACAGATGTGGGGATGTTTCCTTGGCAGTAAGTAATCTCGATATGCATGCTTTGTTCGTGCTGGGCGATCTGCGCGCAAAGCTGGTTAAACAATTTCAGTCACGTTTCGTTTACATCACCGAACAGAACGCTGAAGGCATCTACATTGCCGAAATCGACACCGATTCAGCCCTGGTGGTGGACGACAAACCGGGACTCAAACTCAAGGTCGGCGATCATTTCAGCGCCTCGGTGCTACCGAGTCGCGAAGGCGGCAAGCTGGAGATCCGGTTCCGCGACATCAAACTCACGGTCTACGGTCTGGGCGATTACGCTTTCGTGACCACTGCCGACGGTGAGGCGATCGTGTTCAAGGAAGGGCACAACGTGGTGACGGTATTCGCCGCGAATCAACAATTGCAGGAAAACCTGACCAAGACCCTGAAGGCCGTGACTGCCAAGGCAGCCAAATGGCGCAAGGGCGAACTGGTGACCTTCAAGGCCAGCGAGTAATGACGCTGTCCCGCGCCGATTTCCACGCACGGAACCTGGCCGGCGCGCAAAGCGAAGCACTGCGGCTGTTTGAGCAGCGGGCCGTTCTGCAGGGAGCCTGGCTGAGCTGGGTGGCTTCACAGATTTACCTGTTGCGACCGGCGGAGTACGCCAGCATGGTCAGGAAAGAGCTGATGCGTTTGCAGGAAATTTCCGAAAATTGAATCACGCCCCTCGAAAGCAGGATCCTCTACTACAGTCAATTGACTGAGTATTTTGAGGCTTTGCGGTCTTCTGCCAGGCCATCCTGCTATTGCTGTGAACAGCACGAGGTGCAAAAGCATGAACGGATTTCGACGGTTGCTGGCTGCGGTGCTGGCCACTATCGGGCTGCTGGCAAGCCCGGTCCCGGTGTCCGCCGCCCAGGCGCCGATCCACTTTGCCGATCTGAACTGGGAAAGCGGCAGCCTGATTACCGATGTCCTGCGCATCATTGTCGAGAAGGGCTACGGGCTGCCGACCGATACCTTGCCGGGTACCACCATTACCCTGGAAACCGCACTGGCCAACAACGATATCCAGGTCATTGGTGAAGAATGGGCCGGGCGCAGTCCGGTCTGGGTCAAGGCGGAGGCCGACGGCAAGGTCGTCAGTCTGGGCGACACGGTCAAGGGCGCCACCGAGGGCTGGTGGGTACCGGAGTATGTGATCAAGGGCGATCCGGCCAAAGGCATCAAGCCAATGGCACCGGACCTGCGCAGTGTCAGCGACCTTCCGCGCTACAAGAACGTGTTTAGTGACCCGGAAGCTCCGGACAAGGGACGTTTTCTCAACAGCCCGATCGGCTGGACGTCGGAAGTGGTCAACAAACAGAAGCTCAAGGCCTACGGTCTGGAAGACAGCTATGTGAACTTCCGCAGTGGTTCGGGCGCGGCGCTGGATGCGGAAATCAGTTCGTCGATTCGGCGTGGCAAGCCGGTGCTCTTCTATTATTGGTCACCCACGCCGTTGCTCGGCCGCTTCAAGCTGGTCCAACTGGAGGAGCCACCGTTCGATGCCGAGGCCTGGAAGACCCTGACCGACGCCGATAACCCCAACCCGCAACCGACTCGTTCACTGGCTTCCAAGCTGTCCATCGGTGTGTCCACCCCGTTCCAGAAACAATACCCGCAAATCGCCGAGTTCTTCTCCAAGGTTGATTTTCCGATCGAGCCGTTGAACAAGGCCCTGGCCGAGATGAGCGAGAAACACACTGCGCCGCGTCAGGCCGCGCAAGCGTTCATGAGGGCACACCCGGATGTCTGGCAGGCCTGGGTGCCCAAGGACGTGGCGGATAAAGTTGCTGCCGATCTCGAATGATTACGTGCTCTATGTCTGGGCATTCTCCTTCCAGGATTCGCATTCATGACCTTGATGTTAGCGCGGTGGCTGGTGGCGATCTTTGCAGTGATCAGCCTGGTGCATGTGTATTGGGCGCTGGGTGGCGAGTGGGCGGCGGTGGCGGCAGTCCCGCAGGTGCCGGAGGAGGGCAGTAAACAACTGCGCCCGGCCTTCAAGCCGCGAGGCTGGATCACGCTGCTGGTGGCTGGCGCGTTGCTGTTGATTGCTCTGCTGGTGTGCTTGCGGGTCGGCTTGTGCCTGCCACAAGTGAATCACGGGTGGCTGCAGTGGCTGATCAGCGCCGTTGCACTTTTACTGTTCGCCCGGGCCATCGGCGATTCGGAACTGGTGGGGTTTTTCAAGGAGGTCAAAGGCTCGCGGTTCGCCTGGCTGGATACCTGGGTGTACTCGCCGTTGTGTGTGATGCTGGGGGCGGGGTTGCTGGTGGTTGCCTGGGTTTGACTGGCTGGCCCCTTCGCGAGCAAGCCCGCTCCCACAGGTGATCGCTGTCGTACACAAGTTTTAAGCTTGCTGAAGATTTCCTGTGGGAGCGGGTTTGCTCGCGAAGGGGCCATTCCTTGCTCCACAAGAACTCCTGATCAGCTCCCGCTCTCTGTGCGCCGACTGGATACCTCGGCCGGCACATCATCCCCGGCCATGCGCTTGCGAAACAGCGCCGCCCGGGCCAGCAGCAAAGTAGTCACGGGCACGGTAATCGCCAGCAGGATAGGGATCAGCCAGGCGTGCAGCACCGGCCCGGACTTGAGCGCCGAAAAGTAGATGATCGAGGCCAGCGCCACGCTCCAGGCTCCCAGTGTCGAGGCCAGTGCCGGCGGGTGCATGCGCTGGAAGTAATCCTTCATGCGCAGCAGGCCGATGGCACCGATCAGCGCGAACAGGCTGCCGCAGACCAACAGGATCGCCACCGGGATTTCCACCCATAAAGACAGTTGTGCGTTCATTCGATCACCTCGCCACGCAGGAGGAATTTCGCCAGGGCGAACGAGCCGACAAAACCGAACAGCGCAATCAGCAGCGCCGCCTCGAAGTAGGTGTCACTGGCGTAGCGAATGCCCAGTGTCAGCATCATCAGCATGGCGACGATGTACAGGTAGTCCAGGGCCAGCACCCGGTCCTGGGCAGACGGCCCCTTGAACAGGCGGATCAGGGTCAGAATCATCGCCAGGGAAAACACAAACAGGCTCAGCAGGATCGCGTTCGACAGCAATGGGCTCATTCGAAGATCTCCATCAACGGGCGTTCATAGGTCGCCTTGAAGTGCTGGATGAACAGCGCCTCGTCGTCCAGGTCGAAAACGTGCAGCAGCAGGATGCTTCGGTCCAGGGCCAACTCCGACCAGATCGTGCCGGGCACCACCGTGGTGATCATCGACAGTGCAGCCAGCCCGTTGGCATCACGCAGGTCCAGTGGCACCTTGATGAAGCGTGAGCGCGGTGGGCGACGACCCGCATTGAGCACGTTCCAGGCCACGGCGAGATTGGACACCAGCACATCGCGACCGACCACCAGGATCAGGCGCAGGATCACCCCTGGCCGGCGAATGCGCACATGGGACGGACGCAGCCTGCGCATCATCAGGGGTGCACAGAAACCCAGCGCCGCGCCCAGCAGCAGGTTACCCGGGCTCATCGACAGGTTCAGCAGCAACCACAGCAGCCATAGGGATAGCGACAGCCATGGCGCAGGGAACAGGCGCTTCATGGTTGTACCTCCAGCATCGCAGCCGGGGCTGTCGGGTTCGGTACCACCCGGGTATCGAGCACGGCATTGACGTATTGCTGCGGGTTGTTCAAGGCATCGGCAGCGGCCTGGGTGAAGCGCAACAGCGGCTCGGCCTTGAAGGTCAGCGCAATGCTCAGGCCCAGCAGGGCGAATATCGGCACGCACTCCAGACGCCGCAGCAGCGGCGATGGACGTTCCGCGGGGGTCCAGAAGCGCTGGATGCCCAGGCGCGAGAAGGCGATCAACGACGCCAGCCCCGACACAATCAACAGGACCAGCAGAGCCCATGCGGCGTTCGATATCGGTGTGTTGCCGCTATCGCCCAGCCCCAGTGGATTGAGCAGGGCGTTGAGCAGCCCGAGCTTGCCGATGAAACCGGAGAGTGGCGGCATGCCGATGATCAGCAAGGCGCAGGCAATGAAACCCAGGCCGAGAAACGCCATGGTCCAGGGAATCACCTGGCCGACCACTACTTTTTGATCGTCGTCGAGGTTGATGCCTTTGGGTGGATGCAGGGACTCCAGGGGGCGCGGCAGCAGTCCGGCTTCGTCCTCCAGTTGGATTTCGTTGGCCGAGCGCGAGCGCTCGATCAGCTCGGCGAGCAAAAACAGCGCGCTCAATGCCAGGGTCGAGCTGACCAGATAAAACAGCGCGGCGCCAATCAGGTTCGGCTGGGCGAAACCGATGGCCGACAGCAAGATCCCCGCCGATACCAGAATGCTCAGGCTGGCCATGCGCTCCAGGCGTTGTGCGGCGAGAATGGCGATGGCCGCGCAGACGATAGTGGCCATGCCGCCGTAGATCAGCCAGTCACCACCAAAAAACGCCGACGCGCCGGCCTGGGCAGAGAACAGCAGGGTCCACAGGCGCAGCAAGGTATAGATGCCGACCTTGGTCATGATCGCGAACATCGCCGCCACCGGTGCGCTCGCCGCAGAGTAGGCCGGCACCAGCCAGAAGTTCAGCGGCCACATTCCGGCCTTGGCCAGGAACGCCACCGCGAGAATGCCCGCACCGGCATGCAGCAAGCCGCGGTCGGCGTCCGATACCAGCGGGATCTTCAGCGCCAGGTCGGCCATGTTCAGGGTGCCGGTGACCCCGTAGATCAACGCCGCGCCAATCAGGAACAGCGACGAGGCCAGCAGGTTGATCGAGATGTAATGCAGCCCCGACGACACCCGTGCCCGCCCCGAGCCGTGCAGCATCAGCCCGTAGGACGCGGCCAGCAGCACTTCGAAGAACACGAACAGGTTGAACAGATCCGCTGTGAGGAAGGCGCCGTACAGGCCCATCAACTGGATCTGGAACAAGGCATGGAAGCTCGAACCTGCGCTGTCCCAGCGGGCCATGGCGAACAGCAACGCGCTGACACCGATGATTCCGGTCAGCACCAGCATCAGTGCCGACAGGCGATCGACCACCAGCACCAGGCCGAATGGCACCTGCCAGTTGCTCGGCAGGTAGACGCCGATCGAACCGGGTACGCCGGTAGTTTGCGTCCATTGCAACAGTGCCACGGCAATGCCCAGCCCGAGCAGGCTGGAGAGCAGGTTGATTTTCGCCTTCAGCGGGCGGTGTTTTTCGCCGAGCATCAGCATGATCGCCGCGGTCAACAGCGGCAGCAGGATCGGTGCGACGATCAGGTGAGTCATCGCCATCATTCCTTGGGCTCCCGGCCATCCACGTGGTCGGTGCCGGTCAGGCCCCGGGACGCGAGCAGCACCACCAGGAACAGTGCGGTCATGGCGAAGCTGATGACGATCGCGGTCAGGACCAGCGCCTGTGGCAACGGATCGGTGTAATGCAACAGGTCCTGAGGCACACCGTCCTTGATGATCGGCTCCTTGCCAATGAACAGGCTGCCCATGCTGAAGATGAACAGATTGACGCCATAGGACAGCAGGCACAGGCCCATGACCACCTGGAACGTCCGAGGCCGCAGGATCAGCCAGACGCCGGACGCGGCCAGTACGCCGATGGCGATTGCGATGACTTCTTCCATCAGACGGCTCCCTTGGCTGCAGCGGTTTTAGGCTGGGCAGCGGTTTTGTGACCCCGTACCGATTGGTGGGCGAGGGCGGTGAGGATCAACAGGGTCGAACCGACCACCACTGCGTATACGCCGACATCGAAGAACAGTGCGCTGGCCAGGTGAATGTCGCCCAGCAGCGGCAGGTCGAAATGCCAGGTATGGGTGGTCAGGAACGGATATCCGACCGCCATTGCGCCCAGCCCGGTCATCGTCGCGAACAGCAGTCCGGTGCCCATCCAGCGCAGCGGACGCAGGCTCATTTGCGCCTCGACCCACTGGGTGCCGGCCACCATGTACTGCAGGATGAACGCCACCGACATCACCAGCCCCGCGACGAATCCGCCGCCGGGCTGATTGTGCCCGCGCATGAACAGGTAGAACGACACCACCAGGGCCACCGGCAGCAGCAGGCGCACCAGCACCGCCGGCACCATCATGAAACCGAGTGCGGTGTCGCTGGCGTGACGCGGGTTGACCAGATCTGTGACCACGTCCGGTGCCAGCAAACGCTGCTGGGCCGGCAGTTGCAGGCTCTCTTTCGGTGGCCGGAAGCGGCGCAGCAGGGCGTACACGGTCAGCGCCACGGCCACCAGCACGGTGATTTCACCGAGGGTGTCGAAGCCGCGGAAATCCACCAGCATCACGTTGACCACGTTGCTGCCACCGCCCTCGGGCAAGGCGCGGCTCAGGTAGAACGAGGAAATGTCGTTTGGGGTCTGGCGGGTCAGCATGGCGTAGGCCAGCAGAGCCATGCCGACGCCGACCGAGGTCGACAACAGCAAGTCGCGAATACGCCGTACCCGCGCCCGGCGCAGGCTGCCCGGCAACGGCGAGACTTCTTCGATCCGTCGCGGCAGCCAGCGCAGACCCAGGAGGATCAGTACCGTGGTCACCACTTCGACGGCCAGTTGCGTCAGCGCCAGGTCCGGCGCCGAGAACCAGACGAACGTGACGCAGGTCATCAGGCCGCAGACGCTGACCATGGTCAGGGCGGCGAGTCGGTGGTACTTGGCCTGATACGCAGCGCCAAGGGCGCAGGCGATGGCCAGCAGCCACAGGGTGACGAACACGATCGACCCGGGGATCTTCGGCCGTTCACCCCAGCTCAGGCTGCTGTGCAACATCGGGATCAAGCCGGCCAGCACGGCGGCCAGCACCATCAGGAACAACTGCGCTTGCAGGCGCCGGGTGCCGAGCAGTTGGTCCAGGCGGCGAGCCATGCGCATCTTGATGACCAGGCCGCACTCGAACAGGCGCTTGCCGTCAAACCGGCCAATAAGCGGCGGACGGGTGATGCGCCCGCGCTTGAGCTGATTGCGCAATAGCAGGTAGAGCAGGGTGCCGCAGGACAGGGCAATCAGGCTCATGATCATCGGTGCGTTCAAGCCGTGCCAGATCGCCAGGCTGTACGCTGGCAATGTACCGCCAACCACCGGTTGTGCCGCGGCGGCGAGCAGCGGGCCGACCATCTGGGCCGGGAAAATACCCACCAGCAGGCAGGTGAACACCAGCAATTCTACCGGAGCACGCATCCACCGCGGCGGCTCGTGGGGCGTGTGGGGCAGGTCGGTGGCAGGCGGGCCGAAGAACACATCCACGGTAAAACGCAGGGAGTAAGCGACGCTGAACGTGCCGGCGATGGTGGCGACGATCGGCAGTGTCAGTTCAACCCAGGCCGTGGCGTTGATGAACACGGTTTCGGCGAAGAACATCTCTTTGGAGAGGAAGCCGTTGAGCAGCGGCACGCCGGCCATCGAGGCACTGGCGACCATGGCCAGGGTCGCGGTGTACGGAATCAGCTTGATCAGGCCGCTGAGCTTGCGGATGTCGCGGGTGCCGCTTTCGTGGTCGATGATCCCGGCGGCCATGAACAGCGAGGCCTTGAAGGTGGCGTGGTTGAGGATGTGGAACACCGCGGCCACGGCGGCCAGGGGGCTGTTCAGGCCGAGTAGCAGGGTGATCAGGCCCAGGTGGCTGATGGTCGAATAGGCCAGCAGGCCCTTGAGGTCGTTCTGGAACATCGCGCAGTAAGCGCCGAGCAGCAGGGTGCAGGCGCCGGCGCCGCTGACGATGTAGAACCATTCTTCACTGCCGGAAAGCGACGGCCAAAGCCGTGCGAGCAGGAATACCCCGGCCTTGACCATGGTCGCCGAGTGCAGATACGCCGAGACCGGTGTCGGCGCGGCCATGGCGTGGGGCAGCCAGAAGTGGAAGGGGAATTGCGCGCTTTTGCTCAGGGCGCCGATCAGGATCAGGGGCAGGAGGATGGGGTAAAGGGCATGGGCACGAATCAGCTCGCCGGCGGCCAGGACCTTGTCCAGGTCATAGCTGCCGACCACATGGCCGAGCAGCATGACCCCCGCCAGCAGGCACAAGCCGCCCGCGCCAGTCACCATCAGCGCCATGTAGGCGCCACGGCGGGCATCGGCGCGGTGGTGCCAGTAGCCGATCAACAGGAATGAGAAGAGGCTGGTCAGTTCCCAGAAAAACACGATCTGGATGAGGTTGCCGGAGATCACCAGGCCGAGCATGGCCCCCATGAACGCCAGGAAAAACGCGAAGAAGCGCGGCACCGGATCGTCCGGCGACATGTAGTAGCGGGCGTACAGCGACACCAGCGTGCCGATGCCCAGCACCAGTATGGAAAACAGCCAGGCAAAGCCGTCCATGCGCAGGACGAAGTTCAGCCCGAGGCTGGGCAACCAGAAGAATTCTTCGCGAATGACGCCGCCATGGGCGATCTGCGGGTACAGCAGGGCGACCTGGACTGTGCCGATCAAGGCGACCAGGCCTGCCAACAGGGACTCGGCATTGCGGGCGTTGTGCGGCAACACGGCCGCCAAACAGCTGCCAATGAATGGCAGAAGCAGTAGAACTATCAGGGACATAGGCTTCTAATCTGCGGAAGTTTGTGAAGCATCATACGTGCCAGTTCGCGGATCACCAAATGCGAAGCTGTCGCAGAATCCTACAAGATAGACGGAAAAGCCTTGTCCAACTTTGTTTCAGGGGGATGATTACAGCGGGGGCTGCCCCATCGCGAGCAGGCTCGCTCCCACAAGTCTGCAGGTGAACATAATTGCTACGTACAGCCAGAGACACTATGGGAGCGCGCCTGCTCGCGATGGGGTCTGCAGAGGCGACGCAAATTCAAGTGGCTTAACCCTGGATTTCGCGTTCTAGCCCTTCTTCCATAGGGCGAGCCTTACCCTTGGTCTTCAACTCACTGACAATCACCGCTGCCACAATCAACCCGGCCCCCACCAGGGCTATAGCCGGCAGGCGCTCCCCGGCAATGCGCCCGACAATCCCGGCCCACACCGGCTCGCCAGCGTAGATGAGGGTCGCCCGGGTCGGCGAGACGCTCTTCTGTGCCCAGTTCATCGCCACCTGGATCGCCGCGCTCGCCGCTCCCAGCCCCAAGGCGCTGCACAGCAGCAACCAGGAGAAGTCCGGAATCGCCTCGTGGGTCGGCACCACCATCAGGAATGACAGGATCGAAGTGACCGCCAGTTGCACCACCGTTACCCGGCGCACATCCACTTGCCCGGCATAGGTGCTGATCAGAATGATCTCCGCGGCAATCGCCACGGCGCTGATCAGGGTGGCGATTTCACCGGGACTGAAATTGAACGAAGCACCGGACGGCCCGGACAACAGCATCAACCCGGTAAAGGCCAGCATGATGCCGATGCTGGGCATCAGCCCCGGACGGCGGCCCAGCACCAGCCATTGCAGCAACGGCACGAAGGGCACATAGAGGGCGGTTATGAACGCTGACTGACTGCTGGGAATGCTCTGTAACCCCACCGTCTGCAAGCCATAGCCGAGCATGATCGCCACGCCGATAAATGATCCGGCCTTGAGCTCGAACAGGGTCAGTCCCCTCAGGTGCCGCCAGGAAAACAGGGCGACGATGCTGGCGGCAGCGGCAAAGCGCAGGCCGACGAAAAACATCGGGCCGCTGACGGTCATCGCGTGCTGGACCAGCAGGAAGGTGCCGCCCCAGACCATGGTAATCAGCACCAGCACCCATTCGGCCTTGCTGAAACTGGTGAAACGGGAGGAAGCCTGGGGGGAGTTCGCCGACGTCATGACCTTGCACGCTACAAAAGGGCGACGCACAATGCGTCGAATGTTGCGCAGTATACTGCCCAACCCCAGCCAGTGAGCAATATAGTGCACAAAGATTCTTCCCAACGGGCTTCGGTCCTTCAGCACGTCAGCCAGAACGTGCGCCGTTTGCGTCACGCCGCCGATATGAGCCAGAGTGCCCTGGCTGAACTGTCCGGGGTTAGCCGGCGCATGCTGGTGGCCATCGAAGCCGGCGAAAAGAACGTCAGCCTGACTACCCTCGATCGTGTCGCGCAAGCGCTGGATGTTGCCTTCAGCGACCTGATCCAGGCCCCGGACGCCCGGGATCCCAGTCGTATCAACGAGCTGGCCTGGACCGGCAAGATTGCCGGCAGCAAGGCCGTGCTGCTCTCCAAAGCCACGGCCAGCCGTGAAGTGGAACAGTGGGAGTGGTGCCTGCAACCGGGCGAGGTTTATCCGTCGGAACCGGACGCCGATGGCTGGAGCGAACAGATATATGTATTTGAGGGATGCCTGACGGTGATGCTTGGCGATATGGCCAATAACATTGCCGCAGGCGAATTTTTCATGTTTGCCAGTAACCAGCCCCACTGTTATCGCAACGACGGACCGGTGGCGGCGCGTTTTGTGCGTAATGTGGTGATCTGAACAGGAAGTGCACGATGAGCCAGACCCTGAATAATGAAGCCGACATTCTGATTGTCGGCGGTGGCCTCAGCGGCGCGATGCTGGCGGCGCAGCTGTTGCGCCAGCCAGGCAAGCGCAAGGTCCTGGTGATCGAACCCCGTGGTGAACTTGGTCGGGGCGAGGCCTACAGTGCGGTGGAGCTGGGACATACGCTCAACGGCAATGCGGCGCGCATGAGCGTCGACCCGGACAACGCCGACGACCTGACTCAATGGCTAACCGAATACATTGCCGCCGGCGGCTGGCCGGAATCGGACCAGCAACAGGTGCCGATCAGCGAATTGTTCCCGCCCCGGGGCATTTTCGGCCTGTACGCACAACAGCGTCTGGCACAGGCGCAAGCGCTGGGCGCCTCAAACGGCTCGAGCGTTGAGCATGTACAAGCTGAAGTGGTGGACCTGCAGGTCGATCCGGACAAGGTGCGATTGACCTTGAGCGACGGTCGACACATGCAGGGCGCTTTTGCGGTGCTGGCCACGGGGATGTTTGCCGCAGCGCGCACGCCACAGACCCAATCCAGCGGCTTGAATGCTGCCGGCCTGGATCCTTGGGACGTGGCCGCCATGGCGCGACTCGACCCGCAGTCGACGGTGTTGATCATCGGCTCGGGCCTGACCATGGTCGATGCCGTGGTGTCGCTGGAACAGGCCGGGCATCGCGGGCCGATCGAAGTGTTCTCCCGACATGGCCTGCTACCCCATGTGCGCCGTCAGCCACCGGTCTGGGTGGATTTTCTCGCCGAAGATCACCGCATCCGTACGCCCCGGCAACTGCTGCGCGAACTGCGCCGGCACTGCCGGGACGCCATCGCCCAGGGCATTGACTGGCAGGCACCGCTGGACACCGTGCGCGTACATATCGGCCGCTTGTGGCACCAGGCGACGGACGTGCAGCGCCGGCAATTCGTGCGGCATGTGCGGCCGTGGTGGGAAAGCCATCATCATCGCTCGCCACCGTTGAGCGCAGAACTGGTGGAGCGCTTGCACCGGGAAGGGCGGTTGCGCATTCAGGCGGCATCCTTCCAGGGGCTTGAGCCTTCGACGAATGACGGCGTCGGTATTCGCATTCGACGTCGTGGTGAGACGCAGACCACCGTGGTTCATGGTGCAGCGTTGATCAACTCCAGCGGTATCGAATATGACTGGCGCCGGGTCGCGCGTCCGCTGCCCAGGCAATTGCTGGCCCGGGGACTGGTGCGGCCGGGGCCATTGGCGCTGGGTATCGCTGCAGAGGTTGACGGCGCGGTGGTTGATGCCAATGGCCAGGCTGCCAGTCGTCTGTTTGCCATGGGGCCGCCGTTGCGTGGTATTTGGTGGGAAAGCACGGCGGTGACCGATGTGGCGAGTCAGGCCAAGGCCCTGGCGCAGCGATTGGTGCAATAAAAGCTCAGATATATGACAAACCCCGCGATTGGCGGGGTTTGTCATTTCGGCGCGGTACAAAACCGTGGATCAATAGCGCTGATACTTCGAACCGAACTCGGGACGGTTTTCTGCGACGTAGAGTTTTGCTGGTTGGTCTTTGCCGACGGTGTTCACATTTACTATTGCCGGTTGGGCGGCTTTGCTCACGGCAATCTGTGGTGAAGTGGTGTGTGGCGCGGCGATGGCGGATGTGGCGCCGAGCAGGGTAAGGGTGAAACCCAGGCTGATGATGTTTTTCATGGTGTTGCTCCAGGGGGTGGGGGAGAAGATGTGTCCACTTTAGAGCTGGAGCCTGGTGATGAAAAAACACCCTTGCGCATAGTTATTATCGAGCTTGTTGATCGGCTTTTTGGTCTTGGCGGCCTCTGGGCCGACCATGTTCCTGGTGGGTTGTGTACATATCCATTGCTTCGGTAACGGCGGCTTATGGTTTCGCCCTTACGGCGAGTCACTTTTAACAAACGCCTTAAAAGTAACCAAAAACGCTTGCCCCAGCGTCCGGCCCCTCGCTTAGGCTCGGCGTTCCTTCGCTCCGGTGTCCATCCGGGGGCATCGCCTCCGGTCGGCTTCGCTTCGACCTCCTCTCGATGCGTTCGACTTCGTCGAACGGCGCTGCGCGCCTACCCCCCGGATGAACACCTCCACTCAGCCTCCCGACGGGGCGGGTGGATCAAGATCAAAAGCTGCAGGCGAGCTAACGCTCGGCCTGTTGAGTGGTGAAGAGCGGGGGCGGGTGTACGCAACTTTGCTTTTGCTCTTCTGTGGGAGCTGGCCTGCCAGCGATGGCGGCCTACGAGCCGACCAATCTCTCTCAGATACACCAGGATCCAATTGTGGGAGCTGGCCTGCCAGCGAAAGCGGCCTGACAACCAACCAATCTCTCTCAGATACGCCAGGATCCAATTGTGGGAGCTGGCCTGCCAGCGAAGGCGGTCTGACATCCAACCCATCCCCTGCTGATGCACACAGTTCAAATTGTGGGAGCTGGCTTGCCAGCGAAAGCGGCCTGACAACCAACCAATCTCTCTCAGATACACCAGGATCCAATTGTGGGAGCTGGCTTGCCAGCGAAGGCGACCTGACAACCAACCAATCTCTCTCAGATACACCAGGATCCAATTGTGGGAGCTGGCCTGCCAGCGAAGGCGGTCTGACATCCAACCCATCCCTTTCTGCCCCCCCCCGACCCTGAACACCATCCCCATAAAAAAACCGCGACACTCCATCAAGAGCCGCGGTTTTTTTCGCGCCACACATTTATTGCTGCAACACCGTCGCCTGGTTAGCCGCACCAAACTGCTGCACGGTGGCCGTCTGGGTCATGCCGCTCTGGTCGATGCTGGTGGTGTTGCCGGTACCGCCCTGGGTTACATAGGCGACGTTCATGGTGTCAGCCTGTTTGACGCTGATCAGGTTGTCGCTGCCGTACTGCTGCTCGGTATACGCACGGTTGCCGCTGCCCGACTGATCGAAGCTGCTGGTGTTGCGATCGCCGGTGGTGCTGCCCATGGCCAGGTTGAGGTCTCCGCGCTGGTCGGAGATGAGGATGTTGTCGCTGCCGTTCTGGTCGAAATACAGCTCGTTGTAGGAATCTGCCTGGCTGATGGTGGTTTTGTTGCCGGTGCCGTTCTGGTTGGTGGTCACGAGGTTGCTGGTGCCATTCTGGGTGAAGTTGGCGGTGTTGTTGGTGCCGTTCTGATTGATGGTCGCACGCTGGTTGCTGCCGAACTGGCCACCTTTTTGTTCACCCTTCCAGTTGCTGGCCAGGACCGTGTTGCCGGTGCCCACCGAGTTGGCAGTGAGCACGTGACTGTCGCCACTCTGATAGGTGAAGTGGACGTTGCTGGTGCCCTGTTGGTACAGGGCCACGGTCGAGCCGACCGAGTCGAACTGGTCGGCATAGATGGCATTGAGGTCGCCGACTTGCAGCACGGTCGTAAGGTTGTTTTCGCCGAAGCTCTGGTCAACCACGGTTTCGTTGCTGTCACCCTGCTGCCTGATAGCGGTCTGGCTGGCGAGCTGGGTTTCTTGCCAGACTTCGGTGCCGTTGAGGTTGCCCGCCTGGTTGATGTTTACGTTGCCGCCTATACCGTTGCGCTGGTCGCCGTAGGCATAGTTGCCGTCGCCGGTCTGGTCGATCGTGATCTGGCCACCGTTTTGCGTCACCTGTTCGGCCGCACCGTAGTTTTCATTGCCAAGCTGGGTGACTGTCGCAGTGTTGGCGATGCCGTTGACTGTTTGCTCGATGTAGATTTCGTTGGCGTCACCTTGTTGGAAAGACTTGGCGGATGTGCCGTCCTGGCTGTCCTGGTAGACCAGCGAGAAGTTGCCGTTGCCGTCCTGTTGCTGCAGCGATTCGCTGGCGCCAAGGCCGATCGACTGGCTGGCGTGGGTGCCGTTGAAGGTACCGCTCTGCAGTTGGATTATCTGGCTGCCGCTATCGAACAACTGCTCGGCGTAGCCGGCGTTGAAGCTGCCGACCTGGTTCTGGCTGATGGCGCCGGTGGCGGTGTCTTGTACGCTGGCCGCATCGTTACCTTCACCGTCTTGCTGCTGGTTGGCGGTGCTGAGCGGTGCCAGGGTCTGTTTCACATTGGCGATGTTGGCATCACCGAGTTGGGTCTGGTTGGACACACTGTCGTCTGCCAGTGCCTGGGCACTGACAATGACCAGGATGGCGGCGGTAAGGGGCGTCAGTTTGAACATGATGAAACCTCCAAGTGGTGCAGTGCTTTAACGATATTGTTTGACCGAAACGCTCATGCCGTTCCCGGACTGGGTTACGGCGCCTTGCAGCCCCGAACCCGCCTGGTCGATGCTGGCGTCGTTGTTGTTGCCGTTCTGGGATATCTGCGCACGGTTGTGGCTACCGGTCTGAGTGATAGAGGCGTTATTGCCCGAACCTTGCTGATTGATCATTGCCATCAGGTCGCTGCCTTGTTGCAGGATGTAAGCCTCCTGATTGCTGCCCGACTGCACGATGGTGCCGAGCAATGACTGGCCGTTCTGTTGCAACAAGGCGATGTTGGCCTGGCCGTTCTGGTCGATCAGCGCGTGCTGGCCAACCGGTGGTGGCAACTCACCGAGATCGCCACCCGGGCCCAGGTCGTCGTTTTCCATCAGGTCATCGGCACGCACGCCTGTGCTGCTGCAGAGCACAAGCAGGCAGAGCAGGGCGGCGGTCGACGTTTTCATGGTCAAGTCCTTGAGTCGAAGGCTTGCCCCACTGGCTGAACCGGCCAGTGGGACGAGCGATTACTGCACGGTGACGGAGACGTTGCGCACCGAGCCCGGGGTTGAACGGATGGTGGCCGTCGGGTTGACCGATGGCGCGGTCAAGTTGGTGACGTTCAGGGTCCATCGCCCGGTAATCGCCACGCCGGCGGTGCCCAGAGTGACCAGCCCGGCCGGTGTGGTGACCTGGACGGTGACCGTGTTGCCGGGGATCGTCGACGAGGTACCGGTGAAGTTCCAGGTAAAGCGGTTGCCGGCACGGGCGGTGACCGTGGCCGCCGTTACGTTGAAGACTTCCAGTACCAGTGGTGGCGAGACCTGTACCGTGACCGTGGCCGGTGCCGACTGGACGCCGGAGCTGTCCCGGGCGATATAGCTGAAGGTCGTGGTGAACGGCAACAGGACCACTGCCGGTGGGGTGTAGGTGACGGTCGTGCCGTTGGTGCTGACCGTGCCGCGCCCTATCGCTGGCTGGGTGACGCTGGCGACCGCCAGCGGTACGTTGCCTTCCGGATCGGAATCGTTACCCAACACGTTGATCGTCACCGGTACACCCTGGGTAGCGATAGCGTCGGCGACAGCCACCGGTGGCCGGTTCGGCGCAACGGTGATGGTTACGGTCGCCGCGTCGGTCGAGACCAGACCTTTTGCGTCCTGGACCTTGTAGGTGAAGGTCGTGGTCAGCGGTGCGTTGACCACGGCCGGCGGGGTATAGATCACATTGTTGACAGCCAATGCCACGGTGCCCTGGCCTGCGGCCGGTTGCGTCAGAGCCGTAACGCTCAGTGGCGCGTCGTTGTCCGGATCGCTGTCGTTGGCCAACAGATTGAGGGTGACCGGCACGCCAAAGGTGGTGCTGCCAACATCGGCAACAGCAATCGGCCGCTGGTTCTCACCAGAGTCCGGCGCCGTGCCGAGCACGACGACCGGCTCGGTATCACTGCCGCCGGCGGCAGACTTGATGGTGACAGTAGCCGGTGGCTGAGGCAGGTCGGAGACGGTCAAGCGTTGCAGCGTGCCGCTCTTCGACAGACGCCCGTAGCCTTGGGCGACCATGTCTGGTACGACCACTTCATCAGTGGAGGTGGCTTCGATCAGCAGGCTGTGATTGCTCCAGTTGTAGCGAGCGGTCTGGATTTTCACCACGTCCGAGAGTTTGCTCGACACCGATGTAGGTCGAGTGGTACCGGCCGGGTTGGTGGCGGTCACCACAACGACCGGAGGCACGCTGCCGGTAAACAAGTGATGGGCGAAGAACTGTCCAGTGTTGTCGCCCACCATGGTGGTCTGGCACGGCGCTGGAGGCGGTCCGGGGACGAGGGCGACGGATTCGCGGAAGCACAGGGCCGAGCCGTTGGCCGCTTTGGCGAAGACTTCGACCCGGGTACCGGCGCCGGCGCCCGCCGCGGTACGACGGTAGGAGGCACGGCTGATTTCCACCGGCGTCTGCGCACGGTTGTCGTGCACCTTGCCGGACAGGGTGAACAGGTTGGTCTGGATGGTCCCGGCCGGCCCCTGGATGCGCACGAAGTTGGTGTTGTTCGGGCTGCCGGTGACCGCTTCAGTGAGGTTCGGATCGCCGACGAAGGTTTCGATGGCACCGGTGTCCGGATTCACTTCGGTGTAGGGGCCGTTGACACTTTTAAGGAATGGCCCGATCGCACCGGTCAAGACGCCGCTGAAATTGCCCGGCGCGCCGATGCCGATATCTCGGGTGATATTGATGGCCCGGCGTCCCGGGGTCGTGACGTTGACCGTTTCCACACCATAGGGGTGGGTGATGGTGTAGGTGCCGGCGGTGGGCACGTTCACCCGCAGGCGGATCCTGGCGAAACTTTGCTGGTCGCCATCGACAGGGTTTTCCGAGGCGAATGCCGCTTCAATGCCGGCCACGTAGACGTCCAGGCCATAGCCTGCCGCGTTGTTGTTGATGCTGGTCTCGGCGAGGAACCAGAACGCTTCCGGCGGCCAGTTGTCCGGGAAAATCATCGGCTGGGCGTCGTCGTAGATGCCCGGTTCCGCCAGCAAGGTGCACATGTAGGCCGGTGGTACGCTGGCCGGTACCCTCGAGCTGGCTGCTCGGGATTGGCACAGTTCCAGCTTCATCTGGTTGTTGTCCTGATACCACATGGGGTATTTCCCCGTGGCAAAGGTGTAAGGGCCCGGGTCGACGGCGGCCAGTTGCGCGAACGCGCTGCCGGACAGCGACAGAGTCAATCCCAGGGTGTTGAGCGCCAGGCGTGGCCAATTGTTCATGATGCCTCCTGATGAGGATCTGGGCATGTGAGCGTTCATTGCACGATGACCACTTCTTCGGTGTCGCTGCCGCCATTGGATGACGACACCCGAACCTTGGCTGGCGGAATCGGTGTGATGCCGGTGCTGAGGCTTTTCACCGCACCGTCCCCACTCAAGGCGCCGATGGCGATCCCTGTGTCTGAGGTGGCGGTGAGCACCGGTGGCGAGGTTTCATCGCTGGTCGAGGCGATCACGGTGATTTGCCCGGTGCTGAGTTTGTATTCGGCACTTGAAATCACCACCAGGTCAGTCAGGGGCATAGGCAAGGTGGTCGGCGTGCTGCTGGCGATGGCCAGGTGGTTGTCGGCGGTCACTTGCAACGTGCTTGGCAATGTCGGATTGCTCGGCGACTGGGCATACCAGTGGCCGGTGGAGTTGGCCTCGGTCAGGTTCAGTACCGGGCTGTTGCTGGCCAGGATCACGGTGGCCGGCGCAGGGGGGGCCATGACGAACACATCCTGCTGGGCTACCGGTGCGCTCTCACCGGCCTTGCGCGAGTAGGTGCTGCGCTCGGCGATGATCGGCGTCGGCCGGACCACGGTCGACAGCTTGCCGGAGACGGCGAAGACGTCAGTGCGTAAGTCGATGCCATTGGGCCCTTCAATGCGTACGAAGTTGGTGTTGAACGGACTGCCGGTGACGGCCTCCGCGAGGTTCGGGTCGCCGACGAATTGTTCGGCCGCGCCGGTGAGCGGGTTAGTCTCGGTGTAGGGGCCATTGACGCTGAGCAGGAACGGGCCGATATCGCCCTTGAGTGCGCCGTCGTAGGTTTTCGGCGAGCCGATGCCGATGTCCCGGGTCATGTTGATTGCGCGCTGCCCGGGGGTGTCGATGTTGAATACCTCGACACCGTAGGGGTGGGTAATCACGTAGGTGCCGGCGGTGGGCACGTCGACGCGAATGCGGATGCGGGCAAAGCTGACCTGGTCACCCTCGACGGGTTCTTCGGCAGCGAATGCGGCCTCGATGGCCGAGACGTAGGTCAGGTCGATGCCCCTGGCCGCATCGACGATGGCGCCATCGGCGGTAAACCAGAACGCTTCGTCGGGAAAATTGGTCGGGAAGACAATCGGTTGCGCGTCGTCGAACACCCCGGGAGTCGGCAGTAGATTGCACATGTAGGTCGGGGCACCCGGAACGCTCGCTACACGAGAACTGACAGCCTTGGACAGGCAAAGATCGAGGGTCCGACCGTGGGTGTCCTGATACCACGAGGCGAAACTTCCGTTGCCGGGCAGGTAGGGGCCGGGGTCGACAGCAAACAGCGCCGCTTGGGCGGCGCCTTGGGCCAGAGCGGACACGACCAGAGCGATCGTGGTTTTGGACAGTAAAGGGTGCATGAGTATTCCCTCTATCAGAGTTCCTGCCCCTTGGGCGGGTCAGTTGGCAGGGTGTCGGCAAATTCCATACCAATTTGCGAAAACAGCCGTGAAGAGGCCGGCCCGTGGGCCTGTGCGCAGCTGGCGCCGATAGGCCAGCGCTTGGCGCAAAGGGCCACAGCGCCCAGACGTGGGGGTAGTTTGGGAGGTGAGGAAGGGGGACCCAAAGTCGGGCAAACCGGCTTGAATGGGCTATAAAACTAGTGGAGGTTTACGGGGAACCACGTCGATGACTACGCTTGCCAAAGCAATGCCGACCGAAAATGAGATTCGCCTGAACTCGCGCAAGCAGCCGTTCAATCTGCTGCGCTGGTTCTCGCTGATCAGCATGGCGGTCATCGGCACGGCGGCGGTGGCATTGGGGGCGGTGTCCAGCCGCTTCGTGATCACCGAAAGTGTGCAGCGCGATGCCTTGTTGACCTCGCAGTTCGTCCAGGCGATAGCCACGGCCGAGGTGGAACATGTGTCGATCCCCAACGTGCGGACCATGGGCGAGTTGCTGGATCCACGCAAGGACCAGGATTTTCCCGATGTCGACCCGCTGGCCCGCGCCAGTGCCCGGGGTGAATTCCTCGACCATATCGAACATTTGCCCGACGTGATCCTGGCCAACATCTATGCCCCCGATCGCATGGTGATCTGGTCGACCAACCCGGCCCTGATGGGCACCGCGATCCATACCGATAAAGACCTCGAACAGGCATTCGCATTGAAGACTGCGGTGTCGACCAGCTACCACACTGTCGACAAGACGCGAAAGGAGCAGAAGTTCGTGGTACCCCCGCAGTTCATCTTCATCGAAAACTACATTCCGCTGTTCGATGCCGATGGCAAGACGGTCATGGCCATGGTCGAGATCTATAAAGAGCCCCAGGACCTGATCAATCGCATGGAGCGTGGCCTGGTGCTGATCTGGCTGGCCACCGCCCTGGGTGGCGGCCTGATCTATCTGGGCCTGTACTGGATTGTGCGACGGGCGGCAACACTGCTGGCGCAACAGCAGGAGCAATTGATCACCAATGAAACCTATGTGGTGCTGGGCGAGATGTCGTCGGCGGTGGCCCACGGCCTGCGCAACCCCTTGGCGACCATCCGCTCAAGCGCCGAGCTGGCACAGGAGTTTGACGATGGCGCGGCGCATAAGAACATCACCGACATCATCGGTCAGGTCGATCGCATGTCGATGTGGGTGCGGGAGTTGCTGCAGTCGTTGCGTCCGCTCAATGACGAGCCCGAGCCGGTAAACCTGGTGGCGGCCTTGCATGACAGCCTGATGGCCTACGAGCAGCAGATCGCCAAGGCTAAAGTCACCGTGGAGTTCAAGCCGGACCAGACGCCGATGGTCTTGAGCGAGCACGGGCAGCTGACACAAATCCTCAACAGCCTGCTGGCCAATGCCATGGAAGCAATGGAGACGGGCGGTAAGTTGACCATCCAGATCGAACCGGGCGATGCCCAGGCTGTGAGCATGGTCGTCACTGACACCGGCAGAGGCATGAGCGACGAGCAACAAAGCATGGCATTCCGTCCGTTTTTTACCACCAAGCAAGGCGGACTGGGCGTCGGATTGGTGCTGGTCAAACGCATCATGGAACGTTTCGGCGGTGCGGTAGCCCTGGACAGTCGCGAGGGTGAGGGCACCTCTGTGCGCCTGACGTTCAAGCGGGTTCCCTGAAGTTGGGTGTGAACTTTCCCCATTTGCGGGGGGAAGTCCCCGTTTTTCTCCAGGTTTATGGTGTGTTTATATTGGTAAGTCGTTGAATTTAATAGAGTTGACAATTCTGCGTCAGTTAGTTGCAAGTCTGGCGAGGTCCTTGCAAAACCTTCATCACCTCCTTCATGACGTAGAGGCGGCTGGTGATGAAAAACAACGTGCGCTCGCGAGCCTGGGGCATGCATCTGGTACTGGCTGTGGTGGTCGGTTTGCTGGCCAGCCAGCTACTGCTCGCCAAGCGCGCGCCGTCGACACCTGAGCCGGCTGTCGAAGCTGAGTCCGAGTCTGCCACCCCGTGGGGGGGCGACTACTTCCCCAATATTCTGCTGACCAACCAGGACGGTCAGCAGGTGCGTTTCTTCGATGATCTGATCAAAGGCAAAGTGGTGGTGATCAACTTCATCTTCACTTCGTGCAGCGACTCCTGCCCACTGGAAACCGCTCGCCTGCGCCAGGTGCAGAAGCTGCTGGGCGATCGTGTCGGCAAGGACATCTTTTTCTACTCCATCAGCATCGATCCCTTGAGCGATACACCTGAAGTACTCAAGGCCTATGCGCAACGCTTTCAGATCGGGCCGGGCTGGCAGTTCCTCACCGGCGAATTTGCCGATATCACCGATCTGCGCAAAAAGCTCGGTTTGTTCATCGACGGCGTCGACAACGGCCGCAACAAGGACCACAACCTGAGCCTGATCGTCGGCAACCAGAGCACCGGACGCTGGATGAAAGCCTCGCCCTTCGAGAACCCCTGGATAATCGCCGATCAACTGGCCAACACCTTGCAGAACTGGAAGCAAGCCAGCACGGGAGAAAGCTACGCGGACGCTCCCGAAATCCGTCCGCCGAGCAATGGCGAAGAGCTGTTCCGCACCCGTTGCGCCTCCTGTCACAGCCTGGGCCCGCTGGACGGTCAGGGCATTGGCCTGCGCAGCATCGGCCCGGATCTGATCGGCGTGACCCGTCTGCGCGATCCGGCCTGGCTCACCCGCTGGATTCGCGAACCGGATCGCATGCTGGCCGAGAAAGACCCTATTGCCATGGAGCTGTTCGAGCGTTTCAACAAGATCCCGATGCCCAACCTGCGCCTTGACCAGGCTGCTGCGCAGTCGATCATCGAGTTCCTGCACGAAGAAACCGAGCGCCAGCAGCCATCGGTAGCACCACTGGTCAGCGGTACCGACGAGCCGGCAATTGCGCCGTCGAACATGAGTCAGGTGCAGTGATTGAGAAGTGGAAGTGTCGAAATAGTGACGTTGGCCAGTCCATTGCATCAATGTTACCTACACTGATGCAAAGGGCTGAAAAGGTTTGATTTCAAGGAAGCAGGACCCGCCCATGCAAATAATCGAACAACAAAAAATCATACCGGTGCCACCGGCACCACAAAGCAAGGGGTGGCGGCCTCAGTTCAATCTGTTGCGCTGGTTTTCCCTGGCCAGCTTTTTCATCATCGCTATCGTGGCGCTGGGTCTGGGTTATATCTCCACGCGTTTTGTGGTGGACGAAAGCATCGAGCGCGACTCGATGCTGACTGCGCAGTTCATCCAGGCCATCGGTGAAGCGGAGATCCGCCATGCCGGAATTTCCCCGAACCGGACCATGGGCGAGATGCTCGACCCGCGCATGGACAATGATTATCCAGATGTCAGCCCCGCAGCCCGGGCTGCTTCTCGTATTGAGTTTCTCGATCACGTGGAACATCTGCCGGACATTCTGCTGGCAACGGTTTACGCCCACGATCGCACGGTGGTCTGGTCGACCAACCCGGAACTGATCGGCACGCGCATCGACGATGACGATGAGCTGGCCGAGGCCTTTGAGATGAAAGAACCGGTGTCTACCAGTTACCACGAGATCGATGAGGGACGTCCCGAGCAACGGTTGTTGCGTGAGCCGGAATACCTGTTCGTCGAGAACTACATCCCGCTGTTCAATGCCGACAAAAGCAAAGTGTTAGCCATGGTCGAGATCTACAAGGAACCGGTTGATCTGGTGGGACGCATCCAGCGCGGGTTCAAGGCGATCTGGCTGGCCACCCTGATCGGAGGGGCGGCGATTTATCTCGGGCTGTTCTGGATCGTGCGGCACGCCGCAATGCTGTTGCAGAGCCAGCAGAAGCAGCTGATCGCCAATGAAACCTTTGTCGCCCTGGGGGAGATGTCCTCGGCAGTGGCGCACAGCTTGCGTAATCCTCTGGCGAACATCCGTTCCAGTGCCGAACTGGCCCAGGAAATCGCCAGCCAGACAGCGCAGAAAAACATCGGCGACATCATCAGCCAGGTCGACCGCATGTCGCGCTGGGTCCGCGACCTGCTGGTATCGCTGCGACCGGTGAACGACGACTGTGAAACCGTCGATCTGGTGCTGGTCATCGACGACACCCTCAGTGCCTTCGAGTCGTTGATCAAGCGCTCGCAGGTCGAGGTGCGCTTCACCCCCAAAAGCGTGCCACCGATCGTCAGCCAGCAGATGCTGTTGACGCAAATACTCAATAGCCTGTTTGCAAATGCACTGGAAGCGATGCCCAAGGGCGGCGTATTGACGATCGATATCGAGTCGCCTGCGCCAGGGCAGCTGCGCATGGCCCTGACCGATACTGGCAAGGGCATGTCCAGACAGCAGCAGCAAATGGTCTTTAAACCGTTTTTCACCACCAAGCAGGGCGGGCTGGGCGTAGGCCTGGCCCTGGTAAAAAGAATAATGGAGCGGTTTGAAGGCTCGGTCGAACTGACCAGCAAGGAGCAGGAAGGAACCCGCGTGTGTCTCAATTTCAAAGTGGCAACGGGAGGGGAATATGGAGCACAGCGTACTGCTGGTCGAGGATGACGAAATCCTTGCCGAGAATATTCAGACCTACCTGGAGCGCAAGGCCTTCGAGGTGACTGTCTGCCATTCGGCTGAAGACGCACTGGAGCATTTGAGGTCTTTCGTTCCAGATGTGGTACTGACCGACAACTCATTGCCCGGCATGAGTGGTCACGACCTGATCCAGAAGCTGCGCGTCAGCGCGCCGGATCTGAAAGTGATCATGATGACCGGCTACGGCAACGTCGAAGACGCGGTGGTCGCGATGAAAGAGGGCGCCTTTCATTACGTCACCAAACCTGTGGCCCTGCCGGAGCTCAAGCTGCTGCTGGACAAGGCCCTGGCCACCGACCGAATGGAGCGCACCCTGTCGTTCTACCAGGAGCGTGAAGCCCAGAAGTCCGGGGTGCAGGCTTTGATTGGCGAGTCGGAGCCGATGCAGTACCTCAAGGGCACCATTGCCCAGTTGCTCGACGCCGAACGGCGAATGGCCAACAGTGATCTGCCGCCGGTATTGGTCGAAGGCGAGACCGGCACCGGCAAAGAGTTGGTGGCCCGGGCCTTGCACTTTGACGGCCCGCGCAGCAAAGGACCGTTCATTGAATTCAACTGCGCCTCGATTCCGTCCAATCTGGTGGAGTCGGAACTGTTCGGCCACGAGAAGGGCGCCTTTACCGACGCCAAGGACCGCCGCATGGGGCTGGTGGAAGCGGCCGATGGTGGCACGCTGTTCCTTGATGAAATCGGTGAAATGGACCTGCTGCTGCAAGCCAAACTGCTGAAACTGCTGGAAGACCGCACCATCCGCCGGGTCGGCTCGGTCAAGGAGCGCAAGGTCGATCTACGGGTGATCAGCGCCACCAACTGCAACCTCG
Organism: Pseudomonas sp. PDM31; assembly: GCF_019218965.1. NCBI lineage: Bacteria > Pseudomonadati > Pseudomonadota > Gammaproteobacteria > Pseudomonadales > Pseudomonadaceae > Pseudomonas > Pseudomonas sp. PDM31. The sequence continues at coordinate 678,421 of NZ_JAHUWS010000001.1, read as the reverse complement.
AACAGATGGTTCAGCAGGGCAAGTTTCGCCGAGACCTGTTTTTCCGCCTGCGCATCATTTCGATCAAGGTGCCGCGCCTGTACACCCGTGGTGCCGACATCCTGCTGCTGGCCAGGCACTTTCTGGCCACCCATGGCAAACGCTACGGCAAGCCGAACCTGCATTTCAGCGAGCACGCCGAAGCCCTGCTGCTCAGCTACAGCTGGCCGGGCAACGTGCGCGAATTGCGCAATATGCTCGAACAGACCGTGTTGCTCGCGCAAAGCGACACCATTGCCGCCCATCAACTCAATGTCTGCCTGAGCCTGGTGGACGAGCCCTTGGCGCAGCAAGAGGTGCCGCAGTATCACGACCAGCGTCCGGCCTACAACGGCAGCGAGTCGATGAACCTGCCGGAAGTGGAACGCGACATGGTGCGCAAGATGCTCGACAAGACCGACTGGAACGTCACCAAGTCGGCGCGCCTGTTGGGGCTCAGTCGCGACATGCTGCGTTACCGCATCGAAAAACTCGGCCTTGCGCGCCCGGACAAGCGCCAGTGGTAGATGTCACTGCAGCCTGGGCGGCTTTCGACCGCAGCTCATCATGCATGAGGGATCGACGACTTCCTGGTTCACGTAGATGCCGCGCTCCGGATCATAGGCGCGGATGAACACGCGAACGGTGGCATCGGCCACTGTCGGTAAACGCGAGTCGGAGAACACATGCTCGCTCGAAGCAGGGATGAAATTGCCCGGCTCGGTCGGGATGTATGAACCTGGCGGTATGGTGCTCAGCGAAGGCGGGGAAGGGTGGGCGAAGGGCTGGTCTGTCCCGTAATAATTGAATTCACTGCTGTCACTGTCGGTTTGCATCGCACTGTCGTCCGCGTAGGCGCCCGGCGAGGCGATCAGGCAGAGGGTGAGCAGCAGCGTCAGATCGGTTTTTTTCATGGCGGCACCTGCGAAAGCGGTTCCAATGCATTTCCCCAAGGTCATTAACTATAGCCCTCCCGTGGGGCCGCCGCCGGTGCGGGTCACTTACAGGTTCGCAACAAACTGCTCATGGGGTTGCCAGCAGGGTTGATTTAGACTCCGGCCGATTATTCAAACGACCGTCCACTGGAGCGTGCAATGGAAATGCCGACAAAAGAAGCCGCCATCGCGAGCAACCGCGAGGCCTGGAACGACTCCGCCCGCCATCACAAAGACTCCCCGGATTGGCCGGCCCTGGCAGACGCGGTGCGCCAGGCGAATTATTCCTGTCTGGATGAAACCCTCAGCGGTTTACTGAGGCAGGTGGGGGTCGCGGGCAAGGACCTGGTCCAACTGGGCTGCAACAACGGTCGCGAAAGCCTGTCACTGTTTGCCCTGGGAGCCCGCAGCGTGGTCGGCGTCGACCAGTCAGGGGCCTTCCTCGAACAGGCAAGGGAACTGGCGTCGCGTTCACCCCATGCGCCGCAATTTATCGAAGCAGACATCCACCAGTTACCGGCCGACTTGCAGGGGCGTTTCGATGTGGCGCTGATCACCATCGGCGTCCTCAACTGGATGCCGGACATCGGCGCATTCTTGCGTCACGTCGCGCAAACCCTGAAACCGGGCGGCGCGCTGGTGGTGTACGAAACTCACCCGTTCCTGGAAATGTTCGATCCCGAGGCCGCTGACCCGTTTCGCCTCTCAAGCTCCTATTTTCGCAGCGAGCCGTTCGTGCAGCACGAACCGATCGTCTATGAAGGCAAGGTCGAACAACCGTCCGCGCCGTCCTACTGGTTCGTCCACACCCTGGGCGACCTGTTCAGCGGCGCCATTGCGGCGGGGCTGCAGATCAGCCACTTCAAGGAATATGCGCATTCCAACCGCGAGGAGGCCTATGACCGCTATCAGCAGCAGGTGGCGCAGTTGCCGTTGTGCTTTACGTGGGTGGCGGTGAAGGGGCGGGATAGCGTAGGGGATGCCGATCAGAGATTTGAGTGACTGGTCGAGTGACCGGGCTGTGCGCAGAGCTCGATACCCAAGGCATGAATGACCTTCAGGACCGTGTCGAAGCGTGGCTTTGCACCGGGTGCGAAAGCCTTGTACAGGCTTTCGCGACCCATTGCAGATTCTTTGGCTATCGGTGTCATGCCCTGGACTTTGAATCCCCCCAGAGCCTATGCGCGTAGCGAGACACAAGCAGGCTTGCCCCCGAGGGCCCCGTCGCGGGCAAGCATGCGCGTTGGCGCATTTCTCCCGGCCCCGTGGCGTGCGGCGGACCGAGTAGCATGGAAACGGGGCAGAGGCTGATGAATTTGTCAGCGTCGCGCAGACGGCTGCACTCCAACACGTAGTGGGAGCTATCCAACCTCAATCAAACTGCTTTGATGCGCTGGCAATGCGTTGGTACTTACGCAGCTGCCGGTTAGCGCTGCGGATATCCAGAAAAAATATCTCTCCGCTGCGCCACAGCAGCATCCACGCGGTGACGGTAACGACCCCCACGGGGATCGTGCCTTCAATGCCCAGAGCCGTGCCTGTCAGCGCCAAGGCTAGTGCCAAGCCCAGGAGTATCAGCGCTACCAGCCGCTGGCTGCGAATATCCCCTCTGAGTTGTTCGCTCTTTTCCTCAAAGGTATTGCTCATGGCTTGCTGCAGGCGTTCACGCTCATCTTGCGGGCAGCAAATCTGCAGGCACAGCTCGGAGTGGTACCAGGCGCTATCCGAAAGGTAGTCCACCAGTTCGGGGCTCAGCTTGGGGGTGGCCGGCGAGGCAAACGGATTGAGGTAATCATGGGGGATCGTCAGATCGATTTTTTTAGTCATAACTAACCTTTGCTTGGTGGACTTGTGGATGGAGGCTTTAGTGTTCAAGGTAAAGCTAGACGCAAGACAGCTGATCTGCCTGATCTGCAGTCGCACGCGCTGTACAGGAGCGAAACTGCGTACACAGCTTCCACCGGGATGCATCGGTGATTTTGTTGGTCGAGGGGGTAGGAGTGAAATGCCGGTCGAAGACTTGCGAAGGCGTTAGGTCTTTTGCGGCACAGAGATTTTCGAATGCTTTTTTCTTTACGGGATCAATGAGAACAGTGAGGCGTACTGTCTTGCGTTCCATTTGCACAGTTGTGCGATCACAGCGCCGGGCAGGCTAAACAGGGGGCCGAGATTAGTCAGGGATTTGTACGCATGGCTGAGTATCTGAATAGCCTAGGGAAAAAGGGGACGGATTGGGACGGATTTAATTTTCGTAAAGGGAAGGGAAAAAATCCGTCCCTTTTTTGATCCTTGACCGAGCGCTATCACAACCATCGCTAGTACCGTAGGGCGCCTAACCCGCAATGGGTAATAAGCCAGTTGCGGACGTTACTCAGCCATAATCGCCTGATACTGCTTCTGGTACTCGGCATAGGGCAGGTTTTGATCCATCAATGCTTTTACGCGCGCTTCCTTGTACTGAGCAGGAGTCAGCATTCCAACCGGTACCGACGAGAGCGTCGAAGCTGATGCTTGGTTAGCGGGTGTGATGTTTCCGATGCATTGATATTTGACGATCATCTGGCCTGCGGTGCAATTACCCCAGCCATCGCGGGCCTGGCAATTCTGGGTTTGCCCACCGAAGGATTCGGCGCGGTTGTAACCCCATACAGCACACTTGCTGTTTGCAATTGATTCGGCTTGTTTATAGTCAACGACCGGTGTCTCAAAGGGTTTGAAATCATAAGCCATATCGATTGAGCCGTCCGCTCGGCTCCCGCCTGTTGCGTAGAAGTCTTTACGGGTGGAACAGCCAGTTACCACAACAGCCAGCAGGACCAGAAAAAGTAGCGTACGCATAGAGGAGCACTCTTCAGATACAAGAGGCACAATGATGGCAATACGCCACGTAGCTGTCTACAGAAACGATTCCTGAATGGGCGAACGATTTAAATGCAGACGACGGCAATAGCGTTGAATGACCGGAGTCAATCAAAGCACCCCCGCTGACACGACCACCTCATTACCGCCTCTTGCAAATCATCCAGCGAACAGATGACAATAAGAGTCATTATCAGTCGCGAATCATTCCATCACCATGTCCGCCAATGATTTAACCCTGCACAGTGCCGTCAATGCTTTGTATTACGAGCATCATGGTTGGCTCAATGGCTGGCTGCGCAAGCGTTTGGGCAATTCGTTCGATGCGGCTGATCTGGCACAGGACACTTTCGTTCGGGTCATCAGGGCGCGTAATGCGTTGGAGATTCGCGAGCCGCGACCGTACCTTTCGATGGTCGCAAAGGGCTTGCTGATCGATCTGTTCCGTCGGCGTTCTCTGGAACAGGCCTATCTGGAAGCCCTGGCTGCCATGCCGGAACAGGCGCAACCCTCATTGGAGGAGCAGGCAATCCTGTTGCAAGCGCTGATGGAAATCGACCGCTTGCTGCAAGGGCTGGGGGCTAAAGTGAAGCAGGTGTTCATCCTGTCTCAGTTCGAGGGGTTGACCTATCCGCAGATTGCCCAGCGCCTGGGTATCAGCTCGCGCACGGTCAACAACTACATGGCCAAGGCCATGGAGCATTGCTGTCTGATGCAGATTCAGATGCAAATGGCATGAGCCTTTCAGACATTGAGTTAAAGGCGATCAGCGCCGCTGCCAAGTGGTACGCGCGACTTCACTCCGGTGTCGCGACTGAGTCGGATCGATCAGCCTGGAACGACTGGCTGGCCGCTGACCCGTACCATCGTCAAGCCTGGCAACGCATGGCGGCCGTCGGCGAGCAGATGGCAAGCGTGCCGGGCGCCCTGGCTTCACCCGCGTTGCGCGATGCTGATCTGTCCCGGCGTCAGCTGGTGCGCGGTGTGCTGCTGCTGTCTTGCGCCAGTTCTATTGGTTGGTTGGGCTGGCGCAGTGAAACCTCCCGCAGTTTGTTCGCCGATTTGCGTACCGCCGTGGGCGAGCGCCGTGAAGTCCGGTTGGCCGATGGCAGCTCAGTGCTTCTCAACACCGACACTTCCCTCAACGTTCGATTTGACGCTCATCGGCGGGTGCTGGAACTGTTGTCGGGTGAAATTCTTGTGACGACCGCTGCTGATCCGTCGCAGCGCCCGTTCAAGGTGCTCACCCGCCACGGCGAAGTGCTGGCGCTGGGAACGCGCTTCATCGTCCGCTCCCGGGAGCCGGGTGGCGAAGTGGCGGTATTGGAGAAGGCCGTTCAGGTCAGTTCGGCTGCGGGCGGGGCGATGATGCGTGTGGAGGCCGGACAATCGGTGGCGTTCAACGGTCGCTCAGTGGGGGCGTTGCGGCGTAACGATGCTTCGGTCGGGGCATGGCAGCAGGGCAGCATTATCGCAATCGATCGCCCCTTGGGTGAATTGCTCGCAGACATTTCGCGCTATCGCCGCGGCGTGCTGCGCTGTGATCCGCGTATTGCCCAACTGAAGGTCTCCGGAGCGTTCCCCATCGATAACACGGATATGGCGCTGGCGGCGCTGGAAAGTGGATTGTCCCTGCGCGTGACACGGTACAGCCGCTATTGGGTCAACGTATCGGGCGCTGATCCGCGCTGAATATGGACCTGGCACCGCGTAGCGGCATGCAGGCCTGCGTTGACGTCGACGGACACGCCGAGCGTGCGGGCAAGGCCACTCCCACAGGCCGTTGAAAATAGTTTTCGTGGGTTTGCACTTTTTGTCCTCCTCGTTCGGCTCATCCCTCAATGAGTTTTTATTGATCTTGTTTTGGGGGAGGGTAAGCATGTCTCGGATGTACAAGCCTGGTCGTCTGGCGACGACCTTGAAGGTAGGTCTATGGATCGCGGCGACGGGTGTCTGGTCGACTTCAACGATTGCGGCACAGGTTGCGGCGCAGCATCAGAGTGAGGTCAAAACCTTCGACATTGCCGGGGGTAGCCTGACCGAAGTGCTCAGCCATTTCGCCAGTGCGGCGGGCGCGCCGATTTCATTCGATGCGCGACAAACCGAAGGGTTGAGATCCCCCGGGCTCAAGGGGGCGTTTGGGGTCGATGAAGGCTTCGCACGGACTCTCTACGGCAGCGGTCTGCAAGCGCAGTACCAAGCCAACGGGACTTATGTGCTGCGACCGGTACCGACTTTCGGTTCGGCGCTGGAACTGGGCGCCACCACCATCAATGCTCAGGTGCTTGGCGCAACGACCGAGTACAGCGGCTCGTACACCACGGGCGCCGTGACCATTGGCAAGGGCGAGCACTCCCTCAAGGAAACGCCGCAATCGGTCACGGTGATGACCCGCAAGATGCTCGATGATCAAAACCTCAACACCATCGATCAAGTCATGGAAAAGACGCCGGGCATTACCGTGTATGACTCAACCATGGGCGGCAAATACTTCTATTCCCGCGGTTTCAGGATGTCGGGCCAATATCAGTACGATGGCGTCCCCCTGGACATGGGCAACCTCTATGTCCAGGCCGACAGTTTCAGTGGTGACATGGCCTATTACGACCGGGTAGAAATCCTGCGCGGTGCAGCGGGAATGATGAAAGGCTCGGGTGGCACCGCCGGTGGCGTCAACTTCGTGCGCAAACGTGGCCAGGCAACCCCGCATACCGAACTCACGCTGTCCGGTGGCAGTTGGGACAACTATCGTGGACAGGTCGATACCGGCGGCCCGCTGAATGACGCCGGCACGCTACGCGGCCGCGCCGTCGTCGCCGAGCAGAGCCGGCATTACTTTGTCGACGACGCCAGCCGCAAGGACCAGGTGTATTACGGCGCTGTCGACATGGATGTGAGCCCCGACACGACTGTCGGGCTGGGCGTTGCCTATGAAGATGTCGATGCCAATCCTTGTTGGGGTGGCCTGCCGCGCTACAGGGACCGAAGCGATCTGAAGCTCAGCCGCTCGACCTGCCTCGATCCGTCCTGGAACACGTGGCGCAGTCAGCGCACCACCGTTTTCAGTGATCTGCAGCATCAGATCAACGACAACTGGGCATTGAAGGTCGCCAGTGTTTATACAAAGAACACCCAGGACATCAAGTACGCGTTCGCTTCCGGTGCGGTGACCCCAGGCATCAATACCACTGGCATGCTGGGCAGTATGTACGACTACGATCAGGTCGATTACGGTCTGGACGCCTACGTGGATGGCAAGTTCGACGCGTTCGGTCAGCAGCATGAACTGGTGGTGGGTGCCAATGCCAGTCGCGGCAAGAAAGACGACTTCTATTCGGTGGCGTTTCTGCCGCAGCGGCAGAATGTGTTCAACCCCGATAAACATATTCCCGAGCCGGACGACAGCTACTTTATCGACAATTCGTCGCGCGGCGGGCCGGTCAATTCGGTGGCCAAACAAAAGGGTGTCTACTCGATCCTTCGATTGAAGCTGGCGGACCCTCTGACCTTTGTCGCCGGTAGTCGAGTGAGCTGGTACAACTCGGACACCGACTATGACTTCATCAACACCGGCACCTCGGAGCACTCCAGTACCACGGAGACCGGACAGGTCACGCCATTTGCCGGTGTGCTGCTGGATTTGAACGAAAACCTGACGGCCTATGCCAGTTACTCGGACATCTTTACCCCGCAGGGCAACTACCGCTCCGAAGACGGCTCAGCGCTCAAGCCACTGGTGGGTCAGAGTTATGAACTGGGGATCAAGGGAGCCTGGTTCGAAGGGCGCCTGAACAGCGCCTTCAATCTGTTCCGCACGATCCAGAAAGACCAGGCCCAGACGGACTTCAATTCTTCCTGCCCGTCATCCGACGGCTATTGCTACGTCAATGCCGGCAAGGTTCGCGCCCAAGGCTTCGAAGCCGAGATCAGTGGCGAAGTCATCGAGCGCCTGCAGTTGCTCGCAGGCTACACCTACACCCAGACCAAAACCCTTGATGACATCGACGACAGCCTGGACGGCGCCGCCTTCAACACCTATGTACCTCGACACATGCTGCGCATGTGGGGGGACTATGCGTTGAGTGGTTCGCTTGAACGCTTCACCATTGGTGCAGGGGTCAACGCGCAAAGCGATAACTTTCGGGTTTCTCCCGCCAGTGGCGAGAACATCACCCAGTCCGGTTATGCAATCTGGAACGGCCGCATCGGCTACCGCATCGATGACACCTGGTCTGTCGCGCTCAATGGCAACAACCTGTTTGACAAGCGCTACTACGCCACCATCGGCACCGAGTCCTTCGGGAACTACTACGGCGATCCACGCAACTTCATGGTTTCGGTCAAAGCGAGTTTTTGAGGCTTCGCATTAGCGACGATAATAGCGGCGATCGTCCTCGTAACGGTGCCGCATGGCCCGGTCCTGGTGGCGATCCCAATCACGATGGCGTTCAGCTTCTCGGCGGGCCTGCTCTCTACGCCACTGATCCCTGCGCCAGTCGTCGCGGCGCCAGTCATGTCTACGATCGTGCCAACGGTCGTCGTGCCAGTACCGATCGTCATGGGCAAGCAATGGCTGCGCGTCGCCTATACTGGCCAAGGTTGGCCATGGGTTGCTGGCAGCCTGGGCCTGAGCTTGAACGGCTGTAACTTCAGTTGTGTAAACAGGGGTTGAAGGCTTCATCTGTGTAGCTGATGCCGAGCCCACCGCCGCGAACGCGAAGAGGCCGAGGAGTAGCATCCGTGGGTCAGGGAATTTCATGAGCGAAGACAACCTCTGATTGAGCGATTGGACCTGTTGGCATCTGGTTGCAGGAAGTCTGCCGGTTCGCGCATGCAAGCGAATGTGCCTATCCACATAGACCGATATGTAGGGAAAAGTTCTAGGGGGCGCTGTTTAAATATCTCGTTGCCTCAGGATTCAACGCGCTGAGAGATTTGCTGTCTCGATGACCGCTTCTGGCTGTTTTCTGCCTGTGGCCACAGGCAGTTTTGGGTCGATCCAAGTCATGCTGTCGCCACACATCCGCCCTGAGAAAAGGGGACGGAATTTAACGGGAAAAGAAGGGAAGGGAAGATTAATCCGTCCCCTTTTTTGTGTTTGTGCTTTGTTGTGGTCCCTTTTTTTGTGAAGGGACTTGCAGACGGCCTCAGCGATTCAGCTTGGTAATTTTTGAACCCTGCAATCCCAGCCCGGCCATTAAGCCCTTTTGATCAAAGATGAACGCATAGACATCGGACTGAGCTGTTGAAGTAGTCAACGACCTGGCCATGCCTGAATCTACGACCACGATGCTTGGGCCCACACCGACCTCAAATCCATTAACATTTTTCAGATCGTTCATCGCTGAATAGGTCATGAAGAACATCACGTAACCAAACTTCTGCACGCCCGCCTGAAGGCCGTATGAGGCTGCTGTGGTCGCGTAATACCCCGTGACTTTTCCGTTCTCAATCAACTCGCCTTCGCCATGCTGTGCGCCGGCAATGAGGCCGGCTTTCAGCACTTCAGGGAAAACGAGAATACCCTTGGCTCGCTGCGCGAGGGCGCGCGCTTGCGGCGTTTTGGCATACAAACTCTGTAACGCCGCGTTCGCGTCGCGGTTCATTTGCGCGTTAGCAGCCTTCACATCTGAGGCGGAAGTGGGTTGATGCATTTGGCAGCCCGCCGAGAAAGCGAGGATTGAAATCATTGCCATCATTCGAAGGTTTTTGGTCATGAGCAATATTCCGTTTCTGTACCTGCCATTGAGGGACTTGCGTGGCGATCGCCGTTGCGGATCAAAGACTGACGGGGTCGATCTTTCACTTAGACTTTAACCCTATTAAGCGGTTGGTCAAATGCTATTCACATGCATGTTTCTGAGACAAAATCGACAGTCAGCTTTGGGTCCTGTTCATACAGTAGACAGTCATCCGCCCCGAGAAAAAGGGGACGGAATTTAAAGGGAAGGGAAAGTAAATCTGTCCTCTTTTTTCTCTTTTTTCTCTTTTTTCTCTTTTTTCTCTTTTTTTCCGCGACCGCCAGCGTGAACTCATCGGTCGCGCCCCTCTAAGCCGAACTTGTCACGGGTTTGCGGCTGCAGTGCTGTCGCGCAACGTCAACTCGAACGGCAACACCACATGCCGCTGTACCAGCGGCTCTTTCTCGATCAGCGCAATCAGCATCTCGACGGCTTTCTGGCCGAAGACTTCGGCGGGTTGCGCGATGGTCGTCAGCGGCGGGTCGCAATAGGCCGCAAAGGGAATGTCGTCGAAACCCACCAGCGAAATATCCTCGGGCACCCGCAAGCCCAGCTGCTTGATGCGCTTCAACGCGCCGATGGCCATTTCATCGTTTTCGCAAAACAGTGCGGTGGGGCGCTCGGGCAGTTGCAGCATCGCGGCGGCACCGTCATCGCCGGCCTTCAGGCTGAAATCACCGTGGCAGATCAATGCCGGGTCGGAATCGATTCCGGCCTCGTGCAATGCATCCTGATAACCGGCCACGCGGTCGCGGGTCAGTGGGCTGCTTTTCGGGCCTTTTATCAGGCCGATCCGGCGATGGCCCAGTCCGATCAGGTGTTCGGTCATGGCCTTGGCAGCCGCGCGGTTATCCAGGCTGATGGTTGGATGCCGACCGCCCTGAATGACCTCGCAAGCGTTGACGATGGGCGGCACCTCGGCGCTGGGGAAGGGCGCTTCGAATGGATCGTAGGCGCGCAACTGGATCACGCCGTCGGCCTGATGGTTGTACACCAGCTCGGCGAATTCCCGTTCGATCTCTTCGCGGCCCTGGGTGTCGCACAGCAGCAACCGATAGTTGGCGGCCTGGGCCGCTTGTTGCGCGCCGCTGATCACACGGGCGAAAAAGGTGTTGGCGATGGCCGGCACCAGAATCACCAGGTTGCCGGTGCGGCGCGAGCGAAATTGCACCGCCATCAGGTTCGGCCGGTAGCCGGCCTTTTCCACGGCCGCGTTGACCTTGTCCCGCGTTTCGGGGAGCACGCGTTCAGGCGATTTCAGTGTTCTGGACACCGTGGCCACCGAGACGCCGGCCAGCCGGGCTACTTCACGGATATTGGACAAAATCACCTCGTTATCGAACCGTGCGACCGGCGAGCTTAACGCAGGTTAGCCCTGCGCTGAAATGTTCATCGAGTCAATCCGGGGTTTGACAGGTGCCTGAACTGAGCCTAAATTTCCGCCACGATGTAACCGGTTACATCATGGCCGGGATTCAAGTCTGAAAAGCTCGCTTCAAACAGAGAAAATTGCGATGAACGCTACAGTGTCAAAAATAAGAATGGGATTTGTCGGGGGCGGCGAGGGCGCTTTCATCGCTCAGGCCCACCGTCAGGCCGCCGGGCTCGATGGCCGTTTCGAACTGGTGTGCGGCGCGTTCAGTCGCGATGCACAGAACAATCAGAACACCGGCGCAGCGTTGGGTTTACCGGCCTCGCGTTGCTATGGCGACTGGCAGCAGATGCTCGAGGCTGAGCATGCGTTGCCCGCCGTGCAACGCATGGAATTGCTGGTGATCGTCACGCCTAATCACTTGCATGCACCGGTCGCCAGCCAGGCACTGAGTGCGGGTTTTCATGTGTTCAGTGAAAAACCCGCAGCGCTGAACCTGGCCGAATTGCTGGCGCTCAAGGAGGTGGTGGAGCGCAGTAACCGTCTATATGGCCTGGCCCACACTTACCTGGGCTACCCGATGGTCTGGCAGGCGCGAGAGATGGTCCGCAGCGGCGTGATCGGTGCGGTGCGCAAAGTGATTGTCGAGTATCCCCAGGGCTGGCTCAGCCAGGATGTGGCCGGGCAGGGCAATAAGCAGGCCGAATGGCGCGATCGGCCCGAACAGTCCGGCTTGGGCGGTTGCATTGGCGATATCGGTACCCACGCCTTTTCCCTGGCGGAATTTGTCGCCGATCAACCGATCCAGCACTTGTGCGCGATGTTGGGCGTGCACATCGCCGGCCGGCAGCTCGACGATGACGCCTCGATGCTGTTCAAGATGGCTGACGGCGCCAGCGGCGTGTTGATCGCCAGCCAGGTCTGCGCCGGCGAAGAGAACCCGCTGAAGATCCGCGTCTACGGCGACAAGGGCGGGCTGGAGTGGCGTCAGGAGCAACCCGCGAGCCTGATCCATCGCGCCCTCGATCAACCCCTGCGCATCTTGCGTTCCGGCGTCGGCCAGCCGTGGTTATGCGAGGCTGCCAGCCAACGGATGCGCCTGCCTGCCGGACATCCCGAAGGTTATCTGGAGGCCATGGCCAACCTCTACGGCGATTTTGCCCGTGCCATCCGTGGCGAGGTCGAGGGGCACGACGCCCCCGGCGTGCCCGGGATCGACGTCGGCCTGCGCGGCATGGCGTTCATCGAAACCGTCATCGCCAACCATCGTGGCGACGCCAAGTGGACCGAACTGGTCTGCACCCCATGACACTGGAGACTTCCATGACCGACGCTACTCCTGCTGGCATGCGCGGCCCGGGGATTTTCCTCGCGCAGTTCATGTCCGCCGAAGCACCCTTCGATACCCTGGCCAACATTGCCCAATGGGCAGCGTCCCAGGGCTACCAAGCCATTCAATTGCCCACCCTGGGCACGCAGTTCATCGACCTTGCGCGCGCTGCCGAAAGCCAAAGCTATTGCGACGACTTGAAAGCCGTCTGCGCCCAGGCCGGTATCGAAATCAGTGAGCTGTCGACACATTTGCAAGGCCAACTGGTGGCGGTGCATCCGGCGTTCGACACGCTGTTCGATGACTTTGCACCGGCGGATCTGCGCGGCCAGCCCCAGGCACGTACCGAATGGGCCATCGATCAGTTGAAGCTGGCCGCGCGTGCCAGCAAGCGTCTGGGTTTGAAAGCCCATGCAACTTTTTCGGGCGCGTTGCTCTGGCCGTACATCTACCCTTGGCCGCAGCGGCCGAGCGGGTTGGTAGAGCAAGGTTTTGCCGAATTGGCCAAGCGCTGGCTGCCGATTCTCGACTGTTTCGAAGAAGCCGGCGTCGACCTGTGCTACGAGATCCATCCCGGCGAAGACTTGCACGACGGTGCCTCGTTCGAACGCTTCCTGGAGGCGGTCGATCACCATCCCCGCGCGGCGATTCTGTATGACCCGAGTCATCTGCTGCTGCAGCAAATGGACTACCTGGGTTTCATCGATCGCTACCACGACCGCATCCGCATGTTTCACGTCAAGGACGCTGAGTTCCGCCCCGATGCCCGCTCCGGTGTCTATGGCGGTTATCAGGGTTGGGTGGAGCGGCCGGGGCGTTTCCGCTCATTGGGCGATGGCCAGATCGACTTCAAGTCGATCTTCAGCAAACTGACCCAATACGACTTCGCCGGGTGGGCGGTGCTGGAGTGGGAATGTTGCCTGAAGGACTCCGCGCAGGGCGCCGCAGAAGGGGCGGCGTTCATCGAGCGGCACATGATCAGCAAGACACTGAAGGCGTTCGACGATTTCGCCAGTGTGTCGTCCGACGAGCGCTTCAATCGACGGCTGTTGGGGCTGCCTGACGCCTGAACACTTTTCTCGTACAAAAAAAACAATAAGACGGTGACAGTTATGACCACGATGACCGCGCGGCTTAGCGCAATGATGTTCCTGCAGTTCTTCATCTGGGGTGGCTGGTTCGTTACCCTCGGTACATTCCTTGCCAGTAACCTGGGCGCCAGTGGCGGGCAGATCGGCATGGCGTTCTCGACCCAGTCATGGGGCGCGATCATCGCGCCGTTTGTGATCGGTCTGATCGCCGACCGTTTCTTCAATGCCGAGCGCATTCTGGCGGTGTTGCATCTGGTCGGCGCGGTGTTGCTGTATCAACTGTATCGAGCGCCGGACTTCAGCACGTTCTATCCGTTTGTGCTGGCCTACATGATGGTCTACATGCCGACCCTGGCCCTGGTCAATTCTGTCGCGTTTCGCCAGATGAGCGACCCGGCGCTGGAGTTTTCCCGCATCCGCGTATGGGGCACCATCGGCTGGATCGTGGCTGGCGTGGTGATCAGTTTCGTCTTTGCCTGGGACTCGCCAGCCGTGATTTCCTCAGGCGGATTGCGCAACACCTTCCTGATGTCGGCAATTGCATCGCTGATGCTGGGGCTCTACAGCTTCACCTTGCCGCGCACCGCGCCGCTCAAAGGCGAAGCCGGCAGTGGCGGCCTCAAACAGATGCTCGGGTTGGACGCCCTGGGGCTGCTCAAGGATCGCAGTTACCTGGTGTTCTTCATCGCCTCCATCCTGATCTGCATTCCGCTGGCGTTTTATTACCAGAATGCCAACCCGTTCCTGGCGGAAATCGGCGTCACCAACCCCACGGCAAAAATGGCCATCGGGCAGGTTTCCGAAGTGCTGTTCATGCTGCTCCTGCCGCTGTTCATTCACCGCTTCGGGATCAAGATTGCGCTGTTGGTGGGGATGCTGGCGTGGGCTTTGCGCTACCTGTTGTTCGCGTACGGTAATAACGGCGACCAGGCATTCATGCTGTTCACCGGTATCGCCTTGCACGGCATCTGCTACGACTTCTTCTTCGTGTCCGGGCAGATCTACACCGACGCCAAGGCCTCGGAACGTTTCAGAAGTTCAGCCCAGGGTTTGATTACCCTGGCGACCTATGGCCTGGGCATGCTGATCGGTTTCTGGGTTGCGGGGCAGGTCACCGACTACTATGCCGCCACAACCGGCAGTCATGACTGGAAGAGCATCTGGCTGTTCCCTGCGGGCTTTGCGCTGGCGATCTTTTTCTGTTTTTCCGTGGCGTTCAAGGGCCGGGAGGCAGCGGTCGTGCAAACGACGGTATGAACTCGTCAGCCGCGTTGCGCCTCCTGGTCATTCCAAAACATGGGCAGGGGCCAGCGGTCGGCGGGACTTGAACAGCAGCTACGCTTCGACGCCCAGAAAGATCGGATGGTCTATCGGGACGGCAGTCAGGCTCCCTTGGCGCTTTCCCGATAGGCCGCGAAGTCTGCGAGCAACGAAGCGAAATCTCCGGCTGCGAGCAGAAATTCATAGACTTCAGGTATTCCAGTGATGGCCACGTGGGTGAACGACCGCACGCTTTGGGCAATTTCAAAGCTGAGGAGTTTGAAAGCTAGTGGAGATGGCGGGACTGAGATGGACATGGCTTCACCCAAGCCTTCAGCCCCATCGCATTGATCAAATGGGCGTAACCCACTAGATTTCCCATTTTTTCCCCTGTCGTTGGCTAGATTTTTTTAACCGAGCCAAGATTTTCTTAAAATACGCGCCGAACACTCAGAAAATATTAACCGAAAATGGCTGCGTAACCACTATTTTGGGGCTTTCGGATTTCGGCGCGCCGGGAATCTGTGTAGTGGTCATTGTGTGTTGTTCTGTTGGCTGTATTACGGCCCCGGACTCTCAGCGTGGCAGCCTGAAGGTAGGCTCATCAGCGAAACCAGAGCCGGGGACGTGTTTTGTTTCGCGTCCTCCCAGGCACAATTCTCGGCTGCTCGGCTGAGCAATTGAACAGGGTTGATGTGCACAACCTAAGTGTCGGAGCATTGGAAAACTATTTTTAACCAATAGCTTGGCATGTCCCCGACAGACTTTATTTCTGATTAGCCCGCTGACTAGTCCCTGAAATTGCTGAGCACAATCCGACAGACTTTATTCCGTAGGATCACTGCGGCAAATGAATGTAGTCCTTGCTATAGCGGTGGGATCGGACTCAATGCGCTTGGTTTTTCGTTCAATGGTTGTCTTGATAGGCACCCAATGCAGAGCAATGGCGGCATCTGAAGAGGTAGGCGGTAGGGCCGTGGTCCTTGTCCAGTGCACTGAAGAATCTGAGCCATTGAGGCCCATCCTCCAGCCCCGTCGCGTCCTGTACGGCAATCATTGCTTCTGCCCCTAGTGCAAGCAGTTCGGCATGGCCTGCCTTGCCGATGAACTCGCCTGCGTCATTGCAATGGGTAAACCATCGCTCCTGCTGCCAGCCAGTAAAACCGGGTGTGCGCTGGCTCAATTCGGCGATCAGCGCTTCGTCAAGTTCTTCTTCAGCGTCCAGACCAATGCTGTCTCCATCGATAAAGGTTGCGCCGAGCCGTTGGTGAGCGCTCCCATCGGCAATGCACCAGGGACAGATGCAGGCTTCGTAATCTTCGACGGCGTATACCGGCCCCACATAGATGTAGCCGCGAGCCTGGTCGCAGCTGATGCAGGTGTTTGTGCAGGGTTGTACCGAACCGCTGGCAACAGGGTCCGGGTGGTAGGTGAACTGTGGCAGATTCATTGGAAGTTCCTTGATCCAAAAAGCCATGACCCGAGCCGGAAGCGTAGCGAACATCGCATTATTCTTCCTTGAGCTTGAGCGCGATGGGGTAACGACAGTCAAATTGCGAACAACGCGAATCCGCAGACCTCGGCGTTCGGGAAGTCCTTGCGAAATTGTTCGATTGCCTTGAGGGACGCTGCCTGAATTTCTCGTTGAAGACGTTCGCCACTCAAGGTCAACATCGGGCTTGCCGCTGGACGGGTCATGAGTCATCGCCAGGCTTGAGCACGATGAACGCATCGTTCTGGTAATAGTATTTAAACGCCATGAAGTAATCATCCAGTGTGGCTTGGACCAGTTGTTGGTTTGTGTTGGAAATTACATCCTCGATCATGGCCGTTTCCAGAGTCTCCACCCAGCCTTCATTGTGCACCTGTGGTGGCAGGTGTTCACTCGAGTTGACGGGGAAATCCCGGCTGTCCAGTGAGAACGCGCCGAGTGTGTCCAGCGTCCACCCGGTATTGGGCAAATAGAACCAGGCATTGGGCATGTGCTCGATCTGCTGTAGAACTTCGCGGATGCTGTAAGTTTTCATAGGGTCCTCATGACGGCTGCTCAGTGATGTCGTCCAGCGCCGGTGATGGGTAGGATTAGCCCTCAACCACTTTGATCAAGGCATCCATGGATGAAAAGGCCAGCCCGTCGGTGATGGATGGGCACCCCGAGTCCAGCAGATAAAAACGTTCTATCGCAGATCTGTCCATCAGGATCAGCCGGCCGCCTGAGTCATCACCGATCAACAGATATCCGGGGAAGTACTCGGCTATTTCGTATGTCTGTTGACGCTCGGCTATTTCATCCGTCGAATAGATTTTTACGAGGTCTTCGATCATTGCGCCGTCGCAGGACCACCAGAATCTGGTTATCCATGAACCTGGGTTGATGGATAGCTGTTGCGCCGTGCGGGTGATCTTTTCTACGTCTGCAGGCGGGTTTTTTTCGGTGTAACGCACCTTCAGATGCATCAAGAGGCTTCGACTCGGCTGTCAAACGGTTCGAAATCCCGCTCGGTAAAGGATTCCGTCAGAACGTTCGAACTGCACAGCCATTCAATCGCTTCCACCAGTCCGTGGCCGGCAACCAGCGCGGCTTCGCTGTGTCGCGGCAACACATAAATGCGCTCAGGATCCTCGGGGTGAATAATGAGTTCGTCACCGTCGTAGGTATCACCAATGATGATGCACTGCAGGGCCTTTTCCTTGGGCATCAGTTCTTTGTCATCATCCCAGAACCAGTATTGGTCAATGCGTTCCAGCCAGTTAGCCTGACTGTTTTCACCGTGCAGTATCTGATGTGGCGGGTATATCCGGATGTACACACCACCGAGAATGCCTTCGCCAAATTGCGTCACGTATTCACGGTAACCGGTGGGAAATCGACTACCCAGCGCATGTTGCGCTTGATCGACTTCGGCGTCTGTCGACAGCACCCTGGGCTCGCTTATGACGTTGATGTTTTCGAACATTCCATGTCTCCTGATTTGATAAATTGACTGCACGATATTTAGCGCAATCGGCCTTGAGTGAGCAGGGTGCCGGGCATGTGCAGTTGCACGTAGCCAATGACAACCACCATCGAGACGCAAAACACCCATTGCAGCCAACTGAGCCTGGCAATCCGATAGGTCGCTTGCAGTGGCGTTCGCCAACGGTACTGGCGGTTCGCCGGGACTGCGCTGGCGGGCTGCAGCAGGCCGATCGCCCCGTTAACCAAATAAGTCGCCAGCCCCAGCACCCCAAGCCAGTTCCAGATCACAATGGCAAGTGCCAACAATGGGCCGCTATTGCGGATCACCAGGTAACGGCGATCCGCGGTCAGTTTGTGTCGTACACACCATTCACTGGCACGCTGGTCGAGGTCATGCAGCGATTGCGTCAAGGTGGTCCAATGGCTGAGCAGCCATTTGCCGACCTGTGCCGCCAACACACCACCCAGTGCATAGAGTGGCAGCATGAGCAGCGTCACCATGAGTCCGGAGCCGGGCAGGTTGTGCAGTGCAAGGGTCAGGGTCAAGACGCAGGCAGCACGTTTCACGCCATGGGGCGGGTCCTTGTGACCGATGAGTGTCTTCCAGAACTAGGGATCATGGCTGGGGAACATCCCCAGCAGGTCGGGGAAACGAGTGGCAACGGTCTCTGCCAGTACCCAATTGCACGGTGTGTGCACTGCCCATATAGCGCTTGAACAATGCGGCGGTCATGGTGGAATGGGTGTGCAAGCGCTCGCGGGCAGCTTGGCCGACCAGAATGCGGCCTTCATCGTCCAGTCCCACCACCGATGGGGTCAGCACCTGACCCAGTGCGTTAGGAACCAGAACACTAACCTCGTTATGCCAGACAGCTACCAGGATGTTGGTGGTACCCAGGTCGATTCCGACAATCATCAATGCGTTCCTTTTCCCTGGCGTGACTTCATGAACCTGTTCTTCCTTGAACCGCAGAGACAGATCGTAGTCGATGTGCGATCACTTTTTCCAATGAAGGTTCAATGCTCGCACGTTCGATGAACGAACCGGACCGCGATGCTTGACACCTTGCAACCCTTTGAGTACCCAGTATCCGCTGATGAGGCTGGCAGCCAAAACCAATACGTTGTGCCAATATTGAATCTGGACCCGGTTTTTTAAACGAAGGAATGAAAATGGCTGAAATCAGCAAGGTGCCTGCCGAGTTGGCAGAGGAGATCAAAGTGTTGAGCCAACAGGGGCTCGACTTACTGAGCCTTACTCAGGATCATGCCTCGGCTGATGTGGTTGCGGCGATTACAGAGCGGGTGCGTAATTGCAAAGAGAGTGGCACAACGCTGCCCGAGGGCGAAATATTTGCGCTTGGAGCGTTGCTAGGCAACCAATACGTAAAAGGGCAAGGCTGGCACTGGGGCGATGTCGTTTGGGATTTTGATGAAACCACTGCGGCTGTCGGAGTGCTGAACCACGACAACTCATTGTTCATCAACCCTATTGGCTGGGTGGCTGAAGTGGCGGAGTCCGAGGGCGGCGTCGGCTTCATGCTCAACTACAACATGGTCAGCGCGCACCAGGTTCCCGTATGCGAACCGGATAGCGCCACAGGCCTTTACTGACTGTTTAGCCCCTGCCACAGGACCTGTCGCAACTGATCAACAACCAGGGCTTCGACAGCGCCTTCACTGGTGCCTGCAGCAAAAACAGCGCAACTGGCCGATGCGGCGCCATCGCAGATACGGTGGACGGCAATGACGCTGCGAGGCCCGCAGCCTGTGAGTCCTCGCAGTGTATAGCCACCTTCGATCGAACCCTGCATCAAGCCAAGGCCATAACCCGGGGTAATCCGGCGTCGTCCTGGAATCGAGCCACCCAATGTTTTTGCTGTCTGCATTGCATGGAGCAAGTCCGGGGGGAGGACATGTCCCGCGAGAAGGCGGTCTAGCAATAGCGCTGCTTGGGAATCGGTGCGATCAGCAAGCCGTGATAGACCCAGGCGGGGTCATAAATTGAAAGGTTTGCAATATGGAGTCCTGTAAGTCTGCTCGCGTCCTGGCGAAGCGAACGCTCGACAGGCCCAAGGGCATCAATACGCGTCGGCCCACTGCCTCTTCAAGCGTGAGATCCGTCAGCCGTTCAATGAGCCTACCGATGAGCAAGCTGCACCATGGGGCGAAAGATCTGATGGCGCGCACTTCAGTGGCTGACCATTTAATACGAGTGAACTCAGCATTGAATTCCCTGAATGGTTGAGCGGATCGGCACGTCGACAAGATATCCCATCCTCCCTTGCTCTGGAGAGTGCCAAAGTCAGGAAGAAGCTTGTGTACTGTCCTGAGCGAGTGGTTGCTTCTGGCAGACTACTGCCTGCTTTGAAGGGCTGATTTCGACCCAAAGGAGACGCTCAGAAGCGCCTCTGGTCTCTGGTCTGTTTTTATTATCAGTAGGGTTTGTCGCCGATAATGGCCGCACGCTCCATCTTGCGATGGCAAGGTGGATAGTCCATCACGGCATAGTGCTGGGTGCAGCGGTTATCCCATATCGCCACGCTGTTTTTCTTCCAGCGCCAACGGACTTGGTACTCGGGGTTGTAGGCTTGGCTAATCAGGTGCTTCAGCAGGTCGACGCCTTTTTGGTTGTAGTCCTGGCCGACACGGACACGTCCCTGGCTGTGGTAATTCACAAAATGCGTTGCGTACGCATTGACGAATAGCACCTTCTCGCCGGTTTCAGGATGGGTACGCACCACCGGATGCTCGGCATCCGGGTACTGCGCCTTCATGGCCAAGCGCTTTTCCTTTGGCATGGCGGCGGCGAAGGAAGAATTGAAGCTGTGGTTGGCAATCAAACTGTCGATTTCCTGCTTCACATCGATTGGCAGGTTGTCATAAGCCATCACCATGTTGGCCCACATCGTATCGCCACCGGTGGGAGGGCATTCGATGCATCGCAGTACAGCGCCCATCGGTGGCGATTCACGCCAAGTAGCATCGCAGTGCCACGCATTCTCGTAGCGATCCGCCGGATTCTCCGGAGTCTTGTAGATTTGCACGAGACCCGGAGCTTCCGGGTGACTGGGGAGCATCGGGTGAGTTTCGAGTTGGCCGAGACGCATGGCAAATGCTTCATGATCGCGGCGAGAGAGCTTGTCCAGATCCTGATCGCGCAGGAACAGCACCTTGTATTTCAATAGCGCCGCATACACCTCGTTGAACAAGTCGTCATCGCGCACGGCGTCGCCAAGATTCACATTGTGCAGTTGCGCGCCGATGGCACAGGTCAATTGTTCGACTCGCATTGCGTCTCCATTTCGATGGTTCTTGGCCAGACCGTGGGCGGGGGGCAGGTGACATCGTGCCTTGATGTACGGCGGCGCTCGTTATTGTTGGTCCAATCTTTGTCGGTGCGGCGGGGAGGGATATGGCCGCAGGCCCATAGTAGGAAGCGCGAGTGTCGCGTCATGGGCATGGCGGGACATTTTCTTCGCGTATTGGGACAGTAGGGTGGGTTAAAGCGACGGTGAGGCCTTGCTCTCCCGGTAGCAGGCAACCCAATTCGAGGGCGTCTTGCCAAACTGGCTTCGGAACCAGCGGGAAAAGTCACCAGCCGAGGAAAATCCGAGAAGTTCGGCCACCTCATACAATCGGCGTTTGCTGTTGGCCAGATACTCTTCGGCGAGTTCGGCGCGTACAGCATTGATGATCGTTGTGACACTCTCTCCCTCGGACGCCAGGTGTCGGTTAAGGGTGCGTCGATGCATGCCCAGATGCTGGGCCACGCCATCGACAGAGCACAGTCCGCTAGGCAGCAGCATCTTGACGATCTGCCGTACCCGCTGCGCCGGCTCCTCGCGCAGGTTGGACAACTGCATGTCCAGCGTTCGCTTCACCTCGCGATGTAGCGCGGGGTCTGCCGCGGAAATGGGCATGTCCAAATCGCGCGCGCGGCAAACGATGGCATTGAATTCCTGGGAAAACTCGATAGCTGTTCCCAGCACGCGGTGATGTACTTCAAGGCTGGCAGGTCGCTCGTGGGTAAAACAGACCCTTACCGGGCGAAACGTATTGTTTGTCAGCACGCTCAAAGTGCGCAACCCGATGCCCGTCGACTGTTCGATAGCCTGGCGCCAGACACCGTGATGACCCTGCATATTCACTCCCACATGCAATAGCACCAGGTCGCCTGCATCTTCAAGTCGTAACTCCACCCCAGCGTTATGCAATCGCATGTAGCGCGCGCACGATTGCAAGGCGGCACGCAGTGTCGGTTCTTCGCGGATAAGCAGCGCCAGCATGCCGAAGTTGGATAGGTGCCTGGTTTCCGCAAGCAACAATCCGAAGGCTTCCTGGCCGGACAGACGGGCTGACTCCTCCAGCAGCCACCCCACCGAATCGATGCTGATCATGATGTTCGGATCATCAAGGACACTGGCCGGTAACTTGGCCAAACGCAGCATGCGAAAAGGATCGATCCCCACGGAACGGGCAACCTGCTCAAAGTCGGTAAGGCTGGCACTGCGCGTCAGGGTGTACATGCATCCCCTCATGTCCCAATTTCACAAGATTGTGTCCTGCGAAGCTTAGTGCAGGACACCTTGTCACGGCTACCTTCGGGCCAACAACGACAAAAATATAGAGGTAGGTAATGGATACGCGCACCGCAATGCGCATCGGTCAGCCGCTTGCTGCAATGGAGCAAATCGATGCTGACGATCCCGATGCATTCAACCACTGCTTTGCCAAACTCAACGGCATTCGCATGCATTACATCGACGAGGGAGAGGGCCCGCTCGTCATTTTGCTGCACGGCTTTCCCTATCTTTGGTACATGTGGCGACGCCAGATCGTGGCGTTGGTCGAAGCCGGCTATCGAGTTGTCGTTCCCGATCAACGCGGCTTTGGCCAATCGGACCGACCGGATGCCATCGAAGCCTATGACATGAGTCAGTCCGTCGGCGACATGGTGGGCTTGATGACGACTTTGGGCGAAACGTCCGCGGTGATCATCGGGCACGACCTGGGCGCCTGGGTGGCCCAAGCGGCAGCCATGCTGCGGCCGGATCTGTTCCGTGGCCTGGTGATGCTCAATACGGCGGTGCCACCGCGCGGCAAAATCAAGCCGACTGTAGGTTTACAGGCTATGGCGAAGGGCAGGGTGTATCACCACCTGTATTTCCAGCAGCTCGACAAGCCGGATCGCGAGTTGGCCAGCGATACGAGAAAAACATTGCGTAGCGTTTTTTACTCAATCTCCGGTGGCGCCGTCGGAGCTGATCGCTGGCGCCTGTTTGTCGAACCTGGTGAGCCCATTCTCAATGCCTTCACCGAGCCCAAGGGCGAGTTCCCGTCATGGTTGAGTGCGCGATCGCTCGACTACTACGTCGCTGAATACACGCGCACAGGGTTTACCGGTGCCCTGAACTACTATCGCTGTCGCGACCGGAACTGGGAAATTACCGCGTTTCTCGACGGTGCGGTCGTCCGCCAGCCGAGCCTGTTCATCGGTGGTGCTGCCGACCCATCACTCGAACCCGTCGAAATCCGTAGTCTCTACGAGCAGCTCGACACCTATTTACCGGGACTACAGAAGAAGGTATTGCTACCCGGTGTGGGTCATAGCGCGGCGGAAGAAAGTGCCGAGCAAGTGAACGAACTGCTTCTTGAGTTTCTCGAACAGTTCTAACCATGGGGGGCGAGCGCTTTGTTGCGCCCGCCCGATTCGCGGTTTTCGCGGCAATGCCTGTTACTCAGTTGAATGCCGTCAGGTCTTTCGGCGCGATATCATGCTGCTCGCAATAAGCCAGATAGCGATGCAATCCTGATTTCCAGTTTTCGAGCGCGACGATGTTGTCGTTGCCGTCCAGGAACGCGAGATCGCCATTAACCTGAACCAGGGTGAGTACATATCCGTCTGTGCTTCCCGTGCTGACGACTTCAGGCGTGTGAGTCGATCCAGCAGTCTCATACACGATACTGCCAGGGCCAGCGATCCAGTCGTGTTCCTTGTATTTCCAATGGCCTTCGATCGTGTAGACCATCACCGTCCCCGTGTGATGGTGCTTGGGCAATTGCATGTCGATCGGCGACTTCATCATGACAATCCATTCACCACGAATCGGGTCAAGCTTGAAGTACTTCAGCAGAACGTTTTCCGCATAGGGCGTAAAGGGTACCCACGGCAGCGATTCGCCATCGATGACTGCGGTGTCGACGTGTTCGTAGAGCATGTTTATCTCCATTGACGCGGTTCAGATCGAGTATTTGTCGGCAGCCAAGACAGCCCGACGATCTCTGATGGTCGGGTGTCCTGGTTTTCTCTGGGGGAGACGGTTCGAATTCAGGTGAGCGGAGTGCCCGCAAGAGTGGCGCGTAGCATCTTTCTTGGCGCATTGCCGTAGTCAGCCACCGCGTAGTGCTGGACTTGAAGGTTGTCCCACATGGCAACCGTGTTGGTTCGCCACTTCAGACGTACCTGGTACTCCGGAATCGCGGCCTGAGACGTCAGGTAGTTCATCAGATGATGAGCCTCCGGCATGAAGTCCTGGCCGTAGCGAATATCCTCGAAGTTAAAGAAGTTCGCGAAATGGGTGGTGAACGCGGAGTTGACGAACAACACCTTTTCGCCTGTCTCAGGATGGGTAAGTACCACTGGATGTTCAGCAGAGGGGTTTTTCACGGCCATGGCGTGACGTTCCTCGCGGGGCAATTGGGCGCCAAAGGTCTGCTCGGCCCCGTGCTTTGCGTACAGACCCTCGATCCGTTGCTTGATGGCGTTTGGCAGGTTTTCGTAAGCCATTACCATGTTGGAAAACAGGGTGTCTCCGCCGGTCTCAGGGCCCATTTCGCAGCGCAATACCGCTCCGCGCGGCGGTGCTTTTTTATAGGTGACATCCGCATGCCAGAGATTTTCCCGGCTGGCCTTTTCAACATAGCTCTTGGGCTTGCTCGGGTCTAGATTGCGGTACAGCATCAGCAACTTGTCCGCCTCTGGGTGGCTCGGCGCCAAGGGATGGGCTTCCAGTTCAGCGAATTGCGTAGCGAAGTGCTGTTGCTCCTGGGGAGTAATGTGTTGGTCGCGAAAGAACAGCACTTTGTGCTTTAGCCACAGCGCTCGGATTTCCGCGATCAGTTCAGGGTCTTGGGCTGCGTCGGCCAGATTGATGTTGCTGAGTTCGGCACCGATGGCGGGGGAGCAAATCTCCACCTTGATCGAATGCTGGCGCACTGACGACCGGATAGTGGCAGGTGCCGAAAGGACGAGGGGTGTAGGAGTGTCTTGGGCTGCGGCGACTGTTGTCATTGTTGTCTCCAATCCGAGCTGTACGGCGGTGCGCTATATGAGCATCCGGTGTAGGTAACTGACCCCTGCCAGTTATTGAGGGGGGTGGTCCTACAGTAGTGATTTCAGGCGCAAGCTTATGGGCGCAGCGGGACAGTTTCTTCGCATTCTGGGACAGAGGGTGGAGGGGGACGAAGATTGTTGCGAGGTAGGTCGGAGGGTCCGCTTTTGCCCGTTCTCTGCCGGTCATGGTCACAAAAACGTGCAGTCAAATCCGATGCAATCGGTAGTCAGACGAATGAAAATGATTGGTCAGGTCGAATGCAAACGGCTGGTCAAGTGGAATGCAATTTCCCATGAAGCAGCCAGGAACAAAAGATCGCAGCCTGCGGCAGCTCCTATAGTGACCTTGGGTGTCCGTTGATTTGTGTGCGCTCGCCAGAGCTGGCGTGCGCGCGATGGAGGGTGTCCGCAGATTCTGCATACACCCGCCAAACTTGTGGGAGCGAGTCGGCCCGGGTGGCGAACCGACGAAGGGGGCGACTCGGCCTTGCAGATAAAACCTTGAACTCAAGCCGGCGCAGTCACCACCGGCCGCCCCGGTTTGCGCAGCGGTTCCAGGCGTGAGCCGGTGTAGCGGGTTTCGCGGAAGAAGCGCCAGCGGCCGAACAGGCCGTAGACGTGGGTCACGCGTCCCTGTTCCTGATAGCCCATGCGGATGTGCAGTTTGAGCGCTGGAATGTTGTGGGTTTCACAGACGTCCACCACCTTGTTGCAACCCTGCGCGGCCATGGCTTCCCAGAGCGCCACTTGTACGTCCACCGACAGGCAGGTGCCGAAAAAGGCGCGGATCATTTCGCCGCCGAACTCGAAGAACTCGCCTTCCTTTACCGGGAACCAGCAACCGTAGTAGTGGCGGTCGTGATAGTCGCGGGTGCTGCCCCAGATGAAGCCTATCGCGTTGCCTTCGTCATCCAGGTACATGTGCCCGGTATGGCCTTCAGCGGCCAGCTCGGCCATGGTGTCGACGCGGTCGCCAAAGTGCTTGGCAAAGGCCGTGGCGTTGTGCGGTGTGATGGTGACCCGGCGCACGGCAGGGTAGGGACGCAATTTGTGCGGCGCAACCGGACTGACCAGGTCACGCTCCATCCACAGCAACTCCCAGTGGAAGAATACATAGCGCTTCCACAGCGTGCTGAACGTGCGGCTCAGGCCCTTTCGTTTGATGAGTTCGCGAAGCTTGTCGAGTACGTTCATGAAGCCCTCCGTTGCAAAGGCTGGGTCGTGTGTGGTGAAGGTTGTTGATGGGTATAGATCACCAATGGCAATTGCATGGCACCCCCACTGAAAGCAATTTGTATCAACTTATGTGTCAGTCTTGACGCGGTTTTCCGGCGCCAGAAAAGCCACCATCCCCACGGGTTTTTCGCAGGTTTTCAATGACCTGAATCGCCGGTTCAAAGCGCTGGGCGATGACTAAAGCACTGCCTGCGCGGCTTCGCTTTCGCTGCTGCGGGCGACGTCATAGGCCACCCTTGGCACCCCCGGCAAGCGCTGCGCCAATAACGCGCTGAGGGATTCTCCCGGTTCCAGATAGGCATCGCCGAAGTCCGCCCCGAGCTGGTTGGGATGGGCAACGATTTCCAGCAGTCCGTCGAGCGGTGGCTCGCCGTTGCGCAGATCCACCGGGGTGCATACGTAGTCGGCAGTCGCCCCGGCGAGGCTGTTCAGGCGCCGATTGAGCAAGTCCTTGAACACGCGCTTGGGCAGGCTCAGGTTTTGCCCAAGATTGCGCGCCAGGCGCACCGGCACGCCCTGGCGGGCGGCGAAACGCGCGACGATTTCGCCGATCGGCCAGATGTTGTGCACGTGTTGATGAGAATCCAGATGGCTGGGGCGCAGGCCGTTGTCCAGGCAACGTTGCCATTGCGCCTCGAGCTCCTGCAGCACCGCCTCGCGATCCTGGCGGCCAAGCCAGAGGCGGCTGCGCGGCAGGTTGAGGTCGAATACCCCGGCGCTGTCGCAAAAGCCTGGCCGCTGCGCAATGGCCTGGCTCAGCGGGCTGCCGTAGGTCAGGTTGAAGTGCAGGCCGATGCGTCCTTCGAGCAAAGGATGGCGGGCCAGGACGCAAGCCGCTTCGAACGCCGGCATGTTGGCCATGGCGGTGGCGGAGCTGATGATCCCGGCCTGGAACGCGCCGAGGATTACCGCATTTTCGCAGGCGCTGAGGCCGAAATCGTCAGCGTTGACTATGACTTGTCGAGGCATGTTCTCCCTCCATCAATTGTTCGTTAGGTGCCGCTATTCGGTAGGCGCTGCGACTTTGATTGCCGCAGTGGCCGCGGGCGCCCGAGACACGGCGGCTGCTGCACGCCGGGCGCGTCGCTGTTGCAACCAGGGCTTGAAACGTTGCCAGAAGCGCAGGGCCAGACCCAGCGCGAGTCCCCCGGGGCGCCAGGAATAGAAGCTCCAGCGCCAGTGGTGCAGTAGCCCGGTCATGCGCTCATGCAATTGGTGGCTGGAATTTTCCAGGCTCACCCGCGAGGCATCGATCCATTGCCAGTGGTCGTCCAGGCCCCAGTGAATCCATTCTTCGAGCAGCACCCGACCGCTGCCCAGATCAGCGTACTGCGGCAGGAACGCCAGGTTGTAGTCGTACAGCCGGCCCTGCTCCAGCAAACCCAGGCGATAACTGATGCACCGCCCCTCCAGTTCCAGCAACACCACGCGCACCAGGCCCTGGGCGGCGAGGGCGGTGAAGGCGCGGTGCATGCACTGGCGATGGCGCTCATCGGAAAATATGCCCACGCCTTCGTCGCCTTTCCAGCTCACCGCTTCGACTTCGGCGATGGCCTCGAGCAGCGGCCCCATGGTCGACGCGTCCGGGGTGATGCGGCGGATTTGCGCGCCACAGGCGGCGATGCGTTTGCGCGCCCGGCGCAGTTTGTAGCGGGGATCGCCAGAGACTTCCTGGTGATCGGCCTCGCTGATCAGATGCACCGGCACCCGACAACTCAGGCGTTGCTCAGCGGTCGAGCTGCGCGCCACCCATGCATCGAGGGGGCTTTGCTCACCCGTGAGGCCGGGCAGTTCATTGAGTTGCAGCAAGGCGTGGGGCAAGCGCTGGCGGATCTGCGTCAGCGCTTTTGCCAATGATTCGCCGTCCAGCCTCGAAAGCAGTGCCAGGCGGTCGGCCAGTGGATAACCCAGGTGATGCAGGACCCGAAACGGCAAGCGCGCAAAGCGCTCAACGGACGCCACCAATGGCAGGCACAGCAGCAGTTCATCGCCCTGCCAGGCGAGCAACACGTGCAACTGTTCCCCGGTTCTGAGCGCCTGTTGCGAGGCGCACATCCAGGCCAGGGTGTTGAATGGCGTGTGCCCGGCTACGCGCAAGCGCAACGCTTCGTAAGCCGCTGCCGGAAAGTCGGGGGCACACAGTGAAGTGCGCCATTCGAATCGTGCAGACATAAGGTCAGGTCGCCTCGGCTGTAACGGGAGAGGGTGCCGGTTTGCGCAGGGCATCCAGGCGTGAGTCGCTGTAACGGGTTTCACGGTAGAAGCGCCAGCCGAACAGACTGTAGACGTTCATGATTCGTCCTTGCTCGCGATAGCCCATGCGCATGTGCAGCTTGAGGGCCGGTATGTTGTGCGACTCGCAGACGTCCACCACCTTGTTGCAACCCTGTGCGGCCATGGTTTTCCACAGGTCCAGTTGCAAGTCCACCGACAGCGTGGTGCCCCAATAGGCCCGGGTCAGTTCACCGCCGAATTCGAAGAACTCGCCGGGCTTCACCGGGAACAGGCAACCGTAGTAGTGGCGGTCGTGGTAATCGCGCTTGCTGCCCCAGATAAACGCCACTGTGTCGCCGTTCTCATCCAGGTACATTTGCCCGGTATGGCCCTCGCGCGCCAGTTCGGCCATGGTGCCCACGCGGTCGCCGAAGTGCCGGGTGAACGCCACGGCGTTTTGCGCGGTGATGGTTTCCAGGCGCAGCGGCTTGTAGGCCCGAAGTTTGTGCGGCGGTACCGGGCTGACCAGGTCGCGCTCCATCCACAGCAGTTCCTCGTGGAAAAACACGTAGTGCTTCCAGACTTTATTGAAGGTGGCACGCAGGCCTTTTTGTCTGATGTGTTCGCTGAGTTTTTGCAAAATATTCATGTGTTGACTCCTGACGGCGTTGACCGTGAGTGGAGTGACTCAATGCGCGAGCTGTCGGCTGCGCGGCAAAACAACCAATGACCTTCATGGGGCGCTCCAGCTCAGGGCGAACAGGGTTTCTGCCGGCAGATCAAAGCTGACGCGACCGTCTTGGCAGTTGAACGGTGCGTCGCGGCTGCGGTTGTCGGCGCCGAAATAGCGCAGGGCCCCTTTGGTCAGCGGGCACGCCACGCCGGCCAGGCTCACACGCTGCAAGCGCGCGCCTTTGTTCACGCCCAGCAGGCTGCGTTGCAGCTCGGTGGCCATGGCCAGGGCGTCGACTTCGAAGGATTCGTTCTCCAGGCGCATCACATCGTGCAGCCAGTGCTGCGCAATGAATTGCTGCGCGAGGCCCACGGGCTTGAGCTCGAAGTGATTGTCACCGAGCACGCGCAGCATGCCCTTGGGGTACTCCGGCTCATCGGCGGCCTGGAAGAAGGCGAGCATGTCGAGCAAGCCGTCCTGGGACGAATTGATCACGACCGAGGCCCACCACAAAGAGGCGTAGTGGGTTTCCTGATCGTAAGGGCTCAGGCTGGCACCGCTGGACATGTTGGTCTGGTCCAGCAGCAAGGCCTTGCGCGGCCGGCCCTGGGCGTCGAGCCCCACCAGGTCCGCGGCGCGGCGCACGCTGTCGCGATAGACACGGGTGGCCAGCAGGTCGCGAATCATCCATTCATGCCAGGCCAGGGCATCGATCTTGTCGCCTGATTCGGCCAGCAGGCGCCGGGCCCAGTCGATGCCGCGCTTGTCGGCGGCGTTGTTGATGAACGGGCCGTTGACGAAACGTGAGCTGGCCGGCATGGCGATGCGTACGCCGGCCTTGGCGTTTTCCGGGTTGCTGCGCACTTGCCGGGCCATGCTGTCGAAGATGCGCTGATAGCTGGCGTAGTCCGGGTAGTTGAGGTTTGGTTCATCGGCAAAGCCGATGTAGTGGGTGCCCTTGCCACCCAGTGCACGAGTAGCTGCAAGCCAGGCGTCGAGACCGGCGTTGCTGGTGTTGTCGGCGCGCAGATCGGCCTGGCGTTGTCTGCCGGCCAGCAGGGTGATGTCCTGGGTGATGCCGAAACGGTCCTGATACAGCCGACGGAATTTGTCTTCGTAGTGCGGCCGCGTCGCCATGATGTCGACCAGGCTGTAATAGGTGGCAGCCTTGACCTGAAGGGCATCGAGCACGGCGAAACTGGAGGCCGGCGGGAGCACGTACGGCAGGGCGACGCCCAGGTTCGGCGTGGTGCCGATTACTTGCGGGCTGAGCGTCAGCCGGACCTGGCCATCATCTTCGCGCAGGGGCTTGAGTTGCTGCGGGTTCTGCGCAAACAGGTTGGCGGTACCGTCGAGCCAGAACGCCACCTTGCCGCTGCCGCGCAGGCGCAGGCGCCATACCTGATCGACCGGGGCCACGGGCAGCTCGACTTTGTCGAACTGCCAATAGGCGGGGTAGGGTTTGAGCGACAGCGACAACTGTTTGCCGTCACCGATCCGCTGTGCCTGCAAACCGCCGACGCCGCCATGGTACTTGCCGGCCAGCACCGCGTGCTCGCCCGCCGCGACCTTGAAAAACAGTTCGTCGCCGTCCCGGGGCTCGGCACTGAAATGCACCTTGGCCGGAGCGAACAGCGCCACTGTGCGATCGTCGTGTTCTAGGGTATAGCGCCGGAAGCTGTAGCCCGGAACCTCCAGCCGGTAACTGGCGGCACCCGGTGCCAGGGGCCAGCTCTGGCTGCCGCGCACTTCACTGGCAGCGATCTTGCGCTCGCCCGCAAGCTTGCCCTGGCCGTCGAGCAGGTAGAGGCGCTCTTCATTGGCCTCGGCCTGCCACGCCGGCGCCCACACGACTTTCAGTATGTCCGGGCGATCGGCTTGCAGGTACAGGCTACCGTCGCGGATGTCGGCCCAACGCATGTGCGCCGCCTGGACCTCCAGGCCCAGGCCAAGGCTCACCAGCAACAGCAGGCCTCTCATGCCGATTTCCGTTGCAGCATCTGCAGCATCGGCGCGACGTCGCTGGGCAGAATGATCAATGTTTGCCAGACCGGTACCTGGCTCAGCCGGCAATACATCACCAACAGGGCAACGGTCACCGCCAGATAGGCGATGGACGATGCGGCGGCGGCGCCGACGATGCCATAGAGCGGAATCAGCAGCAGATTCAGCGCCAGGTTGAGCAGGGCGCCGATGCCCATCAACAGCGAGATTGTACCGGGACGGTTCTTGCCCAGCAGGTCCAGACGCAGGATGCTCGCGTAGCACAGGCCGAGCAGGCCCGGCAGCAGCGCGAGCAAGGCCGGATAGGCCGGTTGATAGGCCGCGCCGAACAGTGTGACGATCAGCCATTGCCCGATCACCGCCATGCTCAGGCAGGCGCCGAGCATCACCGTGGCGGTCAGGCGCAGGGCCAGGGGCGTGACTTTTTCGATGCCTTCTTCCTGTTGCAGCAAGCGTTTCATCAGCGGCGTGGTCACCGCTTCCGGGACAATCAGCAGCAACTCGGCGGCGGCGCTGGCCATGGCGTAATGGCCCAGTGCGGTGGTGCCGAGCAAGGCGCCGATGAACAGGTAATCAGAGCGCAGGATCACTTGCTGAAACAACAGATCGGGATGGCTGCGGGCGCTGTAGCGCAGCAGTTCCTTCTGGCTGCTGCGGTCCCATTGCAGGGTCAGCGGTTGATCGCGCTTGAGCCAGACCCAGCCGGCGATCACCACCAGGCTGATACCCGCCAGCCAGCTGATCAATGCCGCTTCCAGGGCGGCACTTTTCCACATCCAGAACATCGCCAGGAACAGCAGCAACGGGGTCAATGACTCGATCAGACGCAGGGCGTTGAAGGCGACCACACCGCCCGAGGCATTGTGCAAGGTCAGCAAGCCACTCTTGAGCACGGTCAGCGGCACGGCCAGCAACAGCAGCCAGGCGAGCAGGCCCAGTTGCGTGGTGATCTCCAGTTCGGCACCGAACTCGCGCGTCAGCGCAACCGCCAGCAATGTCAGCAAGCCCGCCAGCAGACAGCCGAACACCAATACCTGGCTCAACAGCAAACCCATCGGCCGTTGCTTGGCCGCCTGGAAACCCACCGCCGAATTCAGCCCGCCGCTGGTGGCGGCGCTGATCAGGTCGGGCAGGGTGCTGAGCAAGGCAAACAGCCCGCGTTCGCTGGGGCCGAGTATCCGTGCCAGCAGTACATTGCGCAGCAGGCGCAGGGCAATCATCGCCAATTTGGTGCCCATGCTCAGGGCCAAGTGTTTGAGGTAACGGTTGCGACTCATGGGCGGGCCCCACGGTAGAGGCGCCAGGACAACAGCTCAGGATTGCGCGCAGTGCGCTGGCTGACGCCGAAACGCGGCAGGTTCAGCGGTTCTTCGGTGCCCCGGTAGATTCCGGTTCCGGTACCCAGGGCAAACGGGTAGTCGTGATCGGCTACCTGCCGGCGCACCCGCGCATCGTTATCGCCATTGGGGTAGCAGTAGACCGGCAATGGCCGGTTGCAACCGTTGATCAGCGCCTGGCGGCTGCGGCTCAATTCTTGCGCAAGACGTTGATCGTCGAGCCCGGTGAGGATCGCGTGGCTGGCACCGTGCGGACCGAAGCGCACCAGGCCGGACGCCTCCAGCGCACGCACCTGCTGCCAGTCCAGCGCCTGGGGCAACGACTCCTGCGGGCACTCGTCGGTCAGGCGATTGAGGTCCAGGGGTGACAGGGTTTTGAGGTTCTGCAAAAAGTGCAGCAGGGCCAGACTGCGGCGTTGCCCATCCGCATCATCGTACTGGCCCGGTAATGGACGGCCGATCTGTTGCAGGCATTCGATCAGGTGCAGGCGCGGCTGTTCGCCATGGCTGCCCCAGAGGGTTTCGCCAATGCTTTCCCACCAGAACCGCTGGCGGCTGCCGATGAAATCGGTGGAGAGAAAAACGCTCGCTGGCACCTGATGCTTGTGCAGCAGCGGGAAGGCGTGCAGGGCATTGTCGCGCCAACCGTCGTCGAAAGTCAGC
Source organism: Pseudomonas sp. PDM31 (assembly GCF_019218965.1). Taxonomy (NCBI): domain Bacteria; kingdom Pseudomonadati; phylum Pseudomonadota; class Gammaproteobacteria; order Pseudomonadales; family Pseudomonadaceae; genus Pseudomonas; species Pseudomonas sp. PDM31. The sequence goes on along the minus strand of NZ_JAHUWS010000001.1, from coordinate 645,393 downwards.
GTCACTTTCGGCCGTTGCGAGGCTAGCGCCGGCTGCAGGATGTCCATCAGCGGCACACAGTCGAAGTGTTTTTTCAGCCACACCAGCAGGTGCTCGAAAGCCTTGGGCCCGACGCATAGCTCATTGCGATGGGGCAGTTCGGCCGCGCTGTCGTCGGCCAGCACCCGGTGCAGCATCAGGATCACCCCGGCGCCGTGCAGTTGATTGCGCCCCACCGGGGAGTTGAGATACAGCCAGCCGCTGGTGCGCTTGAGCAGTTGTTTAATCGCCATGGCTTGCGCCTCTCATCGATTTTGCTCGGGGTTCCATTGGGCATAGCGCTGGCCACGCAGGAATTGCCACAGACCGATACTCATCCCGGCGAGCGTCACCAGGACAAACGCGGCGAGGCGAAAGGGTTTGGGCAAACGGTGTTGCGAATCCAGCAGGCCGGCGATGGCCACCGTGTAACCGCACAGTTGCGCGATCAGGCTCAGACGATAGAAGGCATGCTCGTCCCACAACCAAAAGTTGCTCAGCAGCAACGGCAGCAAGAGGACCGGCGCCAGACGCCGGATCAGCTTGTGGCTGATCAAGGCGATCGCATACAGGCCATGCTTGAACGGGTTCAGCAGTTCCCGGCGCTGGGCCAGGCTTTGCAGGCCGCCGACGGTGACCCGCTGGCGTCTACGGAACTGCTTGTCGGCTTCGTCGACGCCCTGATCGGTCACCCGGGCTTCGGGCACGTAGACAATGCGTTTGGACGCCGCCGGCGCGCAGGTGCTGATAAAGAAATCGTCGTTGACCTCCGCCGGGATGTTCTGGAACAACTCGCGGCGCAAGGCGAGCAGGGCGCCATCGGCGGAAACCATGCAGCCGGTGCGGTTTTCCACCTTGCGCAGCCAGCCTTCGTAGTGCCGATACAGGCTGTCGCCGATGCTCAGGCCTTTGCCGGTCACGGGGATCAGCATGTGCCCGGCGCAGGCGCCCACTTGCGGATCGACCAGGGGCGCGAGCAGGTGACCGAGGGTGTCGTTCGACCATTGGTTGTCGGCATCGGTGAACACCAGAATCTCGCCGCTGCACAGGGGTACCGCTGCGTTGAGCGTGGTGGTCTTGCCCTGGCGTGGCAGGTCGAGCACGCTGATGCGCGGGTCGATGACTTTGCGGGCACAGGCCACGGTGTCGTCGGTCGAACCATCGCTGGCCAGAATCACCTGCAGCGAACGCGCCTGATAATCCTGGGCGAGCACGGTGCGCAACTTGGCTTCGATATGCCGTGCTTCGTTGTGCGCGGCAATCACGATGCTCACGTCCATCGGTTGTGCCGGGCCGTGACGTGGCGCCGGATACAGGGGCGCGAGCAAGGTCAGCAGCAGCGGATAGCCGAGGTAGGCATACACCGGTAATAGCAGGCACAACCAGAAAATGAGTTCAGCCACGGGCGGGCCTCCTGGCATTCCAATGACAAAGGCTGAGGATGAACGCGGCGCCGGCCAGGTGCAGACGCACCCAGTGCAGGCCCCAGAGTTGCAGGGTCAGGAACAGGTCACGGTGTCTGGCGCTCTGGCGCACACTCAAGACCAGTGCCGGCAGGGTGGTCACCAACACCATCATCAGCGCGTGATGGGGGAAACCATCGAACAGGGCGGATATCGCCAAAAAATCCAAAAGCCAGACCACCAGCGACAGCATCGGAAAGCGCAGCAGGCGCAGGCTCGCCCCATGGGTACGCAGCAGTTGCAGATGGCTGCCCTGGCGCCACAGTTCCTTGCCCATCCACTCGCGCCAGGTGGCTTCGTAACCCCAGTGCAACGCCACACTCTGGTTGACCGCGAGCAGGCGCGCGCCGGCCTCGGCCAGGCGCATGGTCAGTTCCTTGTCTTCGCCGGTACGCAACTGTTCATTGAAGCCACCGACCTTTTCGAACCAGCGACGGCGCATCAGCAGGTTGGAGGTGGGCAACCATTGCACGACCTGCAGCGGCTGGGCGTCGGGGCGCGCTGTGCGGCGTTGCCAGGCATCGGCGAACCACGGGGCCTCGGTCGGGGTGTGCAAGTCCAGACCGATCACGTCGGCCTGGCCATCGGCCTCGAGCTCGATGAGTCGCACCAGCCAGTCCTCGGGCATTTCGATATCGGCATCGATGAACGCCAGCCATTCGCTGCGGGCAATGGCTGCGCCGCGATTGCGCAGGGCGCCAATCAGCAACCCGGGCATCACCAGTACCTCGGCGCCGAATTGGCGGGCGATCTGTGGGCCCTGATCGGTGGAGCCGTTGTCGACCACGATCAACTCGCACTTGAGGCCGGCAGCATCGGCGGCATGTTGCGCGGCAAACAGGGTCCGGCTGATGTGCCGCGCTTCGTTGTACATCGGAATGACGATACTGATGCTCTTCATGCCCTGGCCTCCGTCAGTGGCGTTTGTTCCGCTTGGGTGCGCAGCACGCTGGTCAGCGCGAGCATGATCCACAGGTACTTATGGTTCGGTGCGCTGAGGAACATCAGGAACAAGGTCAACGACAGGAAACTCATGCCCAGGTGGGTCAAAACATTGGCCTGATCCCAATTGCGCCGCAGCATCCAGGCGCGTCGGGCCCGGGCCAGGTTGTACAAGCCCAGGCCCAACATTCCGACAAACATCAGGCCGGCGGGTATTCCCAGTTCACTGAAGATTTCCAGGTAAGTGTTGTGGGCGCGGCGGTACAGGTCCTCGGGCTTGCCGGTGTTGGAAAACGCCTTGGCGTAGCCGGTGGTTGCGTAGTGCAGCGGGAAGGTGCCGGGGCCGGTGCCCAGCAGCGGGTTCTCGGCGATCATCGCGCTGCCGACCACAATGTAGGAAGAGCGACGTCCCAGGGAGGGGTCCTGACTCTTGGCGCCGGAACTGAGGATGCTCAGCGACTGAATGCGCGCCACGTATCCGGCCGGCATCGCATACAGCGCCAGTGGAATCACGATCGCCAGGCCCAGCATGGCGAAACCCAGGTGGCGCGGGCGGATGCGCGGCAAGTAAGCGCGATAGTGCCATGCGCCGATCATCAGGCTCAGGAACAGTACCACCAGGCCGGAACGGGAGTCGGTCTTGGTCATGCCGCCCAGCAGCAGGAGCGTGCAGCCACCCCAGAAAATCCGCTGCAACAGGTTTGGGCTGCGGATCACCAGCAGCAGGGCCAAAGGCACAGCGAATGCAATCAACAGGGCGAAGTTGTTCGGGTCCTTGAGCAAGCCCGAAGCTCGCCCCGCTTCCTGATATTTGGCCGAGAATATCGCCATGGCACAGGTTACGGCGATGCTGACGACCACCAGCCGCGAGAACATGGCCAGATTCATCTCGCGCCCGATCAGCAGGGTGATGACAAACAGAATCACGCCCACGCTCAGTTCGCGCAGATGGCCAAGGGAGATGCCCATGTTGTCGGTGTTGAGCATGCTCAGCAGGTACAGGGTCATGAAGCCGACCAGGTAGCGCCAGATGTTGCTGCGCAGACGCTCGGAGGGAATCTGGTGCATCGCCAGTTGCAGCATCAGGATCAGCACCAGCGATGCGCCGAGGAACTTGGAACCGGAAAAGGCGTTGTCCTTGAACAGGCCTTCAAAGGGCAGGATGGCGGCAATGCCCAACAGGCCCCAGGTCGGCTTGCGGTACAGCAGCGCAACGCCCACCAGGCCCAGCACCGCTCCCGGCGCCAGAAAGGGATAAGGGCTGGCCAGCAAAGCGAGGCAGACCAGACCGAGCAAACTGACGATCGAGAGCGGAAAAATCACGCGCGTGCCTCCCGTGCAGTACGGATATAAAGCTGCGACCAGCGTTCGGCCAGGGCCTTGAGGTCGTAACGGTCCAGTTGGGTGCGCCTGGCGTTGTCGCTCAGTTGCCGGGCCAGGGCCGGCTCAGCCAGCAGCGTGTCGATCTGGCGGGCGAGGGCGACGCTGTCGGTGGGCGTCGCCAGCAAGCCGTTGTGCCGATCCTGCAGCACGTCGGGAATGCCACCGACCCCGAACGCCACCACCGGCACGCCGGCCTGCATCGCTTCGAGCAGAATCATCGGCGTGCCTTCGGTGCGCGAGCTGATCACCAGCGCATCCAGTCGCCGCCACCACTGGCGCATCTCGGTCTGGTAGCCCGGCAACGTAATGCGTTCGCGCAACCCGGCGGCTTCGATCCGCACCTGCAGAATTTGTCGCTCCGGGCCATCGCCGAGCATCACGGCGTCCAGTTGCGGGTACTGCTGACACAACGGGATCAATGCATCGAGAAACAGGTCCGGACCTTTTTCACTGCTCAATCGTCCGACGTACCCGGCCAGCCAGCGCTGGCGTACGCCGACCGCTGGCGGCGGCTCGTTGGCGGCCGGCAGGCCGTTGGGAATGACCTGCAGTTTTTCCGTGCGCACATTGGCCTGGCGGTGCAGCACGGCGATGCTCTCGGCGACGCAGACCACACGGTCCACCGATGCGGTGCGGCACAGTTGCAGGCTCAGCCAGGTGTAGAACTTCTGCTTGCGACTGCGCGGGGTGAAGCCGTGCTGGGTAATCACCAGCGGCAGGCGCAACAGCGTGGCGCCGACCCAGCCGAACAACAGCCCTTTGAAATTGTGCGTATTGATCAGCGGGCGCTGGTCTCGCCGCTGGCGCAAATACCCCAGCAACTGACCCAAACCCGCGCAGCCCTGACAATCGACGCCGGCCTGGCGAAAGCGCGCGACGAGTTCCGGCGGCGCATCGAGAAACAGCACCTGGTGCTGTCCCGGCGTTGCCAGGCAATGGTCCAGCAGCATCCGCTCGGCCCCATAGAAGCCGCCGCTGCTGAGCAAATGAATGATCGGCAGGGCGCGAGGGGTACCGAGCGGCGCGTTCAATTGCGCACCCAATGCAGCAGGCCCGGAACGCTCCAGTTCTTGTGCGGATTGCTTGGCAGGGTGTTCTGCTCGTTGATCACCAGCAGCACCGGCAGGCCCAGTTCATGGGTGATTTGCGCTGGATGCTTGAAGCGGTGATCGAAGAACTCACGCACGTAGACCAGGGCAATCGCCAACAGCAAGCCGGTGAACAGGCCGAACGGGATAATCAGCATCGGCTTGGGGAACGCCGCTTCAGTCGGTTCAAACGGTGGGCTGAGGACCCGTGCGTTAGACAGGTCGTTGTCCAGTGCCCGTGCGGTGCTGCTTTCGGCAAAACGCTGGGCGTAGGTGGAGAACGCCGCGTGCAGGGCGTCGATCTCGGTGTCCATCTGTCGCAGCTTGCTCTGGGTTTCCTGCAACTGGTGGATGCGGTTCTTGAACTCGGCGATGCGTGCGGTTTTCTGGTCGATCACCGAGCTGACAACCGCCAGGTCGTTGGTACGTTCCTGAATCCGGTTGCTCACCACTTTGAGGAACTGGGCGCGGGTGCGGGTGATTTGCTCACGCGCCAGCAACATCGGTTCACTGCTTGGCTGGAAGATCGCCAGGTCGCTCATGTAGCGGCTGACCAGGGTCGTCAGTTGCTCGCCCAGTTGCTTCACCTCACGGTCTTCGAAGGCCACGTTATCCACGGTGGTGGTGAAGGTATAGGGGAAGGTGTAGTCGTTGAATCTGGCATTGCTGGCAGCGGCCAGGTTGGTCTTGAGGTAGTCGAGCCAGCGTTGGCTCTGCAGCAGGCGATCCTGATACAGGTTCAGCGCTTGTTCCTCGGTGTTGATGGCGTTGAGGCGGAAGGTGATTTCTTCCCGGGGATCGGACGAGCCAATGCTTTCGAGCATCGTCAGGCGATTGTTTTCCAGGCCATCGAGGCGCGACTGGTACTGCGTTTTCTTGGTTTCGTAGAAGCTCTGCGGCAGGTCGATGGACTGCAGTTCCTGACGACTGACCAGGTAGTTCTGCAGCAGCGCCGCGACAAACCGGGTGCCTTGGGCCGGGTCGGGGAAACTGTAGATGATGGAAATCACGTTGGAGCCAGGCAAGGTCTCGATCTTCAGATCGTCGGACGCTTCCTGGGTCAGGGCATCGAGCAGGGTGTCACGTACCGGATCGGTTTCCAGGCCGAGCATATTGCGCACCGGATTGACCAGGTGTTCGCGAATCGGGTGAGTCACAAAACGCTGGATCGGCTCAAGTACCAGCTTGTTGAGCACGCTGACAGGGGGATCGTACTCCCCCTTGTCGCGCAACTGGCTGATGGTCTGCCGGATCAAGGCTGGCGAGCGCAGGATATTGCTCTCGGTTTCCATGTCCGCCAACGAAGGTGGAATGAAGGACGCATTCTCCTGATTGAGCGAGGTAGTGGCATCGCCCTGGGAGAGTTTCTTGGATTGCACAATCACCTGGGCGGTGATGTCGAAGGTCTGCTTGAGCAACAGCGGCAAGACCAGGGCGATCACTGCAAAGACCAGGAAGACTCGTTTCACCAACTGCTTGTTGGCGAAGAAGATCCTGAAGAACTCGTGCAGGTAGTTTTCCTTTGGATTCATAACGGTCACCTGTGAGTTAGTCGTCACTGTCTTTGTTGTCGACGCGGTAGCTGAAGCTCATGCCCACGCCCTGGAACAACACCACGTCCGCCAGTTGCCGTGCCAGTTCACCGGCGCTGGCCAGTTTGGTCTTGGGCACATAGAGCATGTCGTCGGCTTGCAGGTAGGCGATCTGGGTGGCGTCGCCAGACAAGGCTTTTTCCACGTCGTAACGGTGCGCGACCACCTGATTGCCGTTGCGCCGCATGATCATCACCGAGTCCAGGCGTGCCTTGATGTTGGAGCCACGGGCCATGGTCAGGGCTTCGAGGACCGACACCGGACGGCGGATGGGGTAGGACCCCGGCTGCCCGACTTCACCCAGTACATAGATTTCGTTGCCGGCGGTGGACTTGAGCAGCACGTCCACGGTCATCCGCCCGGGCAGTTGGGCGTAGCGTTTGTTTAGGAAGTCTTCGAGCTGATTGACGGTCATGCCTTGCAGCGGCACCGAACCGATTTCCGGAAAGCTGGCGTAGCCGTCGGTGCCCACGGTGATCTCACGGCTCATGCCGGTGCCGGGGTGGTTGAGTACGGACCTGAGGTTCTGCTCATTGGTCAGCGGGGTGGTGACGACCACCGACAGCTGATTGCGGTTGGGCTGGAACAACTGTTTGCGCTCGTACGCGCGCTGGATCTCCTGACGGGCTTCATCACGGGTCAGCCCTTCGATTTTCACCGAGGTGTTGGCACCGGGCAGTTCGATGGTGCCGTCAGGCATCACCAGTTGGGTGCCGTTGAGCTGGCTGGCGGCAGTGAAGTTCAGCGCGACGGTGTCGCCGGACTGCACGCGATAGGCATTCGAGCCACTGGTGCTGATGTGGAAGATCACGTCCAGCACATCTTGAGGGCGCAGGGTTTGCTCGACCTTGGGTACATCGGTGGCCTGGGCATTGGCCGGTGCGGCAGTGAGAATCTGCACCGGCATGCTTTGCGCGTTATCGGAGGTGCTGGAGCAACCTGCAAGCGGCAGCAACAGCAGGACAAGCATTCTGGCGTTCATGGCGTCATCCTTTTCTGATTGCTTACAGGTTTTTGTACAGCCACTTGGGCATGTAGTACTTGCGTCGGTTGAACACGCTGCCGACCAGTTTCGCCCCGGCCTGGCTCAGGCGCTGGACCGCCGCCTGAGCGACTTCCCAGCGGGTGTCTTCAGAACGCACGACCATCACCACGCCATCGACCTGTGCGCTGATGACCAGGGTATCGGCGGCCGAATACACCGCGTCACCGTCGATCACCACGAAGCGGTATTGACTGCCAAGCTGATTTAACAGCGGGCTCAGGCGCTCCGGCGTCAGGTGTTCGGTGCTGCGCGAGTAACGACCAAACGGCAGGATGTGGAAGGGCAGGCTGGACACGTTGACCACGCAGTCCTGCAATAGCGGTGGGCTCTGATCATTGAACAGCAGGTCGCGAAACCCCAGCTCCCTGGTCAGCCCCAACTGTTGTGTGAGGTTGGTCGCCGACTGGCTCGCGTCTACCAGCAACACCAGGCCGCCGCTCATTTGCGCCAGCTGGCTGGCGAGCGCCAGGGCGCTGGTGGTGGTACCCGTGCCGGGGTTGGCGGCGGTCAGAAAGAGGATCCGCAGATCTTGATCGAGTACGGCCGAAGTCAGGTTGGACTCGCTCGGGTTGGCAATGCTGAGACTTTTGGCAATTGAACCGTCCATTTAACTGGCTCCGTGTCCGCTGAACACTTTGAAGGGGGTTTTCAAAAGAATCTTCAGATCAAGCAGCAGGCTCTGCTTGGCGATGTAGCTGAGGTCCAGCTCAACGCGCTGGTCGAAGTCGATGTTGCTGCGCCCGGAGATTTGCCACAGGCCGGTCATGCCGGGGTAAATGCTCAGGCGAGCGAGATGACTGTCCTTGTAGCGGTAGGCGTTGAACGACGTCGGCCTGGGGCCTACCAGGCGCATGTCGCCGGTGACCACGTTGAACAGGTTGGGCAGTTCGTCGAGACTGGTACGTCGCATGAACCCGCCGATGCGGGTGATGCGCGGGTCCTTGTCGATCTTGAAATCGATGGCGTCGGCCCCGTGTTTGTTCAAGTGCCGCAGGGACTCCTTGAGCTCCTCGGCATTGGCCACCATGGTGCGGAACTTGTACATGCCGAACATGCGGCCGCGGTAACCGGTGCGTTTCTGTACGAACATCACCGGGCCCGGGCTGGTGAATTTGACGACCAGTGCCAGCCCCAGCAATACGGGCGAAATGATCAACAGGATCGACAGCGCACCGAGGCAGGCGAGCACGCGATTGGTGCGCGACAAGGTCCATGGGCGGCCACCGTCTCGACCGGTAACCCAGCCACGGCCCTGCATATGAATGGCGGCATCGATGCGCATGCGCTGCTCGGGATCCAGGCGCTTGTCGGGGCGCAGTTGATTTAGCGGCACACTTTTCTCATGTCCAGTCATAGGGTCCTCCGCAGTCTTCGCCGCGAGCAGCATGGTCGATGGGTAGTTATCAGTAGTAAGTGCGAAACCAGGCGATGAACCGCCCGAGTCCCTCATCCAGCTCGATTTGCGGCTGGAAACCGGTCGCTCGTGCCAGGTCGCTGGCATCGGCGCAGGTGTTGAGTACGTCGCCGGGTTGCATGGGCAGCAACTCGACCTGGGCTTTTTGCCCCAAGTGTTTCTCCATTAGCGCCAGGTAATCCTTCAGCTCCACCGGATGCTGGCCGCCGATGTTGTAGATCCGCCAGGGCGCCATGCTGGTGGCCGGGTCCGGTAGCTCGCGGTCCCATTGCGCATTGGCCTGTGGCGCACGGTCGATCAAGCGGGCGATGCTCTCGATGATGTCGTCGATATAGGTGAAGTCGCGCTGGTGCTCGCCGTAGTTGAACAGCTTCAGTGGCTGGCCTTCGGCAATCGCCCGGGCGAACTGGATCGGCGACATGTCGGGGCGGCCCCACGGACCGTACACGGTGAAAAAGCGCAGGCCGGTACAAGGAATGCCGAACAGGTGGCTGTAGCTGTGGGCCATCAGTTCGTTGGATTTCTTGGTTGCGGCGTACAGCGACAGCGGGTGATCGACGTTGTCCTGCACCGAGTACGGGGTGTGCTGGTTGGCGCCGTACACCGAACTGGACGAGGCGTAGATCAAATGCCTGACCGGGTGCTTGCGGCAGCTTTCGAGGATGTTGAGGAACCCGCTCAGGTTGCTGTCGACGTAGGCTCGCGGGTTTTCCAGGGAGTAACGCACCCCCGCCTGGGCGCCCAGGTGAATGACCACCTCGGGTAGCTCCTGGGCAAACAGAGTCTCTATGGCCGTGGCATCGGCCAGGTCAATCGTCGAGAGCTGGAAAGGGCCGGCCTGCTCCTGCACCCAGCGCACGCGATCGTGCTTGAGTTGCGGGTCGTAGTAGTCGTTGAAGTTGTCGAGACCGAACACCTGGTGCCCGTCGCGCAACAACCGCAATACGCAATGGGCACCAATGAAGCCGGCCGCTCCGGTGACGAGGATTTTCATGGGCGTACAGCCTCGGGGACGATGTGGCGCAAACCGATGCCGCTGTAGTGCAGACCCGCCGCCGCGACTTGTTCAGGGTTGTACAGGTTGCGTCCGTCGACGATCACTCGTGAGCGCAGTTTGCCCGCCAGCAGATCGAAGTCGACGACGCGAAAGTTTTTCCATTCGGTGCAGATCACCAGGGCGTCGGCGTCTTCCAGGGTGTCGTCGCGGGTGGCGCACAGGTGCAGGTCATTGCGATAGCCGTAGAGGCGTCGGCATTCGGACATGGCTTCCGGGTCGTAGGCCTGCACGCTCGCGCCTTCGGCCCACAGTGCTTCCATCAGATAGCGGCTGGGTGCTTCGCGCATGTCATCGGTGTTGGGTTTGAAGGCCAGCCCCCAGATCGCGATGGACTTGCCGGCGAGCCCCTCGGGAAACTTCGCCCGCAGTTTGCTGAACAGGATATGCCGCTGACTGTCGTTGACGTCTGTGACACTGCGCAGCAATTTGAGCGGCATGCCATTGTTTTCTGCGGTATGCAGCAGGGCGCGCAGATCCTTGGGGAAGCACGAACCACCGAAGCCGCAACCCGGGTAGATGAAGTGATAACCGATGCGCGGGTCCGACCCGATGCCTTTACGCACCGATTCGATGTCCGCCCCGAGCAGTTCGGTGAGGTTGGCCAGTTCGTTCATGAAGCTGATGCGCGTAGCCAGCATCGCGTTCGCTGCGTACTTGGTCAGCTCGGCGCTGCGGTTGTCCATGAACATCAGTTTTTCATGGTTACGGCAGAACGGCGCGTAAAGCTCGGCCATCTGGCTGCGGGCCTCATCGTCAGCCGTGCCGATGATGATGCGGTCCGGGCGCATGCAATCGGCCAGGGCGCTGCCTTCCTTGAGAAACTCCGGGTTGGAGACCACCCGTACTTTCAACCCGCTCTTGCCCCGGCGCTGCAACTCCTGAAGGGCGGTGGCACTGACCTGGTCGGCGGTGCCGACCGGCACGGTGGACTTGATGATCAGGGTGCGGTCGGCCTCCATGTAGTCGGCAATCTGCCTGGCCACGTTGAGCACATGGCTGAGGTCGGCTGAACCGTCTTCATCGGCGGGCGTCCCGACGGCAATGAAAATCAGCTCGGCGTGCTCCACCGCATCACTGGCCTGGGTGGTGAAGAACAACCGTCCCGCCTTGATGTTTTCCTCCAGCGTGCTGGACAGCCCCGGCTCACTGATCGGCGGTACGGCTTGTTGCAGTTGCTTGATCTTGTTCGGATCAATGTCGACACATAGCACCCGATGTCCGACATCGGCCAGTGCCGCTGCTTGTATCAGGCCGACGTAGCCCGTACCAAAAACGCTCACGTCCATTTTGGCGTGCCTCACAAGACGGTGAAGAAGAGAGAGGAAACATGTGTGCCAAAAGGGGTATAGACCAGCCTCGGGAAAGTGCGTCAGCAAAATGGCATGTTAAATCGGTAAGACATTCCCCAGGTTTGGGGCTATGTGCCACTAAACGCCTGCTGGTCTTGGGTTTGCCATGATTTTGCTGGCTTGTGAGACCTTTGAATAAATCGATGGACGGTCGTAAGCGAGGATATTCAAGGGTTGTAGCTGGTCGAGTGTGTCAGATTTGAGTCACCGTTTTTTTGGCGCCTTACTAAATAGTTCGGTTATTTTTGTTCCTGGGTGGCGTAATGCTACTGCCAAAAATGGGCCGACAAATTATTGGCGGTTAAGGTTTTTGGTCATTGCAAAGACAATGATCAGGCCTATTGAAGGTGGGCGAAAAATCTGTCGGCCTTTGGCCGCGAGAGTGGGTGGAGGCAGGCACAAAGTGCGCCTCGATCTGATTGCGTTGAGGTCGAGAATGGCGCCCACCGAGAGCGCCAGTCGACTCAATTGACGCTGGCATCTGCTGGGCGCACGTCGGCGGTACTCGCCGCCTTCACCGGGTCGTGCAGCAGGGTGAAACCCCGGCTGAGCAAGGTGTCGCCAATGAAGCGCGCCCCCACTTCATTCAAATGCGAATCATCGAGGTACAACAGCTTGCCCTGGATGATCGGGCTGCATACGCCTGCCGGGCATATCACCCGATTGGGATCGATAAATCGTACCTGCGGGAACTTCGCCTGCACGTCCGCCCAATAGGGCGCCAAGGCACTCTGTGGCACCGCGCAACTGCGTTTGGAGTTGAACATCAGGCGACGGATCGGGCAGCTCGCGGCCTTTTCAATGTGCTGGTTGCTCAGAATGACAATCACCTGGCCGCTGTTCTCGACCACGCGCTTGATACTGGCTTCGACCAGGTCGCGGGCCCTGGAATCCTTGGGCCAGATCGCTGCCAGCACCACATAGCGGTATTGGTTCTGCTCGATCAGGCTGAACACCCGTTCATTGCGTTTCGCACAATGGGCGGCATACACCGGGGGCATGTCGGCGGTATAGCCGATGATGGGCGGGCACGAATCCATGGTGTAATCCATGAGCGCGATGTCGTTCGGTCTGGCCAGGATATCGACCATGCCGGTGAAGTGATTGGCGAACGAGTCGCCGATCATGATGCCGTCCACCCCGTCCTTTTTCGCGCCCAGGCGGCAGTTGTCGTTGGGGGCTTTGTTGTACAGCGCATTGGGGACGTGACAGCCGCTGCGAATCTCGCTGGGCTTGCTCAGGGTCATGGCCTCAAGCGCCGAAACCCCCGTTCCGAAGCGTTGTGGAAAACCGTTGAACTGCAGACTCAGCGCCGCCACTGCGGCCAGCCCCAGGGCCGGCAGGGCAAAGCGGCGGGTGAACACCCGGGAAAACTGCCAGGTCGCCCCGTTGCGCCGAAAAGGCACCTCGACAAATCGCCAGGACAGCCACGAGAGCAGGATCGAGGCGGCGATCAGCAGCGTCGCCACTGGCAGGTCGATGGCGATGCCCAGGTAGTTCAGGTAGGCAATCAAGGGCCAGTGCCACAGGTACAACGAATAGGAAATCAGGCCGATGAACACCATCGGCCGGCTGGTGAGCAGGCGTGAATGCCGGTCACCGCTACCCGCGAGAATCAGCAAGGCAGCACCGAGGCAGGGAATCAGGGCGTTGAACCCGGGGAAGGTGGAATTGGCGTTCAGGGCAAACAGCGAGAAGCCGATCAACAGGTAACCCGCCAGGGCAAGACCATGGGCCGCCAGTTTGCCGATGACCCGCGGCTGGTGCAGATAGATCCCGAGCAATCCACCCAGCATCAGTTCGAAAAAGCGCGTGGGCAGCAGGTAGTAGGCGGCCGTCGCGAAGACCCCGGTGGCATATTCGGAAACGCCCACCGCAGCCACCACGCCAATGGCCAGCACCGGCAGCACGTAGCGCGGCGCCAGGCGATAAAGCAAGACGATGAACAGCGGCCAGATCACATAGAACTGCTCTTCAATACCCAGCGACCAGGTATGCAGCAGCGGCGCTTCACTGGCATCGGCGGCGAAGTAGTTACCGTACTTGACCCAGATGTACACGTTGGAAACACCCAACAGCGAGAGCAGGGCGCTGACATTGAGCCGGACCAGGTCCACCGGAGACAGGATGAAGGCGCCCAGGATTACTGTCGCCAACAACACTGTGACCAGCGCCGGAACGATGCGGTTGATGCGGCGCTGGTAAAAGCCCTTCAGCGAGAAGGCATTGCGTTTGACTTCGGAAAACACCTGGGAGGTGATCAGGAACCCGGAGATCACAAAGAAGATATCGACGCCAACGAAGCCGCCGGGTAACAAGCTGCTGCCCAGGTGATGCAAGAACACCGCAATCACCGCTACAGCCCGCAGCCCGTCGATGTCGGAGCGGTATTTGCCTTGAGTCATGCGCCTGACCATCCTTCTCAGTGGAACCATCCATCGACATCCTCCCCCGTGACATTCACTGTCTGGATCCAGGACACTTCACCACTGGTCATTTGTAGCTGGAAAATGGCAGTACGCAAAATCAGCGGCCATGAATCGGCGCGCTTAATTTCCCGGCCACCTCAGGCACCGCCATCGTGAGCAGGCTCGCACAAGGGATCCGTGGCGGGCACAGGCTTGGCATTCACCGAAGATCAAACTGTGGGAGCGGGCTTGCCCGCGATGAGCCCGGCACATTCGACATCACTGGTGACTGACAGGCCGCCATCGCTGGCAGGCCAGCTCCCACAGTGTTTGTGGTCGTACGCAGATTTTGTGACTGCTGCAGATTTTACTGTGGGAGCGGGCTTGCTCGCGATGAGGCCGGCACATTCGACATCACTGCTGACAGACAGACCGCCATCGCAGGCAAGCCAGCTCCCACAGGGTTTGTGGTCGTACGCAGATTTTGTGTCCGCTCCAGATTTACTGTGGGAGCGGGCTTGCTCGCGATGAGGCCGGCACATTCGACATCACTGGTGACTGACAGGCCGCCATCGCTGGCAGGCCAGCTCCCACAGTGTTTGTGGTCGTACGCAGATTTTGTGTCCGCTCCAGATTTAATGTGGGAGCGGGCTTGCTCGCGATGAGGCCGGCACATTCGACATCACTGCTGACTGACAGACCGCCATCGCTGGCAGGCCAGCTCCCACAGTGTTTGTGGTCGTACGCAGATTTTGTGTCCGCTGCAGATTTACTGTGGGAGCGGGCTTGCTCGCGATGAGGCCGGCACATTCGACATCACTGCTGACTGACAGGCCGCCATCGCAGGCAAGCCAGCTCCCACAGGGGATAGGGTGCCCAACGGTCAGCACCGCATCGTTCATCGCCAGGGCCGCCGTCGTCAGGGACTGGCAAAAGCGTCACCGGACAAAAACCATTCAGGGCCGCTATCCTTGGCCCAGGCTTATTGAACGGGTCATCCCATGCTAGAAGTCCGCGGCGTTTTCAAAAGCTACGCCACAGCCCAGGGGCCGTTGCCGGTGCTGCAAGGCGTCGATCTGACGCTCAGGCCCGGCAGCAGCCTGGCGCTGATGGGCGAGTCGGGCAGCGGCAAAAGCACCTTGCTTCACCTGATCGCCGGGCTCGACCAGGTCGACTCCGGCAGCATTCGCAGTGGCGAATACCGGCTGGAACAGATGAATGAAGGGCAACTGGCGAACTGGCGGCGCAGCCAGATCGGCCTGGTGTTCCAGCAATTCAACCTGATCGGCAGCTTGCGCGTCGAAGACAATCTGGCAATTCAGGCGCGTCTGGCGGGGCGCCACAACCCACGCTGGCAAGCGCATCTGGTACACCGCCTGGGTCTGGGCGACTTGCTGCAGCGTTACCCGGAACAACTCTCAGGCGGTCAACAGCAACGGGTAGCGCTGGGCCGCGCCCTGGCCTCGCAACCTGAACTGTTGCTGGCCGACGAACCCACCGGCAGCCTTGATGAAGCCACCAGTGCCGAGGTGTTGACGTTGCTGCTGGAGCTGCTCGACGACAGTCCCACGACCCTGCTGATGGTCACCCACAGTCCCGCTGTAGCGGCGCGCCTGGCGGAAAAGGTGGTGCTGCACGGTGGTCGCCTGGCCGCTGTGGCTGAACACTGATATGCGCATCTTCGGCGTCACCCTGCAGGCGCTGCTCAGTCATTGGCGGCGGCATCCGGTGCAGTTTTTCAGCGTGCTGACCGGTTTGTGGCTGGCGACCAGTCTGCTGGCGGGCGTGCAGGCGCTCAACAGCCAGGCGCGCGACAGCTATGCCCGGGCCAGCCAGTTGATCGGCGGTGAACCCCAGTCCAGCCTCAGCGCGCCGGGGGGCGGGACCTTTTCCCAGCAACTGTTCGTCGATCTGCGCCGCGCAGGGTGGCCGGTGTCACCACTGCTGCAAGGCCGGGTCACGCTCAAGGGCCATGAGGAGCAGCGTTTGCAGCTGATGGGCATCGAGCCGGTGTCGCTGCCGAGCGGGGCGGCGGTGGCAGGACAGGCTCTGGCCATCGAGCAGGTCGTTGGTTTTTTCAGTGCGCCGGGGCGCACCTGGATTGCGCCGCAGACCCTGCAGGCGTTGGCCATGCATGAGGGCGAGTGCCCGGTTGCCGCCAATGGCCAGGCATTACCCCCCCTGCAGGTCCAAGCTGAAATGGCCCCCGGCCTGCTGCTGATGGACATTGGTTTCGCCCAACAGGTGCTGGAGTTGCCGGGCCAGCTGTCGCGCCTGCTGCTGCCAAAGGACTTCAACGCGCCACTGCCCGAACCGTTCAAAGGCCAACTGCAGTTCAGGTCCGGCGGCGAAGAAAACAATCTGGCGCGCCTGACCGAAAGCTTCCACCTCAACCTCGATGCCCTGGGGGTGCTGTCGTTCGTGGTCGGGCTGTTCATCGTGCATGCCGCGATCGGCCTGGCGCTGGAGCAACGCCGGGGCCTGCTGCGGACCTTGCGCGCCTGCGGCGTCAGCGCGCGGATGTTGATCACCTGCCTCGCTGTCGAGCTCGGCGCGCTGGCCCTGATCGGCGGTGTGGCTGGGGTCGTCAGCGGCTACCTGCTGGCCGGTATGCTGTTGCCGGACGTCGCTGCCAGTTTGCGTGGGTTGTACGGCGCCGAAGTGGCGGGGCAGTTGAACCTGAGCCCTCTGTGGTGGTTGAGCGGCATCGGTCTGAGCCTGTTGGGTGCCTTGCTGGCCGGGGCGGGCAGTCTGCTGCGCGCCGCGCGTTTGCCCTTGTTGGCCCTGGCCGCCCCGCAAGCGTGGCATCAGGCTCATGCGCGGTGGTTGCGACGCCAGGCCTGGGCGGCGTGCCTGGCCGGAGTGATCGCGGTGCTGGCGCTGTTTTTTGGCGACAGCCTGGTCAGCGGCTTCGTGTTGATGGCTGCACTGTTGATCGGGGCCGCGCTGGCATTGCCGGTGCTGCTCAGTAGCGTGCTCAACCTTGGGTTGCAGCGCAGTCGCTCGGTGCTCGGGCAATGGTTTCTTGCCGATTGTCGTCAGCAATTGCCAAGCCTGAGCCTGGCCTTGATGGCGCTGCTGCTGGCATTGGCGGCGAACATCGGCGCCGGCAGCATGACCGGCGGTTTTCGCCAGACCTTCAGCGACTGGCTCGAGCAGCGGCTGACCGCCGAGCTGTACCTTAACCCTCAGGACCCGGCACAGGCCCGGGAGCTGCACAGCTGGCTCATACAGCAGCCGTATCTGACCGCGGTGCTGCCCAACTGGCAGGTGTCGATCCAGTTGCAGGGTTGGCCCGCAGAGGTGTTCGGCGTGATCGACCACCCGACCTATCGCCAGCACTGGCCGCTGTTGGAGACCCTCGACGAGCGGCCTTGGGATCATCTGGCCGGCGACGATACGCTGATGCTCAGTGAACAGCTGGCGCGGCGGCTGCGCCTGCATCTGGGCGACCACTTGACGCTGCCGACGCCAAACGGATCCTGGTCACCACGGATCGTCGGCATCTACGCCGATTACGGCAATCCCGGGGGGCACATCCTGGTCAATGCCAACCACCTGCTGCGCCACTGGCCGCAGCTTGCTCCCAAGCGTTTCAACCTGCGTATCGAGCCGGCGGCGATCCCGGTGTTCGTCACCGCGCTGCAGGCGCGCTTCAACCTGGACGACAGCCGCATTGTCGATCAGGCGCGGCTCAAGGACTGGTCCAGCCAGGTTTTCGAGCGCACCTTCGCCGCTACCGCTGCACTCAACAGTCTGACCCTGTGCGTGGCCGGGGTAGCATTGTTCATCAGTCTGCTGACTCAAAGCCAGAGCCGTCTAGGGCAACTGGCGCCACTTTGGGCGCTGGGCGTGACGCGTCGGCAACTGATGCTGCTCAATCTGGGGCAAACCTGGTTGCTGGCGCTGCTGACCCTGGTCCTGGCATTGCCGTTGGGCATCGTCCTGGCCTGGTGCCTGGATACGGTGATCAACGTGCAGGCTTTTGGCTGGCGCCTGCCGTTGCGGGTGTACCCGGTGCAATTGTTGCAGTTGATGGGGCTGGCGATAATGGCGACGCTGCTGGCTTCGGCGTGGCCGCTGTACAGCTTGTACCGCACGCAACCGGCGGACTTGCTGAGGACCTTTGCCCATGAGGATTAGAATTGGCCTGCTGCTGTTGGCAATGCTGGCTAGCGGTTGCGATCAAGTGCAGCCGCCGGAAAAAGGCTTCGCCGGGCTGGGCGACCAGGCCGCCACATTCAATCCGGTAGTGCCCGGTCGAGTGTTCAGCTTTCCGGCGGACCATGGCGCGCATGAAGGTTTTCGCATCGAGTGGTGGTACGTCACCGCCAACCTGAAGGACGATCAGGGCCGTGAGTTCGGTGCGCAATGGACGCTGTTTCGCAGCGCCCTGAGCGCCGTTCCACAAACCTGCGGCTGGAGTAATCAGACCATTTGGCTCGGCCACGCGGCGGTGACCTCGGCTACGGTGCATCACGCCGCGCAACGCTACGCCCGTGGTGGCGTGGGCCAGGCCGGGGTAAGCCTGCATCCGTTGATCGCGTGGATCGACGACTGGAGTTTGAGCAGTCAGGCGTCTGCCGACAATCCCTTGGCCGATGTGCGACTCAGCGCCCGTGACAAGGGGTTCAGCTACGAACTGCGGCTGACCTCGACGCTCCCTCTGGTGCTGCAGGGGGTCAAGGGATTCAGCCAGAAATCCGAACAGGGCCAGGCCTCGTACTATTACAGCCAGCCGTTCTTCCAGGCCAGCGGCACCCTGGAGATCGACGGCAAAACCTTCCAGGTCAACGGCCCGGCCTGGCTCGACCGCGAATGGAGCAGCCAACCGCTGACGGCCAACCAGACTGGCTGGGACTGGTTTTCCCTGCACCTGGCCGGAGGCGAACAGCTGATGCTCTATCGCATGCGGCAAAAGGACGGTGAGCCATACATCACCGGCACCTGGATCGACGCCCAGGGTCAGACGCAGCTATTGAGCGCCCGCGACATCCATCTCACGCCGCAAGAAACCGCCACGGTGGCCGGACGCAAGATGCCCATTCGCTGGTCGATCAGCATTCCCGAAAAACACGTCGATATCACCCTTACCGCGCTCAATCCGAATGCCTGGATGGATTTGCGCATTGCGTATTGGGAGGGGCCGGTGCGGCTCAGTGGCAGTCATGCAGGGCAGGGGTACCTGGAAATGACGGGGTACTGATTTTCCCCGGAACTCCCCATTGCGCACAACCTCTACCCTATTGAACCCCACGGGAGCCCATTTCATGAGCGACGACCTCAAGCCACCCGACCTCGCCTCGTGGCAGCGCCTGTTCGACGACAGGGCCTACTGGCAACAATCCCCCGATGCGCACTTCAGCGAACTGCAAAGGCTGGCCGATGATTTGCTGGGGCAGGGCGCCATCGACCTCGAACAGTGGCAGGCCCTTAAGGACAAGGCCGAGCAGTCCCACAAAGATTCGCCCGCCATCAATGTCACCGAGCAAGTGAATGACCCTCAAGCCTGAGGAGATACCTCGGGCCTTGGTCAAATCCCACACGGTAACGGTACGCTGCGATCCACTAACCTGACCTGAAGCAAGGAAAACGCTGAAAACACCCCTGTGGCGACTCCCTCGCGCAAGAAACAGCGAAAACTCCCGAAACACCGTCTATGCTCATCCCACACGCCGCGTTGAACCTAGGTACAGCGCGGTTTGTTGCCATTTACCACAGGGAAAGTTCACCTTATGAAACGTCACGCACTGACCAAAGCCATCGCTCTCGCTACCTTGCTGTCTACCACCAGCTTCGCTGCGGTTGCTGAAAATATTCCGCTGTCTTCCGTAGTGGTAGCTGAAAAGGTCACTACCACAGTCGTTTCGGTTGATGCCGCCAAGCATCATGTGGTGCTTAAGGGACCGGACGGTAATGAGTTCCCCGTGCAGTTGACCGACAAGGCGAAAAACCTCGACAAACTGAAAGCAGGCGACAAAGTCGACATCGAGGTCGCCAGCGCCGTCGTAGCCGACTTTGACACCGATGTCGACAAAGGCCTGCCGGGTACCGTTGAAAAAACCGGAGAAGTTCGCGCCGCACCAGGCAGCGACAGTCCAGGCGGCGAAGCTTACCGCCAGGTGCAAGTACAGCTGAAAATCACCGCAATTGACGTGAAGAAAAACCAGGTGACCTTCGAAAACCCGGCCGGCGAATCGAAAACCGTCGACGTCAAGAAACCAGAAGTCCAGGCGAAACTCAAAGACATGAAAGTCGGGCAAACCGTCAATGTCACCTACACCGATATCTTGAAAGTGACCAGCGCGCACTAAGCCTTGCGCAACAGACCAACACGTTGATTGTTCTTGTACAGATTTTTTGTACAAGAACAATCAAACTTGTATGTTCTAACCGGTGAGTTTATGTCGGTTGTCTCTTAGTATGTAAGTCGACATGTTGTTAAGTCATGTTGTTAAATATTGTGTCGAAAATTTCATCTTTATTTCGCGCGCACAATTACCCACTTCTACTAAAATACTTTTCGTTCGCCCGGTGTCACGGCTCTTTACCAGTGCATGGATTGCCGAGGTCATTACACTGGGCGGACCCTTTTATCAAAAAAATCTTTATCAAAAATTTCAGGTATATAAAAGGGCGACTTGAAAGTCGCCCTTTTTTCATACCGTTTTTTACAATTGTTTTTTGTGCATTGCCCAAGCCAGGTTTTCTCTAGCGTTACTGATCCAGTGCCGCAAAACACTGTTCGATCGATCGCCGCTGACTTTCGGCATACAACCCCAGTTCATCAATGGTCGAACGCCCCAGGGCCGCTTCAAACACTTGCTGGTTGGAGTGCACGCCATAATGGGTTTGAGCCGAGTCTCCCAGATTCGACTGAAATATCCCCGCCGCACTGACCGGCAGGAAGTCTTCGTACACCAGGGGTTCTATCCGCAGATAACCGTTCTCCAGCAAAGCCTCCAGAGTCAAGGTTTTGAGGTTGCTTGCGGCCAGGCCTTTATCGGTCACGAAGTAGCGGAAATACGCCAGATCCTGTTGGCGCATGCCTTCGTAGCTGTCGGGGAATTCACTGAAATGTTGCGCCATCAGTGCGTTGTAGCGCGCGGCGTTGGCTTCGTTGGGGAAGTCCTTGAGTTCGTCCCGGGCGGCATTGAGCAAGCGGTCGTAAAGCGCTCGGCCCTTGGGGGTGAGGGCGGCGCCGCGTTGTTCTATTTCTCCGAAGCGGGCGCTGTGGCTGCCGCGAGCATCGGCTTGATCGTTGAAGGCGATGGGCTCGTCCAGGGCTTTGAAACTGGTCTGGCGCAGCAGGATCGGGCACTGCCGGCGAGGTGGGCCTTCGATCACTGCTTTGGGGGTGATGCCGTGGGCCGGCATCTGCGTCTGGACGATGTCGATGTCCAGGGTGCGCGGCGTGAGGTGGTTGATGTGCGGGCCCTTGAACGCCACCACGTCGGCAACCAGGCGATGCTGGGCACTGAGTTGTTGATACTGTTCGCCGGTGACGGTGGCGCTGTGATGCCAGCGGAAGGTTTCCAGTGCCTCTTTGACGAAGTCTGCGGCCTCCTGTTCGGTCAGGCCTCCCTGGTTTTCGGCCCGCTCGATGAGGGCGAGTGCCGCCGGGGTAAAGATCGAGCGTTGGTCGAGTACAGACTGGGCGAACGCCCGCAGCTGCGGGTCTTCAATGAGTTCCAGGCGCAGCAGCGAGGTGAATACGCGAAACGGACTGACCTGCAACGACGCCTCATGCACGGCGCGAAATGCCGTGGAATGCACCGGCACCCCGGCCGGGGTCAGGTCGTAATAGCCCACCGGCAACATGCCCATCACCGCGAACAGGCGGGCGAGGGTGGCCAGTTCGGCGGCGGTACCGACGCGAATCGCCCCGTGCCGTTCCAGGTCCAGGCGTTCGATTTCACCGGTGTTGTGCAGTTGTCGCGCGATGTCCGGGGCGCTATCGAGCACCCCGCGGTTGGTTTGCTCCACCAGTTCCATCAACGCGCCGTATAACGGCACTTCTTCGCGGTACATGTCGGACATCGCTTTGGAGAAGCGTTGACGGATCAGGTCAGGGCTGACGAAGCTTGGCTGGTTCATGAACAGGATTCCTGGCACGGTGACGTAGAGTATGCGCAAAAGATCGCAGCCTTCAGCGACGCCGACAAACGAAGTTTCTGACGAACTTCATTCTGCAAACGACTGAACGCTCAGTGCAGTCGTTGATCCTGCGGGCTCTCCGAACGCAGCGATGCCAAAAACTCGCGATAAAGATGCGCCGTCCCGGAAGGCGCTTCGACCATGGGCATGTGGCCGACGGCATCCCATATGTGTACGCGCAGGTCGGCGATACCCTTGCTCCAGATCGCCACGCTGCTGACGTCGATCAGCCGGTCCTTGCGTCCCCACAGCAGCAGCGCCGGCGCGGTAATGTCGGGCAGCATGGGTTCCATCGACGGGCTGGCGCGAAAATCGCGGAAGATTTCCTCCAGTTCATCGCGCGATTGTTCGTAGCGCTGGGCGATGGCGTCGAGCACCACCTTGGGCACCCATGGCGGCGTGGCCATGGTCATGGCGTAGAAGCTGCGGAACTCTTCGCGTGAGTGAATCAGAAACGGGTTGTGGCCCTTGGCCAAATGCCGCTCCAGGTCACTCGGCTCCGGGGAGGTCACGCCGGCCGGGTCGATCAGGGCGAGCGAAACGATCCGCTCCGGGTACGTCGCCGCCAGCCAGGCAGCCAGGTAGCCGCCCATCGAATTGCCGATCACATGGACTTTCTCGACCCCGCAGACATCAAGCAACTGGATCATGCGCTTGGCCTGCAGCGCAATGTCGTAGCCGCCGCCGGCCTTGAAACCGGTTTCGCCGTGGCCGGCGATATCCGGGATGATCACCCGGTGGCTGCCGACAAAGTGTCGGGCGAAGCGCAGCCAGATGTTCTTGTCGGCGCTGAAGCCGTGGAGCATCAGGACATTGCTGGTAGCTTCATAGGGCCCCCCTTGCCAGGTCGAAACGGTCATCTCGGCAATGGGCACGACGATTTTATGCAGCCGATACAGCTTGGCCTCGGCCGCCATGTTCAAGTCATAAAGCCAGTAGCCTATGGCCGGGTAAGTCAGCCAGCTCCAGGCCGCGAAAACTGCGATAACGACGACCAGTAAAAGCATCACGCGTCTCCCTTTTCAGTGCTCAGGACAAAATGTGATCGGCGGGTTTCAGGGCTCGGGTCAAGCGGTGGTAGCTGAAACTGAACCCCGGAAACATGGCGATCACATGACCGCTCCTGCTTTGATACCAACTGTGGCATCCACCGGATTTCCATACAGTGCGCTCCATTTCCCGGTGAATCATTTCAGTGTAGGTACGTTCCGCCTCGGGGCGAACTTCGATGGAGCGCAAACCCCGGGTTTGCAAGGTGCGAATGCAATCAAGGATGTAGTTCATCTGGGATTCGATGATGAACAGCGCCGATGTATGGCCAATCCCGGTGTTCGGGCCGGTCACGATAAACAGGTTGGGAAAGTCCGGCAGGGCGGTGCCGAGGTAGGCACGCGGGTACTGCGCCCAGACATCCTTGAGGCGGGTGCGGTTTTTCCCCGTTACCGGGTAGGAAATCACCCCGTCGGTGGCGTCGTAGCCAGTGGACCAGACGATCAGATCGACATCGATATGCTGGCCGTCCCGAGTGATGATGCCGGTTTCGTCGAGGGCGGCGATGCCTTGCTCGCGGCTGTGCAGCGTCACATTGCTGCGGCCCAGCGCCGGGTAGAGGGTGCTTGAGACGATCACCCGCTTGCAGCCGATGCTGTAGTCCGGCGTCAGTTTGCGCCGCAGTTCAGCGTCCGGCACCTGACGCTTGATAAAGCGCAGGGCATGCTGCTGGACCATGCGCACGGCAGGTTTGGAGTACTTGAAGGCGATCACCCGGGTTTCGAACTGCCAGTAGATCATCCAGCGCAGCAGCTTGTAGGCGGGTTTGAGGCCGAGCAGCCAACGCTGGAAGCGCCCGAAGGTGCGGTCAGCACGGGGTAATACCCAGTGCGGCGTGCGCTGGAAGACGTGCAAGTGCTCGACGTCCGGGGCAATCGTCGGGATCACCTGTGCCGCACTGGCGCCACTGCCGACGATGGCCACGCGTTTTTGCCGATAGTCGTAGGAATGATCCCAGTTGTTGGTATGAAACGTCTTGCCCTGAAATCGCTCCTGGCCGTCGAAATGCGGTATCACCGGTTGGCTCAGCGGCCCGCTGGCATTGATCAGAAATTGCGCGCAGAACGTGCCTTTGCCGGCGGTGTGCACGGTCCAGTGGCGCTGTTGCTCGTCCCATTCGACGCCCAGCACATCGGCGCCCAGTTCGACCTTGTCCTGCAGGCCGAACTGCTTGGCCACATGGTGGGTGTAGCGGTGCAGTTCGGCTTGGCCGGCAAACATCTGCGTCCAGCGGTAGGGCGCGAACGACAGCGAATACAGGGGCGAGGGTACGTCGACCGCCGCGCCGGGATAGGTGTTCTGGCACCAGGTGCCACCGAAGAAGTCCCGCCGCTCCAGCAGGCGAATATCGGTGATGCCTGCCTTGAGTAAATTGATCGCTGCGCACTGGCCGCCAAATCCGCTGCCGATGATCAACACTTGAAAGATCTGCATGGTCTTCCTTTTTATTGTTTTTTCCCCAACTCCACATTCATGTATAGACCGATGTAGGCGCTGTCGCAGGCTGGGATCTTTTGATCTTGTCTTTTGGCGCTTTGAGCGTCCCCAACGCTCGAAAGAGCACAGCCTGCGCTAGCCATTCGTGCCCAGGGGTGGCGGCCGCCAGCCGGTGATGGCTATTTAACCTCGCCCTGATAAACTCCAGCATGAAAGAGGCACAGTGATCCGGTTCCGTCCAGTGGCACAGAGGCCCCATGGAAAAAGCTGCAGTACAAGGAATTTCCCTGGCCAGGAGGCTCTATACGTCGCGAACCCTCGGGCTTCTCCTTGGATTGCTGTGCGTGGGCGCGGCAATGTACCCGCTGGACCCGCCACCCTGGGCCTGGGAGGTGATGCTGGTCAATGCGCTGCTCTGGCCCCATCTGGCGTACCAATGGGCACGTCGTGCCCGGGCGCCTTATCACGCCGAGCACCGCAATCTGCTGATAGATGCCTTCATGGGTGGTTTCTGGATTGCCGCGATGCAGTTCAACCCGCTGCCCAGCGCCACCACCATTTCCATGATGGCAATGAACAACGTGGCCATTGGCGGCCTGCGTTTTCTGCTGGCGGGCACTGCAGCCCAGGTGCTGGGGATTGGCGTCGGCCTGCAGATTTTCGCCCCGGCCTTCATTCCGGCGACCAGCCCGCTGCAGCTTTACGCCTGTTTACCCTTGCTGTGTTTTTATCCGCTGTTGCTGGGCTGGATCTGCTTTCGGCAAGCCCACACGCTCGGCCGTCAGAAGCGCGAATTGCTGGCCCTGAGCCGTACCGACAGCCTGACCGGGCTGCTCAATCACGGTGCCTGGAAGGATCAGCTGGAAATCGAATTCCAGCGCTGCAAGCGCCAGCACAAGGGCGGGGCCATCGCGTTGATCGACATCGACCATTTCAAAGCCATCAACGACACCTATGGCCATGTGGCCGGTGACATCGTATTGCGCCAGCTCGGCAAAATGCTCAGGCAGAACCTGCGCGCGGCCGATGTCGGCGGACGTTACGGTGGTGACGAGTTCTGCGTGATCCTTCCCGACCTGCCACTGGACCGTGCGGCGGCGGTCATGGATGCCCTGCGCAATCGCTTTGCGACACTGGGCTATGAGCAGGATCCGGCCCTCAAGGTCAGCCTGAGCATCGGGCTGGCGGCGTTTGACCCGCAGCATTCTGACGCCACCCTCTGGCTCAACGACGCCGATCACGCGCTGTACGAAGCCAAGACCACCGGGCGTAACCGCGTGATCTGCTGTGGGGATGGCAAATCCGAGCCTGAACTGCTGGATTTGCTGTGAGTGATCAGATGTAGCAACCGACGCCTTCGCGAGCAAGCCCGCTCCCACACTGAATCTGTGGCGAACATGACATTTGTGCGCAACGAAGGGCCAGTGTGGGAGCGGGCTTGCTCGCGAAGGCGGCTGACCGGTTTACACCTGCATCAGGCTGTCATTCCTTCACACTCATGAACTCTTTCGCCCAACGGATATATTCTTCCGGCTGGGTGTAGGTATGGGTCAGTTCGGTCGCGTTCAGGTCCGACGCCTGGGTGAAGATCTGGCGTTGTTCACGCAAGCAGTCGTAGGTGGCCTTGATTGCCGCGAAGTAGGCGCCGTGGCCGTCGATGGTCACGCGCACGCCCAGTTCCGCCAAGCGCTGGTCATCGCGCAGCAATGGGTTGCCGTAGGTCACCAGCATCAGCGGCACGCTCAGGTGCTCGGCGATCTGCTCCAGGTGATCGAAATCCTTTACCCCGACCATGCAAATGCCATCCGCACCGGCCGCCTGATATTGCCGGGTGCGGCTGATGATTTCCTGGACCGGCAGGATCCCCGCGTGGGTGCGGGCGATGATCGCCATTTCCGTGTCGACACGGGCTTCCAGCGCGGCGCGGATCTTGCCGACACCTTCGGCTACCGAGATCAGGTCGGTGGATTTACGCCCGAACTGGGCTGGCAGCAGGGTGTCTTCGATGGTCAGGGCGGCGATGCCGGCGCGTTCAAGCTCGACAATGGTGCGCATGACATTGAGTGCATTGCCATAACCGTGGTCGGCGTCGGCAATCACCGGTAGTTGGGCGACACGGCCGATGCGGGTGGCCTGCTCGGCGAATTCGCTGAGGGTGATCAAGGCAAAGTCGGGTGCCCCCAGTACTTGCAACGACGCGACCGAGCCACCGAGGATCCCGACTTCGAAGCCCAGATCGGCGGCGATGCGCGCCGACATAGGGTCGAAAACCGAAGCGGTGTGGTAACAGGTGTTGGACGCGAACAGTTGACGAAAATTACGGCGCAAATCTTGATGAGAAAGCCTGGACATATGAGTTCCACCAATGGAATGGAAAGGCTTGAGCAAAAGTGTCAACGCCGAAGGAACAAAAGGCTATCACGAGGGGGGGCAACAATGATGACGAATTTGCAAGCCACGACCGAATGCGCCCGACCGTTGTGACAGCGGGCAAGAGGAAAGTCTTGCTTGTAGCGTATCTCGACAATCACTACAGGGCGGCGATCATGCCGCCACCGCTCGCTGGCGCTGGTTGAGCAACGGCACTGCGCGTACCGAATCGCCAGGCTGCAGTTGCAGGCGCTTGGCGGTCTGGCGATCAACCATCAGGCTGTTGCCCGCCAGCCTGCCAGGGGCAGTGGTAATGCGGCAGTTTTCCAGCCGGCGGTTGTGGATCAGCCAGTGGGGCGAATGTTCATCGACTGAACCCACGGCCAGGAGCAGCGCCTGACTGTCACGCACGGTACGGATAGCCGAAAGCGGGGCTTCGATAACCGGGCCGGCGTCGAAGATGTCGATGTAGCCCTGGTGGGTAAAACCCTCGTCGGTGAGGATCTTCAATGTCGCTGCGTTGTCCGGATGGACCTTGCCGATGACGGCCTGGGCCTGTTCGGTCAGCAGGCAGGTATAGAGCGGCTGGCGGGGCATCAGTTCGGCGATGAATGACTTGTTGCCCAGCCCCGACAAGTGATCGGCGTGCTTGAAGTCCATCTTGAAAAAATGCCGGCCCAGGCTGTCCCAGAACGGCGAGCAGCCATGTTCGTCGGCGCAGCCGCGCAGTTCGGCGATGAGTTTATCGCCGAACAGGTGGGCAAATTCGGCGACAAACAACAGGCGCCCCAGTGCCAGCAGCCGGCCGTTGGTCCCGTGGCGCTGATCGGGCCGCAAGTACAAAGAGCTGATTTCCGATTGCCCGGTCATTTCATTGTTCGGGAACAGGGTCGGGATCTGGCGCTGGATACCCAGGCCCGGTGATGAGCTGACCGTCAACCCGACGCGGTAGTTGTACCAGGGCTCACGCATCCCGATCCCGCCGGTCAAGGCGCTGACGCCGAGAATTTGCTGCTCGTCGTCTTCGAGCACGAACAGGTAATCGGCGTCGGCACGATCGACCTGTTCGGCGAAGGTCCGCTGGGCCCAGCGAACCCGGTGGGTCACGCGTTCTTCACTGGCTTGCAGGCTGGTCAATTCCGGGCCGGCCTGGCGCGCCAGCATCAGCAAGGCGGGCAGGTCAGTGATCTGAACCGGGCGAACAATCATGCTGCAGTTCCTTCTTCATGAATGCGTGGTTGTACCTGTCGGGTCATGCTCACAGGGCGATCAGGCGGACCGGGCTGCCCGCGGTGACTTTCAAGGCTGCGCACATGGCTGCATCGAGGGTCACCGACTGGCCGGCGATGGGGCCCAGGTCGGCGACGATGGCCCGGTAATCACCCAGGGATTCATTGCTGACAAGGTAGGTGCCCGTGGCATCGATGATTGTTCCAGGCTGCGCAATCCCCCTTTGGCTGTGGGCGATGGAACGGATATTCGCGGTGCGCGCGTACAGCGTCGGGCCGCCATCGAAAAGATCGACATAGCTGTTGGTTTCGAAGCCTTCACGTTCAAGGATATCGAAGGCTTCCTGGCCATCGGGGTGGATTCTACCGATACAGTCCTGTGCGGCCTGGGGCAGCATGGGCACATAAATCGGGTATTGCGGCATCAATTCGGCGAGGAACGTCCGGCTCTCCAGGCCACACAACCGTTCGGCCTCCACATAAGGCAGGTCGAAGAAATGCTTGCCCACGGCATCCCAGAACGGCGATTGCCCCTGATCGTCGCTGAAGCCGACAATTTCGGTAATCACCGCCTCGGCAAAGCGCCGGGCGTGGGCGGCGATGAACAGCAGGCGCGCCCGCGACAGCAATTCGCAATACACCGTTCGCGAGAGCGGTGGGTCAATATGCAAACCGCGCAGCAAGGTGTGAGCGCTGAGGTCTTGGCACAACGACAACGCCGAGACGCCGTGCTCGATGTTCAGCTCCCGCGAGGCGCTGGTGAAGTCGCGGTTGCGCAGGCTGTAGAACGGCTCGCCGGGGCCGGCTGTGGCGAGAATTTCCGAACAGCCCGCCAGGCGCCGAGTCGTCAGGTCTTCTAGCACGAACAGGTAATTTTCCGTGCCCTGATGCTGCACGTCCTGGTCGAAAGAGGCACGGGAGCCGAGAATCTTCTCGCGCAACCGTTCACTATCGTCGGGCAGCGACGTGACGCCCACGAGGCTTTCGCGAGCCAGACGCTGCAACTGGGGGAGGTCGGTCAGTTCGACGGGACGCAAGACCAGCATGGAGATACTCCTGTATCAATGGATTCGGTGGTCTAGCCGCCGAACCCGACTATCACTGTCGGTTTTCCACACATTAAATCGGCAGTCGTCTGAACGTTTGTCAGGCGCTGCTCTTTTTCTTGTCAGACGCTTCCGGGTTTAACGACGTTGAACCTGGCGGACGCCAGAATATTCAGGTTGAGGCGATAGCGTGGTGGAACTGCTGATCGAATCATTGAGATAGGGCATCCGGGCTCCTGCTGGATGAGGGGAAAGTACGTTTCTACAATCCGTTGAAAACAGTATTTAATTATCGAGTATTGCCTGTCTAGTTAATTTACGCTCGGGCTACGCGTGCCCGAAAATGGGGCGAAATGCAGCGGCGTCGATCAGCAAAAGCAAACACCCCGGTACGACCTTCTTGCGGCACAATTGCATAATCAATGATGGTGCAATGCCGTTTCCCTTCCCGTGGATAGAGTGATCTTTGTGCAGGCGACCCGTTTGACCCTGATGTGCCACGCTCGAACAGTCGCACAGAAACTGGCGCGTTTTCCTGTGGACGAACCCTTGGAACCGGATTGGCAAGGGGCTCAAGGCTCGCGTCGTCATCAGTTCGATGACGCAGCGCTTTTGCTGTGCGGCCCGGAACTGCGCACACGGCAAACCGCTGGCTTGTTTGGCCGTGACCCGCAGGTTGTCGAGGCGCTGAGGGACTGTGATTTCGGACGCTGGAAAGGCATGCGCATTGGTGATTTGCAAAAAACCGAACCGCTGGTACTCCAGCAATGGCTCGACGACCCGGCGTCGGCACCCCATGGAGGCGAGTCGGTGGCTCAACTCGGCGAGCGGGTGGCCGCCTGGCTGACTTCCTTGCAGGGGCAATCGGCACGGATCGTTGCCATCACCCACCCCTTTGTCATTCGCGCGGCGTTGACTCAGGTGTTGCAGGGCGCCTGCGCCAATCAGATTGACGTCGAACCGCTGGCGACCGTCGAGTTGAGGTTCCATGGTCGCTGGCGGCTCCGCTTGCCCGGCACCGATCCCGAGGAAAGGCACTGATGAAAAGACTATTGGTGATCGGCATTGGCGCCGGTCATCCCGACTACATCACGATGCAGGCCGTGAAGGCGTTGAATCAGGTCGACGTGTTTTTTCTCTTGGACAAGGGGGAGAGCAAACACAAGCTGATCGACCTGCGCCGGGAAATCTGCGAGCGCTACATCAGCGGTCATCCATACCGTTTTGTCGAAGCGCTCTGCCCTGAGCGCGAACGCGGCGATCCGGACTACAGGTCCAGTGTCGATGATCTTAACCTTGGCAAGCAGAAAACCTTCGAGCGCCTGATCAACGAGGAACTGGCTGATGACCAGTGTGCAGGTATTCTGGTCTGGGGCGACCCGGCGCTGTACGACAGTACGATTCGCATCCTGCAGGCGATTGTGGCGTCAGGTGCCTGTGTTTTCGAGTTCGAAGTGATACCCGGGATTACCAGCGTCCAGGCCCTGGCGGCGCAACACAAGGTCGCGCTCAATCAGATCGGCCGCTCGGTCGAGATCACCACGGGGCGGCGCCTGACGGCAGGGCAGGTGAGCGATGCCGACAGCCTGGTGGTGATGCTCGATGCGCAGGATGCCTACCGGCAGGTGGTGGATCAGGAGACGGAGATTTTCTGGGGAGCTTACCTGGGCACGCCGGACGAAATCCTTATCAGCGGCAAACTCAAGGATGTGGCGGATGAAATCGAGCGGGTGCGCAAGGCGGCCCGACTGGCCAATGGCTGGATCATGGATACTTATCTGCTGCGCAAGCCCTGAATTTCGGAGTGGTCAGGCTGGCCCCTTCGCGAGCAAGCCCGCTCCCACACTGGATCTTCGTTGCACACAAATGTGGTGTTCGCCACAGATCCAATGTGGGAGCGGGCTTGCTCGCGAAGGGGTCCTTGAAATCACCTCAAATACAGGATTTGTGCCCAAACCGCTCCCGATACACCGATGGCGGCACCCCGACCACACTGCGAAACGCCACCCGGAAACTTTCCACCGAGCGATAACCACAGCGCTGGGCAATCTGCTCGGTGTTCTGGTCGGTGCTTTCGAGCAATTCACGGGCGCGACCGAGGCGCTCATGCTGCAACCAGGTCTTCGGTGACTGGCCGCTGGCTTCGCTGAAGCGGCGCAGGAACGTGCGTTCACTCATGGCCGCTTCGCTGGCCAGGTCGCGGACTTCCAGCGGTTCATGCAGGCGTTCGCGCGCCCACTGCATGACCCGGGAAAGATCGCTGCGCGGCGCAGGGCTTACAGGGGTTGGAATGAATTGCGCCTGCCCACCGCTGCGCTGGGGCGACATGACCAGTCGCCGCGCCACCGAGTTGGCGACCTGGGTGCCGAAATCCCGCGCCACCAGATGCAGGCAGGCATCGATGCCCGCCGCGCTGCCGGCAGAGGTGATCAACTGGCCGGAATCGACATAGAGCACGTCCGGGTCCACCAGAATATTGGGGAAGCGCTCGGCCAGTTCATCGGTATAGCGCCAATGGGTGGTAGCGCCATGGGCGTCGAGCAGACCGGTGGCCGCGAGCACGAACACGCCGGAGCAGATCGACAGCAATCGAGCGCCGCGGGCATGGGCCCGGCGCAGGGCGTCGAGTAGTTCCTCGGGCACCGCCGCGCTGCGATCGCGCCAGCCTGGAATGATGATGGTGCGAGCCTCTGTGAGCAGTTCCATACCGCCATCGGCCAGCACCTGGATGCCGCCCATCGCACGCATCGGGCCTTGATCGACGGCGACGATCCGGTGCTCGTACCACGGGAAGTCGAAATCCGGCCGGCACAGGCCGAAGATCTCCACGGCGATGCCGAACTCGAAGGTACAGAGGCCGTCGTAGGCCAGAATCGCGACGAGTCCTGGGGCAGATTGCATATTGGCGGAAAGTTCCCGGTCGATGTCTTGTACGCCACTGTAGCTGCAAGTGGCAGGCAGATAAAGTCTTCCCACACCCACCGACACTTTGGAGTACCCCCCCATGCCCAGTCTGGTCCGCGAAATACCTGCCGCCCCATCGGCCATTGCCCTGATGCACTTTACCAATCGCCTGACGTTCGAAACCGATTGTTCCGACGTCCACGCCAGTCAGGAGGCCGGCGAAGTCGATTTCATCCTGGTGGACGTACGTGGCCCGCTGGCGTTCGAACGGGGTCATGTACCGGGAGCTATCAATATTCCGGGGCGCCAGCTTACCGCCGAAAGTCTGGCGAATTATTCGAAGTCGAGCTTGTTCGTGGTCTATTGCGCCGGGCCCCACTGCAACGGCGCGAACAAGGCTGCGGTGAAGCTGGCGGCACTCGGCTACCCCGTCAAAGAGATGATCGGCGGGGTGACTGGGTGGCTGGATGAGGGGTTTGAGTTGAATGTTGCGGCGCAACCATCTGCCAAAGCCGTTATCGGATGCGAATGTTGAAGTAGCACATAGATCGTCAGAAGGCTTCCTGCAGCTGCGGACGGTCTTTTGACGTTGCCGCTCAGAACTGCCCGAAAATGGGCAGTTTTTGCTTAAAGCGGGAAATTATCTGACAGTCTTTTGCACCGCCATGGCGCGTACTTTTGAATGCTGCATCACACAAGCCGATTTTCATAAGTATTTGTCGCTTGCACGCAATTTAGCCTCCTGTTGCCGCTCTAGACTGCCGGCCACTTCGATTTTCGCTCACAAGGCGACGTTCGAAAGCTGAGAGTCGAAAGCTGCCAATAAAAGCCTCCGCACGCAGGAGTTATAAATGAAAAAGCTAGTGATGTTCGGTGCCCTGGCACTGTCGATGTTGTCCCTGACCGCCGTGGCCGAAGACGCCAAGCCGATCCGCATCGGTATCGAAGCCGGTTACCCGCCATTCTCGATGAAAACCCCTGACGGCAAACTCACCGGTTTCGATGTGGACATCGGCGATGCCCTGTGCGAGCAGATGAAAGTGAAGTGCACTTGGGTCGAGCAGGAATTCGACGGCCTGATCCCGGCACTCAAGGTCAAGAAAATCGACGCCATCCTGTCGTCCATGACCATTACCGACGATCGCAAGAAGAACGTCGATTTCACCAACAAGTACTACCACACCCCTGCGCGCTTCGTGATGAAGGAAGGTTCCGACGTCAAGGACCCGCTGACCGAACTCAAGGGCAAGAAAGTCGGCGTACTGCGCGCCAGTACCCATGACCGTTTCGCCACCGAAGTGCTGCAACCGGCAGGCATTGTCCTGGTGCGTTACGGTTCCCAGCAGGAAGCCAACCTGGATATGGTGTCCGGTCGCATCGACGCGCTAATGGCCGACTCGGTCAACCTGGACGACGGTTTCCTGAAAACCGACGCCGGTAAAGGTTTCGCTTTCGTCGGCCCTGAGTACAACGATCCGAAATACTTCGGTGGCGGCGCCGGCATTGCCGTGCGCAAGGGTGATACCGCCCTGGCCGAGCAGTTCAACACCGCCATCTCCGAAATCCGCGCCAACGGCAAGTACAAGCAAGTGCAGGACAAGTACTTCAAGTTTGACGTTTACGGCGAATAACCAAGCCGTTCAAAAAAATGGCAACCGTTGACGCGGTTGCCATTTTTTTTGTGCAATCATTTTCAGCGCTAAGAGACCTGTAGGCGCGATTCAATGTGGCAAGTGGCCTTGTTCGGCAAGAGGGCTTGTTGGCGACGGGACTATTGTGGCGAGGGGGCTTGCCCCCGTTGAGCTGCGAAGCCGCTAGGGAATGGGACTGCTGCGTAGTCCAATGGGGGCAAGCCCCCTCGCCACAAAAGCCTCGCTCCCACAGGTCATTGCGCCGTACAGACATCAGGAGTTCAGCCATGCAACGCATCGACCATCCACTGCCCTGGAGCCACCTGGGAACCGAGCGCACCCTTAGCGTGTTTCGCTATGGCGCTGGCCCGCGCAAGGTCTACATCCAGGCCAGCCTGCATGCCGATGAGTTGCCGGGCATGCGCACAGCCTGGGAACTGAAGAAACGCCTGGCCGAGCTGGAAAGCCTGGGGCAATTGCAAGGCGTGATCGAACTGGTGCCGGTGGCTAATCCCATCGGCCTCGATCAGCACCTTCAAGGCAGCCACATGGGGCGCTTCGAGCTGGGCAGCGGCAAGAACTTCAACCGCTCGTTCGTCGAGCTCAGTGCACCGGTCGCCGAGTTGATCGGCGAGCGCCTGGGCACCGATGCACAGGCCAACATTGCCCTGATTCGCCAGGCCATGGGCCAGGTCCTCGACAGCTTGCCGGCCGCCGCTTCGCAACTCGAAGCCATGCACCGCCTGTTGCTGCGCCATGCGTGCGATGCCGACATCACCCTCGATCTGCATTGCGATTTCGACGCGGCGATTCATCTCTACGCCTTGCCGCAACACTGGCCGCAATGGCAATCCCTGGCCGCGCGCCTGAAAGCCGGGGTGGCCTTGCTTTGTGAAGACTCCGGCGGCAGCTCTTTCGACGAGTCCTGTTCCTCGCCATGGTTGCGCCTGGCCAGGGCCTACCCTGACGCAGCGATCCCGGCGGCCAACCTCGCCACCACGCTCGAGTTGGGCAGCATGGGCGACACCCGGGTCGACCAGGCCCTGGCCAATTGCGAGGCCATTCTCGGGTTTCTCGCCGAACAGGGCTTCATCGGCGGCGATTGGCCAGTGGCGCCGAGCGACTGCTGTGAAGGCATGCCGTTCGAGGGCACCCAGTACTTGTTCGCCCCCCATCATGGCGTGGTCAGCTTCCTGCGTGAGGCGGGGGAATGGGTGGAGAAGGGCGACGCACTGTTTGAAGTGGTCGACCCCTTGACCGACAAGGTCACGACTGTACGGGCCGGCACCAGCGGCGTGTTGTTTGCCATCGACCGTGGACGCTACACCCAGCCGGGGATCTGGCAGGCAAAAGTAGCCGGACGCGAGCCGATTCGGGTGGGGAAATTGATCAACGACTGATCCCGCAACCCTGTGTGATACCCCCCTTTAGGTGCGGGCTTGCCCGTCGCGATGGATGTTGGCTGTGAGGGCCCCATCGCTGGCAAGTCCGTCCCACAGGGGGGAATGGAGCAGCGACAAAAGTGTTAGGCTCTGAACCGAATCCTGCGCTCTGTGAAGGAAGGCTTATGTTGAAATTTCTCGCTCTGCTCACGCTGCTGGCATCCGCCGCCGTCCACGCTCAAACCCCGCTGCAGTCAGATCTTGCGCTCAAGTACCTGGAACAAACCACAGCCGAATCGCAGAATCAGCCCCTGGTGATTTTTCTCCACGGATACGGCAGCAACGAGCAGGACCTGTTTGGCATCAAGGACGATTTACCCGCGCAATACACCTACCTGTCGGTACGCGCACCCATGGTGATTGAAGAGGGCAGTTATCAGTGGTTTCGCAAAAAAGGCGAAGGCGCCTACGACGGTGAGACCGATGATCTGAAGAACAGCAGTCAGCTGTTGCTGGACTTCATTTCAGGCGCGGCGAAGAAATATCACACCGAGCCTGAGCGGGTGTACCTGGTGGGTTTCAGCCAGGGCGCAATCATGTCCTACGAAGTGGCTTTGCGGCACCCCGAGGCGGTGGGCGGGATTGCAGCATTGGGCGGGCGCATTTTGCCGGTGCTCAAGTCCGAGCTCAAGCCGGATGAAAAACGCCAGTCGCTGGCGATCTTCATTGGGCATGGCGAGGAGGACAAACGCCTGCCCATCAGTGATGGTACCGAGGCCAGAAGC
This sequence comes from Pseudomonas sp. PDM31, assembly GCF_019218965.1. Taxonomy (NCBI): domain Bacteria; kingdom Pseudomonadati; phylum Pseudomonadota; class Gammaproteobacteria; order Pseudomonadales; family Pseudomonadaceae; genus Pseudomonas; species Pseudomonas sp. PDM31. Next base: position 609,643 of record NZ_JAHUWS010000001.1, on the reverse strand, counting down.
CTGTTGCAGAGCGTCTCGCTGGAGCCTGAGTTCCACGCTTATCCGGGCCTCGGTCACAGCATCAGCGCCGCCGAGATAGAGGATTTGAGCGCCTGGTTACAGCGCCTCAACCCTTGATTGCTATTTGCCGCTGACGAGCTGCTTGACCAGGGTTTCGTGGGCGGCCATGTCGCGCGGACGGGAAATCACCTGAACCACTGCCATGCGCGTACCGGACGCCGCCATCAGCGTGGTGTTGAGCGTCAGCCCGCCACCCTGAGTGGCGGTGCCGTCGACCTGGCGCAGGCCCAGCCCGGTTTTCAATGTCATGCTTTTTTCACTGAGCTTGTTGTAATCCGGCAGGGATTTGCGTTGAGCGGTGTCGAAGTCGGCCAGCGTGTCGTCGAGGAATTTACCGTCGTTGTCCTTGACGCTGACACCCTCGGGCAGATTGTTTTCAGCGGCGATCACCACGGTCTTGGTGGCCTCGTTGCTGTACATGGTGCCGCTGGCGCCGGTAGGGCTGTCGGGCAGTGCGGTAGTAATGAAACCCTTGGGCAGATTGAAGGTGAATTTGCCGCCAAGCATCGAGACTTTCTGGGCCGGAGCGTCGCTGGACGCGGCCTTGGCGGCCTGCGCATTCAAAGCCCCTATACCTGTGACGGCAGCCAGCAACAGGACCAGGGCTTTTTTACTCAACAGTGACATGGGAAGACTCCAGGGGTGGGGCGCGCGGTGAGGCGCGAATCATCCCATGGAGTGATTGATGCATCCAGCGCCGATGTACGGGTCGATGCGGATCAGCGCTTGATTGCCGTGCGATCCGTGGCTGCGGTCGTGCCGACCGGCCGCGCCAGCAAGCGCCGGGTCACGCCGAGCATGGCCACCGACACGGCGACACCCAGTACGAACGCATTGAGCCCCATGCCTGGCAAGGCCAGCGCCAGCACCAGGCAGAACGCGGCGAACGAATACATCCCGGTGGCGGTGGCACGCAGCAATGCGGCAGTAAACGCCGGGCCGCGGGTTTGCTGGGAGAACACCGCCATTACACTGCCCAACACCGGGAACACCGCGAGCAGGCCGCTCCAGCGCTCGCCGACGGTGCTGGCAAGCAGGGTCACGACCAGGGTCAGCACGGCGCCGGCAATCATGCGCAGTATCAGCTTGTCGGATTTCAGCGCCGGTCCGCTGCCCAACGGCTGAGCGGCGGGGAACAGGTATGGCGCGGCGAGCAGCGCGGTGGCGGCGGCGCACACGGACAACGCCAGGGACGGGGGCACCAGCGACAGCGCGATGGCCGCCGCGCCCCAGACTGCCAGCGATACCACCAGGGCCAGCGGCCACCCGGCCCGTTGCGCAACCTGGGCGTAAGTCACGCAGAAGGCGATCATCGCGAACATGGCCGACAGTGCGGCCATTGCCGATTGCGCGGCAAATACTTCACCTTGTTCGATGGCGAGGAAGAGCAGAATCGGCCCGACCACCACCGGCAACCCCGATAACCAGCCTGCAACACTGGGCCCCCAACGTTTGCCGGCAAGGGAAATCAGCAGCAGAAAACCTGGGATCACCAGCAGTTTGAGGATCAACACGCGCACGTCTCCGGCCTTTTGGGAAGCGTAACGTTAGCACTGATTGCTCTATAGATTCTCAGAGGTTGTATACAAAGTTCTAAAGTGCCTGTAGGAGGAGCAGCTTCGCATTGTGTCGCAGAAAAAAAGAACCCGGTGCGACGTTAATCGCACCGGGTGTTTTTCCAGGCTGCAGCGGTTCTTCGTGGGTCCCCGCGCAGTCTGTTGAACGCTGTTGGCTTACGCCCTTTCGAGCGCCAGGGCGACGCCCTGACCACCACCGATGCACAGGGTGGCAAGGCCTTTTTTGGCATCACGCTTGAGCATTTCGTGCAGCAAGGTCACCAGCACCCGGCAGCCCGACGCACCGATCGGGTGACCGAGGGCGATAGCGCCTCCGTTGACGTTGACCTTGTCCAGATCCCATTCCAGGTCCTTGGCCACCGCCAGCGATTGCGCGGCGAAGGCTTCGTTGGCTTCGATCAGGTCCAGTTGGCCGATCGACCAGCCGGCCTTGTCCAGGCAACGGCGGGTCGCCGAAACCGGGCCGATGCCCATGATGGCCGGATCGACGCCGGCATTGGCGTAGGCTGCAATCTTTGCCAGCACCGGCAGGCCCAGGGCCTTGGCTTTGTCCGCGCTCATCAGGATCACTGCAGCGGCGCCATCGTTGAGCGACGAAGCGTTGCCGGCGGTCACCGAACCATCCTTCTTGAAGGCCGGCTTGAGCTTGCCCAGGGATTCGGCGGTGGTGCCGGCCCGTGGCTGCTCGTCGGTGGCGAAGGACAGAGGATCGCCCTTGCGCTGGGGAATCAGGATCGGCGTGATTTCCTCGGCAAAGCGCCCGGCCTCAATGGCTGCCACGGCTTTTTGCTGGGAGGCGGCCGCGAAGGCGTCCTGTTGCTCACGGGTCAGGTTGTACTTTTCCACCAGGTTCTCGGCGGTGATGCCCATGTGGTAATCGTTGAACGCATCCCACAGGCCATCGCTGATCATGGTGTCGACGATCTGCGCATTGCCCATGCGCAGGCCGGTGCGGGCACCGGGCATGACGTAGTTGGACAGGCTCATGTTTTCCTGGCCACCGGCGATGATCACCTCTGCGTCACCGCAGCGAATGGCCTGGGCGCCCAGGTGCAAGGCCTTGAGGCCCGAGCCGCAGACCTTGTTCAGGGTCATGGCCGGCACGGCGAACGGCAGGCCGGCCTTGATCGCGGCCTGGCGCGCAGGGTTTTGCCCGGCACCGGCGGTCAGCACCTGGCCCATGATCACTTCATCGACTTCGGCGGGGTCCAGGCCGGTGTGCGCCAGCAACTGACGGATCACCGCAGCGCCCAGGTCAACCGCAGACACATTGGCCAGGGAACCCTGGAAGCTGCCGATCGCGGTACGCGTGGCGGCAACAATGACGACTTCTTGCATGGAATGATTCCTCACTGGGCAGCGAACTGCATCTCCGGAACGTGCTCCGGCACGATCAGTTTACCAGCGGTTTTAGCGACGATTTCTTCGACGCTGACGCCTGGCGCGCGTTCCTTGAGGATAAAAGCGCCATTTTCGATTTCCAGGTAAGCCAGGTCGGTCAGTACGCGCTTGATGCAGCCGGCACCGGTCAGCGGCAGGCTGCAGTGGTCCAGTAGCTTGGATTCACCATCCTTGGACGCGTGGGTCATGATGACGATGATGTTGTCTGCACCAGCTACCAGGTCCATTGCGCCGCCCATGCCCTTGACCAGTTTGCCGGGAATCATCCACGAGGCGATGTTGCCTTGGACGTCTACTTCAAAGGCACCCAGCACGGTCAGGTCGACATGGCCGCCGCGAATCATTGCGAAGGATTCGGCGGAAGAAAAAATCGATGCGCCGATGCGTGCGGTAACGGTCTGCTTGCCGGCGTTGATCATGTCGGCGTCGACCTGGTCTTCAGTCGGGAACGGACCCATGCCCAGCAGGCCGTTTTCCGACTGCAGCATGACTTCCATGCCTTCGGGAATGTAGTTGGCGACCAGGGTCGGAATGCCGATGCCCAGGTTCACGTAGAAGCCGTCCTGCATTTCGCGGGCGACGCGTTGAGCCATTTGTTCGCGGGAAAGTGCCATTGTTGTTATTCCTTCATTCGGTCCGGGGGCAGGGGATCACTTACGCACGGTGCGCTGTTCGATGCGCTTTTCAAACGTGCCGCAGATGACCCGGTCGACGTAGATGCCAGGGGTGTGGATCTGGGTCGGGTCCAGCTCGCCGGGTTCAACAATTTCCTCGACTTCGACCACGGTGATCTTGCCGGCGGTAGCGGCCAGCGGGTTGAAGTTCTGGGCGGTGTGGCGGTAGACCACGTTACCGAAATGGTCGGCTTTCCAGCCTTTGACGATGGCGAAGTCGCCGGTGATGGATTCTTCCATCAGGTACTGGCGGCCATTGAATTCGCGAACTTCCTTGCCTTCGGCCACCGGGGTGCCGACGCCGGTCGCGGTGAAGAAGGCCGGGATGCCGGCGCCGCCTGCGCGCATTTTTTCCGCCAGGGTGCCCTGGGGCGTCAGAACCACTTCGATCTCGCCGCTGAGCAGTTGCTCTTCGAACAACTTGTTTTCGCCGACGTAGGAGGCCACCACCTTGCTGATCTGGCGGTCTACGAGCAGCACGCCGAGGCCGAAACCGTCAATGCCGCAGTTGTTGGAAACCACGGTGAGGTCGCGGGTACCTTTGCGTTTGATCTCGTTGATCAGGTTTTCCGGGATACCGCAAATACCGAAGCCGCCAGCGATGACGGTCATGCCGTCTTCCAGACCGGCCAGAGCTTCCTCGTAGGAACTCACGCGCTTGTCGAAACCTGCCATATGCACCTCTTTTATTCTTTGTGGGCGGCTGGCTAGCCGTAATGGTTGAAGTGTCTCGCCGGGAGATTGATTTGTTAAGTTGATTTTTAAGGTTAATTGATAGATAAAACTCAATAGTTGAAAAAATCAACAAACTATCCGAACGCACCCGTAGCCCTCGGCTGGCACCATCTTGCGGCTACAAGCTTGCAGCTTACCACTGGAGTAGAGCGACCATGACCGTCAAGCAGATCCGTGCCTTTCTGGCCGTGGCCCAGAGTTTGAGCTTCGCCGTGGCCTGCGAGCGCCTGCACTTGTCGCAGTCGGCCTTGAGCCTGACCATCAAGGCGCTGGAAGAGGGGCTGGGTGGACGCTTGTTCACCCGTAATACGCGCAACGTCGCCCTCACTGCCGAAGGCGAAGCGCTGGTGCCGCTGGCACGCCGGCTCATAGCCGATTGGGACAATGCCGAGGATGAACTGCGCCAGCGCTTTACCCTCCAGCGCGGCCGCGTGACCCTGGCGGCGATGCCGTCGTTTGCCGGTAACCTGTTGCCGCCGATCCTCAAGACCTTCCGGGCCCGTTATCCGAAGGTCAACGTCACGGTCAATGACGTGATCAACGAACAAGTGCTGGAAATGGTCCGCGATCGCCAGGTTGAGTTGGGGGTGGCGTTCGAACCGACCCAGAGCTCTTCGCTGCAGTTCACGCCACTGTATATCGATCGCTTCGTGGCGGTGGTACCGCTGGACTCGGCGCTTTGCGAACTCGATGAAATCGACTGGCAGACCTTGCTCAAGGAACCGTTCATTACCCTGCAGCGCCCCTCGACGTTGCGGGTGATGCTGGAGGAGCATTTGCAGGCGCGCGGGATGAAGCTGCCGGTGGAATTTGAAAGCCATCAGTTGGCGACCGTGGGCAGGATGGTCGCCAGTGGCCTGGGGGTGAGCGCGGTGCCGGCGTTGTGTGCCGGGCAGATGCGTGAGCTGGGTGCACGTTGCATCACCCTGAGCGACCCGGTGGTGGAACGGGCGATCGGGGTGTTGACCTTGCCGGGCGGCGAGCTGTCGGCGGCGGCGCAGGCGTTGTTTGATGTGCTCAGGGCTGAGGATTTTGCGCTGTAGTTAAAGCAAAGCCCTCACCCCAGCCCTCTCCCAGGGGGAGAGGGAGCCGACCGAGTCGTCTCAGGAAATTATGCGACCTGATACATGTCATCGATTATGGATTCGAGGAAGTATCCCTCCCGAAAAATTGGAACGCCAGGAGGGAGCCGCCCGAGTCGTCTCAGGAATTTATGCGACCTGATACATGTCATCGATTGTGGATTCGAGGAAGTATCCTTCCCGAAAAGTCGGAACGCCAGGAGGGAGCCGACCGAGTTGTCTCAGGAAATTATGCGACCTGATACATTTCATCGATTATGGATTCGAGGAAGTATCCCTCCCGAAAAATTGGAACGCCAGGAGGGAGCCGACCGAGTTGTCTCAGGAAATTATGCGACCTGATACATTTCTTCGATTATGGATTCGAGGAAGTATCCCTCCCGAAAAGTCGGAACGCCAAGAGGGAGCCGACCGAGTTGTCTCAGGAAATTATGCGACCTGATACATGTCATCGATTTTTGATTCGAGGAAGTATCCCTCCCGAAAAATCGGAACGCCAGGAGGGAGCCGCCCGAGTTGTCTCAGGAAATTATCCGACCTGATACATGTCATCGATTATGGATTCGAGGAAGTATCCCTCCCGAAAAATTGGAACGCCAGGAGGGAGCCGCCCGAGTTGTCTCAGGAAATTATCCGACCTGATACATGTCATCGATTATGGATTCGAGGAAGTATCCCTCCCGAAAAATTGGAACGCCAGGAGGGAGCCGACCGAGTTGTCTCAGAAAATTATGCGACCTGATACATTTCATCGATTATGGATTCGGCAAAGTATTTTCAGGTCGAAGGATACGTCCAATATCCCCCGATCGGCTCCCTCTCCCTCCGGGAGAGGGCTGGGGTGAGGGCTGGATCTACAGTCGAGCCTCACAGCTCGCTCACCCACGCTAAGCGGACAATGGTGGACCTGCAAAGCGGTTATTTGCGAGCTTCCAGAATCAGGTTGAACGGCGTTTCGGTGGCCCGGCGAAAGATCGAGAAACCGGCTTCGGTAAACACTTTGCGCAACCGCGCTTCCCCGGCCTGGGCACCGAGCCCGAGACCGACCTCCTGGGACAGCGAGTTGGGCGTGCAGATAAAGGTCGAGGCGGCGTAGAACAGTCGGCCTACCGGGGTGGCGTTGTCGTCGAGCGCGTCGTTGGCGAAGGGCTCGACCAGCAGCACAGTGCCGTCGGGTTTGAGCGATTCATAGGCGTGTTGCGCTGCACCCACCGGGTCGCCCATGTCGTGCAGGCAGTCGAAATAGCAGATCAGGTCGTAGTCGGTTCCAGGGTAGCTTTTTGCCGTGCCCTGGAAAAAACGCGCGCGGTCTGACACGCCACCTTCTTCGGCCCGCTGGGTGGCGACGGTCACGGAGGGCGCGTGGTAGTCAAAACCGACGAAGCGCGAGTCGGGAAATGCCTGGGCCATGATCACGGTCGAAGCGCCGTGGCCGCAGCCAACGTCCGCCACTTTAGCGCCGGCTTCAAGTTTTGCCACTACGCCATCGAGGGCCGGCAGCCATTTGGCGATCAGGTGTGCTTTGTACCCGGGCCGGAAGAAGCGTTCAGTGCCGCTGAACATGCACGGATGGTGATCGCCCCAGGCCAGGGCGCCATTGCCGCGCATGGCATTGACCAGTTTGTCCTTGTCATGGAAAAACGACGCAACCACGCCGACACCGCCAGCCACATACACCGGTGAGTCTTCGATGGCCAGCGCCAGGGCTTGCTCCTCGGGCAGGCGGAACTGACCGTCGCGGTGTTCCATATAACCGGAGGCAGCGTGGGCGCTGAGCCACTCGCGCAGCAGGCGGGGGTTGCAGCCGGTCTTGTCGGCGAGTGCTTCGGGGGTCACTGGCTGGCTGTCGGCCATGGCCCGGTACAGCCCGAGCTCTTCGCCGAGGATGACATTGGCGAGCATTGCCGCGCCGCCCATGTCATTTACCAGTTTGCCCATGAAATCATTGAGTCTGGCCTCGTCCATCACGTGTGCTCCTATGGCAGGATCACGGTCCAGAGGCTGGGTTTGCCTGGGCGTTCGCCGCTGGGCGGTGGTCGTGGGAATGGGCAGGATGGTAAGTGGTCCTGCGTGCATTAAGTCTAGTCCCGGGCCAGTGGGGTATTGCCTGGAGCGACGAATGCCCCAAACCGGCACCAACCCCTTGCGCGAGCGTGCTCGCATTGGCCGCGTGACGGCCGACAAATCTCTTGCGACTGTACCCAGCCCCCGTGGGAGCCGGCCTGCCGGCGATGGCAACCTTACAGCCGACGACGGCAACCTTACAGCCGACTCATCCCTTGCAGCCGTCCCCCAATGCCTGTGCAACCAAGCCTGACTCCTGCACAGAGCCCCTTTACCCCGGCAACCGGAGCTGCGCACACAACCCACCCCCTTCACGATTGCTCAAGGTCAGCGACCCTCCAATCGCCATCGCCAGTTGCTGGGCAATCGCCAAACCCAACCCGGTGCCGCCGGTGCTGCGATTCCTTGAATTTTCCACGCGGTAGAAGGGTTGCATGACTTGCGCCAGTTCCTCCTCGGCAATACCCGGCCCTCGATCCATGACTTTGACCAACAGGCTGCCGTCGGCCTTTTTTTCCACCCAAAGCTCTGCCGCGCCAGCGAATTTCAGTGCGTTGTCGGTCAGGTTGACCAGCACTCGCCTGAGCGCATGGGGGCGGGTGTCGATGACGCTGGCGCTCTTGCCAGCGAGCTGGACGTCTTTGCCCATGTCCTGATAGTCGAACACCAGGCTGTCAAGGAACGAGTCCAGGTCGGTGCGGCGGCTTTCTTCGGTGGCGCCGTGGATGCTGCGGGCATAGGCCACGCCTTCGCGTACCAAGTGCTCCATCTCGCCGAGGTCGTTGCAGAGTTTGTCTTTCTCGCTGGAGTCGTCCATGAATTCGGCGCGCAGTTTCATGCGCGTGATCGGGGTTTGCAGGTCGTGGGAGATGGCTGCCAGCAGTTGCATGCGTTCTTTGAGGTAGGCGGCGATGCGTGCCTGCATCGCGTTGAAGGCCTTGGCCGCGTGGGCGACTTCAGTCGGACCCTGTTCGTCGAGGAGCACCGGGTGGGCGTTGGGGTCCAGGGTTTCCACGGCATCGGCGAGGCGGGTCAGGGGACGGATGGCAATTCTCACGGCCAGCCAGGTACAGGCAAGCATCAGCGCCAGCTGCCCGAGCAATACGATCGGCAACCACGGCGACAATGGCTTCATGGCTGGCCGTACATCGATGGTCAGCGGGCTGCCGTCGGCCAGTTTCAGGTGAACCTGGAAGTGTTTTTTCGGCCCCGGGATCTCGGTGAAGGTCATGGGGTAGTCATGGCCGATGGCGTCTTTGATCGAAGCCATGGCGACTGGCGCATTGGGCATGTCCGGCGCCATGGCCGTCCCCGGCGAGCCGTCACTGAGCAAATAGCTGTAATTCTGCCGTTCCAGCTGCTGCAACCAGCTGGCGCGCTCTGCGGCGGGCAGGCGGTCGAGGATGGCGATGGAGGTCGAGACGTCGGTTTCCAGATTGCCGAGCATGGTGTTCTTCGCGCTTTCGTAGCGCTCGTAGTACTGCGCGCCGAAAGACAGCACCTGGGCCAGGATCAGGCCGATCAGGAAAATCAGCGACAGCCGCGAGGCCAGGGTGCGTGGCCAGCGCATTGGCAGCGTCATGACGGGGCACCGAGTATTTCCACCGGCAGCGAGAAAACGTAACCCTCGCTGCGCACGGTCTTGATGTAGGCCGGCTCGCGGGCGTCGTCCAGCAGGCGCTGGCGCAGACGGCTGACCAGCAGATCGATGGAACGGTCGAACAGGTCGGCGTCGCGGCCCTGGGTCAGGTTCAGCAGTTGATCGCGATTGAGCACCCGTTGCGGGTGGTCGAGGAACACCCGCAGCAAGCGATATTCGGCACCGCTCAGCGCCACCATGGTGCCGTCCTGATCCAGCAGGTGCCGGGCCGAAGTGTCCAGGCGCCAGCGCCCGAAAGCCAACAGCCGACCGCTTTCAGTGACGACCAGGTTCGGCGGCAGCATCCGCGTGCGGCGCAGCACGGCGTTGATGCGCGCGAGCAGTTCACGGGCAGCGAACGGCTTGGTCAGGTAGTCGTCGGCGCCCATTTCCAGGCCGATGATGCGGTCGGTCTCATCGTTGCGTGCGGTGAGCATCAGCACCGGCGTAGCTTTGTGTTTGCCCGCGCGCAACTCGCGGCAAAGCAGCAGGCCATCGTCACCCGGCATCATGATGTCCAGCACGATCAGGTCCACAGGCGTGGTTTCGAGGAACGCGCGCATCTGTCGCCCATCCGCCACGACAGTGGTGCGCAGGCCGTTCTTCTTCAGGTAGTTGCCGACCAGTTCGCGGATCTCGCGGTCATCGTCAACGATGAGGATGTGATCGATGTGCTCCATGGGGCGGGGCCTCTGATAAGTGGGAATGTCACACAGTCTATCGAGGCTTCGTGCGCCTGCCCGTCGCCCTTTGTATTGCAGTGTATCTGGCCTGCGTGTGGATACACACGCAGGCAAAAACGTGGTTTTTGCGCAGGTTTGTATCCCTCTGTATCCCGGCCGCGCGCAGATACGTACTGATTTATCCGGGCCGGTTCCCGACACATGCGCGATACCTTCCAGTCGTTAAATAGGTTCCATCGAGGCAAACCCAAGCGCCTCGGCCCAATCAACGATTTGACCTGTCGAAACCTTGAGGAACCGCCATGAACACCAAAGCCATCTACGCCGCTTGCCTGTTTGCCGCTTTGAACATCTGCACCTTGTCGGCCCGCGCCGAAGCTGATGTCAGCGCCAAACCCTACACCTACGGTACGCACCTGGACATCAAGAAAGTGGTGTCGCTGACCCAGGATGCTGCGCCTTCCTGCGGGGTGGTGAATGCCCAGCTGACTTACCTGGACTCCCAGAGCAAAACCCAGGTACTGGACTACCGCAAGCTTTCCGACAACTGCAACTCGGATAACTGAGCCCGGGTTCCCTCCCTCTAGAACAGGAAGAACATCATGAACAAGGTTACCCGCTACCTGACCGCTGTCGCGTTCGCCATGGCCGGTGCGGCCGCCCATGCCAACGCCACCGTCGAGCAAAGCGCTTGCGGCGCCAGCACCTGCTTTCAACTGACTACCGTAGCAGGGAAGGGCACTCATCGATTGCTCGCCGAGGATGGCTCGAGCCGTACACCGCAGGGGCAGATGGTTGCCGAGAATGGTTCCAGCCGCACGACCCAAGGGCAGTTGTTGGAGAGCCAGCCAGTTTGAGGCGCTGGTGCAATCCACCCCTCACCCCAGCCCTCTCCCGAGGGAGAGGGAGCCGATCTTTATCGCTTTCAAGGCCGGGGTTCGACTCGATATTTCAGATCACGGTCTCTTGCCCAGGCCCCTGCGTCAGCCCTTCTAACCAGAGGGGAAAGGGAGACGATCTTCATCGCTTTCAAGGCCCGAGTTCGACTCGATATTTCAGGTCGCAGTATCTCGCCCAGGCACCTCGGTCAGTCCCCTCTCCCTCGGGAGAGGGTTAGGGTGAGGGGTGGATCTTGAGCCTGACCACACATCTAAAGGTAAACCGCCATGTTACTCATCGCTTTCCTGGGCGGCATATTGACCGTCCTCAGTCCATGCATCCTCCCGGTCGTGCCGTTTCTGTTCGCCGGAGCCCATCGCACCCGCTCATCGATCCTGCTGACCCTCGGCGGCATGGTCCTCACTTTCGCCCTGGTCTCCAGCCTGGCCGTGGTCAGCAGTGAGTGGGTGATCAAGGCCAGCAACACCGGCCGCCACGTCGCCCTGATCGTGATGGTGCTGTTCGCCCTGTCACTGATTTCCGCCCGGGTCGGCGACTGGCTGGCGCATCCCTTCGTGGTGCTGGGCAATCGCATCAATCCAGGCAGCCGGAAAGTGTCCGGCCCACTGTCCTCGATCATGATCGGCGTCGCGACCGGCCTGCTGTGGGCACCCTGTGCCGGGCCGATCCTGGGGGTCATCCTCACCAGCGCCATGCTGCAAGGCGCGAATGTCGGCACCAGTGTGTTGCTGGTGGCCTACGGCGCAGGGAGTGCCTTGTCGCTCGGCACCCTGATCTTCGCCGGGCGCGGGCTGGTCAATCGCTTGAAGCCGTCGATTCCGGTGAGCGGTTGGCTGCGCCGCGGTGCTGGCGTTGCAGTGCTGGCCGGGGCCGCAGTGATCTCCACCGGTGCCGATGACGTGCTGTTGGCCAACACCTCCTCCGAGGGTGTCAGCAGCGTCGAGAACGGCGTACTGGAAGCCGTACCGAAAGTTGTCGATTACCTGGTCAGCAAGGTCAAGGCCGACAGCACCATGGATAACGGCAAAGGTGCGATGCCGTCGCTGTCGGGTGCCGTCGAATGGATCAACTCGCCGGCACTGAGCAACGAATCGCTCAAAGGCAAAGTGGTGCTGGTGGATTTCTGGACCTTCGACTGCATCAACTGCAAGCACACCTTGCCCTACGTGAAGGACTGGGCGAAAAAATACCAGAAGGACGGCCTGGTGGTCATCGGTGTGCACACGCCGGAGTACGGTTTCGAACGCATCATCGATAACGTCAAGGCCAAGGTGCAGGAATACGGCATCACCTATCCGGTGGCGATCGACAACAACTATGCGATCTGGCGCAACTTCGACAATCAGTACTGGCCTGCCCACTATCTGATTGATGCCAAGGGGCAGGTGCGTTACAGCCACTTTGGCGAAGGCAGTTATGAGGCTCAGGAGATGATGATTCAGCAGTTGCTGGAAGAGGCCAGGGCAGGCGCGAAAGCGGCATAAATACCGGCGCGGTCAATGGCTCACCAGTCCGTGGGCCATTGTACTTTTCTCCGGACCCCGGCGCCACGTCGCCGGCGGTGCGCCGAACTCACGGCGAAAGGCCCGGCTGAATGCCGTATCGGTCTGATAGCCCACCTCTTCGGCAATTCGTATCAGCGGGCTGTTGCTGCTGCGCAACAGGTTGGCGGCGAGCAACATCCGCCATTGCGTCAGGTACTGCATGGGCGGGCTGCCGACCAGTTTCAGGAAGCGCTCGGCCAGTACCGACCTCGATGTGCCAGCGGTGCTGGCCAGTTCATCCAGCGTCCAGGCGTGACCGGGATCTTTATGCAGGGCGTTGAGGGCGGCACCGACAATCCGGTCGCTGACCGCAGCCAGCCAGCCGGTGCGATCCTTGCCGTGTTCGTGCATGTACAGGCGCAGCACTTCGATGAACAACACTTCGGCCAGTTTCGCCAATACACCTTCGCCACCGGGCCTTGGTGAACGGGCTTCGGCCAGGGCATAACGCACCGAAGACTCCAGCCACACACCGGCACTGGAATCGCGCAAATTGACCCGCACCACCGGCGGCAAACCCGTGAGCAGCATGCCGGCCAGTCGCTTGTCGCAGGCCAGGTAACCGCATACCAGGCGCGTCACCGCGCCGCCACCACCGTAGCTCAACTGCCGCGGACGCCGCGCCAGCACTACGTCCAGTCGCGCGCCAGTGGCGGGGGGCAATCCCGGCCTGGAGCACATGCGATGGGCGTCGCCCTGGGGAAACACCACCACATCTCCGGCGCTCAGGAGCAGAGGCGGGGCGTCGCCCAGTTCGACGTAACACCCGCCTTCGCTGATCAAGTGGAAAATCACCACCCGCTCTGCGCCGGGCTCCAGAAAGGGCGCGGCGGTGTCGGCGCAGGGTGACTGGTAGCACCAGGGCGCAGTGAACCTGGCATTGATAAAGATCGCGCCGACCAGATGCACGACGCGCAGGGTCTGTGACAGGGCGTCCATGGGCGATTTCCCGTTTGGCGGTTACTGATTGTGAGCGCGCCGGGGCGCAACGCGAAATCTCCGGACGATCGGACAGGCCTGGCCGACGATCGGGCAGGACGCCAACGGGTGCTGGAGCGATAGTTGGCGCACAGGGTCACTGCCGGCCTTGTCATCCATAAGAACAAGAGAGGTTGCCATGCCGAAGTTCGTCATAGAACGCGAGATACCAGGCGCGGGAGCACTGTCGGAAAGGGATTTGAAAGCTGTCTCGCAGAAATCATGCCGTGTATTGCGCGATATTCCAGAGGTGCAATGGCTGCAAAGTTATGTCACCGGCGACAAGTTGTACTGCGTGTACATCTCGCCAAATGAAGCGCTCATCAGGGAACACGCCAGGCAGGGCGGTTTTCCGGCTAACCGGATTACCCAGGTCATGAACGTCATCGATCCGACAACGGCTGAATAGTCACCCGCATCGAAACCGGGTTCCAACCAGAGAGCGCTTCCATGAGTACACCCATTGACCTTGTTGCTTTGAAGAACCGCCAGCTGGCCTCCTGGGCCAGCGGCGACTATGCCGTGATCGGCACCACCTTGCAGATTGTCGGCGAGCAACTGGCCGAAGCCTGTGACCTGTTGTGCGACGAACGGGTGCTGGACGTCGCTGCGGGCAACGGTAACGCGACACTGGCCGCGGCGCGCCGTGGTTGCAATGTGACGTCCACCGACTACGTGGCCGCCCTGCTCGAACGTGGCGAAGAGCGGGCCCGCGCAGAGCGCCTGCACGTGACCTTTCAGGTAGCCGACGCCGAAGCCTTGCCGTTCGAGGACGGACACTTCGACGCCGTGCTTTCGACCTTCGGCGTAATGTTTGCACCCGACCAGCCCAAAGCCGCCGCGGAACTGGCGCGGGTCTGCCGGCCCGGCGGGCGGATAGGCCTCGCCAACTGGACACCGGAGGGTTTCGTTGGGCAGATGTTCAAGACCCTGGGCCGGCACGTGCCACCCCCGCCAGGGGCCCTGCCGCCTTCGCAGTGGGGCACCGAAGCCTGGCTGCACGAGCATTTTGACGAGCGCCAGTTCCTGCTCCAGGTGACTCGCCGTACCTTCAACTTCCGCTATCGCTCGGCGGCCCATTTCATCGACGTCTTCCGCCGCTGGTACGGCCCGATCCACAAGGCGTTCGCCGCGCTGCCCAACGAAGGTGCGCTGGCGCTGGAAGCGGATCTGACCGAGTTGATCAATCGCCTGAACCGGGCCGGGGATAAGTCGGTGGTGGTGCCCAGTGAATATCTGGAGGTGGTGATTACCCGACGCTGAGGCAACCCCTGTAGGAACGGCCGTCCAGTTGAAAAGGTGCTGGCTGACCCATGCATAGACGCCTTGGCTTGGGCGAGTCCATTCAATTACAGGGGAGGGGGTGCTCGGAAAGTCGAACTGGTATGGACTTAAGTCGGCCGTGAATCATCGAACCACTCCAGCGCCGTGCGCCACAGGCAGATCCCCAGAAAATACGCCGACATCAGCAGCCACAGTCCCATTACCAGCGGATTGATCACCGGGTGATTGAGCACCAGTGACAAACTGCACAGCAGCCAGACGGCGGTGACTGCGATGTTGATCGGCATGAAGCGGCGCACGCGAAACGGGTGCAGGAATTTCATTCGGGTCAGGGTCAGCAGGGCCAGACCGATGACCGTGACCAAGGTGATCCACGGCGAAGGGGCGATGATGTAAAGGCACAGGGCAACCACATTCCAGGCGGCGGGGAAGCCCTGGAAGTAGTTGTCCTGGCTTTTCATGTTGACGTTGCAGAAACAAAATAGCGATGACACCAGAATCAGCGACACGCTAAACAGCAGGGTGTAGTCCGGCAACGGGATGTAGCGATAGATGAACAGTGCCGGGATAAACACATAGGTCAGGTAATCAATCACCAGGTCGAGGATCGAACCATCGAAGCCTGGCAGCACCGACTGCACATTGACCTTGCGCGCCAGCGCACCGTCCAGCCCGTCGACGATCAGGGCGACACCCAGCCACAGCAGGCAATGGGTCGGCTGGTTCTCCAGCAGGGCGAGGGTGGCCAGGAAGGCGGTGACTACGCCAGTGGCGGTAAAACCATGGGCGCCCCATGCTTTGAGCCTGGCGATGTGTAGAGTCGAAATCACGCGGGCGGTCTCCAGAAAATCAAGCAAGCCGGTCAACACTCCGGTAGCGGGGGCGGTATAGAGCCGGGAGGGGTTGCAGGTATCGACCGGACATCCGGGGATAAGGTTCACCACCTGTGAATCCTGGCTTCGCAGCCAGCGACCGCGAATTAGCCGCGTCTGCGCGTCAGCCAAACGGAGGTGGCACATGTGCCGGTGAGGTCTATGGTTGTCTGACCGGACCAATCCCTTTGATGAGGACATCGTCATGAACACCAGCGATCTGCTCGAACAATTACTGCGGGCCGGCCAAGGCTCGATGACGCAGCAAGGCGGCGGTGGCGCAGCGGCGCAAGGCGGGCTCGGCGACCTGGGCGGATTGCTCGGCGGCTTGTTGGGCGGTGGTGCCGGGGCCGGTGGCGCTGGATTGGGCGGTTTGCTTGGCGGACTGCTGGGTGGTGGTTCATCGAGGGGCGGCGCACCCATGGGCGGCCCGGCGCAAACCCGATCTGGCAGCGGCGCCAATTATGCCGCGCTCGCTTCCCTCGGGATGATGGCGTTTCAGGCGTACCAGGCCTGGCAGCGCAGTCAGGCATCGGCTCCGCAAGAGACACCGCGCACGGTGGACTTGCTAGCAGGTCCCGAAGTCGAGGAGCACAGCCATGCGATCCTGCGCGCGTTGATTGCGGCGGCCAAGGCCGATGGGCGCATTGACGACACAGAAAAGCTGATGATCAGCCGCGAAATCGGCCGCCACACCGACGACCCGCAATTGCAGCAGTGGCTAGACGATGAAGTCGCCAAACCACTGGATCCGGTTGAGGTGGCGCAGTCGGCGACAGACCCGGCCATGGCCTCGGAAATGTACCTGGCCAGTGTGATGCTGGTGGACGACCAACAGGACGCCGAGCGCAATTATCTGGACGAGCTGGCGGCGGCATTGCAGATCGACCCCGAATTGCAAGTGCACCTGGAGCAACAGGCCAGGGGCGGTGTTGTTTGATCGCATTGTGCTGCAGCTTGATTAGGGCGCCGTTGCTTCGCGGTCCCGTCTGTCCGGGCGATTTCAACGCTGATGGAATTATCCTGGCGCAGGTTTGCTCTGCTTAGTCAGGGGCGTTCGACTTCGACGCCCGACGCTAGCAGCAGGTGAACCATGGCCCGAAACCTGGATGACTACAACCGCATGCGTGACTTCTCGGCGACTTCAGAGCCCGCCGCCGACAAGCGCACGCGCAAGAAAACCGCCCAGGCCCACGGTTTGCAGTTTTGCATTCAAAAGCATGACGCCTCGCATCTGCACTATGACTTTCGCCTGGAGCTCGACGGCGCGCTGAAGAGTTGGGCAGTGCCCAAAGGCCCGTCCCTGGACCCCAAGGTCAAGCGCCTGGCGATCCATGTTGAAGACCATCCGCTGGAGTACGCGACCTTCGAGGGCAGTATTCCCGAAGGGCATTACGGCGCCGGTGATGTGATCGTGTGGGACCGTGGCGTGTGGATTCCCCAGGACGATGGCGAGCAGGCATACGCCAAGGGCCGGCTCAAGTTTGAATTGCAGGGCGAGAAGCTCAGTGGCCTGTGGAACCTGGTGCGCACGCACATGCCGGGTAAAAAGGAACAATGGTTCCTGATCAAGCACCAGGACGCGGCCGCCCGGCCGCAAACCGAGTACGACGTACTGGTGGCCGAACCCGACAGCGTGCTCAGTGATCGCAGCATCATCGCCAAACAGACAAAACCGGCAGACAAACCCAAACCGGTCAAAAAGCCCAAGGCCAGCGCCCGCCAGGAAAAGTCACCACAGTTGACCGGTGCCCACAAAGCCGCATTGCCGCAATCGCTCAAACCGCAGCTGGCGACCCTGGTGGAAAAAGTCCCGGATGGCGCCTGGAGCTACGAAATCAAGTTCGACGGTTACCGGATCATGGCGCGTATCGACCACGACGAAGTGAAACTCATCACGCGAAATGGTCACGACTGGACCCACAAACTCCCCAAACAGGCCCAGGCGTTGGCCGCGCTGGGCCTCGAGTCGGCCTGGCTTGACGGTGAAATGGTGGTCGCGGACGAGCACGGCGTGCCGGATTTCCAGGCCCTGCAAAATGCCTTCGACTCGGATAACAGTGCCAATATCGTCTACTACCTGTTTGACCTGCCGTATCTCAATGGCGTCGACCTGCGCGAAGTGCCGGTGGAAGAACGCCGCGCCGCGCTGTCCACCGTGCTCAAGCCCGGTGATAACCCGCTGCTGCGCTTCTCCGAGTCATTTGCCGAAGAGCCGCAAGCCTTGCTCAACAGTGCCTGTCAGATGCGCATGGAAGGGCTGATCGGCAAGCGCCTGGGGTCGGCGTATGTGTCACGGCGCAGCAGCGACTGGATCAAACTCAAGTGCAAGCATCGGCAGGAATTCGTCATTGTCGGCTTTACCGATCCGAAAGGTTCGCGCAGCGCCTTCGGTGCTTTGCTGCTCGGGCTGCATGATCGCGACAGTGGCGAGCTGCGCTACGCCGGCAAGGTGGGCACCGGCTTCAACGAAGCGACACTCAAGAACATTCATAAGCAGTTAAAACCGTTGCAGACGAAAAAGCCTGCGGTGGTCAATCCACCGAGTGGCTTCGAGGCCAAGGATGTGCACTGGCTCAAGCCCGTATTGCTGGCGGAAGTGGCCTTCGCCGAAATGACCAAGGATGGCTCGGTGCGCCATGCGGTATTCCATGGGCTGCGCGATGACAAACCCGCCGAAGACATTACCGAGGAGCGTGCGAAAGTCGTGAAAACTTCCTCTGCTAAAACTTCCTCCATGAAAAAAAGCGCCACCGAAAAGCCGGCGGCCACGCCAAAGAAAACCGAACCGGCGCCGTCACAAATCGGCTTGGGCAAGGACCAGGTGCGAATTACGCATCCGGACCGGGTGATTGACGCCAGCAGCGGCACCACCAAAGTGCAACTGGCGCAGTATTACGCCAGCGTCGCCGAATGGATTCTGCCTGAGCTCAAGGATCGCCCGGTGGCGCTGGTACGCGCGCCGGACGGCATCGCCGGTGAGCTGTTCTTCCAGAAAAATGCCGAACGCCTGGCGATCCCCGGCATCACCACCCTGGACCAGAAACTCACCGGCCAGCCGATGATGGTCATCAACAACGCCGAAGCCCTGATCGGCGCGGTACAGATGAGCACCGTGGAGTTGCACACCTGGAACGCCACAGCGGACAAACTCGACAAGCCGGATCGCTTCGTGCTCGACCTCGACCCGGACCCGGCGCTGCCATGGAAAAGCATGGTCGAAGCGACGCAGCTGACGCTGTCGGTTCTGGATGAACTGGGGCTCAAGGCGTTTCTGAAAACCAGCGGCGGCAAGGGTATTCACATCGTGGTGCCACTGACCCGCAAACTCGGTTGGGATGAGGTCAAGGATTTCAGCCACGCCATTGTCAGCCACATGGCCAAATTGTTGCCGGAGCGATTTTCTGCGGTATCGGGCCCGAAAAACCGGGTGGGACGGATCTTTATCGATTACCTGCGCAACGGACTGGGCGCGACCACCATCTGCGCCTACGCCGTGCGAACCCGCGAAGGGTTGCCGGTGTCAGTGCCGGTGTTTCGTGAGGAAGTGGCTGAACTCAAGGGTGGCAATCAGTGGAATGTGCACAACGTGCATGAACGCCTGGCCGAAGTCGGTGATGAACCTTGGGCGGGGCTGGCGAAAACCCGGCAGTCGATCACAGCCGAAATGCGCAAGCGCATCGGGATGAAAAAAACCTGAAAACACGCTCCCGTGCAGGAGCAGCCTGCGGCAGCTCCTGCACAAGGTCATCGGTTACTTGATAAACGCCTGGAAGTCGGTACCCAGCTTGTCGATGGCTACCTTGAAGTCCTTGGCGGTGATCTTCTCGCTGGAGTTTTCCAGGGTGCTGCCGAAGACCTTGCGTACCACCTTGGCCACGGTCTGGTTGGTCTTGGCGTCGATAAATTCGGCTTCGAGGAACAGGGTGGTGTCCTGGTCACGATGGCCGCTGACTGCAGTCACGCTACCCACTACTGCCGCGACAGGCACCACTTCATACCACTTCATGCCTTCGGTCTCGGCACTCACCCCGGTGATCGCCGCACGCATGATCAAGGGCTTGGAGCCCGCCGTTGCGGTGGTGGGGACTACGCGGTATTTCTGACCCAGGGTGTTTTTGGCCTTGCTGCTCATGTAGTTCTGGATTTCGCTGAGCGTCTGCTGATTGACTCGCTCATCGGGCTTGGGCGCCGGATACAGTTCCAGCTTGTTGAACACCACCGTGTCATAGGCATTGGGGTTCCACGATGGGCTGACCCAGCGCATGGCCGTCCCGCCGCTCGGCGTTTCGACTTCCTGCAGGTTGTTGTAGTTGGGCAGGAAGCCGGAGTACTGCTCCCGTTCAGTGACTTTCGAGGTGCAGCCGCCAAGCATCAGAGCGGCCAGTGCGGCGCCGACAAGCAGTTTTCGGGATGGGTTCATAGTGCCGTTTACTCCATGGTTAAAATCGTTTTTTTTTTTATGTGCTGTCAGGGCATCAGAATAGCCAGATCATGTTTCCGTTTATAGCTGGAATCAAGGCATTGTCGAGCGGTCCACAGATTTTAGTGCCCTTAATGACATGAAATCGTAAACCGCCAGAGTCATTTACGACCGCAATGCAAAAGTGCGGTCCCCCGTGATGAGCGTAGATAGCACGGACAATATCGCCAGTAATCATTTGATCAAATCAAGGTAGCGAGCCGGCCCCCTTGCCTCCATAAGCGTTTCTTGCCAGCGGGTGGCTGCCAGCCGCGGCGCATTGGTCGGTCGGTCAATGGGACAAAAATAACCATGGTGAGATCTTTTTGCAGTCGCCATTTTTCTATCGAACACCTGAGCGCCGGCTTGGGCAATGGGAAATCCTGCACACTGGAGCATGGCCGCTATGCATCGCGCAACAGGTCGTTGGCATTGAGCAGTTCGTAAGCGATTTGCGGTCGGTTTTCCATGGCCCGGCGGATGGCGGCGGGGATGGCCGCGCGGGTCTTGCGGCACAGGCCGGGCAGTTCGGCGATGTTGATGCCGATGCCGCGCATGGTCCGTACTTCGTTGAAACCGGGGGCGATGTTAACGCGTATGCCCAGTTGCTCGAACATGCGTCGTTGCAGGTGTTCGAGGTCGCTCAGGCTTTGCAGGTTTTCCAGGCGCTCGATCAGGCGTTTTTCTTCGGCGCGGGTTAGAAACAGGATGCGCAGGTCCGCCCCCGGTGTGTCCAGCAGCGGGTCACGCCCGCAGTCGCAGGCGCCGGGTGGGCAGGGTTGGCGAAGAGGAATGGCGGTGGTCATGGGGTTCAATCATAGAGCGCTGTGATTGATTTTGCCCATAGGGTTTTGACTGAAGGAGATCAAGTGTGGGAGCGGGCTTGCGGTGAAACTTGTTACCTTATTTCAGGACCAGCATCCGGTACACGCCATCCTCGACTTCAATCCCGTGGGTGTCGTGGGTGAAGCCCGGGAAGGAGGTGTCGAAGGCTTCCAGGGCCTTGAGGTAGGCCAGCAACGGCCCGTCCGCAGGGCCTGCGTTCTCGCCCGGCATGAGCAGCGGGATGCCTGGCGGGTAGGGCACGATACCGGTCGCTGCGAGGCGTCCGGCGGCCTGGTCGAGTGTCACCAGTTCAATCTCGTTGCGCACCAGTTTTTCGTAGGCCTCCACTGGGCTGAACTCGGCTTTGGGCAGGGTGCCGAAGGCCTGGGACATGTTGTAGGTGGTCTTGTGTTTCTTCATGGCGGCGAAGATTTCGTCGGCCAGGTCCTTGAGGCCCATGCCGCCATAGCGTTGCTGGTTGGCGCTGTACAGGTCGGGCAGGCACAGCTCGAGGTCGGCGTTGTCGTCGTAGTCACGCTTGAAGTCCAGCAGGGCGTTGAGCAGCGTGCCCCACTTGCCTTTGGTGATACCGATGGAGAACAGGAACAGGATGGTGAAGTCGGTGGTTTTCTCCACGACTATGCCCTGGCGGCTCAGGTAGGCGGTGATGACGCAAGCCGGAATACCGCTGGCCAGCAGGTTGCCGTCGTCGCCCATGCCCGGGCTGAGTACCGAGACCTTGATCGGGTCGAGCATGCAATAGCCGTCTTCGATGTCGCCGAAGCCGTGCCAAACCTCGTTGGGATGCAGTACCCAGCAATTTTGGTCGGTTTTGAGCTGCACCGGGTCGACTTCATGGAACGGCACGGTGGTGGCTCCGACCTTCACGGTCGGCGGCTGCCAGCAGGTGAAGAACCAGTCATCCTTGCTCTGCATCTCGTTGTGCATGCGCGAGAGGACCTGGCGGAAGCTGATGGCTTCTTCGATCGACTCGGTCGTGAGGATTTGCCCGCTCGGCGCCTCCATCATCGCCGAGCTGACGTCGCAGGACGCCATGATCGCGTAGTTCGGCGAGGTCGAGGCATGCATCATGTACGATTCGTTGAAGCGCGCGTGTTCGATCGGGTTGCGGCCGTTGCGCACGTGAATCATCGACGCTTGGGACAGGGCGGCCAGCAACTTGTGGGTCGACTGGGTAGCGAACACGGTCGGTTTCGATTCGTCGTGATCTTCAGGGTTGCCGTGCATGGCGTGGCGCCCGGCGTACAGCGGGTTGAAACGCGCATAGCCGTACCAGGCTTCGTCAAAATGCAGGCGGTCGACGCTTTCGCCCAGCAACTCTTCGACGCGGGTGACGTTGTAGGTCAGGCCGTCGTAGGTGGAGTTAGTAACGATCGCGTGCACCGGAGTCGGGTCGATGCCTTCCTTGACCAGCGGGTTGCTCGCAATTGCCGCCTTCACGCCTGCGGCGCTAAGGGTTTGCGGCAGGATCGGGCCGATGATGCCGTAGCGGTTGCGGGTAGGCACCAGGTAGGTCGGCAGGGCCCCGGACAGGGTCATCGCATGTTCGGCGGACTTGTGGCAGTTACGGTCGCACAGGGCGATCTGGTTGCGCGTAACGCTGGCCATGAGGATGACGCGGTTGGACATCGACGAGCCGTTGGTCACGTAGTAGGTGCGGTGCGCGCCGAAGACCTTGGCGGCATAACGCTCGCCCTGGCCGATGGGGCCGCTATGGTCGAGCAGCGAGCCGAGTTCGCCAACGGAAATCGACAGGTCGGAACGCAGCAGGTTTTCCCCGAAGAACTCGTAGAAGGCCCGCCCGGCGGTGCTCTTCAAAAACGCCGTACCGCCGGCATGGCCGGGGGTGTGCCAGGAGTATTCATAGGTGCGGGCAAATTTCACCAGCGCACCGAACATCGGCGGCAGTGCGGCCTGGCGATAGCGTTCGATGGCCGCGAGGATGCGCCCGCTGAGGAAGCGCGAGGTGTCCTCGGGCAACCAGATGAAGTCGTCGGCGTGTTGCATGACCAGCAGTGGAATGCTCGACGCAGTGGTCCGGTCGCTGATCAGGAACACCGGCACCCGGGTGTTGCGCTCACGCAGCTTGACCAGCAGTTTGATGCAGTCTTCGTGGTCTTTGCTTTCGTCCATTTCCCAGTGGATCAGCAAGCATTGCACTGCAGTGTCTGTGCGCAGGATCGACGCAGTGTCCTTGAGGCTTTCCGACGCCAGAACACTGACGCCTCGTCCTTCGAGATCGTGAACCAACTGATCCAGAGCGCGGCCGAACACCGTACGTTTATCCGGTGGGGGGCTGGCCAGCAGCGCGAGCATCCCGAGGGAATGTTTATAGTCCGTCATGATTGAACCTCCAAAGTGGATTTATTCAGGTTATTGACCGGCACTGGCTCACCAGTGAGGTGCTGCGCGCTGACGGTTTGCGTCGGTACGCTGTTGTTGAGAGCTTCGAGGCGAATCAGGCGGTTGTTGACGAAGCCGAACATGGTGTAGCCGAAAATGGTCGCCGCGCCGCCCAGCATTACTGCCTGTGCGCCGGAACTGTAGAGCGCCAGGTAGCTGTAGGCCGCCGCGACGAGCGCAATGATGTTGGTCGCCAGGGCCTTGCTTTGCGGCACGTTGGAGACTTTTTGCATGGTCATGATTGCGGCCATCGAGAGGATGTACGGCACCAGGTTGGTGACCACCGCGAGGTTGACCAGGGTGTCGAACTGTTTGCTCAGGTCAGGACTGATGGTGAGCAAGGCCAGCGCAGTCTGTGCCGCCAGCAGCACCAGCATGCCGATAATCGGTGTCCCGGCCTTGTTGGCCTTGGCGAAGATCGGAATGAAGTAACCGGTGTCAGCCGAGCTTTTGTAGACCTGGGCAATGGTGAACTGCCAGCCCAGCAACGAGCCGACGCAGGCGAGGACCATTGCGGCCATCACGATGTTGCCGATCATGGGGTTGAACATCTTGGCGAAGACCAGCCCGAACGGTGCGGTAGAGGCGGCCAGTTCCGGGTTGTCGATGATGCCGGCGATGACGTTGGTGGAGACGATGTAGATCACTGCCGCGCCCAGGGTGCCGCCCAGTACCGCGATGGGTACGTTGCGCTCCGGGTTTTCCACCGCGTCGGTGTTGGCGCACGCCGATTCCAGGCCAAGGAAGGCCCACAGGGTAATCGCCACCGAGGCGCCTGCGGCTTCGAGCATGCCCATGTTGTGCGGGTTCCAGCCGGCCGCATAGACGCTGCTGTCGAACCAGAACCAGCCGATGGTGGATACCAGCACCACCGGGGCAATTACACCCCAGACGGTGACCGCGCCGATGCGACCGGTGATATTCGCGCCGCCGAAGTTGGCGAAGGTGGTGATCCATAGCAAGGCAATGGTCGCCAGACCGACTTGCAGCGGATCGAGTTTGACGTCGAGCAACACCTGTATGTAGCCGACCGCGGTAATACTGATTGCCACGTTGGCAATCAACAGCGACAGGCCATAGGTGTAGTTGGTGATGTAGTTACCGGCTTTACCGAAGGTGTATTCGGCATAACCGCCCATGCCGCCAGTCTTGCGACTGAGCATCCCGCAACGGGCAAAGGCATAAGCCAGTGCCAGGGAGCCGGTGGCTGTGATCAGCCAGGAAAGAATCGAGATTCCGCCCACTTCGGCAAGTTTCGTTGGCAACAGAATGATGCCTGAGCCCAACATGTTGACGGCAGTCAACATTGTCAGTTGCCCCACTGTCATTTTCTTCGCGACTGACATTCAGATGCCTCATTGGTTGCTGAGAGTGTGTGTTATCTATAGCAAAGGTTTGGAATGTCGCAAGAAATGACCGTCATAGATTTGACTCAGGTCAGTCCGACGAACGGTAGGGCACTATACTGGCCCCGCGCTGCTCTGTAATTCGCGAAAATCATTTTATTTTCAAATGGTTAAGGATTAGCGATGCGTAATACAGGGATCGCGTTGGTTTCTCTGGCAATGGTGGCAACGGCAGGCGCTGCCCACGGCAGGGATTTGAAGGATGGCGACCGCTACCAGTGCAGTTGGGGTGCGGGTACTGCCGCCAGGGCACAGGAACTCAAGCTCTCGGGGGTTTCACTGTATGCTGCGCGGCAGAAAATCCAGGCCTACAAGTTCTCCCGCAGCTGGATGCGCATGATGGCAATGGGCATTACCGAGCAAACCTATGACAGCGCCTCGCGGTTGAAACCGGAGGCGATCCGCCAGGGTTTTTATCAAGACTGCCTCAAGTACAAGCTGGCGCGGAAATAACCGGGGCACGGCGCCTGTCGGTTGGGCCTCGGCGTGGATGGGTGACGACTATTATTGAAGATCCGGTTTTCTTCCATTCAACAGGAGGTCGTCATGAATCAGATCGACAAAGTACTGTACACCGCAAAAACCCATACCACGGGAGGCCGGGACGGCGCGTCGCGCAGCTCTGACGGCATCCTTGACGTGAAACTGTCGTCCCCCGGCGCGGGCGGTGGCGGCACCAATCCCGAGCAACTGTTCGCCGCCGGCTGGTCTGCCTGTTTCATCGGCGCCATGGGAGTCGCCGCCAAGGAAATGAAGGTTGCAATGCCCAAGGACGTGGCCGTTGATACCGAAGTCGATCTGGGCACCAATGAAGGTGGCTATCTCCTGCAGGCCCGGCTCAACGTGAGTCTGCCAGGGCTGGATCGCGAGACGGCGCAGAAGCTCGTCGACACCGGGCATCAGTACTGCCCTTACTCCAAAGCCACCCGCAATAACATCAATACGGTGGTCAAGCTGGTCTGAGCCGAAATGAAACCGAGGTCGAGTGGCGGACGTTGGAGTTGTCGGCGACTGTGGATTTCTAAACGTCAGGATTAAAAGATCGTCCGAACTCGGCCCCAGCCTTCGGACGATTTTTTATGTGTGGGAATATCAGTTCATCTTGCTGTGATCATGGCTCATCTTGCTGTGATCCATCGTGGCGAGCGCCTTTGCGACGGCCTCCACCTGAATCGACTCTTTCTCGCCCTTGGCATTTTCCACGGTCAGGGTCAGCGGTACCTTGTCGCCTTCTTTGATCTGCGCGGTCAGGTTCATCAGCATGATGTGATAGCCGTGGGGATCAAAACTCACCGGCTTGCCCGCCGGCAGCGCCACGGATTGCACCTGCTGCATCTTCATCACGTCGTCCTGCATGCTCGACTGGTGAATCTGCACGGTTTTCGCCACGGGCGATTGCACGCTCAGCAGCTTGCTGTCTTCGCTGGCGGTGAGCGTCATGAAGGCGCCGCTCGAAGGCTGACCGGCGACTGTTGCACGCACCCAGGCATCCTCGATTTGAGTTTGCGCCAACACTTGCCAGCTCATGCCGATCAGGGAAAGGCTCAGCGCCAGTTGCTTGCAGCGTTGCGCAAAGCGGTTTTTTGCCAGTGGGGCATTCATTCAGCAAACCTCCATCACGGTGAGCAGGTCTTCTGCGCACTCTTTTGCCGTCAGGGACGTGGACAAGCCCAGGCGCAGGTTGCCCCGGGAGTCGAAGACAAAACTGGTCGCGGTATGGGAGAGGGTATAGGTATCGCCGCTCGGGACCTTTTCAAAGAACACACCGAACTCCTTGGCGGTGGCGGCGGTTTCTTCGAGGGTGCCGTACAGCGCTTCAAAACTCGGGTCGAAGGCCTTGACGTATTTGTCGAGCAGTTCGGGGGTGTCGCGTTCGGGGTCCAGGGTGATGAAGATCACCTGCAGTCTTTCGCCGTCGCGGCCCATCAGTTTCTTCGCCTGGGCGGCGCGGGCCAAGGTGGTCGGGCAGACGGCCGGGCATTGGGTGAAACCGAAGAAAATCATCGGCATCATGCCGCGATAGCTGCCCAGCATGCGGGTTTCGCCCTGGGTGTCCTTGAGCTTGAAGTTACGCCCCATGATCTTGTCGCTGAGGTCCTTGCCGTACTTGAACGACAGCTTGCTGCTGCCATCGCAGCCGGCGAGCAGGCCCAGGCTCAACAGGCCCATGCCTTGCAGGAGGGTTCGGCGGGTATACAGAGTACTCATGCAGAAAAATATCCTGTGAAGCCTGCCGGATTATCGGCAGGTTGACGGATCAGTCGTGAAAAACCCGGGGATGGTACCAAACTGTGCTGGTGCGGGACGGGCGGATTCGACCATTGGACCGATGCCAAGGCGTGACATAGTGTCGCGCTGGAGATTGAGGGTGAATACAATTTCAGTGAGGGTCTTTGGGAAAAAACCAGGCCTGTGGCGAGGGGGCTTGCCACAGCCAATCCCCCTTACAACGGCAAGCCTCCTTACCCCTGTGTTTCGGGTATTGCGTGCCGTCGGGTTTAACGACGCAGTTCCGCGCAATGATCCTGTTCCGGCTGAGCCGCCGTGTACCACACGTAATCCGCATTGTCGGCCGTTACCGTCTTGCCCACCTCGGCCAGAATCAACACCGCATTAACTTCACCTGCACCCAGGTCCTTGAGGTGCAGCGGCACACCCAGGTCCTTGCGCACATGGAAGGCGCCAGCCAGCAACAGCGCAGGGGTCGGTGCGGTAATCAGGCGTTCGGCCATGCGTCGGTCACGCTGCTGTTGCACGGCAAGCATCGCCGGCATCTGCGCTTCGGGCAGCAGGCCGCAATGGGATTGGCGGATGTCTTCCAGCAGGGTCGCCTGCACCTGTTTCGTGGTCGAGGCGCTGCCTTCAAGCACCGGGCGCTGTTTGTAGATCTGCATGATCTGCGCACGGTCGAGGTTGGCCGACAGCAGCGGATACGGCTGGCGCAAGGCGTAGGTCACCAGGGCGCCATAAACGCTCCAGTCCCAGTTGGCCTGCCAGGCCAGCGCCTTGAACGGGTCGGCCACAGGCTCACCGGCACGAATGGCCGCCTGGGCGGCATCGACCCTGGCCTGCTGGTCGGGATTGAGCATTTCCATCAGCAGGCTGCCTTGTGCCCGTTGCGCCGCCAGTTCGCGCTGCAGCCACAGTTGCAGGGCGTGGTGATCCGGGTTGTCGTGCTGTTCGCCGACCAGCACGCGGGGCGTAACGGCCAGGCGCTGGACCAGCTCCTGGGGTGTCAGCGTACGGCCCGTGGCCAGTTCGCGGATAACGCCCAGGTCAGTGTGATCT
Source organism: Pseudomonas sp. PDM31 (assembly GCF_019218965.1). Classification (NCBI taxonomy): domain Bacteria; kingdom Pseudomonadati; phylum Pseudomonadota; class Gammaproteobacteria; order Pseudomonadales; family Pseudomonadaceae; genus Pseudomonas; species Pseudomonas sp. PDM31. The sequence continues at coordinate 581,745 of NZ_JAHUWS010000001.1, read as the reverse complement.
CGCCCCTCGGGAGCAATCGGTGCCGGAGGCGGCGTGACGTGATGGGTTTGGCAGGCAGCCAGCAGGCTGAATGCACAGAGCAACAGAAAGCGCATCGGATTTCCTTGTATTGGCAAAGGCCCCTCCACCAGAGTAGGTGGCGGTTCAGCGCGCGATGATCAGCGGGTGACCACGTTCCGGATGTTGCTGGATCAACACCTGCAACCCATACACCGCCGCCAGCGCATCGGCGGTCAGTACGTTTGCCGGTGTTCCGTAGGCATGGGGCAGGCCGTCCTGCAGCAACAGCAGATGATCGCAATAACGCGCGGCCAGGTTGAGGTCGTGAAGGATCACCAGCACCGCCGCACCGCGCCCGGCGAAGTCGCGCACCGCTTGCAGAATGGTGTGCTGGTGCAACGGGTCGAGCATCGAGGTTGGCTCATCGAGCAGCAGGGTCTGGCCTTCGGCGCCCGGCCACAACTGGGCGAGTACCCGCGCCAGATGTACGCGCTGGCGTTCACCCCCGGACAGGGCCAGATAGCTGCGCCCGGCCAGGTGCAGGGCATCGGCTGCCCGCAGCGCCTCGGCGACAATTTCCGCGTCGCGCACGCGGCCACTGGCGTGAGGCAGGCGACCCATGCCCACGACCTCATTGACCGAGAAAGCAAAGTTCAGGCTCGAACTCTGCGGCAACACGGCCAGGCGTCTCGCCCGCTCCTGACCCGGCCAGTCGGCAAGCTTGCGCTCGTCGAGGCTGACTGTGCCTTCATTGGCCGGCAATTCACCGCACAAGGCGGCGAGCAGGGTGCTTTTGCCCGCGCCGTTCGGCCCGAGCACGCCAAGCACTTCACCGGGGCGCAAGGCGATATCGATGTTCGCCAGTACCGTGCGTTGGCCACGGCGTACCAGCAAATTGTTTGCCCGCAGCATCAGGAGCGCCCTCGTACCAGCAGATAGAGAAAGAAGGGAGCACCAATCAGCGCTGTGACGATGCCGATCGGCAACTCGGCCGGCGCCAGCAGCAGGCGCGCGGCCAGATCGGCCAGCAGCAACAGGCTGGCACCGGCCAGCAACGAGGCGGGCAGCAACACCCGGTGATCTGGACCGACCAGCAGGCGCATCAGATGCGGCACCACCAGACCGATGAATCCGATCAGGCCGGCTGCGGCAACAGCGGCGCCTACACCCAACGCAGTGCAAAAAACCAGTTCCAGCTTGATCCGCTCGATATTAAAGCCCAGGTGGCGGGCCTCGGATTCGCCCAGCAGCATCGCATTGAGCGCCGCCGCCCGGCGTGGCAACCACAGCGCCACGCCGACGGCCACGATCAGCAACGGCCACAAACGCGGGTAGCTTGCGCCGTTGAGGCTGCCCAGGTTCCAGAAGGTCAGGGTGCGTAAGGTCGCGTCATCGGCCAGGTAAGTAAACAGCCCGACCCCGGCACCGGCCATGGCCGTCATCGCCACGCCTGCCAACAGCATGGTGGCGACATCGGTCTGCCCGTTCTTGCGGCCAAAGCGATACACCACCGCCGTGACGATCAGGCCGCCAGCGAAGGCGCAGACTGACAGCAGGTAGGGTTCGACAGCGGGTGGCAAGCCGCCAAGCAGGCTGCCACCGACAATGGCGATGGCCGCACCGAGTGCCGCACCGCCAGAGACACCGACCAGGCCCGGGTCCGCCAGGGGGTTGCGGAACAACCCCTGCATCGCCACGCCGGACAACGCCAGTACCGAGCCGACAGAAATCCCCAGCAGGCTGCGCGGCAAACGAATCTGCCCCAGGATCAGTTCCGCTTGTTGGGTGTCGCCAACGTCGAGCGGTAAGCCGAGCAAGCGCAGCCCGGCCAGCAAGGTATCACTTAGGGGCAGACTGACCGGTCCCAGGGCAAGGGACAGCCAGAACACCAGGATCAGCAACAACCCCAGGAAAATCAGTGTCGGACGCGGCCGGAAAATGGCCGTCATTGGCTGATCCCAGCGGTTTTTACGTCCGGGTAGAACGCTGCGCAGAGACGGCTCAGGGCATCCGGTACGCGCGGGCCAAGACCGCCGACCAGCAGCGTCGGATCGATCACCAGCACCCGGCCATCACGCCCGGCGCGGGTTTGCGCCAGGATCGGGTTCTGCTGCAGCAGCGCCGCACGTGCCGCGTCACCCTCCAGGCGACCACCGGCGAAGATGATCACCTGCGGGTCCAGGGCCAGCATGGCTTCGTTGGAGACCGGTTTATAGCCGTTGTGCTCGCCCAGGCTTGTGCCACCGGCCTGCTCGATCATCCAGGCCGCCAGGGTGTCTTTGCCCGCGACCTGCAGATTGCCACCGGAGTGGCTGAGCAGCATCAACACCCGCGGTGCCGGGTGTTGCTGTTGTGCTTGCTTGACCCAGTCAGCCTGGGCTTGCAGGCGCTTGAGGTAACCGGCCGTCTGGGCTTGCGCCTCGGTTTGCTTGCCCAGCAATTGGCCGAGCTCAGTCAGGTTGTGTTGCAGGGCCGCTACGTCAGCCTTGGCCGAGAGCATTTCAATGCGCACGCCGGCGGCCTTGAGCTGCTCCAGCACCGGTGGCGGCCCCATTTCAGTGCTGCCCACCAGAATGTCCGGCTTCAGGGCCAGAATGCCTTCGGCGGCCAGTGCGCGTTGGTAGCCGACGCTTGGCAGGCTGCGCAATGTCTGCGGGTGCTGACTGGTGCTGTCGACACCCACCAGTCGGCCTTCGCCACCGAGGGCGACCACCCATTCGCTGAATGCGCCACCGGCGCTGACCCAGCGCTGGGGCAGGGCGTCGGCGACGGCCATCTGGCTGACGAGCACGCCGGCACAGACAAGCAGTGTTTTCATACGCATCGGGACTATTCCTTAGGCGATCACAGTGGTGGCAGTTTCTGCCAGGGCACGCCAGTCGTCACGCTCGGCAATGTCCGGCTTGCGCACGCCGAACAACTGGATGACCCGTTCGCCCGCAGCATCGAAACCTTCGTAGCGGGTGATGATGCCATCGACGCTCGGCTTTCGCACACGCCACAGTTCGCAGGCAAGCCTGCTCCACCAGGATCGCAGGTGCATGCTGATTGGTTGGCACTGCACAAATCTGTAGGCGCCGGCTTGCTGGCGATGGCGTTGTAATGGACGACGCCTTATTCGAGGCCGTCATCGCTGGCAAGCCAGCTCAAATAAGATACCGAGGTCTTCAGTAATTCATCCCGTCATCAATCGCGATGCCTTTCGCACGCATCGCCTTGATCAGTTCGCCACGGGTGCCGGGCAGGTTGAGCATGGTACTGGCGCGCAATGCGGCGATTTCTTCAGCGGTATAGGGCTGGTAATCGGCCGGTACGCTTTGACCCGCCATCCCGTCTTTGCGCATCAGCCAGTTGAGCAGGTCGGCGAGTTGCGCATTGTTCAATGCCGATTGCGACATGCCGGGCACGCGCACGAGAAATTCACGGCCCCCCGGGACTTTCAGGAAATTGCCGACAAAGCCTTTCATCCTTGGCGTGTCGTTGGCGGCGGAGCCCGTACCGTCACCCAAGTGGCAACCGGCGCATTGCAACTGGTAGTTCACGCCAACGCTGTAGCCGGCCCGGGCAATTTCTTTTTGCGCTTGTTCGTTACCCGGTGCGTGACGCTGCGTCGGGTCGGGAATGGCACGGGCATAGGCAAGCGGGGCGCTCAGGGCGCAGACGAGACCGAGCAATATCAAAGTACGCATGCATCCAACTCCGCTGATGACCGGTTTTGCCCTGGATCTCTGTGGAAGCGCGCATGCTCCGGGCGGCGTCCCGACGATGGACTTGAGAACACCGCGTTTAGCCAGTAAACACGCGTTATCGTTAACGACCATCGTCGGAACGCCGCCCGGAGCATGCTCGCTCCTGCAGGTGCAGTGAGCAGAAAAAAGAAAAGCAGTCAGAAAAAAAACGCCGGTTGCGTGAGCAACCGGCGCAAAGTGCGCGTTAAACGGCGACGCCACGAATGACCGAAACGGTGCAGTGGTAGATGTGCGACTTGGCGGCCAGGCACCAGTTCACATCGTTGTTGTTGAACGGGCGGTAGGCCGGCTCTTCACTGTCGTTACGGGTGCAGGCGCACTGGGCGCAGCTTTGTTTGCCGCAGCAGTCGTTGTACGAAATGATGTAGTCCTTGCCGTCGGCCGGGTTGCGGCAAGTGCCGATCCAGGTCACTTGCGAGGCCTCGGTGCCCGGCGGGCAGGAGGTCACGGAGCCGCCGCAGCAGCTGCACAGAAAGCCGTCGATGGAGCAGTAGCGCCAGTAGTCGCAGCTGTTCGGATCACCCGGGTCACCGGCTTGCGCAGGTTCGGCGGCCAAGGCCTTGCTGGTGCGATCCAGCGGCAGCAGCAGGGGCAGGGCGGCGCCGGCCACCATCAGCGAGCCCATGCGCGCCAGCAGTTTACGGCGCGAAGTGGTGTCGGCCACACGGCGAGTCGAACGCTCAAACAACAGATCCAGCAGTTTCATAAAGGTCTCCCTGCCTTAATCAGTGGCTATGGCCGTGGTCGTGGGTGTGCGGTTGGGCATTGAGGTACTGCTGCAGCGTGGCGTGCTTGAGATGCTCGACCTCGAACAGGCTGTCCAGGTGCTCGCGGGAGTTGACCAGGCCTTTGGCGCGCAGGGTGCCGGACTTGTCGATCAGCGCGGCGTACGGCAGCTTGCCGATCTGGTAGGTCATGCCCACTTGCGGCCCGACCACGTAGGTCGCATCTTCCAGTTTGTGCTCGCGGATCAGCGCTTGCTGGGCGTCCATGTCGCCGTCGCTGACGAACACCACGTCGAGGCTGCCCGCTTGTTCCTTGGCGATGGACTTGATCGCCGGCAGCAGCGACTTGCAGATCGGGCAGGTCGGCGAGAGGAAGAACAGCAGTTGCGATTTTTCACCGGCATAGCCGAAGTTCACCGGGCGGCCGTGACGGTCCGAAGCGGTGATCTGTGGCGCGGCTTCGTTGACCGCCACGCCTTTGTCGACCATCAGCGCGCCGGCTGGCGCCAGGCGCCCGTGCAATACACCAATCTGGCGCACCAGGCCCATGACGACAAACGCCACGGCCACCAGCAGCACCCAGAGCAGAACGTTGGAAACAATCAAGCCTTCCATTTCGATTACCTACCAATCAATTTGAGCAGAAGAGGGGAGTTCGCCAGCAAGCCATCGGCGGCGGCGTAGATGAGCAGCGCGACCGCGGCGGCGGCCAGGGTCACGAAGCCATCGAACAGGTTGAGGTCGCGGGCCACCGGTGCCACGCTGGCCAGCAGGGCCAGTGCCACCAGCGCACTGTTGCGCAGCAGCAGGACCGGGCGCAGGGGTTGAGCCTGATCGGGACCGGCGCAACCGCAGTCGATGTCCGCGCGACCGCGCCATAGGTTGATGCCGATGGCGGCGGCGTACAGGGCCAACAGGCTGGCGGCGGCCACTGCGGCCCAGCCACGGGTGGCCGGAACCAGCAGGGCGAACGCGACAACCAGTTCCACCAACGGAACCAGGCGCGCGCCCGGACGCACCAGCGCCTGTGGCAGCAGTTGGTAGTCCGCCAGCTGCCGGGCGAAACGGGCCGGTGCGCGCAACTTGTGGGTCGCGGCACTGGCCAGCAACGCCGCTATGGCGAGCGCACTGGCAATGATGAAGATCGGATCTGTGTGCATGGCCGAACCTCTTAGTAGCTCAGGACCTGAGTCGCGGTTTTTGCGACTTTAGGCATGCTGCCGGCGAGCTTGTTGGTCTTGAGGTCGAAGATCTGCAAACCACCTTCCACGTCGGTGCCCAGCAACAACGGTTTGTCATCGCCGGTGGCCTGCATGCTCCACACCGGAGCCGGGGCTTCGAGTGTGGCTATCTTCTTGTGAGTCTTGAGGTCGAACGCCCAGATCAACGGGCTCGGGTCTTCCCACTTCATTGCTTCATGGGCGTCGTGCATCAGCACGTACAAGCGATCCAGCTTCGGCGCCACAGCCATCAGCTGCCAGCCACCCGGTGCCCATCCGGCTTTCTTTTCTTCGTCGGTGGTCAGCGACCAGGCCGGCAGGATCTTCGGCGCGTCGCCGGAGAAGTCCACCCCACGCACGGTGCCCGTGGTGGTGGTGAAGTAGTAGGTGTCGCCGACGTTGACTGCGCGCTCCACCAGCTTTTCCGCGTTCGGGTCAAAGAACGGCGTGCGGCTGCGCGCGGTTTCCTGGCCCTGGTCGTTGAGGGTCAGTACTTGCAGGCTGCCGTCGCCACACAGCGAGGCGAAGCGGCGGTTGCCGATCGGGTAGATAAGCACGCAACCGGGAATGGCGATTTCCGTGGCGACGGCCTTGGCCTGGGTGTCGACCACCGTCACCGAGGTCGACGGGGTGAAGTTGTAGACGTAGACGAATTTGTCGTCGCCGCTTGGCTTGAGCGAGTAACGCTGGGTCAGCGATTCGGCGCGCTTGTTCGGGATCAGCACTTCCCAGGCTGGCGACAGGGTCGAACTGTCCCAGGCGGTCAGTACGTCGGTGCGGGTGCCACGGGTACCACGGGAGTACCAGATGTCCGCACTGTAGAGCGTCTTTTTGTCATGGCTGAGGGTCGACGGCGCAGCGAATCCGGTTGGCACCATGCCGAGGATGCGCTTCTGGTCCGGGTCGACCACGGTGACACGGCCGGCCACGAAGCTGTCGAACTCGACGTCGATGACGAACGCGCGGTGAGCTTCTGGAGGGAACGCCAGAACAGTCTGGCCGATCGTACCGGCGGGCAGATCCGCGTGGGCACTGTTCAAACCGAGTACAAGCAGGCTCAGGCCAAGCGCTGACTGTACGGAGATCCTGTTTGTTCGCATAAGGGGAACTTCCTGAATTGTTGGTAACGCGGATCGCGGGTGCTTTGGCAGATTCTTGCCATTGAATTCTGCCTCGCCCGGCAATCGGGAGAATTGCTGTGGCTGCCAACTGTTTGTGTGTCTGTGCCAGTGTCATGAAACTGGCTGGTCAGCCTGATAGGGCGGGGGCGGGCGTTCGTGCAGAGAAGGTACGAAAGTGAAAGCTGTGGCGAGGGGGTTTGCCTTAGGGGCTTGTGGGGAAGGGACTTTCTGTGGCGAGGGGGCTTGCCTGTGGCGAGGGGGCTTGTCGGACCGCCGCACCGCCCCGTTCGACGGCGAAGCCGTCGCAGATTCAGGCACCTCGGTCTGTCGGAAGAATCGTCGGGGGCCGCTTCGCGACCCAACGGGGCGGTGCGGCGGTCCGACAAGCCCCCTCGCAAGCCCCTCACCACAGCATTTGTGTAGCTCAGGCCAGGGGCAGGGAGAAGGTAAACACCGCCCCACACGGATCCAGGTTTTGCGCCCATATATCGCCGCGATGGCGGCCGATGATGTTTTTGCACAGGGCAAGGCCAATGCCGTTGCCGCTGACCTTGGACGAGAAGAAGCCGTCGAACAGCTTTTCTTGCGCCTGGGCCTGAATCCCGCGTCCGCTGTCTTCGATACGCACCAGCGCCGCCTCGCCGTCGCGGCTGGCATGAATGCGCAACAAACGTCGTTCTGCAGGCAGGTCGGCCATTTCTTCGATCGCGTTGAAGGCCAGGTTGAGGATCACCTGCCCGATCAGTACTTTCTCGCAACTCACCCGCAGCGGCCCGGGCGAGGTGACGACCTCCACGCGCACCAGACTCGGGTCGGCGCGCAGGCTGATGAAGTAGCGGGTTTCGCGCAGCAGCTCATTGAGGTCGACCAGTTCCTCGCTTTTCTCCAGCTTGACCACGTAGTCGCGCACGCTCTTGATGATCACCGAAGCGTGCTCGATCTGCCGCACCGCGCTCTGCAGGCCCCAGGTGACGCCGGGGTCGGCATCGGCAATGTTGCCCAGGCGGATCACCGCGCCTTCGATGAAGTTGCGTGTTGCCGCCAGGGGCTGGCTCAATTCGTGGGCGATGGCCACGGCCATTTCACCCATGGCGTTGTAGCGTGCCAGGTATCCGATTTTCTGCTCGCTGACCCGCCGTGCTTCTTCGGCGGCCACCTGCTCGGTGACGTCGCGGAACAGCAGCAGGTGGCCCACCAGGTCGTCCTCGATCTCGATGTAGCGACAGGTCGCGTCGTGCCAGCGCCATTCGCCGTCAGCGCGCTGCACCTCGTAGTGCACGCTGAAGGGCGCGTGCTCCGGTGTTTCCTGGGCGAACAGCTGCAGCAGGTGCTGGCGCGAAGTGTCGTCGCAGCTGTCGAGGAAATTCTTGCCCATCAAGTCCTGCACTTCGCTGTTGAGCAGGTGCGCGGCGGAGTCGCTGATAAAACGGATATCACCCTCGGGGCCAAGCACCGCCACGCCCTCGGCCAGATCCTGCATGAAGGCCTTGAGCCGGCTCTCGAAACGTTTGAGGTCGCGCTTGACCTTGTCTTCCCGGGAAATGTCGCGGAACTGCACCATCAGCACATCGCGGCCGTCCAGATGCACCAGGGTCGCCACCGCCTCGGACAGGATCTCCACCCCTTGCTTGGAGCGATAACACCACTCGATCGCCCGTTGCCCGGTGCGCGCGGCGCCCTCCAGCCAGCGCAGCCCCACCGAGCGCCGGTACTTCGGTGCATTGCGGGTCATGTCCGGGGCCTTGAGCGGCGTCAGTTCCTCCAGGGTAAAACCCAGCGCCGCCAGGGCGGCGGCATTGGCCCAGAGGATCTCTTTGGTGTGCGCATCGTGAAGGATGATGCACAGCGGCATGGCTTCGATCAGCGCATAAAAGTCATTCGGTTTTGGCAAATACATCGCACAGCCCTTGGCGGCAGAGGGTTACGACCGGTGATGTCGCAAGTATGGCGTTTTATACCTGCTGGCGCTCGGGGATGCGCTCAGAGGTAACCGGTGTCGGCCTAGGGGTTTTCTTTAGCTGTGGGGCTACACGCACCAATAGTTGCGCCAGGGTGCGGTTTTTACACTGGGTCCCAACGCAAAGGCACCCACCGTGCTCTTTGTAGGAGCGAGCATGCTCCGGGCGGCGTTCCGACGATGGACGTCAACGATAACGCGTCCTGTCTGAATGCCCGCGTTGTTCCGGCGTTCTTCGTCGGAACGCCGCCCGGAGCATGCTCGCTCCTACAGAAAAGCAACGGTGTAGCCCACTAACAATAAGCAAAACGGAGAAAGCCCATGCTGCGTTCAGCGGTTGCGCAACAAGACGCTCTGATCGGCGCTGACGAGAATATCGTCGACAGCCAGGCCTTTGCGCAGGTACTGGATGAAGTTCGCCAGCGTCGCGAAGAATTCGACGCCGTCTCCCATGTGCCACGGGACATGATCGAACGCTTCAAAGCGGTTGGCATCTACCGCGCCGCCACGCCGAAATGCTTCGGCGGCGATGCCCTGGCACCGGCGCTTTTCCTGAAGATGATCGAACGCATCTCCGAAGCCGACGGCTCGGCGGGCTGGGTTGCCAGTTTCGGCAGCGCTGGCGTCTACCTCGCCGCCTTGCCCCGCGAAACCCTCGCTGAACTCTATGCCGACAGCCCCGACCTGGTGTTCGCCGGCGGCCTGTTTCCGTTGCAACCGGCCGAAGCCGTCGAAGGCGGCTATCAGGTCAACGGCACCTGGAAGTTCGCCAGCGGCTGCAAGGGCGCCGACCTCCTGGGCGTGGGCATCGGTGCGGCGGGCGGCAAGCCGCGTACTGCCGTGTTCCGCCCGGAGCAAGTGGAAATTGTCGAGAATTGGGACGTGGTCGGCCTCAAAGGCACCGGCAGCCATGACCTGCGCGTGACCGACAAGCGCGTCGACGAGCGCTGGACCTTCATCCGCGGTGGCGCTGCAACCATTGATGAACCGCTGTTCCGCTACCCGTCGATTGCCTACGCCGCGCAAGTGCTGGCGGTGGTCAACCTCGGCCTGGCCCGTGCCGCCCTTGACGAAATCAGTCGTATGGCCGGCGGCAGCGGCATCACCGGTGCGCCGAAGATGGCCGACCGCGCCTATGTGCGGATCGAGATCGCCAAGGCCGAAGCCAAGCTCAGCGCCGCCCGCGGTTTCTTCTACAACACCACCGAGCAGGTATGGGACTCGATCCTGGCCGGCAACCCGGTGACCCCGGAGCAGACCAGCCAGTTGCGCCTGTCCGCGATCCACGCATCCCAGGCCGGTGCGGCCGTGGTGCAGAGCGCCTACAGCCTGGCCGGGACCACCGCGATCTACCTGCGCCATCCGCTGCAACGCTACCTGCGTGACTCGATGGTGGTGACCCAGCACGCCTTCCTCAGCGAAGGCCTGTACGACGGCGCCGGCTCGGTGTTCCTCGGCGTACCGCCGTTCCCGGGCTACATCTGATTTTTTCATCACTTATTCAAGGACACCCCCATGACCCAAGCTACCCAGGAACCGTTGCGCGTCGTCTTCTGCATCGGCATCACTCAGAACTTTTTCGACCTGCCTACCGGCGAAGGCCTGAGCGTGTGGAAAGGCTTCAGCCAGATGATGGGCGACCTCGGCGCCATGCCTGGCATCACCGTGCTCGGCGCGATGGATGACGACCGCCTGATGGTCGGCCCGTCCACCACGTCGCCCTGGACCGTATACATCATGGCCGACGTCGACTGCCACCAGTCGGTGATCAACGCCTGCAACCTGTTCCGCACCACCCCGGTCGGCGAGTACAGCCTGTGGCGCTACGCCAAGGTCGAAGCGCGCATCGGTCGTCCGCTGACTATCCCTGAAGCGGCACGGGTGTAAGCCATGGACGAGGCCTTGTTGCAGCGTCTGGCGACGCTCGAAGGGGAACTGGCGAAGCTCGTAGGGGAAGGCGCAGTGCGTCGACTGATGGCGCGCTACATGGACCTGTGCGATGTGCCACGGGCGCCGACCCACGTCAGTGACCTGGCCGGTCTGTTCACCGAGGACGCGATCTGGGAAGGCATCGGCAGCCAGACCGCGCAAACCTTCGGCCAGCACCATGGCCGCGAGGCTGTGGCGGCATTCGTCGGCGGTTACCTGCCACCGTCGGATCACTTCCGGCTGAACCTGCATTACCTCACCAGCGAGTCGATCCTGGTTGACGGCAGCGCGGGGCAGGGGCAGTGGATCATGCAGCAGATCTCTACCTATGCCGATGGCCGCAACGAGTTGTTCGGTACCCGACTGAACATCGATTTTCGCTGTGTCGACGGCGTCTGGCTGATCGCGCATTTCCGTACGCAACGCTTGTTCAACAAGGAGCTGGGCGCATGAGTACCTTCATCAGCGAATTCATCCTCGGTGGTAACGGCAAGCGCGTGGCGATCAAGGACTCCATCGACATCGCCGGCCACCCGACCCGTTCGGGCAGCCGGGCGTTTGCCGATGCGCCAGCGGCGACGAAAAACGCCGACGTGGTGGATGCGATTATCAACGCTGGCTGGCAGATCGTCGGCAAGACCAATCTGCATGAACTGGCCTTTGGCGTGACCGGCATCAACGACTTCACCGGCACGCCGATCAATCCGCAAGCGCCGGATCGTGTGCCGGGCGGTTCCTCCAGCGGCTCGGCGTCGGCAGTTGCCGCCGGCCTTGCAGACATCGCCCTGGGCACCGACACCGGTGGTTCGGTGCGGGTGCCGGCGGCGTGCTGCGGCATTGCCGGGCTGAAGCCGACTTACGGACGTGTCAGTCGTGCCGGCGCCCATCCGCTTCAATCCAGCCTCGATTGCGTCGGCCCGTTCGCCAGGAGCATGGACGACTTGATCGCGGCCATGCAGGTGATTTGCCCGGGTTTTGCCGTGCAGGGTATGCCCGGCGACGGCGCCAGAGTCGGCTTTCTCGAAGTGGCCTGCGATTCGCACTTGCAAGCCACCCTGGGTGCTGCCGCCGACCGTGCCGGATGGCGCCGCAGTCATCTGCACCTGAGCGAATTCGAAGCGGCATTCGCTGCCGGCCTGACCGTGATCAACTTTGAGAACTGGGCAGCGTTCGGTCACCTGACCGGCAAGGGCCTGATCGGCAGCGATGTCGAGACCCGGCTGTTGGCGGCCAGCCGCACCAGCCGTGAAGAACTGGCCCAGGCCGAAGCCGTTCGCACGCGCTTCACCCAACAGGTGGATTCGGCGCTGGAAGACTTTGCCGTGTTGCTGTTGCCAACGCTGCCGACCTTGCCGCCGACCCTCAGCGAAGCCCGCGCCGGCAGCAAGGCCGTGGCGGGCATGACGCCGCTGGTGCGGCCATTCAATTTAAGCGGTCACCCGGCGTTGACGGTGCCGGTGGAACTCGATTGCGGCGGGCTGAAAGTCGGCCTGCAAATCGTTGGCCGCAAAGGTCAGGACGAACTGGTCTGCGCCTTTGGTGCGCAACTTCAACACAGCATGGGCGGTATACCCGCCGACGCTAAAAACAAATCATAAAAAGAAGCCATGAGGAGAACCGCATGAGCACTCATGAATACCGGCTGATCGCGACGTCGAAAAGCCCCGACGACCTGGTGCAGCACGACCGCGTCGATGTCTCGCTGTACAACGACCCGGCGCTGTTCGAAGCCGAGCTGGAAAAGATTTTCTACCGCACCTGGGTGTGGGTCGCCCACGAAAGCGAAGTGCGTAACAGTGGCGATTTCAAGACCGCCACCATCGGCCGTCGTCCGGTGATCGTTGTTCGCGACAAGAAGAACAACATCAACGTACTGGAAAACCGTTGCCGGCACCGTGGCGCCACCGTGTGCGAGAAGCACAAGGGCAATGCCACCGGTTTCACCTGCCCTTACCACAGCTGGTCCTATGGCCTGGACGGCAAGCTGCGCGCGCTGCCGTACCCGGACGGCTACGAAGGCATCCTCGAAAAGTCGGAATTGCCGCTGACCAGCCTGCGCGTGGAAAGCTACGCTGGCATGGTGTTCGCCAGCTACAACGACGAGATCGAACCGCTGGAAGACTTCCTCGGCGGCGCGAAACACTGGATGGACCTGTTCATGAAACAGGGCGCCGGTTACCCGATCAAGACCCAGGGTGAACACAAGTTCAGCTTCAAGGGCAACTGGAAGATCCAGCTGGAAAACACCACCGACGGGTACCACTTCCCGATCGTGCACAAGTCGTTCATGTCGTCGGTAGATGAAGAAACCTCGGAAATGCTCTCGTTCATGACCGACGAGCAGGCCGTGACCCACTCCCTGGGCAATGGCCACAGCGTGATGGTGATGGTGCCGGAGCACGTCGATCTTGACCACGACGACGGCACCGAACAGTTGCAGGAGCGCTTCGCTCACGTCACTGAAGAGCTGTCGAAAACCATGCCGGCCGATCAGGTCCGTCGCATCGTGCGCTCGTTGCACGGCGCCGGTTTCAACCTGAACCTGTTCCCGAACGTGGCGATGTCGATGTCGTTCTTGCGCGTACTGCGCCCGGTATCGGTCACCGAAACCGAGATCCGCCACGTGGCGCTCGGCACGGACGGCGGCCCGGAAATCGCCAACCGCGAACGCATGCGTATCCACGAACACTTCCAGGGCCCGTTCGGTTTCGGCAGCCCTGACGATGCCGAAGCCTGGGACCGTGTACAGCGCGGCTCGTATGCCGGCGTCGATGCGCCAATCCTGGTCAACCGCGGCCTGAACCGCGAAATCACCGCTGAAAACGGCGACAAGGTCAGCCACGCCACCGATGAAGGCGGCATGCGCGGTGCCTACGACATGTGGAAAAGGATGATGAGCCAATGAGCAATCAAGACACCCTGAACGGTTTTTCCGGCCCGTTGGCCCAGGCCATCGAATTCATCTGGCGCGAAGCCGAACTGCTGGATCACAAGAACTACGCCGAATGGGCGACCTTGTGGAGCGAAAGCGGCAAGTACATCGTACCGATCGATCCGGACACCGAAGACTTCGAGGCCACCCTCAACTACGCCTATGACGACGCGCGCATGCGTGACCTGCGTATCGAGCGCCTGACCGCAGGCTACTCGCCGTCGGCGGTGGATGCAGCGAAAACCATTCGCACGATCTCGCGTTTTCGTCTGGTGGAAGCGGCCGGCGACATCGTCGAGGTCAACTCGGCGCAGCTGCTGTATGCCTACAAGCGCGGCGTGCACACGCCGTTCGTGGCCGACCTGAACCACCGCATTCGTTTTCTCGATGGTGTGGCGAAACTGGAACGCAAGGTCGTGCGCCTGATCAACTCCACCGATAGCCTGAGCGCGCTCGGCTTCCTTTTGTGAGGGCAACATCATGAGTCGAGTAGCCCTTGTCACTGGTGCCTCGCGCGGATTGGGCGAGTGCATCGCCCGGCGTCTGCATGCAGCCGGTTATCGTGTCGCCCTGGCCGATGTGCGCCTGAACGGTGTGCAGGCGCTGGCCGCCGAGCTCGATGGCAGCGGCGCCACTGCAGTCGCCATTGAACTGGATGTGCGCAGCAAGGCGGACTTCCAGCGCGCCCGTGACCTGCTGGCCGAACGCTGGGGTGGTACTGACATTCTGGTGAACAACGCAGGCGTTTCGACAGTCGCGGCGCTGATGGACATCACGCCGGAAGAATTCGATGAATCGATGGCGATCAACCTGCGCGGCACTTTCGTTGCCTGCCAGGTGTTCGGCGCGCATTTCGCCGAGCGTGGTTTCGGTCGCATCGTCAACATCGCTTCCCTGGCCGGACAGAACGGCGGCACTGCCACCGGCGCGCATTACGCGGCGGCCAAGGGTGGCGTGGCGACGTTGACCAAGGTCTTCGCCCGGGAACTGGCACCGCAAGGCGTCACGGTCAACAGCATCTCGCCGGGTCCCCTGGACTTGCCGGTGGTGCGCGAAACCGTGGCCCCCGAGCGTCTGGAGCTGATCCTCAAGATGATCCCGGCCGGCACCCTTGGCGATCCGGCGTTCATCGCCGACAGCGTGTTGCTGTTGATCGCCGACAACGCGACCTCGGTGACCGGTGCGTGCCTGGACGTCAACGGCGGCTTGTTCATGCGCTGAGCAGCAGAAAAATGACCCCTGTAGGAGCGAGCATGCTCGCGATGGTCGTCAACGATGACGCTGGAAACCTGGCACCCCGTGGTGACCTCGGGTTCATCGCGAGCATGCTCGCTTCTACAAGGTGCAGTACCCAAAACAACAATATTCAGGTGATGCAATGATGAAGGTGAAGATCGAAAGGATCGTCGACGAAGCGCTGGATATCCGTTCCTTTCGCCTCGTGCGCAGTGACGGCCAGCCGCTCGACACCTATGAACCGGGCGCCCACGTCGACCTTACCGGGCCGACCGGTGTTACCCGGCAGTATTCGCTGTGCAGCCCGCCACAGGATCGCCGCGCCTATTTGGTGGCGGTGAAGAAAGAAGCGCAGTCGCGCGGTGGCTCACTGGCGCTGCACGAGCAAGTGGAAGAGGGCATGGAGCTGGAAATGGGGGCGCCACGCAACCTGTTCCGCCTCGACGAGACGGCCAGCGAACACGTGCTGTTTGCTGCCGGTATCGGCGTCACACCGCTGCTGAGCATGGCGTATCGATTGGCTGAAAGCGGTCAAGCCTATCGCTTGCATTATTTTGCACGCTCTGAGCAGTACGCCGCCTTTACTCAGCTGTTGGCCACAAATTTTCCGGAAAATGTCGAGTTTCACTACGGCGTGGAACCGGCGGACCTGGACGGCGCATTGAGCGCCTGCCTGGAACGCGCAGGCGGCGCGGCCCATGTCTACACCTGTGGCCCGGCACCGTTCATGAACAAAGTGGTGGAAGTGGCCGTGCGCACGCGCCCGGACGACGCCATTCACCTGGAGCATTTCGCTGCCGACCCGGCCGCCAACAGCGCGCCGACGGGCAGCTTCGAAGTCGAGCTGGCCAGTTCCGGCGTGGTGCTTCACGTCCCGGCCGACAGCAGCCTGGTGGATGTGTTGCAGGCCCACGGTTGCGACATCGACACCGAGTGCCGCGAAGGCATCTGCGGTACCTGCATAGTCGAGGTGCTCGACGGCCTGCCGGAGCACCGCGACAATTGCCTTTCCAACAAGGAAAAGGCTTCCAACAAGCAGATTTGCGCCTGTGTATCCCGGGCGCTTTCCGCTCGTCTGGTATTGGACATTTAACTCAATGCAAAGCTGGAAAGCTTGCGCCGGAGCCTGTTGAATGGGCGCCCGGCGGCCATCGAGGGAGGCGATGGCGGTAAACGAGACAGATTTGACCGAGCCGCTCGACGAAGCGGTCGGAAAATAACAAGAAAAACCTGAGGCTTTGCGGACATGATTACAGCATCGACGGTGCGCAATGAAGCGTTCGAAAGTTGGTTGAGCCAGGTAAACCAGGCCTGTGGGCGTTTCGACGCGCGGGCGCTGGACACCGACTTCTATGGTGAACTGACGGAGTTTCGCAGCGGAGCGATCAGCCTGAGTGTGGTCGACATGGCGCATGTGCATCTGTACCGCACCAGCAAGGACGTCAGCACCAGCAGCGACGGCCACTTCTACGCGGTGTTCCAGATGCGCGGCAGTTCGCAACTGGAGCAGGGCGACAACCGCGCGCAACTGGGTTGTGGTGACATCGCCCTGATCGACGCCAGCCGTCCGAGCGACATGACCTACAACGAAGATTCGCGACAACTGTCGCTGATTCTGCCGCGTCAGGTGGTCGAGCGTGGCTCGCACTTCAATGCCGTCAACTGCGCCACCCGAATCGCCGCCAGTACACCGCTGGCCGCGCTGGCCAACAAACTGGTGCTGGACACCCGGCAACAGGAAGGGCTGGACATGCAGGAAAGCGAGGCGGTGCTCGACGCCCTGGCCAGCCTGCTGCTGCCGGGCATCAGCGCCCGCGACAGCGGCGCAGACGCCCACGAACGACAATTTCGCAAGATCATCGCGTTCATCGATGCGCACCTCAGCGACGAGGAACTGTGCCCGGAACTGATTGCCCGTGAGGTTGGAATTTCCGTGCGCGGCCTGTACCGGATGTTCTCCAAGCGCGGCCTGGTCGTGGCGCAATACATAAAGCACCGACGCCTGGACTTCTGCGCGCAAAACCTGCGCCGCGCCGACGTCGAACAGAAGCTCTCGGCGCTGTGTTATGCCTGGGGTTTCTCCGACTCCAGCTACTTCTCCTCGGCGTTCAAATCACGCTTTGGCGTATCGCCGGGCGCGTATCGCAAGCGCTATAGCCATAACTGACTCGCTTCTATAGACGATCTTCAGTGAGCGCAAAAATCTGCGAACGGCCACAAATCCCCCGTTGGAGCGGGCTTGCCCGCGAAGGCGGCGTGTCAGTCGCCGGTGATGCTGGACGTGCCGGCTTCTTCGTAGGAGCGCCGCCCCGAGCAAGCCCGCTCCCGCATGGATTTTTCGCCGTACACAGCTTTGTGTTCGCTGGAGTTCCCCTGTGGGAGCGGGCTTGCCCGCGAAGGCGGATTGTCAGTCGCCGGTGATGCTGGATCTGCTGGCTTCTTCGTAGGAGCGCCGCCCCGAGCAAGCCCGCTCCGGCATGGATTTTTCGCCGTACACAGCTTTGTGTTCGCTGGAGTTCCCCTGTGGGAGCGGGCTTGCCCGCGAAGGCGGAGTGTCAGGCGCCGGTGATGCTGGATGTGCCGCAAGTCTTGGGGGTAATGTCAGTGCCGCGCCGGCTCATCCCCAGGCAGGTGCAGCACTTCGCGCACCAGCATGGCGATGCTGCTGACGCCCATCTTTTCCTTGATCTTGGTGCGGTGTACGTCAACGGTTTTGACGCTGATGTCCAGCTCCCGGGCAATCACTTTGCTGGCCTTGCCATCGATCACCAGCATCAACACTTCGCGTTCGCGAGCCGTCAGCAGGGCCATTTTGCCTTGCAGGCTCTGACGCTGCGCCTGATCGGCCTGGGCATGCACCGCGGCTTTGAGCGCGGCCTGGATGCGGTCGATCATCTGCTGTGGGTTGTAGGGCTTCTCGACGAAATCCAGCGCGCCGTTCTTCATCGCCGTGACCGACATCGGAATGTCGCCATGGGCCGAGACGAAAATGGTCGGCAAACTGCTGCCGCGCTGGTTGAGGATTTCCTGCAACTGGAAGCCACTGGTTTCCGGCATGCGCACATCCAGCACCAGGCAGGCGGGCTGCGTGGGATCGTATTGGCTGAGGAACTCTTCGGCGCCGGCAAAGCACTGCGCCTGCACGCTGACAGACTCCAGCAGCCAGGCCAGCGAGGTGCGCAGGTCTTTGTCGTCGTCAACGATGTAAACAATCGGTTTGCGGGTTTGCATCTGGGGCTGCCACGGAAATTTCTAATTATTGTTTTCCCACGCGAGTCGCGCGGCGCACTTAGGCTGAACTATTGAAGCCAGTTAGAAGAATACCTACTGTGACCGGTGCTTGCGATAAAGAAACCACCTAGTCGACTAGCGGAAAGCCAACCTCGCCATGGGGATCGTCGCAATGGTTGCGGCGCGTGCCGGGCCTTAGTCTTGTTCCATCACCTACGGGCCGCGCTACAGCGGCCCTCCTGAAGGAAGGGGCACCGACATGGCCGACCTGAGCCAGCAGCAAATCGACTTTCGCAACGCCATGGCGCAGCTGCCGGCGGCGGTGAACATCATCACCACCAACGGCCCCGGCGGACGTTGCGGCATCACTGCCAGCGCCGTGTGCTCGGTGACCGATTCGCCGCCCACGGTGCTGGTGTGCGTCAACCGCAACAGCGCCACCCACGACGTGTTCCGCACCAATGGTCACCTGTGCATCAACGTGCTGTGTGGCGAGCAGGAAGAGCTGGCCAAGCACTTCGCCGGCATGACCAAGGTGCCGATGGCCGAGCGCTTCGAATGGGACCTGTGGGACGATGGTGCCGCCGATGTGCCGGTGCTGCGCGACGCCTTGGTCCAACTGCAAGGACGCATCAGCGAATGCAAGGAAGTGGGTTCGCATTCGGTGTTGTTCGTCGAGCTGACGAAGGTCGGCGTGCGTGAGCCGCGCGATAGCCTGGTGTATTTCAACCGCTTGTTTCATCGCGTCGAGCATGCCAGTGCGGCTTGATTGAGTCCGCGTTATTGTTCATCGCGGGGGTTCGATTCACCGCAGTAGCACAGGTCATGGATCGTTCCCTGGCTCCTACAGGGATCGCCGTTGAACAGAGAATTTGTGCACGACACAGATCCACTGTAGGAGCGAGCATGCTCGCGATGGCGGTGAGTCAGGTGCCAGAAGTGTTGGATTTTCCGGCCCCATCGCCGGCAGGCCGGCTCCCACAGGGATCGCCGGTGAACCAGGATTTGTGCACGACACAGATCCACTGTAGGAGCGAGCATGCTCGCGATGGCGGTGTGTCAGGTGCCAGAAGTGTTGGATTTTCCGGCCCCATCGCCGGCAGGCCGGCTCCCACAGGGATCGCCGGTGAACAGAGGATTTGTGCACGACACAGATCCACTGTAGGAGCGAGCATGCTCGCGATGGCGGTGAGTCAGGTGCCAGAAGTGTTGGATTTTCCGGCCCCATCGCCGGCAGGCCGGCTCCCACAGGGATCGCCGGTGAACACAGGATTTGTGCACGACAAAAACCCACTGAAGGAGCGTAATGCTGTTCACTTAAGCGGGTGCACACCTTGTGGCGAGGGGGGCTTGTCGGACCGCCGCACCGCCCCGTCCGGCTGCGAAGCAGTCGTAAAACCATTACACGCGGTGCCTCTGATAAACCTCGGTGGCAGGTTTTGGGGCCGCTCCGCAGCCAACGGGGGCAAGCCCCCTCGCCACAAAGTGTGCACCCGCTTAAGTGAACAGCATTACACTGAAGGAGCGAGCATGCTCGCGATGGCGGTGTGTCAGGCACCTCAGATCCGAAAGCTGCCCACCAACTGATTCAACCGCCCAGCCTGCTGCTCCAGTCCAGTACAAGCGCGCAATGTCGCCTGCAAATTCTCCACGCCTTGCTGGTTGAGGCTGTTGATCCGGGTGATGTCGACGTTCAAGGCCTTGACCACGGCGGTCTGCTTCTCGGTGGCTGTGGCGGTGGCGACGGACTGGTTGACGTTGTCAATCTCGACGATGCGCTGGGTCACGCTGCCCAGGCGGGTGCCGTGTGCGTTGCACTTGCATGGCCTGCATTTCCCCCAGGGCCTGCATGTGCTCGCTGGTGGCGTTGGCGAGCATGTCGCTGCTGGCTTGGGCCACTTGCAGGCTGCTGCGGTGGCTCTGGTACAGCGACAACCCCATCAGCAGACCCACGACCAGCAGCAGGCAGAGGCCGGCGAGGAGGGCGATCTTGCTCTGGATCGTGAGGAATTTTCTGTACATTGGAAAGGCCCTTTTCCAGAGGGGCAGCGGATGCGCCACTGCCCCCGTACTGACTTAGAAACCGGTGGCGAATACCACCTGGCTGTAGAGGTTCTGGTCGTTGTTACCCAACTGGGTACCACCGTTTTCAGCGCTCTTGTCCGGCTGGTAAATGCCGATCAGCGGCATCACGGTCAGGTGATCGTTGACGTGCCATTCGGCGTACAGATCCACTTCGTGACCATCGGTGTTGCCCAGGTTGCGATCGATGGTGTCGAAGTCGAAGTACATGACACCGACGTTGAGGTTCTCCAGCGGGGAGACCTTCACGGTCAGGTTCTGAATGCGCGAGTTGCTGTTGAACGGCCCGGCGTAGTTGCCCGCCACTTCGCCCTGGAACCAGGTGCCGTAGCCACGACTGAAACCGTAGAACAGTGTGTCGTAGCCTTCGGAAAAACGGCTGTAGCGGTAGCTGGCGCTCGGTGTCCAGATCGCGTCGGAGAAGGTCCAGCCAGCTTCCAGGTACCAGGCGTCTTCGCTGTCGGTGTGAGGCTTGTCCTGCTTGGCGTATTCACCGGACAGGAACAGGTCTTTGACCCCGGCATTGCCCGTGGCGCGCAGGCTGTAGGTTTTCATGCCGTCGCGTTCAAGCTGGATCGGCGAGGCGTATTGCTCGTCGACGTCGGTGGTGTCGATGTAGGTCAGGCCAACGGTGCCGGCTTCGGCCACGTGCTCCAGGGTGCCGACGTACATTTCGGTCATGGCCTGGGCGCGGTTGTTGGACTTCAACCACATCAGGTCGCTGCGCCAGCCTTCCTTGCCGCCAATACGCAGCACGGCGGTCTCGTCGAAAGCCTTGCGCGCCGCCAGGTAGTAGGCGCCGCCGCGATTGAATTCGCCATCGGCCAGGCCTTTACCCATGTTCAAGGCATCGCCCTGGATCAGGAAGCCATCGCCGACCACGATGTTCTGGCGGCCGAAGGACAGGTCGATGCCGTCACTGCCCAGCCCTTCGAAGAGGTCGGCCGAGCGCCAGCCGAGGTAGGCGTCTTCGAACTTGGTGGTGCGTTCCGAACCATCGCTGAAGCCGGCGGCATCGCCGTCGCCCCAGGTGCCGGAGCTGAGCATGTTCGCAGCGCCATAACCGGTACCCACGCCCGCCAGGCCTTGGTCGAAACTCAGACCGTATTTGATGTAGCCCTCGCGCCACGACGAGGAGCCTTCGGCTAGACGGCCGGAGAGGGCGTAGTTTTCCTGGCTGTGGAACACGCCGAATACCGCTTCCAGAGTGGCATTCAGGTGACTGTCGTCATCGGCGTAGAGTTCGTAGGCGCAGGCCTGGCCAGCGCTGATCATCAGCGCGAGTGTCGACAGGCGAAGCAAGGGGGACTTGAGCATGGCATGACATCCGTTCTTGTTCTTGAGCGCAGGTTTGCGGTCTTTTTAGATACTAAGGCGCGACTTTTTTTCGTCCTTTGCCCTGTTTGCCAATTAGTTGGTTGTGCATGCCAGATTGATGGCTGTGTGACAGCGCGAGAATGTTTTGAGCCGTTTGGCAGCCCGGCCAACACAACTGGCACGCAGGGCAAATCCTGCCAGCCTGCGACCACCGACAATCCCTACCAACCTGCCGAAGCACCGTGCCTCGGCATTTTTAGTGTTGGCGCTCGTCTGCTGGCGAGCGCGCGGATTTTCAAGGTCGCCTTCCTATGTTCACGTCGCTGCGTTTGCCCCTGCTCGGTTTGCTCTCGTTCACCCTGGCCCAGGCTGTTGCCGCCGCCGAGTGCGCCTCGGACACCCGCCGTGGTGCCGAACTGTTCGCCAATGAATGCAGTGTCTGCCACGCGGTGACCAAGGGCACCACGGGAATGATGGGACCGAACCTGTCCGGTGTGTACGGGCGCAAGGCTGGCTCGCTGGCCGGTTTCAGCTACTCCCAGGCCATGCGTGACAAAGACGTCAACTGGCAAGCCGAGAGCATCCAGCAACTGATCACCCAGCCTCAGGCCTACGTACCGGGCACTTACATGCCGTACATGGGCCTGGCATCCGCCGACGACCGTGAGGCCGTGGCCTGTTTCCTCAAAGAACAACACTGATCAGGCGGATGTGCGCCTGAACAACTAACCAGCCCCCTGTAGGCGCTGGCTTGCCAGTGAAGACGGCCTTGAATTTTGCACCGTCCGTCAAGACGCATTCGCCTGCAAGCCGGCTCCTACATCTGAATGAAAGGTGAATTATGAGCAACGTTGAAATCCTGCCCCAGGTTGCTGCTTTTATCGAACGTCGTCATGGCTGCTTCATTGACGGCCAGTGGGTATTTGCCGAAGGCGACAGCATTGCCGTGGTCAACCCGGCCACCGGGCAAACCCTGTGCGAAACCCTGGATGCGCCGCTGGAAGTCATCGAGCAGGCCGTGCAGTCCTCGCACAAGGCGTTCAAATCCGGTGTGTGGTCGAGCCTGCGTCCGGCGGACCGTGAACGCATCCTGTTGAACTTCACCCGCCTGGTCGAAGAGCACGCCGAAGAACTGGCCCAGCTGGAAACCCTGAGCCAGGGCAAGTCGATCAACATGGCCCGCGCGCTGGACTTGAACGCCACCGTGGAATTCATGCGCTACATGTCCGGCTGGGCGACCAAGATCGAAGGCCAGACCTTCGACGTGTCGATCCCGCTGCCGCCGGGCGCCAAGTTCACTGCGTTCACCAAGCGTGAGCCGGTGGGGGTGGTGGTCGGCATCGTGCCATGGAATTTCCCGCTGCTGATTGCCGCCTGGAAGCTGATGCCCGCACTGGCCACCGGTTGCACGGTGATCATCAAACCGGCGATGGAAACCCCGCTGACGGCCATGCGCCTGGCTGAACTGGCCCTCGAAGCCGGCATTCCGGCCGGCGTGTTCAACGTGGTCACCGGCGGCGGTGCCTCGGTCGGTGGCGTGCTGACCAAACACCCGCTGGTGAGCAAAGTGTCGTTCACCGGTTCCACCGCGGTGGGCAAGAGCGTCGGCGTGGCGTGCATGGAAAACATGACACGTTTTGCGCTGGAGCTGGGCGGCAAGAACCCGATGATCGTGTTGGCCGATGCCGACATCGAAAAAGCCGTGCAGGGCGCGATCCTCGGTGGCTTGCTCAACAACGGCCAGGTTTGCGCAGCGGCTTCACGCTTCTACGTGCATCGTTCGATCCACGATAAATTCGTCGAAAGCCTGGCGGCGGCGGTCTCGGCGATGCCGATCGGCGACGGCATGAACTGTGACGCCGCGATCAACCCGCTGGTGTCGCGCAAGCAGCAGCAGGGTGTGCTCAAGCACATCGAACTGGCTCGCCAGGAAGGTGCGCGGGTGGTCTGCGGCGGCGAATCGCTGCAAGGCGACGGCTTCTTCGTGCAGCCGACCATCCTCGCCGACATCGACCACAGCATGGCCGTGGCCCGTGAAGAAGTGTTCGGACCGGTACTGGGTGTGATGCCGTTCGATGACGAAGACGCAGTGATTGAACTGGCCAACGACAACCGCTACGGCCTGGCGGCCAGCCTGTGGACCAACGACCTGGGCAAAGCCATGAACCTGGTGCCACGCATCGAAGCCGGTACCGTCTGGGTCAACGCCCACGTCCTGCTCGACCCGGCCATGCCGTTCGGTGGCGTCAAGCAATCGGGCATGGGCCGCGAGTTCGGTCGCGCGGTGATCGAGGCTTACACCGAGCTGAAATCGGTGTGCATCGCGCATTGAAACAGTAAACACCCATACCCCCTGTAGGAGCGAGCATGCTCGCGAAGACGGTGTGCCAGTCGCAATCACCGGCGTCTGACCCACTGCATTCGCGAGCAAGCCCGCTCCCACATTTTGTTCTACGGTGGCCACAAACCCTGCGGCTGTCCGATATCCCCTGTGGGAGCGGGCTTGCTCGCGAAGACGGTGTGCCAGTCGCAATCACCGGCGTCTGACCCACTGCATTCGCGAGCAAGCCCGCTCCCACATTTTGTTCTGCGGTGGCCACAAAGCCTTTGGCTGTCCGACATCCCCTGTGGGAGCGGGCTTGCTCGCGAAGACGGTGTGCCAGTCGCAATCACCGGCGTCTGACCCACTGCATTCGCGAGCAAGCCCGCTCCCACATTTTGTTCTACGGTGGCCACAAACCCTGCGGAGGTCCGGTCGCGCAGTGCGGCTACCGCAGCCTTCACCCCGCAGGCGGTTTCGCCAGTCGAATCCCCGCCGCACCCAGGCGCTTGAGTATTTCAAACAGCAGCTCGCTTTTGATCGCGCCGACCATGCGCGGGCTGCCGACGTAGCCGGTAATTGTCAGGGTTATGCCTTCGGGCTTGAGCTGGCTGAAGCGCACGAAGGGTGCCGGTTTCTCAAGAATGGATTCGTGCTCGGTGTAGGTGTCGTACAGCAGGTTGCGCACCTGCTCCGGGTCGATATCCAGTGGCAGCAACAGTTCCAGTGATGCCACCCCCTGGGCGCTACCGCCGAGCGTGACGTTGCGTAGATTCTGCGAAATCAGTTGTGAATTGGGCACGATGACAATGGACCGGTCGGCCAGTTGGATTTCCGTAGCCCGCACGTTGATCCGGCGAATGTCGCCTTCGACTCCGCTGATGCTGATCAGATCACCGACTTTAACCGGGCGCTCGGTCAGCAGGATCAGCCCGGAGATGAAGTTCTTGACGATTTCCTGCAGGCCGAAGCCGATACCCACGGACAGGGCGCTGACGATCCAGGCCAGGTTGGTCCACTTGATGCCCAGTGATGACAACGTCAGCAGCACCAGCGACGCGTAGCCGATATTGGCAAAAAGGGTGCTGAGCGAGGCGCACATGCCTGGGTCCATTGCCGTCTTCGGCAGGAACTCGTTGTCCAGCCAGCGACGGAACGAGCGGATCAGATAGACGCCTATTACCACGGCCAGCAGGGCATTGAGCACATTGCCCGGCACAATGTTCAATCTGCGCAAACCGTCACCGCCGAGTATGGCCAGGGTGTTGGTTGCCAGTTGCCCGAGTGTCGAACCCACGCCCCCGACCAGCAGGGTGATGCAGGCGATCAGCAACAGCGTGGCCCGGCCGGCGCCGGACAGAATGACTGAGATCTGCTCCAGGCGCGCGTCGCCGATTCCGAGCATCTGTTTCAGGGCCTTGCCGGTGCTTTGCCGAGGAGAAAACACATATTCGCAGGCATCCTTGAGTACCTGCGTCAGCATGTAGAAACCGGCAAAAATGATGTACAGCCAGACCAGTTCGTAGGTGATGAACCGGGCCAGGGATACGTAACCCACCAGCAAAGCGAGGAAAGAAACCACCACCGCGATGCTGGCGAAGGCATACACCATCCCTGCCAGCGTCCTGCCCGCTTCGGGGATTTCACCCGCGGCTACCAGGCCGCGCCGTACCCTGTTGGCGCGCATCAGAAGTGCTGCGATCAACGCCGAGACGACCAGCGCGATGAATCCGCGGACCGAGATCACCACTTCAGCACTGATTCCAGTGACGTTGGTGATCTGGGCCACGGCGCCCAAAATCAGCAGGACCAAGGCGAGACGCCCGGGGTATGGTTTGATTGCCAGTGCGACCGGATCAGCAATGGCCGGCAGACGCCATGAGGGATGTTGTGTGGACAGGAGTGCGCGGCTCAATCCGGTGATCAGCACACAGGTATAGAGGGTTTTTTCCATCTCGTCGGAGAAGCCCGCCAGTTGCGCAGGCAACGGCAAGCGGTAAGTCAGAGCGAAAAACAGCAGCTTGAGGGCAATGCTGGCCGTCAACATGGTGGCGATGACCGAAGCCATCGTCAGGGCGCTGCGCCGCAGTCGCCCCTCTGGCACTTTATGAATGCACAGCCAGGTCAAGCCTCGTTCGGCCAACCCCCGGCCGACGAACCACAGGACCAGGGTCAGTATCACCATGGCGCTGGTGGCAAGGCGTTGCCCCGGTTGCCAGGCGGCGTCGAGTGCGCCATCCACTTGTTGCATGAAACCAGTCAGGCGTCTGCGGTCATCCAGTGGCGGATTGAACAGCGTGGTCCAGAATCGGGGGTTGAGTATGCTTCTGGTCTGCTGGGTCACTTCGGTTTCCAGCAAGGTGCGACGAATGCTGGCGATCTGGCCAAGCAGTTCGGTGGCACTGCCCTTGAGTACCGTCAGGGCCTTGAGGTGACTATCGACCTGGTTTTTTTGTTCGGTGAGCGTTGACCGCTGGCGGGTGATATCGGGTTTCTCGGCTTCGGCGGTATCGAGCGGAACAGGCCCCAGCACCGCCAATTGCGCCTGTAATTGCGACTGTTCGGGCAGTAACAGTGCCGAGAGGCGATCCACTTCCTGGATAAAGGCCTGGGCCAGATCCTGCGGACCTTCCAGTTGGCTGTAGTTGGTGGCCAGGGAAACCTGCTGCTTGAGGCCGCTCAACTGACGTTGCAGGTCTTGCAGATCACTATCGGAAACGCTGAGGGTGGTAGTGGTTGCACTGGCGACAGCGGCGGGCGGTGGCGCTGGCTCCGCCGCCACCGCCACCCATGTGCTGCTCGCCCCGAAGAGGGCAAGCACGACGACCATCATCAAACCGAAAGCGTTGCGCATAGGCGTGTTCGATCCGTTGTTTGTCACTCAGCCTATGAGGTTAGGCTATGCCGCAGGGCTTCGGGCATTGTTTTGCTGGAAAGGGACGCAGCTGGCGCGAGCCTCAAACCAACCACCCGCGGATCCATGGCCTAGACTTGTACGCAGGCCAGTGTTCATTGAGCAGATTGTTGTTCCTGATCGACGGACACAGGGCACCCATAAAAACAATCGGGAGATCCCCATGTCCGCTTTGATCCGTCGTTTGAGTCGCGGCCTGGCCGCTGCAATCATCGCTGTCGCGCTCATCGCTCCAGCCTTGGCGCTGGATACCGTCAAGTTCATGGCCCCAGGTTCAGTGGGTGGCGGTTATGACCAGACCGCCCGGGTACTGGGCAAGGCCCTGGTGGAAGCCGGCACGGCCAAGTCAGTTACCTTCGAGAACAAGGGCGGCGCGGGCGGGACCCTGGGGCTGGCGCAATTTGCCAACAGTACCAAGGGCGACCCGAACGCACTGCTGGTGGTCGGTGCGATCATGGTCGCCGGTATCGAGCAGAACAAACCGCAGATCAGCTTGAAGGACGTGACGCCGATTGCCCGTTTGTTCACCGAATACAACGTGATTGCCGTGCGCAAGGAATCTGAATTCAAGACCCTCGATGACCTGATCAAGGCCTTCAAGGCCAACCCGACGAGCATTACTTTTGGGGGTGGCTCCAAGGGCTCGATCGATCACATCGGCATCGCCGAGCTGGCGGGCAAGCTCGACGTGCCGGTCAACAAGGTCAATTACGTGGCCTTCGGTGGCGGCGGTGAAGTGGTGGCCCAGGCCTTGGGGGGCCAGCTCAAGGTCATCACCGGTGGCTACGCCGAGCTGGGCCAGTACATCAAGAGCGGCCAGTTTCGGGTCCTGGCCATCGGTGCGCCCGAGCGCGTTCCCGGGATCGACGCGCCGACGCTCAAAGAGAGCGGCTACGACGTGATCATCGGCAACTGGCGCGGTGTGTACGGCGCTGCGGGCCTGAGCGCCGAACAGCGCAAGGACGTCATCGATGCGGTGGTGGCGGCCAGCAACAGCAAGGTGTGGCAGGACAACGTGCAAACCAACGCCTGGACCCCCAGCGTGTTGACCGGTGACGAGTTCGGCAAATTCGTCGACGAAGAACACGTGCGCCTGCGGGCGATGCTGGTCAAGGTCGGGCTGCTCTGAAATGAGCGGGACCCGTGCAGTGGTACCAGCACAATTAGCGGTTGGCGTCGGTTTGATCGCCCTCAGCGTTGTGCTGGCGATTGGCGCCTGGCGCTTTCCCCCGGAAATGGGCTTCGTCATCCTCGCCGCTTACGTCTACCCCTATGCGGTCGCGGTTTTTTTGGGGGCGGTGGGGCTGTTGCTGAGCTACCAGGCCTGCACCGGCGGCTTTCGCGAGCTGGATAACGATCAGACGAACACCGTGGCCGGGGGCAAGGCCGGGGCGGCCTGGGTCTCGGCCGGGCTGATCGGCGTTGCCTTGCTTATCAATGTCATCGGCTTCGTACTGTCTGCCGGCTTGCTGTTTGCCTGTTCGGCGCGGGGTTTTGGCAGCCGTCATCCGCTGCGGGATCTGGCCATCGGCATGGCGTTGACCTTGCCGATCTACTGGCTGTTCAACGCCGGACTCGGAGTTGCCTTGCCGGCGCTGGTCAATGTCTGGATCTGACAGGAGTTCGACACGTGGACATTCTCGCAAGCCTGGCGATGGGTTTTTCCGCGGCGCTGACGCCGATCAACCTGATGTGGGGCTTCATCGGCTGCCTGCTCGGTACTGCCATCGGCGTGTTGCCGGGAATCGGGCCGGCGTTGACGGTGGCCCTGCTGTTGCCGATCACCGCCAAGGTCGATCCAACCGGGGCCTTGATCATGTTTGCCGGCATCTACTACGGCGCGCAGTTCGGCGGTTCCACGACCTCGATTCTGCTCAATACGCCGGGTGAGTCGTCCTCGATGGTCACGGCGCTGGAAGGCAACCTCATGGCCCGCAATGGCCGAGCAGGTCCGGCCTTGGCTACGGCGGCGATCGGCTCATTTGTCGCCGGCACCATCGCGACGGTCCTGCTGACGTTGTTCGCACCGCTGGTGGCCCGGCTGGCGCTGAATTTCGGCCCGACTGAATACTTCGCCATTCTGGTGCTGTCTTTCACCACGGTGTCGGCGGTGCTCGGCGCCTCGATGCTGCGCGGCTTTGCCTCGCTCGGCATCGGGTTGACCATCGGCCTGATCGGACTGGATTCGACGTCGGGCATTGCCCGCTACACCCTGGGAGTTCCTGAACTGGTGGATGGCATTGAAGTGGTGCTGGTGGCGGTCGGCTTGTTTGCGGTCGGTGAGGCCTTGTACAGCCTGCTGTACCAGACGCCATCCGCGGAAGGCCGGCATCGCCTGACTTCATTGTGGATGACCCGGGCTGACTGGAAGCGCTCGGTTCCGGCCTGGCTGCGCGGCACGCTGATCGGCTTTCCGTTCGGCTCGATACCGGCCGGGGGCGCGGAGATCCCGACCTTTCTGTCGTATTCCGCCGAACGCAAACTCAGCAAGTATCCCAAGGAGTTTTCAGCCAATAAAGGCGAGGGCGCCATCGAGGGGGTCGCCGGCCCGGAAGCGGCCAACAACGCCAGCGCTACCGGGTCACTGGTGCCATTGCTGACCCTGGGCATCCCGACGTCGGCTACCGCGGCGATCCTGCTGGCGGCGTTCCAGAACTACAACCTGCAACCGGGGCCGATGCTCTTCCAGACCTCGGCCGACCTGGTCTGGACCCTGGTGGCGTCGCTGTACATCGGCAACGTCATCCTGCTGGTGCTGAACCTGCCGCTGGTGGGGCTGTGGGTCAAGCTGCTGCAGATTCCCCGGCCTTATCTGAATGCCGGGATTCTGGTGTTCGCCACCATCGGCGTGTACGGCATGCGCCATTCCTCCTTCGACCTGCTGCTGATGTTGGCCATCGGCTGGGGCGGCGTGCTGATGCGGCGCTTCGACTTCCCGGTGGCCCCGGTGATTGTTGGCATGCTGCTGGGGCCCATGGCAGAGAAACAACTGCGCAATGCCTTGTCCATCAGCCAGGGTGACTGGATGGTGTTCGTGACGCAGCCGATCTCGGCGTTTTTCCTCGGGTTGACGTTGTTGGTGCTGGTGATTCCCCATTTGCTGCACGCGCGGGGGATCAAGTTGCATGAGGATGATTGAGCCAGGGGCGAGGTAGCTCGCGATGAGGTTGGCACAGCCAACATCGATGTCGCCTGACAATTTTGTGTCGTACTCAGAGTTAGTGTGCGCTGCAGATCACTGTAGGAGCGAGCATGCTCGCGATGGACTTGGGGACACCGCGCCGATCAGTAAGCACGCGTGATCGTTGACGTCCATCGCGAGCATGCTCGCTCCTACGGGTAATTTGCGGTTGCTTTACGACTGCATCAGAACTTGAACGCCTGCCGTCCTGCCAACAGCCATTTACCGTCCAGCTTTTGCCAGACCTGGAAGTTTTCGATTTCCGTCGGCACCACTTCAGTGCCTTTGAGCGCTTGCGCCGAGAAGTGGTGACGGACCAGCGCGACATCGCCGGAGACGGTGAGGGTCTGGTTTTGCATTTCAAGGGTCTTGAAGGCGCTTTTGCCGGATTCGAGTCATCGTACAACCTGGCGTGAGCTACAGGAAAAAAGCGAACTTGCGTGGCGCGCTTGCCTCGAAGTTAAAAGGAAATGCCCTGACTTCGAGGTATTGCACCATGCAGTCTGACTCGCGTTTACGGCTCGACCTGACCTTTCTCATGGTGTTTTTGCTGGTCGTCGTGGTGTCGGGTTTTGCTCCCCGCAGCCGGGTGGACTGGGCGCTGGAGAACCTGTTGGTGTTATTGCTGGTGGGGACCCTGATAGCGGTTTCTCGCCGGTTTCGCTTGTCTGTAATGTCCATCACGCTGGTGTTTGCGTTTCTGTGCGTGCATGAACTGGGCGCCCATTACACCTATTCCCTGGTGCCTTACGATCGTTGGTCTTCTGCGTGGTTGGGCTTGAGCTTCGACCGGGCGGCCGGTGCCCACCGCAATCACTACGACCGCCTGGTGCACCTGAGCTACGGGCTGCTATTGGCTTATCCGGTGCGCGAAGTCTTGTGGCGACTGACGCCGCTGCGCGGGCTCTGGCTGTTTTTCGTGACCCTGAACATCATCCTTTCGACGTCCGCCGTGTATGAACTGGTGGAATGGATCGGCGGGGCGTACCTGGGTGAAGACACCGGGAAAGCCTTCGTCGGCGCGCAAAACGATCCCTGGGACGCACAAAAGGACATGGCCATCGCAGTCTTCGGCGCATTGGCCAGTTTGCTGCTGGTTTCCCTGCGCGGCGCGACGGAAAAAGCATCGCGGCCTACCGCATGTCACAAAAACACTAATCAGCGGGGATAGCCTTCAATTACCGCTCCGGCCAGCCGATAACCTCTTCAATCGCGACTTTCGCGGTGGGCGAAGCAATCGACCGATGTGCCAGAGGGAAACCCCAAAGTGTCCATAAAACTGCGTTTACTGTTACTGATGGGCACCGGCCTGCTGGCTGCGTTGATCATGAGCATGGTCAGTTACCTGGGAAATAGCGCGATGGCCGGGGCCGTTGACGCCAACGATGTCGGCATGGTCGCCCTGCGCAATCACCTCGAAGCCGACATGATGCACGATGCACTGCGCGCCGATGTGCTGTCGGCGATGCTGGTCGGGCTGGGCAAGAGCAGCAGCAGTAAAGCCGAAGTGCGCAGCTCCATCGAAGAGCACGCCCAGCGGTTTCGCCAGGTGCTGGGTGAAAACCTCAAGCTGGCGGTCAACGAAACCATCAAGGCCGGCCTGAATCAGGTCAAGCCAAGTCTCGACACTTACATCGGCGCCGCCGAGCGTATCGTCGCGTTGGCCCTGGATAACCCGCAAGCGGCACAACAGGAACTGGGTACGTTCAACACGGCGTTCAGCCAGCTGGAAGAGCAGATGGCAGCCCTCAGCGAGCTGATCGAGAACAACACCCGGCAGACCAGCCAAGGCACCCAGCAGGCGATCAGTAGCGCCAATCTCACCCTGGGCGCCGTACTGATTGCCAGCCTGTTGCTGTTGCTTGCGCTGGGACGCTGGGTAATTCCGAGCATCACGGGGCCGTTGCGGGCCGCCAGCCGCATCGCCGACGGCATCGCCCGGGGCAATCTCAACGAGCCGGTTGTCGAAGCCACCGGTCAGGACGAAGCCAGTGCGTTGCTACGCAGCCTGGCAACCATGCAGCGGGATTTGCGCGGCATGATCGAGGTGGTGCGCAGCAACGCCCACGGCGTGAGCGGCATGAGCGAGCAACTGAGCAACGGCTGCCACCAGGTCGCCGGCAGCAGCCAGCAGCAAAGCGCAGCGGCCAGCACCATGGCCGCCGCCGCCAGCGAAATGACCGCGAGCATCGAGGAAATCACCCGGCATGCCCAGCGGGCGCTGAACATGGCCAGTCAGGCCGAGACCCTGGCCAATGATGGCGGCCGGGTAATCCGTCAGGTGGTCACTGACATGGACGGCATCTCCCGTTCGGCGCAGCAATCGGCGCAAGTGATCCGCACCCTGGACAAGGAGTCGGAGGGTATTTTCAACATCATCCAGGTGATCAAGGGCATCGCCGATCAGACCAATCTGCTGGCATTGAACGCTGCCATCGAGGCCGCGCGCGCCGGGGAGCAGGGCCGTGGTTTTGCCGTGGTCGCCGACGAAGTCCGCAGCCTGGCGGGGCGCACCAGCGCCTCGACCCAGGAGATCGCCAGCATGGTCGCGCGCATTCAGCAAAGCACCCGCGAGGCGGTTATCAGCATGGAGGAGGGGGTGGCCCAGGTCGATAAAGGCATGGCCGTGACTGCCGACGTCGAGCGAGCTATCGGTGAAATCCTCGAAGCCACGCTCAACACCACGCAGTTGGTCAACGATATCAGCCGAACGATTGGCGAACAGAGCCTGGCCAGCAACGAAATCGCGCATCAGGTGGAGATGATTGCCGGGATGTCCGAGGGGAACAGCAAGGTGATTGGGCAGACGGCTTTGACCACTGATGAGCTGTCGACGCTTGCGGGTCAGCTGTCGCAATCGGTGGGGCGCTTTCGGTTGTGAGACTTGTGAGGGGGTCAGAAGATTAGAGTTGATAGTGCCGGCCTCTTCGCGAGCAAGCCCGCTCCCACATTCAATCGGGTACTTCAGATAGAAACGCGATCAAATGTGGGAGCGGGCTTGCTCGCGAAGGGGCCAGTTCAGACAGCTGAAATTATAGATATTTATCTGTAACTGCCCCTTCCGAAGCACTCGACACCGTCTTCGCATATTTGGCCAACACCCCACGCTTGTACTTGGATTCAGGCCGCACCCAACGGCTCTTGCGCTCGGCCAGTTCGGCATCCGAGACCGCGACCGTGATCTGCCGGGTTTCTGCGTCGATGGTGATCCTGTCGCCGTTCTCGATCAGCGCGATGGGCCCGCCCTCAAACGCTTCCGGGGTGATATGACCGACCACGAATCCGTGTGAGCCACCAGAGAAACGCCCATCAGTGATCAGCGCCACATCCTTGCCCAACCCCTTGCCCATGACCGCAGACGTCGGCGATAGCATCTCGCGCATACCCGGCCCACCCTTGGGCCCTTCATAGCGAATCACGATGACCTCGCCGGGTTGGACCTCGCCGTTGAGAATGCCCGCCAGCGCACCTTCCTCGCCGTGGTAGACCCGCGCCGTACCTTCAAACCGCAGGCCTTCCTTGCCGGTGATCTTCGCCACGGCGCCGGTGGGCGAGAGGTTGCCGCGCAAAATTACCAGGTGCGAATCCTTTTTGATCGGCTGATCGAAGGGCCGGATCACGTCCTGGCCGACCGGGTAGTCGGGTATGTTTTCGAGGTTTTGCGCCAGGGTCTTGCCGGTGACGGTCAGCACATCGCCATGCAGCATGCCGGCGTCGAGCATGCGTTTCATCAGGGGCTGGATGCCGCCGATGGCTACCAGTTCGCTCATCATGTAGCGGCCGCTGGGGCGCAGGTCGGCGAGCACTGGTGAGACCTTGCCCAGTTCGACGAAATCATCCAGGGTCAGTTCGACATCCACTGCGTTGGCCATGGCCAGCAAGTGCAGCACGGCGTTGGTCGAGCCGGCGAGGGCAATCACTACGCGGATGGCGTTCTCGAAAGCCTTGCGGGTCATGATGTCGCGCGGCTTGAGGTCGAGCTTGAGCAGTTCCATAACCTGCTGCCCGGCGCGGAAACTGTCCGAGGCCTTGTCGCCGCCGATGGCTTCCTGGGAGCTGGAGCCGGGCAGGCTCATGCCCAGCGCTTCGATGGCCGAGGCCATGGTATTGGCGGTGTACATGCCACCGCAGGAACCGGGGCCGGGGATCGCCACTTCCTCGATCTGCTTGACCTGGATCTCGCTGATGTCGCCCCGGGCATGCTGGCCCACGGCTTCGAACACGGAAATGATGTCGGTATGGCCGGCGCCCGGGCGAATGGTCCCGCCGTACACAAAGATCGAAGGGCGATTGAGCCGTGCCATGCCGATCAGGCACCCCGGCATGTTCTTGTCGCAGCCGCCCACGGTGACGAGGCCATCGAAGCCCTCGCAGCCGGCCACCACTTCGATGGAGTCGGCAATCACCTCCCGGGACACCAGCGAATACTTCATGCCCTCGGTGCCGTTGGCGATGCCGTCGGAAATGGTGATGGTGTTGAAGATCACGCCTTTGGCCCCGGCGGCGTTCGCGCCTTTTTCCGCTTCGACGGCCAGCTTGTCGATGTGCATGTTGCACGGCGTGACCATCGCCCAGGTCGAGGCGATGCCGATCTGGGGCTTCTTGAAGTCTTCGTCGGTGAAGCCCACGGCGCGCAACATGGAGCGGGCCGGTGCGGCTTCGACGCCGTCGACCACTTGGGAGGAGTACTTGCGCAGATCGACTTTGTCACTCATGACCTATCCTCACATGCGTCTGTGAAAAAACAGGTTGAGTATAGTGGGCCTGACGCCCACGCCCGGACCAGCAGGTCAGGAACAGACGCGCGGGTTTGCCCTGACGTGATATTATTTGCACTAACTTGGTTTGACTTATTCAGTTTTCCTTTCTTTGAGAGGGGTTAACAGAATCACTGTCGCTCAAGTAGCTGAAGCCAAAAAAGATAAAAAGTCAGTTCAGAAGGGACATATAACTGGGGTCGATGCAGTCCGTCGGCCTTGTGTGCCCACCCTCCAATCGTCATGCGCGAGCAACCACGACATCCTGCCTGAATGCCGTGAAAAAGGGCTCGCGAGTGCAGATGGAAGGGCGGATGGCGTTTATCATAGGTGCTACAGATGTTTAAGAAAGTGAACACGGCCCTCCTGGGGCTGGCCTTGTCGTTGGGGATGACGACCGCCCAGGCCGAAGAAGCCAAGAAAGTCGACGTGCTGCTGATTGGCGGCGGCATCATGAGTGCGACTCTCGGCGTCTGGCTCAATGAGCTGGAACCCGGCACCTCGATGCAGATGCTCGAGCGCCTCGACGGTGTTGCCCAGGAGAGTTCCAACGGCTGGAACAACGCCGGTACCGGTCACTCCGCTCTGGCGGAACTGAACTACACCCCGGAAGACGAGAGCGGCAAAGTCTCGATCCCCAAGGCGGTGGAAATCAACGAAGCGTTCCAGATCTCCCGTCAGTTCTGGGCCTGGCAGGTTCAGCAAGGTGTGCTGAAGAACCCGCGTTCGTTCATCAACTCCACGCCGCACATGAGCTTTGTGTGGGGCGACGACAACATCAAGTTCCTGAAAAAGCGCTACGACGCTCTGCAAGCGAGCCCGCTGTTCGCCGGCATGCAGTACTCCGAAGACCCGGCTGTGATTAAGCAGTGGGTGCCGCTGATGATGGAAGGGCGTGACCCGAACCAGAAAGTCGCCGCCACCTGGTCGCCGCTGGGCACCGACGT
Source organism: Pseudomonas sp. PDM31 (assembly GCF_019218965.1). Lineage (NCBI taxonomy): Bacteria > Pseudomonadati > Pseudomonadota > Gammaproteobacteria > Pseudomonadales > Pseudomonadaceae > Pseudomonas > Pseudomonas sp. PDM31. Next base: position 546,127 of record NZ_JAHUWS010000001.1, on the reverse strand, counting down.
CAACTTTGGCGAAATCACGCGCCAGTTCGTTGCTCACCTGCAAACGACGCCGAAATTCGACTTGAAGCTGTCCAGCGAAGTGCAGGACATCACCCGCAACGAAGACGGCAGCTGGCACGTCAGCTACAAGAACCTCAAGGACGGCAGCAAATCCGGGACCGACGCGAAGTTCGTGTTCATCGGCGCCGGCGGCGGTGCCCTGCACCTGCTGCAGAAGTCGGGCATTCCTGAAGCCAAGGAGTACGCAGGCTTCCCGGTGGGCGGCTCGTTCCTGGTGACCGAGAACCCGGCCATCGCCGAGCAACACCTGGCCAAGGCCTACGGCAAAGCCTCCGTTGGCGCACCACCCATGTCGGTTCCGCACCTGGACACCCGCGTGCTCGACGGCAAGCGTGTGATTCTGTTTGGCCCGTTCGCGACCTTCAGCACCAAGTTCCTCAAAGAGGGTTCTTACCTGGACCTGCTGACCACTACGACCACGCACAACGTGTGGCCAATGACCAAGGTCGGCATCAAGGAATACCCGCTGGTCGAGTACCTTGCCGGTCAGCTGATGCTGTCGGACGAAGACCGCCTCAACGCCTTGAAAGAGTACTTCCCGAACGCCAAGGCTGAAGACTGGCGCCTGTGGCAGGCCGGCCAGCGCGTGCAGATCATCAAGCGTGATGAAACCGCCGGTGGCGTGCTGAAACTGGGTACCGAAATCGTGGCATCCCAGGACGGCTCCATCGCCGGTCTGCTGGGCGCCTCGCCAGGTGCTTCGACCGCTGCGCCGATCATGCTGACCGTGCTGCAGAAGGTGTTCAAGGACAAGGTCGCGACCCCTGCCTGGCAGGAGAAGCTGCACCAGATCGTGCCTAGCTATGGCACCCAGTTGAACGCCAGCCCCGAGAAGGTTGCGCAAGAGTGGGCTTACACCGCCAAGGTGCTGGAGCTGACTGCGCCGCCGGCGATTGGGCAGGTAGCGGCTCCGGCTGCTGCCCCGGCTGACGCGCCTAAAGCACCGAAAGAAAATGCTGCAAGTGATATGGCTCTGTAACCAGGGGCCCAATCAAAAAGCCCACTGAACCGGTAACGGTCAGTGGGCTTTGTTTTGGGCGTTTGGCGCAAGCCGGCTCAAGACGTTTGAGTGTTCACCGCATCAAAGCGCTTGAGCATGTTGCGGTACATCCGGGTGCGTCGGTGATTGCCGGCGTAGCCGCCCGCGGCCGCGACTGTTCCGGCCTGGACGTGATCCAGGTAGCTGAAGACTTTCCCGGGGGAGAGAAACTCCACCTTGTGGCCAAGTTGCAGCATGCGATCCTGCAGCTCATAACCGGGCACTCGATCATCTATCTGGAAGTGCAGGCCATGCTGTTTGATGAGCCGGCTGTTCCACAGTGTACAAAAGCTCTTCAGGTGGGTTTCCCTGTAGGGTTTTGGCTCTTTCGAACGCAGGCCCAGGGTTAGCTTCAGGCGTCTGTAGTGATGTTTGAACAGGCGGGAACTGAAGCGCCAAAGGGTCCGGAGGGTGCCTCGATTCAGCTGCTCGGTGCAGCCGACCGCGGCGACGTTCGGGTCCCTGGTGCAGTATTTCATCATCATGGCAAACACTTGGGTGTCGTAGATGAAGGTATCGGTGTGCATCAGGAACAGATAGTCGGTGTCGATTCTGGCCAACGCCATGTCCAGCGCCTTGCCGTGGGCAATGTGCCCGGGTTCTTTGGCGGGGGCGTCGCGTTCGATCAGGTTGATCCATTGGAGTGAACGCAGGTATTCGATACTTTCATCTGCCGAGCCGTTATCAACCACCCAGACCGGGATGTTGGCTTGCTGTACATGCTCAAACAAAAGATCCAGGCAAATTTTGGTCAGGTCGAACGTTTTGTAATTAACCAGGACGATGCTGAAGGGTGGTTTGGGCGATGTATCGTTGGGGCTCATCTTCGAAATACTCGACAATCCAAGAGTCCCGAAGGGTAACGGGGCAACCTTAGCCCAAGCTTAATTTTCCTTTGCCCGGGCGAGGCGGGCTGGAGTTATTGAGCTATACCAATACTTTCCCTCGCACTTCTTCCATGACTGGAGGTTGTCAATGAATCCCCATATCCCCGTGGCTGTGCTGTTGGTGGCCGCGAGTCTGGCCGGCTGTACCCATTCATCGAACCAGTCGCTGAACCTTCCATTGACCGCTACGTACAGGAATCAAGGTCAGTCGGGGACTACCACGTTGACGGGCGTCGACAAGCAAACCAACTTTGACTTCTACATCAGCGGTGTTCCCTCCGGAACCATTCTGCCTCCGCGCATTTACACCTTCGTCAATAAGGGCTCTTGCCAGCAGCCAGGCACTGTCGCTTATGCCATGAATGACAAGGTCAACGTCCAGAGCGCGGCGGGTGCCAAGGGCTGGAGTTTTTACAGGAGCGCGCCGATTGCGATCGCTGACATGATTTCCCGCAAGTACTCCATCGTCGTGCGTTCGGCTCCGGAGGATGGCAACTTTGATCTTTTCTGCGGCGATGTCGTCAAGACGACGCAGTGAGAACGCTGTTGCAAAGTGTGAGCCGAGTGAGCGGGTAAGGGGGCTTAGCTGTCAGGTTCGCCGCCCACTGCTTTGTCTGCATCGCTCGTGGCGTCCGCTTCCTTTTTCAACGAACCCGACTCGGCACCGGAATTGGAACCTGCAGCTTCCTCACCCTTTTTATCGGCTTTTTCTGCGTTTGACTCAGGGACGTTCGACTGGTTGATTCCGGGAACCTCGTTGGGTGGAAGGGTCGTTTCTTCTACCGGTCTCTGGGTTGCAGAAGCCGAGATCGAGAGGGTCGACAGGAGGCTGGCGAACGCCAGAACAACGATTGTTCTGTTCATCATTTCAGTCTTCCGTGGGTGGGATGTATTGGGTTGGAGGAGTCGCAGGAGGGAAGGTGCCGGGTGGCTGACGAGTGGTGGCCAACAGCTTCTATGTGCGTGCTGCATCTGATCATCAGCAAGATAGAAGACGGTTCTAGTACCATAGTGCTTATATCGAACTGGATATTACATTTTTACGCTTTTCTGGTAATCATGTAATCCCGATTGGTAGTAGTGACGCGATCTTCATGGAAAGTTGGAAAGCGGCCCTTGGCTCAGCTCGCATTGGAGAGTCCAAATACAAAACCCTGGTGCAGACCATCATTCGCGAAATCGAAAATGGGCGGTTTGCAAATAACCAGCGCCTGCCGTCGCAGCGACAGGTCGCCAACGTTTTGGGTATCAGCGTTCAGACCGTGAACAATGCCTATGAGGTGCTGGAGCGTCAGGGGCTGGTGCGGTGTGAAGTCGGTCGTGGCAGCTTTGTCATGCGAAATACCCTTCAACAGATCACCGATGAAATTCTTGAAGCAGCGGAACGCTCCGTGGTGGATCTGTCAATCGCACGCATCATGCAAACTCAGGTTCATGACCGGATCTGGCAGGATACATGCGCTGAACTAAGCACCGAAGAGCAGCAGCCATGGATGTCCTCCCTTCTACCCCGGGCCGGGTTAGAGGTGCACCGCGAGGCGGCCATGGAGTGGGTCAATGGATTGGGCATGCAGGTCGAGCGTGAGAATCTGCTGATAACCAATGGTGCTTCCCAAAGTATTTTTCTGGCCCTGGCATCGATTGCCGGTCCTGAAGACGTCGTGCTTTGCGAAGGGTTGACCAATCACATCGTGATCGGTAACGCCCAGATATTGGGGTTTACGCTCAAGGGGTTGCCGACGGACAGTGACGGCATTGACCCGGATTTCTTCGAGGATATGTGCAGTAACGAGCGCATTACTGCACTGGTGTGTACGCCGAACCTGAACAACCCTACGTCGAGCCTGATGCCCGACGCCCGCCGCCGTGAGATTGCAGCGATCGCACGACGCTTTGGCGTACACATCATCGAAGATGATGTTTATGGACCGCTTGTGGCTCAGTCGCATGTCCGGCCGATCAGTTATTACGCTCCCGAGTTGTCCTTCTACTGCACGAGCATGACCAAGTCGGTAATGGCCGGTCTTCGTATTGGTTGCCTGGTGATGCCCGGGCGTCTGACCCAACGCACGGAAAGTATTTTGCGTGTCAGCACCTGGATGGCCGCGCCCCTGATCGCCGAAATTGCGACGCGCTGGATTCGCGACGGGCGTGCCGACAGCCTGGTGAAGTTGCAACGCAAACTGCTCGGTGAGCGTCAGGCCATGGTCAAGGAGTACCTTGAAGAACACCTGCTCGGTCATCATCTGCAAGCACCTAGCGCCTGGGTAAACATTCCGCCGCAATGGGAAGTGGACGACTTGGTGCGGGCGTTGCGCGCACGGCACATCGCAGTGACGCCGCCAGACCCCTTTCTTGTCCGTGGCATATCCAGGCCTCGAGCGGTTCGGCTGTGCGTCGGCGCCAAATGCACTGACCAGGTATTGCGCAAGGCATTGTCCGACATCCGTGAGGTGTTCGGACAATCGCCAGAACCATGATTCTTGAGGGGGCGGGGCGTGAAATACCCCTCGATAAAGTGAACTAGTACATTCCCTTGTGAGGGTTTTCCGTTTTTATACTCGGACAACACCCTCGGGAGTTGGGATGTGGAAAAGTCGGAGCTGTTGCTTAACGGTATTTGCCTTACTCGTCAGTGTGGCGGGGACTTGTCCAGGCGGCTTAAATGGAATTGTGCCTCGGCGCCAATCAAGGACGGTGATTCAACTCAAACTCCTGCTCGCATGGGGTTTTCCCAGCTTCAAATTTCGCGACGTCAGTCGTTGTCCCTTTTTTATTACATCAAATTCAGTGTTATCGCACCGGGCGAATACCTGCGCTTGACGCGGTGCCGTACTAGCTGTTCGCCATCTTTAGCAGCAGGTGCAACACGAAGCATCTTGGCAGCGAATGTTAATTCGTTCGCCAGCGCACCTGCAGCCGGCCATAAGGCGAGAGGAATAACTAGCTTAAAGAGCAGATCAGGAACACAGGCATTTAAAAAACACGCTCAGAAGTTTTTTGTACATGTACTTGTTCTATTAACCCTGTTCCGTACCGGGCACCACCCAATGACGAGTAGAGCTCTGAAGTAGATCTCGGGATCCTGTTTTTTGGTTGGTCTTCGCAATGTACTAACTAGTTGGAGATCACATGGATATTTCCGCAAAAGCCATTCCTCTCAGCCAACCTGTGACCGCAGGGTCATTCAACGGCGTGGCCGATTCACTGACTGTCACCGAACCCAGTCACGTATTTTTGAACCTGCGGCCCGCGGACATTTCTTCATACAGCCGTGAAGGGTCAGACTTGATCGTCGTCACCGGTGGAGAGTCGGTGCGTATTGCCGGCTTTTACCAGGATAAAGCCGATAGCCAGTTGTACCTGAAGGATGACGAAGGCAACATGTTGCTGGCCGACCTGTCGCCAGCCGCCAGTGACGGTGCGGTATTCGCTCAGTACACCCCGCTCACGGAGGCCTCAACTTTTGAGTCCCTGACTGGCGCCGCCGCTGAGGATGAAGATGGCTTGGCGGGATGGGCTTTGTTGGGGGCCGGAGCGGTGGCCCTCGCCGCCGGACTCAGTTCGGGCGGCGGAGGCGGCGGAGGCGGGGACGATGCACCGCCACCCGCCACGAGCGTGCCCGATACCACGCCTCCGGGCACGCCGACCGCCAGCTTCAATGCAGACGGCAGTGTCATCAGCGGTACAGCTGAGCCGGGTAGCACGGTGGGTGTCGATTTGAATGGTGATGGCACCAGTGATCTCACCACCGTAGTCGGCTCGGATGGCAATTACAGTATTCCCCTGGCTCCGCCGCTGGCCAACGGCGAGACAGTGAACGTGGTTGCGATCGATCCGGCAGGCAATGTCAGCCCGCCCGCCAGCGCCAACGCTCCGGATACCACGCCGCCAGCCATTGCGCAGATCAATGGATTTAACGATGACGTGGGTAGTGTGACGGGCAATCTGGCCGATGGCGCTTCCACGGACGATACAATGCCCACGCTGACCGGCAGGGGGGATGTCGGCACTACCGTGCGTGTCTATGTTGACGATACATTGCTGGGCACAGCTTTAGTCGACTCCAACGGCGATTGGAGTTTCACCCCGACAGCGCCTTTGGGCGCGGGCGTGCATCATTTCGAAGTCACCAGCGTGGATGCGGCGGGTAACGAGTCGCTCGAAAGTGCGCCGTACTCCATCACCATCGACACTACGGCTCCGACCGCACCCGTGGTCAATCCCACCAATGGCACGCTGCTCGCAGGCAGTGGCGAACCCTTGAGTACCATCGCTATCGACGTCAACGGCGACGGCGTGGCTGATTACAGTGTCGCTGCCGATGCCGCCGGAAACTGGTCGGTAATACCAGTGCCGGCCCTGGGCGATGGTACTGCTATCAGCGTCACGGCCACCGATGCCGCCGGCAATACCAGCAGCCCCACCGGCGTGGTGGTGGACGCTGACCTGGTCGACAGTATCGCGCCTAGCGCCCCGCTGATCAGTGCGATCATGGACGATGTCGGCAGCGCAACCGGCTCCGTGGCCAACGGCGGCAGCACCGATGACAATTTGCCAACGCTCATGGGTACCGCCGAGGCAGGCAGTACCGTGCACATCTTCCTCGCCGGTGTGCTGCTCGACAGTGTGGTTGCTGATGCGGTCGGTGCCTGGAGCTATACGCTGACGACGCCCTTGGCGAACGCCAACTTCAGTTTTACCGCGACCAGCCAGGACGCGGCGAGCAATGAGTCGGTATCCAGCGCGCCTTACGTGATTACTGTCCAGCATGATCTCAGCGCTGGCGGGTTGTCTGGCAGCGATGCGCCGATCCTGGCGATTCCCGAAGCCGGGGGCGGCGGCATCAATGCCGCCGAACTGGCCAATGGCATTCAGGCGGTAGTCGGGCTGGCCACTGGCACCCAGGTGGGTGATGTCATCACCATCACCACCAACGATGGCACCAGCGACTTAGTCACCACCCACACCGTGACCCAGGCCGATCTCACGAACGGTATCGTCGTGGTGACCCTGACCGGCACCTACGCCGATGGTCACTACACAAGCAGCGCCGTGATCAGCGACTCGGCCGGCAACAGCTCGGCGCCGTCCAGCACGCTGCAGTTCAGCGTCGATGCCACCAGCCCAGGCGGGGTGACGGGCAGCGATGCTCCGACCGTGGCGATTGCCGAGGCCGCAGGCGGCATCAATGCTGCCGAACTGGCCGATGGCATTCAGGCGGTGGTTGGGCTGACCCCCGGTACCCAGGTGGGTGATGTCATCACCCTCACCGCCAATGATGGCACCAACGACGTTGTCACCAGCCACACCGTGACCCAGGCCGACCTCACGGCCGGCAACGTTGCGCTGACCCTGGCGGGCACCTACGCCGATGGCAACTACAGTATCAGCGCCGTGATCAGCGATGCGGCCGGCAACAGTTCGGCGCCGTCCAGCCCACTGCTGTTCAGCGTCGATGCAACTAGCCCTGGCGGGGTGGCGGGCAACGATGCTCCTACCGTGACTATTGCCGAGGCCGGAGGTGGCGGCATCAATGCCGCCGAACTGGCCGATGGCATTCAGGCGGTGGTCGGGCTCACTCCTGGCACTCAGGCAGGTGATGTGATCACCCTCACCGCCAATGATGGCACCAACGACATTGTTACCAGCCACACCGTGACCCAGGCCGACCTCACGGCCGGCAACGTGGCGGTGACCCTGGCCGGTAGCTACGCCGATGGCGACTACAGTATCAGCGCCGTGATCAGCGATGCGGCCGGCAACGGCTCGGCGCCGTCCAGCCCGCTGCAGTTCAGCGTCGATGCCACCAGCCCAGGCGGGGTGACGGGCAGCGATGCTCCGACCGTGGCGATTGCCGAGGCCGCAGGCGGCATCAATGCCGCCGAACTGGCCGATGGCATCCAGGCGGTGGTCGGGTTGACTCCCGGTACCCAGGTGGGTGATGTCATCACCCTCACCGCCAATGATGGCACCAACGACGTTGTCACCAGCCACACCGTGACCCAGGCCGACCTCACGGCCGGCAACGTTGCGCTGACCCTGGCGGGCACCTACGCCGATGGCAACTACAGTATCAGCGCCGTGATCAGCGATGCGGCCGGCAACAGTTCGGCGCCGTCCAGCCCACTGCTGTTCAGCGTCGATGCAACCAGCCCTGGCGGGGTGGCGGGCAACGATGCTCCTACCGTGACTATTGCCGAGGCCGGAGGTGGTGGCATCAATGCCGCCGAACTGGCCGATGGCATTCAGGCGGTGGTCGGGCTCACTCCTGGCACTCAGGCAGGTGATGTGATCACCCTCACCGCCAATGATGGCACCAACGACATTGTTACCAGCCACACCGTGACCCAGGCCGACCTCACGGCCGGCAACGTGGCGGTGACCCTGGCCGGTAGCTACGCCGATGGCGACTACAGTATCAGCGCCGTGATCAGCGACGCGGCCGGCAATAGCTCGGCACCGTCCAGCCCACTGCTGTTCAGCGTCGATGCCACCAGCCCTGGCGGGGTGACGGGCACCGATGCTCCGACCGTGGCGATTGCCGAGGCCGCAGGCGGCATCAATGCCGCCGAACTGGCCGACGGCATTCAGGCGGTGGTTGGGCTGACCCCCGGTACCCAGGTGGGTGATGTCATCACCCTCACCGCCAATGATGGCACCAACGACGTTGTCACCAGCCACACCGTGACCCAGGCCGACCTCACGGCCGGCAATGTGGCGGTGACCCTGGCGGGCACCTACGCCGATGGCAACTACAGTATCAGCGCCGTGATCAGCGATGCGGCCGGTAACAGCTCGGCGCCGTCCGGCCCACTGCTGTTCAGCGTCGATGCAACCAGCCCTGGCGGGGTGGCGGGCAACGATGCTCCTACCGTGACTATTGCCGAGGCCGGAGGTGGTGGCATCAATGCCGCCGAACTGGCCGATGGCATTCAGGCGGTGGTCGGGCTCACTCCTGGCACTCAGGCAGGTGATGTCATCACCCTCACCGCCAATGATGGCACCAGCGACTTCGTCACCAGCCACACGGTGACCCAGGCCGACCTCACGGCCGGCAACGTGGCGGTGACCCTGGCCGGTAGCTACGCCGATGGCGACTACAGTATCAGCGCCGTGATCAGCGACGCGGCCGGCAATAGCTCGGCACCGTCCAGCCCACTGCTGTTCAGCGTCGATGGCACCAGCCCTGGCGGGGTGACGGGCACCGATGCTCCGACCGTGGCGATTGCCGAGGCCGCAGGCGGCATCAATGCTGCCGAACTGGCCGACGGCATTCAGGCGGTGGTCGGGTTGACTCCCGGCACCCAGTTGGGTGACGTGATCACCCTCACTGCCAACGATGGCACCAGCAACTTCGTCACCACCCACATCGTGATCCAGGCTGACCTCACGGCCGGCAACGTCGCGGTGACCCTGGCGGGCACCTACGCCGATGGCAACTACAGTATCAGCGCCGTGATCAGCGATGCGGCCGGCAACAGTTCGGCGCCGTCCAGCCCACTGCTGTTCACGGTTGATGCCTTCCAACCTGGCGGGGTGACGGGCACCGATGCCCCGACCCTGGCGATTGCCGAGGCCGCCGGCGGCATCAATGCCGGCGAACTGGCCGATGGCATCCAGACTGTGGTCGGGTTGACCCCCGACACCCAGGCGGGTGATGTGATAACCATCACCGTCAATGATGGCACCAGCGATTTCATCACTACCCACACCGTGACCCTGGCCGAGCTCACGGCCGGCACCGCCGCGGTGACGCTGGCGGGCACCTACGCCGATGGTGACTACACAACCAGCGCCGTGATCAGCGACGCGGCCGGCAACGTCTCGGCTGCGTCCAGCCCGCTGCTGTTCAGCGTCGATGCCACCAGCCCTGGCGGGGTGACGGGCACCGATTCCCCGACCCTGGCGATTGCCGAAGCCGCGGGAGGCATCAATGCCGGCGAACTGGCCGATGGCATCCAGGCAGTGGTCGGGCTGACCGCCGACACCCAGGAAGGTGACGTGATCACCATCACCGCCAACGATGGTACCAACGACTTTGTCACCACCCACACGGTGACCCTGGCCGAGCTCACGGCCGGCACCGCGGCGGTGACGCTGGCGGGCACCTACGCTGATGGCGACTACACAACCAGCGCCGTGATCAGCGACGCGGCCGGCAACGTCTCGGCTGCGTCCAGCCCACTGCTGTTCAGCGTCGATGCCACCAGCCCTGGCGGGGTGACGGGCAACGATGCCCCGACCCTGGCGATTGCCGAAGCCGCGGGAGGCATCAATGCCGGCGAACTGGCCGATGGCATTCAGGCAGTGGTCGGGTTGACCCCCGACACCCAGGAAGGTGATGTAATCACCATCACCGCCAACGATGGCATCAATAACTTTGTCACCACCCACACCGTGACCCTGGCCGAGCTCACGGCCGGCAGCGCCGCAGTGACGCTGGCGGGCACCTACGCTGATGGCGACTACACATCCAGCGCCGTGATCAGCGACGCGGCCGGCAACGTCTCGGCTGCGTCCAGCCCGCTGCTGTTCAGCGTCGATGCCACCAGCCCTGGCGGGGTGACGGGCACCGATTCCCCGACCCTGGCGATTGCCGAAGCCGCGGGAGGCATCAATGCCGGCGAACTGGCCGATGGCATTCAGGCAGTGGTCGGGTTGACCCCCGACACCCAGGAAGGTGACGTGATCACCATCACCGCCAACGATGGTACCAACGACTTTGTCACCACTCACACGGTGACCCTGGCCGAGCTCACGGCCGGCACCGCGGCGGTGACGCTGGCGGGCACCTACGCTGATGGCGACTACACAACCAGCGCCGTGATCAGCGACGCGGCCGGTAACGTCTCGGCTGCGTCCAGCCCACTACTGTTCAGCGTCGATGCCACCAGCCCTGGCGGGGTGACGGGCAACGATGCCCCGACCCTGGCGATTGCCGAAGCCGCGGGAGGCATCAATGCTGGCGAACTGGCCGATGGCATTCAGGCAGTGGTCGGGCTGACCGCCGACACCCAGGAAGGTGACGTGATCACCATCACCGCCAACGATGGTACCAACGACTTTGTCACCACTCACACGGTGACCCTGGCCGAGCTCACGGCCGGCAGCGCCGCAGTGACGCTGGCGGGCACCTACGCTGATGGCGACTACACATCCAGCGCCGTGATCAGCGACGCGGCGGGAAACAGCTCGGCGCCGTCCAGCTCACTGCCATTTACCGTCGATGCCACCAGCCCTGGTGGGGCGACGGGCACCGCTGCCCCGACCCTGGCGATTGCCGAAGCCGCCGGCGGCATCAATGCCGCCGAACTGGCCAATGGCATCCAGGCGGTGGTCGGGCTGACCCCCGGCACCCAGTTGGATGACGTTATCACCATCACCGCTAACGATGGCACCAACGACTTCGTCACCACCCACACCGTGACCCAGGCCGACCTCACGGCCGGCAATGCCGCAGTGAATCTGGCCGGTACCTACGCCGATGGTGACTACACCTCCCGCGCCGTGATCAGTGACGCAGCCGGCAACAGTTCGGCTGCGTCCAACACACTGCCGTTCCGGGTTGAGGCGGTCAACGTTGCACCTAATGCTCAGGCAGACAATACAGCTCTGCTTGGCCTGATAGGCGCTGACGCGCTGAACCTGATTGACTTGAGTTCGCAGGCGTTCAGGGCGGTGGACCGTGATGGCAACCTGACAAGTGTCGTGGTGACGTCTGGCGCGACGCTGGCCTTGGCTGCGCTGCAGCTTGTTGCCTCAAATGCTCTGGCAGCGGAACTGGGGCTGCAGGTCAATATTGTCAACAATCCGGGGCTCTTGGGTATTATTGCACCCACATCGACGCTGACCATTACTGCAATCGACGGCGGAGTCATCGACAACCAATCGATCAACGAACTGCTGGCTACTGTGCACTACGGGCAAGATGTGAGTGTGCTGGCGGCTACTGTTCTCAGTGGCAGCGTCATCACGGCCACGGATAGCAACGGCTTGTCGTCGACCTCAGGACTGGGCGTGTTGGCGGATGCCGATATTCTCAACTCTCAAGGTGACACCAGGATCCAGGAGGGCACGTCGGGCAACGACACGCTGACCGGGACATTGGCAGCCGACCGCCTGTATGGCCACGCTGGCAACGATACCTTGTCGGGTGGCGACGGCAATGACCTGTTGAGAGGCGGCATTGGCGATGACACGCTCAATGGCGATGCCGGGAATGATCTGCTGATAGGGGGGGCCGGTCAGGACACCTTCAATGGCGGAATCGGCAACGACACGATGGTGGTTTCCGATATCACCTTCACCTCTGTGGACGGCGGCGTCGGATTCGATACCCTGGCGCTGGACGGGATCAGCATCAACTTCGATAACCCGGGCCTTGGCACTGTCAGCAATATCGAGAAAATCGACATGGGTACCGGCGATGCTGGCACCACCCTGACCCTGACCGACGCGGCGGTAGACAGCCTGACTGATGCGGATAACCAGCTGTATATCAGCGGGGACGTCTTTGACACCCTGAACATCAGCGGTGCCGTGGCCACCGGCGTGCAAACCACGGTCGGCGATACCACCTATTCGCAATACACATTAGGTGTGAACGATTTGCAGGTAGACACCCATCTGCAGGTGATCGTCTGACGGCGCCGGGCGGAAAGGGGGCTGTCCGGTCGTTCGCCCGGACAGTACTCACCGCTTTGCGTCCACTGTGCCAGTCCCCACAAAGGCCGGGTTTCCTGCCTTTGTGGGGGGCTTGCCTGGTTCTACAGGGACTGCCGCAGATGGCAACCGCGATCACACTAACCGATGCCGTTCACCTGGGCCTGGCCGCGCACCCCGAAGTACGCTCGGCCATGGCCGAGGTGAACAGGGCATCAACCGATCTGGATATGAGCAAGAACGGGTATTACCCGAAGGTGGATGCATCGGCTGGACCGGAGGACGGCATGTTCGGAGACATGGGCTACGACCTCACGGTTTCGCAACGGCTGTATGACTGGGGGAGGGTCGAGAGCCAGGTCGACACCGCTTCGGCAAAATTGCGTGAGCAGACGGAGAGCCTGTTGGTGGTCCGCGAGGATGCCGCGCTGGACATTTGCGAAATCTATCTGGATGTACTCACGACGGAGCAACGGCTCGACGCTGTGCGCAGCCATATTGCTCGTCTGGGCAAGCTCGGTGACCTGATTCGTGAACGTGCCAGCGCGGGATATACCGACAGTGGCGAGGAGAGCCGGGCCAACCTTGAACTGGCCCGGGCCCAGGAGCAATTGCTGATTGAAAAGGGCGCCCTGCAGGATGCCGAACAGCAATACCGACAGTTGATCGGGGGACCAGCGGCCGGCCTGGAACAGCCTGGCGACGATTCATTTTCCGCCCATCTAATTGGAGCGGGAGACCTGGACAATGCCATTGCTCAATCACCGCTGTATCGCAAAGCCAAACAGAAGCAAGCGGTTGAGGAAGCGAAGGTGCGCGAAGCGGATGCATCGATGTTTCCCCAACTGAACCTGGAAGGTTCGCTGTTGCGGCGTGAGCTCGGCGGGCAACTGACCAGTGATTCGGTCATCGCCCTGCGTATTCGCATGGACACCATCGCCGGGCTCTCCATTTTTCAGCGGCCCGCCGCAGCCCGCCAGAGTCTTGAGGCGGCTGAATGGAACGTGGACACCATGCGCCGCGATATCCGGCGCAAAGTGTCGTCATTGGTGGAGAACGAAACTACCGTGAAATGGCGTGAGCAGTCGCTTCGTGAACAGATCAAGCATGCCAAGGAGGTCGATGCCGTTTATCAGGATCAATTTGTCGTCGGCCTTCGCGACATGACCGACATGCTGACCATTGAGCACGAGCGTTTCGAAGCGGAGCGTCAGCTCATCAACCTGCAAAGTGAACACAAGCGCGTGCAATACCGTGCAGCGGCCCAGTTGGGCCTGCTGGTTCCTCTGCTGGAAGAACGATTGCCACCGAGGGGTACTTCATGATTGAAGCCATCGAAAGGGACACCCCTGAAATCCAGGCCAAGGCAGCGCCCTCGTTTAGTCAGGATCCGCTGCGTGACGGGCTGCTGTTGCTGTGTCGCCAGTTTGGCCGGGCGGCCAGCATCGCCGAACTCGGCGAGGGCCTGGCACTGGAAAAGGGCCGGTTGCCGCTGAAACTGGCACCCCGGGCCTTGCGCCGGCTTGGGTTGACCGCACGGGTGCTGGAGGTTCCGTTGATGGCCATCAGCCCAACGTTGCTGCCGGTGTTGCTGCAATTGCGCGATGGGCAAAGCGTCATCCTTGTCGAGCGCCAGGGCGAGGAGGTCACTGTGCTCGATGCGTCCAGCGGCGGTGGTCAGCGGACCCTGTCTCTGCTGGAGCTGGAGGCGCAGTACAGTGGCTCGGCATTGTTCGCCCGGCCGCAGTATCGCCCGAATGGTCGCGCTGGAAACTATGCCAGCGAGCCTGCCGAACATTGGCTCAAGGCACCCCTGAAGGCTTGCTGGCGGGCCTATGCGGCGACCGGCGTCGCGGCCCTGATGACCAATCTGCTGGCTATTTCCTCTGCGCTGTTCGCCATGCAGGTCTATGATCGGGTGGTGCCCAATGACGCCTTTGATACCTTGTGGATCCTGGCCAGCGGTGTAGTGCTGGCGATGCTGCTGGAGTTCGTGCTGCGCAGCCTGCGCGCGCACATTCTGGATGTCACGGGCAAGCGCCTGGACGTGCATCTATCCTCGGTTCTGTTCAATCAGGTGCTGCAGATTCGACTGCAGTCGAAACCCGCATCGGTGGGCGCCTTCAGCACTCAGATCCGCGAATTCGAGTCCGTGCGCGAATTCTTCACCTCGAGTACAGCAGCGGCCATCAGTGACCTGCCATTCGTTTTCCTGTTTCTGCTGGCGATCGTTCTGATTGGCGGCTCTGTCGTCTGGGTGCCGTTGTTGGCGATCCTGCTGATGTTGTTGCCGGGCCTGCTGGCGCAGAAAAAACTCGCTCGGCTGTCGCGCCAGAATCTGCGGGAAGGGGCGGTGAAGAACGGCGTATTGCTCGAAGCCATCGAAAACCTGGAAACAGTCAAGGCGAGCCGTGCCGAAGGTCGCTTGTTGAACCAATGGGAAATGCTCACCGCAGAACTCTCCCAGTCGGCGGTGACCTCGCGCAGTTTGACCGCGGTGCTCAGCCATGGAGCGCTGTTGATCCAGCAGCTGGGCTACGTCGGCGTACTGATCGTGGGCGTCTACCAGATCAGCAACGGTGAAATGACGATCGGCGCCTTGATTGCCAGCTCGCTGCTGGCCGCACGGGCAATAGCCCCCATGGGCCAGATGGCGGGCCTGCTCGCGCGATGGCAGCATGTCAAGGTCGCTATGGAGGGCCTCGACGGATTGATGAATGCCCCTACCGAGCGACCGGCAGGCAGGCGCTTCGCTCACGTGGAGCGTCTGCAAGGCCACTACAGCATCGAGAAATTGCAGATGCGCTACCACGCGGAAGGACTGCCGGCGCTGGATATCCCGCAACTGCAGATCAAGCCGGGCGAGCATGTGGCCTTGCTGGGTGGTAACGGTTCGGGGAAATCGACGCTACTGCGCTTGTTGTCCGGGTTGACCACGGCCGACCAGGGAAGCGTTCTGCTCGACCATCTGAGCATCGGCCAGATCGACCCGAGCGGATTACGCCAGAACATTGGCTACTTGCCCCAGGACACGGTGCTGTTTTACGGCACATTACGTGAAAACCTGACCCCGGATAATGCCGATCAAAGTGACGAAGAATTATTCGCAGTCCTGGATGGTGTTGGCCTGGGCACCTTCGTGCGTGGACACCCCCTGGGGCTCGACATGTTGCTGGAGGGCAGCGCCAGTGTTTCGGGGGGACAGCGCCAGGCCATTGGGTTGACCCGCCTGCTGCTTCAGGATCCGCCAATTGTGCTGCTCGATGAGCCGACCGCCGCGTTCGACCAGGAAAGCGAAGCTCATGTCATTCGCTACTTGCAGGGCTGGCTGGATGGACGCACGTTGATCCTCTCCACCCATAAGCGTGCGCTGCTGGTGTTGACCGAGCGAGCATTGGTGCTGCGCCAGGGCAAGCTGATCATGGATGGTCCGCTGAGCAGTGTTGTCAGTGGCAACCAGGTAAACGTCACTAAGGACGTCGTATGAGAACTCATACTCGCGCGGAATTTAAGCTGTTGCGTTCGCTTGGCGACTCACAGGTGGCCATGGAGAGTCCGACCGCCTGGTTAATCTTTTGGACCTGTCTGTTAAGCATGGTGGGGTTTGTCGTCTGGGCGGCCTGGGCCGAACTGGACGTAGTGACGCGTGGTGATGGACGCATCGTGCCCCACAGCCGGATCCAGAAAATCCAGAGCCTGGAGGGCGGGATTCTCGGGCAGTTGATGGTGCATGAAGGTGACTTGGTCGAGGCAGGGCAGTTGCTGGTCAAGTTGGACAACACCCGTTTCCACTCCGCCTACATGGAGAGCAAGAGCCAGGCCGAGGCACTGTCCGCCGCTATTGCCCGCCTGGAAGCAGAGACCCTGAACCAGGACACCATCAGTTTCCCGCCAGGTCTTTCCAGCAACAGCGCTTTCATGGCGAGTGAGCGCGCCCTGTTCAAGGCGCGGCGTGACACCTATCAGCAAGCGGTGCACTCGCTCAAATCGGAGCTGGAACTGGCGCGCCGACAGTATCGTCTGATCGAACCGCTGGTGCACAAACGTGCAGCCAGTGAAATGGAGGCGTTGCGCTTGAGCAAGGAAATCGCCTCGCTGAACGGCAAGCTGACCGAGGTCGCCAACGCCTATTTCCAGGATGCTTATACCGAGCTGTCGTCGAAAAAAGCGGAACTCAACGCACTTGACCAGACCCTGTTGCAGCGCGAAGACCAGTTGCGTCGTACCGAGGTGCGTTCCCCGGTCAACGGACGGGTCAACGACATCATGATCACTACTCGCGGTGGCGTTATCCAGCCCGGCGAGGCGATCATGGACGTGATCCCGGTCGACGACAAACTGCTGGTCGAGGCGAAAGTCAAACCCCGCGATGTTGCCTTTCTGGTCCCGGGGATGCCCGCGCGGGTCAAGATCACCGCGTATGACTATACGGTATACGGCGACCTTTCCGGCACTCTGGAGCAGATCAGCGCAGACACCATCGAGGAAGACACCCCACGCGGTAAGGAGGCTTTCTACAAGATACTCGTGAAGACCGATTCCAGTGATCTGCGCAAAGGGGAGGATGTACTGCCGATCAAACCCGGCATGGTTGCCGAAGTGGATGTACAGAGCGGAAAGCGAACCGTGCTCAATTACCTGCTAAGGCCATTGCTCAAGGCTCGCTTGTATTAGATTTTTCGGCCGTTGTAGCGTCAACGGGCGATCAAGGCGATTGAGGAAGGGGGGGGCATGCCGCCCAACGCATTCTGATCGCCGAGACCTGCGTCGAGACGCTGTTGGATTCTTGAAGGTGAGATCCAGGCCACGGAGTCAAATTATGACAAACATGCCAAATGCCAATTGCTTCATCGACAGCGAACACGACGGCCTGCTGGAAATGTGCCGTGATCTGGGCGACTACGTGAGCATGGGAGAAGTGGTCGCCCGTGTTCACGACGTTACCCAGAGCGGCGTCGCGCCGGTGGAATATCGCGCCGCCCGCAGCGGCCGGCTGGCGGCGCGCCACGTTCCGGGGCTGGTGCAGCGCGGCGATATCATTGCAGTCATTGCCGATGTATTACCCTGACCGAGCACCACTGTGTGAGCAGCCAATGAACGTCGCGTGTACGGTTTCCACCGTTCGTCCATTGCACTGCACTTGCGATGTCTTTGCGAAGTCTGAACTTCATGCACGGATATCCCGCGCCTCTGAATGGAGAGTCAGCATGGACATTGATGAGAATGCGCCTGGGAACATCTCTCAGCAGGACGTAACACGCACGACGGATAACGAAGCAGGTCACGATCCTGCACGGCCTGAAGCTGCGTCAAAGACGCCCGAAGATAGCCCTGATCGCGGTGAATCCGGGGCGGGGAATGACCGGGATTCGCCAGTTGTCACTGAGCCACAAACCGATACGGCGCCCAATAATCCCAAGCCCGATCCCGCCGCCAAAGAAAACGCCTACAGCCCTGACTTCAAATCCGAACCTGAACACAAACCTGTTCAAGATGCTGATATCGATACTCCGGGCGGTTAGTCGCAGGCCGGCGCCCCGCATTTGTCAGGGGCTTCGACTGTCCAGAACGCTCGAAACCCGTTGATCTCGCCCGTTCGTCCCAACTTCCCCCACACTAGCGTCTGGGTTTGGCGGGCAATTGCACGGGCTTGCCCACCTGTTTTCACTCGACCTGACAGCCTTCTGCATCGGGTATGACCAGGTCGTTTTGGCTTCTTAGGTACAACTGTCACAGCAAGGGAGCGGGGGGGGGGGGGCAGAACGCGGAGAAGGGATGTAGTTGCGGAAATGGTCGAAAAGATGCGGAACCGATCTTCGAAGGCCTCAGCGAATTGTCAAAAGCCAGAAACGACAAAGCCCTGAATAATCAGGGCTTTGTCGGTACAAATATGGCGGAGGCGATGGGATTCGAACTCATGGACCTGTTACAGTCGACGGTTTTCAAGACCGATATTTGGACTCAATCGGGCTAAGGCCTGTAGCGGTTTCCGCTCCTTTACACACAAGGGTTTCACTTCGCTTACCGGATCCTTAAGCGAACAGCATTGCGCTTATTGAGCGGCTTTGGTGATGGCGTCAAAGGCGACCATGTCGTCGATGACCTCGCCTCCGGTGGATTTGGTCTGTGCTTGCCAAACCACAATCACCACATTGTGGGTTGGATTGATGTAGACGTACTGACCAAAAATGCCGGCAGCGGTAAACGCTTTATCTGCCTTCGAAGCCTCTGTCCAGGCAGGCCACCACATGGAAGCAAAGTCGCCATATGCCGCATCCGCGCCAGTGGTTGTACTGACGAAACTCATCCAGTCTTTGGGCAGTACCTGCATGTCGCCGGCCTTGCCGCCGCTGAGTACGAACTGTCCGAAGCGCCCGTAATCTTCAAGGGTCGCACTGATACCGCTGCCGCCCACCTCATTGCCATTGGGGCCGTCGAGCCACCAGTTGGCGTCGCTTTGCATGCCATACGGTGCCCAGATTTTTTCACTCAAGTAATTCGCCAATGGCTTGCCCGTGGCGGCGCTGACCAATTGCCCCAGTACTTGTGTTTCCCCGGTGCTGTAGTTGGTCAGCGTACCTGGGGTCGCGATGCTTGGCCGTGTGGCCATGTACTTGAGGGCCGAGCCGGGTACTTGCGCGATTTGCAGCTTGAGCATCATCCGCCGGTCTGAGGTCGGATCGGCGTATTTCTCACTCCACTTGACCCCAGAGCGCATGGCCAGCACCTGACGTACCGTCGCCTGTTCATAACCACTGCCAGCCAGTGAAGGCAGGTAGTTGGTTACTTTGTCATCCAGGCTTTTGATCGAACCGTCCTGCAACGCGGCGCCCACCAGCGTCGAGGTGATGGACTTGGCCACCGACATCGACATCCACCGGGTGTCCGCTGTATTGCCCTTTTCATAGCGCTCAGTAACGATTTTACCGTCCTTGAGCACCAGCAGGCCCGTTACATGGTTAAGCGTGACGTAGTCATTGAGGTTGTATTGCTTGCCTTTGAAGTCAAAGGCAACTGGCCCGAGCGGCTGGCCGCTGCGCGGTAATGGAAAGGGATGACCAGCGGCCTTGATGGTGCGCACAGGGAACAAGCGATCAATGTTGCGGAAGGTGTTAACGGCCATGTCTTCGCTGAGCTTGCCGTTGTACATAGTCTCGACGTCGCCAATTGGCTCCTGTGCATGGAGGTAGGGCTTCGTTGAATCCGCGTTGCTTGAACAGGCAATCAACGACAGCACCAGTGCCGAAGCGCACGTCACCGCCTGAACACGGCGTCTCTCAGCGATTGATGAATGATCTGAGTGCAGCATGAAAGATTTCCTTCTTATTATGGTTTTTGTGGGTTGAACAAATAACATTCGCAAGTAACATGCTAAAAAACGCCTCCCCGGCGGCCTGAGCACCCACGGGATCACGTCTTCAAGGGGCGACCGCGGACCAGTGATGCAGTTGACGCTCCGCGTTCCACATTGGGTGAACTCGCGCAAAATAGAGGGCGTAATAGGGACGTTTCATCTGGACATTTTCAAAATATGCTCGACTACTCCATGTTTCAACGAGTAACACATGATGGGGACAATCCTCGCTCTGCAGCACGTCAAACCCCAGGCAGTCAGGCTCACGTTCGATCAGCGTGCGCAAATTCGACAGCTCGTGCAGAAAGTCCGCGAGACGCTCAGACCGGATCTTTAGCTCTACCGTGAGAACATACATACTGTTCAACTCAAAGTGAGTCAGTCAAGCCGCCATCGGTCAGGAGCGTGCGCCCCGTGATCCAGCGCGATTCGTCCGAAGCAAGGAATACGACCACGTCCGCGATGTCCTCGGGCTCACCGATACGCCCTGCCGGTGTCGCCGCGATCACAGCTTGCCGGCGCGCGTCGGGCGTCGCCGCAGTCATGTCCGTGCTTGTCATCGAGGGCGCCACCGCATTCACCGTGATCCCCCGTGCGCCGAGTTCCTTTGCAAAACCATTCGTCAATACGGACACTGCAGCCTTACTGGCGGCATAGATGGCTGTACCTGGGCGGGGGGAATAGATCAGGTTAGTCGAGACGTTCACCACGCGCCCGCCGGTAGGCGGAAAATGCGGAACCGCTGCCTGCATCATGTGCAATACGCTGCTCATGTTGACGGCAAAGAGCCGGGTCACATGGTCCGCGTCGATGTCCGCAAAAGTGCGCCCCTCGAAAATGCCGGCGTTGTTCACCAGAATATCGATGCGGCCGAAACGTGCGACGATCGAGGCGATAACACTGCGCACAGCGGATGCGTCCGCCACATCCGCCGCAAAAGCCTCAGCTACCCCCCCCGCCTCCCTGATCGCCCGAACCACTGACTGTGCCTGATCGACTCCGGACTGATAGACAACCGCAACGATTGCGCCCTCAGCTGCGAGCTTGCGGGCGATGGCAGCGCCGATGCCACGTGAGCCTCCGGTGACAACCGCAATTCTGTTTACAAGCTTCATCATTTGCTCCTGAAGATAGGTTGCTTCTGGCTCATCTATGCGCTGGATACAACCAAGAACAAGGGGCCAACGGAATGGCTAGCGCATCTGGAATTCACCGGACTTCAACGGCGATGACTCTATGATCCGCCGGCATCCAGAATGAAAGAGCCCGTAGGGTACGTTTGAACATGTAATGGGAATAAGACGGGGAAACGAGAAAGATTTTTTCCCTAGGGAAGAAATCTCCCCCGATTTGACATTACGACTATGGTGGTCCTTCAACCGCGCGGGGCAAACGCTCGATCAGAAAATCGGCAAAGGCCCGAACCGCTGGCATCAGCCCCCTGGCGGAGGGCAGGATCAAGCTCAATGTTCGTCGAGAAACCTCCCATTGGGGAAGGACCCGCACCAGCGTTCCATCGGCCAGTTCCGTCCGGCAGGTATGCAGTGGCACGACGGCAACGCCCTGGCCTGCAATAGCTGCTGCCTTGAGCAGCGAAACATCGTCTGAGCCGAGACGGTTTTTTAACCGTACCGTGGCCTGTTCTTCGCCCGGCCCCCGCAACGTCCAGACGCTTAAGCTGCTATGCGTCGCCAGGTGAAGACCGTCGACGCCATCTACATCTGTAGGATTGGCAGTCCGACGCTCGCCAAAGTAGTTGGGGCTGGCTACCAGCACCATCTGCAAGGTGGCCAGTTGGCGCGCGACCATCGACGACTCGACCAGGTCCTGTTCATGCGAACGCAGGCCAAGATCAAAGCCGTCTGCAATTAGATCGGTGTAACGGCTGCTTGCGATGATGTCGACGCTGACTTGGGGATAGCGGGCAAGGAATTCCGGCAGCAATGGCACAAGCAGAGAGCGCAGGACCCCTTGCGGGCAGGTCATCCGGACACGCCCTGCGGGTTCGCCCAACACGCCGCGCAGATGAACTTCGGCCGACTCGGCCTGTTCGACAATCTTCCGGGCGTAGAGATAGAGCTGTTCGCCGGCCTCGGTGAGAGCGAACCGGCGAGTGGTGCGGTCAATCAGACGCAGGCCGAGATGGTTTTCCAGGGCTTTCAGCCTGCGGCTTAGTGTGCCGGTCGGTATGGAAAGAGTTTGCGCCGCAGCAGTGAAGCTGCCACGTTCTGCAAGGAGCTTAAAGTAGTACAGGTCGTTGAGATCAAGCATCGGTATGAACTGCCCCGGGTTTCGTAGACACGTTTGAGTGGCGGCTGATGGCCGTTTTCTGACTGTGGCGACCCAGAGCAGCCCTTTGCGAATGACGCTTATGGCCGTTTTCTACCCATCGCGAGAGGCAGAAAACGACCGTGAACTGCCGGTCAAGCAGTCCGAGGTTCAACGGCAGGTATGAGAGTGAACCAGTCGCTCAGGACCTCGGCCCACCGACAAGTACTCGGCCAAAGCGGGCCGTCACGAAAATGGTCGATAGCGTCTGCTCACGTTCAAGATGCGGCCAGTCGCCTGCTACATGGGATGGACTTCAACATTTCACTTAAGCGGACCGCGGTAGGCGGCCCGCTGGAAGTAGGGGGCAGGCGCCTGTTCAAGTAGGCGCTTCATGGCCCGGACTCACCAAGTTTAGGCGCCAATATGCTGCGATGGTCAAATAGAAGCACCACCGTCCACCACCAGATCCTGACCGACTACGTAGCCCGCTCCATCAGAACACAACCACAAAACGGCAGAGGAAATCTCATCGAGCTTGGCTACCCGACCGGACGGATTAGTCGATGCGACCCGCGCATCGCGTGCGGCTTTGTCCTCGCCAGGCCGGTAAGACATCGACGTATCGACGGGGCCCGGGCTGACGCTATTGATACGGATTCCATTGCCGATCGCTTCCAGTGCGGCGGTCCGCGTAAGAACGGACACTGCCGCTTTAGAAGCTGCATAGGCACCTGTACCAGGGCGGGTCAAATGATCGCCGATGTTCGAGGCGATGTTGACAATAACGCATTGCATGCTTGACTGTGAATCACGTAAAAGGCTTCACGGCGCCAAACTTCCCAGCTTTGAAATCCGCCACGGCCTGTTCGGCTTCTTCTCTGCTGTTCATCACAAACGGCCCCATCTGCACAATCGGCTCGTTGATGGCCGCACCGGCAATCGCAACAAACTTCACCGCGCCATCTACAGCGCGCAGTTCCACAGCTCCCGCTTTATCAACCGAGATGGCAACGGCTTCGCTGGACGACAGCCTGGCTCCGATAGTGCTTTCTGGCACATCAAAGTCATGGGCGGTCAGATTCCCGGAGATGGCGTAGAGCCACAGATTCCAGCCGGATGGGATCGGCAACGCGGTACGGGCGCCGACATCCAGCCAGCCATCCACGATCAAGATCGGTTCAGGGGGATTCAGTGGGGAGGTCTTTCCACCCAATGTGCCGGCCAGCACGCGCAGGCGCAAACCAGGGCTTTCGATCACGGGCACGTCGCGGGCACGCACCAACATCGTCGCCGGTTCGATCTGCTTCAGGTGGCGCGGCAGATTGACGAACAACTGCAGTCCGTGCAACCGGGGGTGATCCCCCTCCGGCTGCTGTGTATGCACGATACCCTTGCCGGCCAGCGTCCAGTGCAGATCGCCAGGATCGATTCGATGGTCGTTGTGCACAGTGTCGTGGCTGCTCATCCACCCCTGGGTGTCTTCGAACAGCACCGTTACTGCCGACATGCCGGCATGCGGGTGCAGTTCGAACGTGGGACCGGTCATCACGTAATGGTCAACCAACACCAGTGGACTCATCGCACTGCCGAAGTCGGTATGGCGAAACTGGCGGATATCGCAGTGCGCACCAACTGCATGCGGTGCACGCGTGACCGGACGGGAAAAGCGCAGGCTGCTGGAGTTGGGTGCCGGAGTGGACATATTTATCGCTCCTGTGAGCTATTGATCGGGGAGCGGGGCGCGCTCAGGCAGCGATCTTCGCCCGGTCCTGGTTAGCAGCCTGACCCACGGCCACCGCGATGTCCGAGCGGGCTGATTCCAGTGCGGCAGCCTTGGCGGTGTCGCCCCTGCTGAGGCCTTCCGCACGCACGAAGCGCACGTCGGTGATGCCAAAGAAACCGAAGATCACCTTCAGGTAGCTCTCCTGATGTTCCATTGCCTGACCGCCTTCGCTGGTCGAGTACATGCCACCCCGGCTGGAGACCACGATCACGGTCTTGCCGCCTGCCAGGCCCACGGGGCCCTTCTCGGTGTACTTGAAGGTGCGACCGGCTTGTGCCAGACGGTCGATCCAGGCTTTCAGTTGCGTCGGAATGCTGAAGTTGTAGAAGGGGGCGCCGATGACGATCACGTCCGAAGCGAGGAACTGGCTCACCAGGCGCTCCGACACCGCATTTTCGAAACGCTGGGCTTCGGTTGGCTCGGCTTGCAGGCCAGTCTTGATACCAATCGCGTCGGCGGTGAAGTGGTTGGGGGTGTCCACGGCCAGGTCGAGGTATTCGACGGTGGTTTGGGAGTTGGCCGTGCGCCATTCCGCGACGACTTCGGCGGACAACAGGCGGGAAACGGAATAGGCGCCCAAGACACTGGAATCAATGTGCAGCAGTTTCATGATCTTTCGCTTCCTTCAAGTAAATGGGCCGGTAATCGCAGCGGCATGATTTGTAGTTTAAATTTGTGGCGATTCATTGATAAGTAGGCAAAAATTACTTAATTCGTTCCAAAAATAGGACAATAAAAGATGCTGGATCTCAATGACATGTTCTATTTCGCGGAAGTAGCCGAGCGCGGCGGTTTCGCGGCGGCCGGGCGCGCACTGGGCATTCCCAAGTCGCGCCTGTCCCGCCGGGTAGCGGAGCTGGAGACGCAACTGGGCGTACAGCTGTTGCAGCGCAGTACCCGCAGTCTCTCGCTCACCCCGGCCGGCGAGGTGTACTTGCGGCATTGCGCCGCGATGCGCGACGCGGCCCAGGCCGCCGGCGAGGCTGTCGCCCAGGCCCAGATCGAGCCCCGTGGCACAATCCGCATCAGTTGCCCGGTGACGCTGGCGCACACCAGAGTGGGGCGTTTGTTACCGGTGTTCATGAGCCGTTATCCGGCGGTGCGTGTGGAGATGATGGTGGTCAACCGTCCTGTCGACCCCATCGAGGAAGGCGTGGACATCGCGCTGCGCGTGCGGCCCGTGATCGAAAACAGCGCAACCCTTGTGGTCAAGAACTTCGGCATCATCCGCTCGGTACTGGTTGCCAGCAGTGAGCTGGTGCGCTTGCACGGGCCGATCGAAAAGCCCGAGGAGCTGGCCCGCCTTGATAGCGTGGCGATGTCCGCGAGTAGCGACGGCCGCCAGAGCTGGCACCTCCAGGGGCCCGGCGGCGCGAGCTACGTGCATCAACATTCGCCGCGCTATGTGGCGGGCGATCTGGCCACCCTGGCGTTCGCGGTACTGGGCGGTATCGGCGCATCGGTGCTGCCGGACTACATGTGCTTGCCCCACATCCGCAGTGGCGAACTGGTCGAGTTACTGCCCGGCTGGGGGCCGCCGGGGGGTATCTGCCATGCGATGTTTCCGGCGCGCCGGGCGCAAGTGCCGGCGGTGCGCAAGCTGATCGACTTCCTTGCGGAGAACCTCGGCGGCGCCGAGATGCGTGCGGTGCTCACGTGAATTTCCTGCTTGCCAAATTCGGTGTGCCCAGCCTTCCGCTTTTGGTCGGAAGCAGTCTGGTTGCAGCGACTCGTCAGCCGTCCGCTTTGCCGAGGACCTGTCAATCCATATTGCATAAGTCAGCAGATCGGCCTTGGCGGACATTTGTCACAGCGTATCTGCAGGTCCGCTAGTGGCCGATTCTGTTGAAAAAGTCGGCCATGGCTTGCGCAACTGAAAAGTATGCATCCGAGATTGAAATCTTTACTTTCAGCAACGGTCTCCAAACGCGGATTTCACGTAGCAGCGTGTACAAAAGGCGTTTTCACCGGTCAATGACCAGGCAGTTTTGGATGACCGACTTTTTCAACAGAATCGGCCGATTGCAGTCACTCCGGCGCCATTATCACCGCTAGCGTCATCTTGATGAACTCTTCGTTCTTGTCGATGGCTTCCAGGGCGCCACGCACATTGTCGGCGACGTCCGCCGATCCTTGCTGCTCGACCCAGTTAGAAAGCTCCATGATGGCGGCTTCGAGGGCGAGTTGGTTTTCATTGAGTTTGAACAGGAGGGAAGGGAGCAGGTCAGAATTTGGCATCGCGAAATCCTCCGTGGAGATTTCAGCGTAGCAGTGGTCAATCATAAAAGAGGGGATGGTACGGTCGGCAGGACGCCGAGGGGGGGCCGAAAAGGCGTGGGAGCTTTTTCGGGGATTCGCTAATTTCGGTTTGGCTCTGTAAGGCACCGTTTGCAGCGAGCGCCAGTAGAAAACTCAGCAAATGCTGGCTTTGTGCCCGTTTTCAAGCATGGGGTGCTAGTGCGCTGAGGCCTGCTGACGATCAAGGTCACCGGTGAATCATGCCTCTGATTGCGCTGTGATGGTCAGTCGGCAAAACGTCGGGGGAGGGACGTGAAATCAGCCTGAGTTCTGGAACACTTCCATAATAGTTATGGAACACCTCGTGCATCAAGGTACTTGGCTACAAACCCCAGAAACGACAAAGCCCTGAATAATCAGGGCTTTGTCGTATAAATATGGCGGAGGCGATGGGATTCGAACTCATGGACCTGTTACAGTCGACGGTTTTCAAGACCGTTGCCTTAAACCACTCGGCCACACCTCCGTTGCGTTGCGGGCGCCATAATACCTGAATGAAACACACTGTCAAACTCTCTGCATAGCTAGTTTCAAGGTGTCTGTTATGATCTTTGCGACTGAACGTTTCAAACCAACAGGAGTGTCGCCATGCGCGAACAGGATTACGCAGTTAATAACAGCGTGCAGGCTGAGCAGCTAGAGGTTAGCCGCGTCCTGCGCAACACATACGGCTTGCTCGCCCTGACGCTCGCATTCAGCGGCGTAATGGCCTACGTGGCGCAGCAGATGCGTGTTGGCTACCCGAACATTTTCGTGGTGCTGATCGGCTTCTACGGCCTTTTCTTCCTCACCAACAAACTCCGTGATTCGGCCTGGGGCCTGGTGTCTGCCTTTGCCCTGACCGGTTTCATGGGTTTCCTGCTCGGCCCGATCCTCAACCGTTACCTGGGAATGCAGGGCGGCGCTGAAGTGGTCAGCTCGGCTTTCGCGATGACGGCGCTGGTGTTCGGTGGCCTGTCGGCTTATGTGCTGATCAGCCGCAAGGACATGAGCTTCCTCGGTGGTTTCATCACCGCGGGCTTCTTCGTGCTGCTGGGTGCGACGGTGGCGAGCTTCTTCTTCCAGATCAGCGGCCTGCAACTGGCGATCAGCGCAGGTTTCGTGCTGTTTTCCTCGGTCTGCATCCTGTACCAGACCAGCGCCATCATCCATGGCGGCGAGCGCAACTACATCATGGCGACCATCAGCCTGTATGTATCGATCTACAACCTGTTCATCAGCCTGTTGCAGCTGTTCGGCATCATGGGCCGCGATGATTGATCGAAGGCCTTGAGTAAAAAACCCGCTCCGGCGGGTTTTTTATTGCCTCAAATGCTGGTCAGTTAATGACAATGCTGCCATCGGCCTGCTGACGGTAGATGGTGTAGGGCAGCAGCAAGGTATCGAACGCGCCGGAGATGACCACATCGATCAGCACGATGGCAGGAGCAAAGGTGTGGTTTTGTGGATCCAGCCCTGTTCCCAGCGGCGCATTCAAACTGCAAAAATCGTAGGTCACACCGCTGTAGATTCGTGGAACTGCGCCACAGTAGCTTTTTTGCTCCTTGAGGCTTTTGACCGCCACGTCGTCGCCGCGCACGACCGTTTGAACGGTGCCGCACCCTGCAAGCAATAGCGTCGCCAACAGCAGTAGCTGAATTTTCATAACGCCTGTCCTTAGCCGAAAAACAAGTAATCTACGCCGATTCGCTGCAAACAGCACTCATGCCATTGGCGGCAACCGGCGTTTGACCGGGGTCTTCTTGACGATTGCGGTATTGGTTTCGGCGTGGGTGTTGAGGCGATCGAGCAGGGTGTCCAGTTGTTCCATCGAGCGCACGTGCAAGCGCGCGATGAAGCAGTCGTCGCCGGTGACCTTGTCGCACTCGGTGAATTCAGGGATGGCCTGGATCTGCCGTTCCACTTCCTGCAGCTGACCCGGCAGCGGGCGAATCCGCACGATGGCCTGGAGTTGATAGCCGAAGCATTTCGGGTCGATTTCAACGGTGTAGCCCTTGAGCACACCCCGTTCTTCGAGCCGGCGCAGGCGCTCGGCTACGCTGGGCGAGGACAGGCCGCTGATGTTCGCCAAGGCCTTGAGCGAGCGGCGCGAGTCTTCCATCAACGCCTTGATCAGCACCTGGTCGATGTCGTCGGTCATGGCAGAACCCCTGTAAGGCAGTTAATTGAAAGTGCCTTTATAAAAAAGGCAGAAGTCGAGTTTAGCCTGCTTTTTGCGCTGGAGAAGCCCCCGAGTGGCTTGGCATACTTTGCGCTCAAACACAGGAGTCTGATGATGGACAAAACAATACGTCGTGGCTCGTTCGAGATGACCGCCGCCATGCTCATCTCCGGGACCATCGGCTGGTTCGTGCTGGTGTCCGGGCAACCGGTACTGGACGTGGTGTTCTGGCGTTGCCTGTTCGGCGCCGGCACCTTGTTGCTGATCTGCGCAGCCTTCGGCTTTCTGCGCCCGGGCATCCTGACCCGCACCACCTTCCTGCTGGCGGTGCTCAGTGGCGTGGCGATTGTCGGCAACTGGGTGCTGTTGTTTGCCTCCTATTCCCGCGCCTCGATTGCCATCGGCACGGCGGTCTACAACGTCCAGCCGCTCATGCTGGTGGGCCTGGCCGCATTGTTCCTCAACGAAAAAATCACCCTGCAGAAACTGTTCTGGCTGGGCATTTCGTTTCTCGGGATGCTGGCGATTGTCAGCGCCCATGGCGGGCAGGGCGAGAGCGGTAATGATTACCTGATGGGGATCGCCCTGGCATTGGGCGCTGCATTGCTTTATGCCATTGCCGCGTTGATCATCAAGCGCCTGATCGGTACGCCGCCGCACCTGATCGCGTTGATTCAGGTCTGCACCGGGGTGCTGATGCTCGCACCGTTCGCGCACTTTTCAGCGTTGCCGCAAGCGCCGAGTGCCTGGGCCAGTCTGGTGACGCTGGGCATCTTCCATACCGGGGTGATGTACGTGTTGCTGTATGGCGCGATTCAAAAACTGCCGACGGCACTGACCGGCGCGTTGTCGTTTATCTACCCGATCGCGGCGATTTTTGTCGACTGGTTTGCCTTTGGCCATCGCCTGGAACCGCTGCAGTGGATTGGCGTGGCTGCAATTTTGCTGGCTGCTGCGGGCATGCAACAGGGCTGGGGCTTCAAGCCGCGCAAGCTGGTGGCGCAATAAGTCAGATGTTCCAGCATGGCGCGGTCCTGGCCTGGTGCTGTGTACCTCGCCGATACCAGCATCAGCCTGGCGGGGCGATAGCGCCGGTACGGGACCGGCGCTGTACCGATGGTTGACGTACGCTGCCCTTAGAAGATGTAGTCAGTCGTCAGAAAACTCGAACTGCGTCCGCTGATGATCTCGCTGATCAGGTCTTTGTTGGTTTCCTGGAACTTGGTGGCGACCAGTGTCCGGATCGAAAACACCCGCAAC
This sequence comes from Pseudomonas sp. PDM31, assembly GCF_019218965.1. Classification (NCBI taxonomy): domain Bacteria; kingdom Pseudomonadati; phylum Pseudomonadota; class Gammaproteobacteria; order Pseudomonadales; family Pseudomonadaceae; genus Pseudomonas; species Pseudomonas sp. PDM31. Next base: position 516,349 of record NZ_JAHUWS010000001.1, on the reverse strand, counting down.
GCATCATGCACCGACAATGTGCCCTCGGCCGAGTTCTTGCGGCCGTTGAACGGGTAGGTGTCGGGGCCGCGCTGGCATTGCGCATTGAGGTTGATGCGCCCGACCTGATTGGCGAAGGTGTCGACCAGCCGGCCGACCGCTACCGGGTTGGTACCGAAAATACTCAACTGCTGGCCGAAGTCCGATTCCAGGACGTAGTCGATTACCGTGTCCAGATGGCGATACGGCACGATCGGGATCACCGGGCCGAATTGTTCTTCCTGGTAGACGCGCATTTGCGGGGTCACCGGGTACAGCACAGCCGGGTAGAAGAACGAGGCGCGGGCCTGGCCGCCGTTGGGGTTGACCACCCTGGCGCCTTTGCTTTCAGCGTCCGCCACCAGCGCATGCAGGTAATCGACCTTGCCCGACTCCGGCAGTGGTGTCAGTGCCACGCCGCTGTCCCACGGCATGCCGGGTTTGAGGCTGGCGAGTCTGGCGTTGAATTTGTCGATGAAGGCTTCGACCACGTCTTCATGGACGAAGAGAATTTTCAGCGCGGTGCAGCGCTGGCCGTTGAACGACAACGAGCCGGTCACCGCTTCGCTCACGGCGTTGTCCAGATCAACCTCCGGCAGGATGATGCCGGGGTTTTTTGCGTCCAGGCCCAGGGCCGCACGCAAGCGGTGAGGCTTGGGGTGGAGTTTTTTCAGGTCGCTGGCGGCTTTGTTGGTGCCAATAAACGCGAAGATGTCGATCTTGCCGCTGGCCATCAGCGCGCTGACGGTCTCGCGACCGCTACCATAGATCACGTTGATCACCCCGGTCGGGAAGCTGTCGCGGAACGCTTCCAGCAACGGGCGAATCAGCAGCACGCCGAGCTTGGCCGGTTTGAACACCACGGTGTTGCCCATGATCAGCGCCGGGATCAGCGTGGTGAAGGTTTCGTTGAGCGGGTAGTTATAGGGGCCCATGCACAGGGCGACGCCCAGCGGCACGCGGCGGATCTGGCCGAGGGTGTCCTGTTCCAGCTCGAAGCGGCTGGAACGGCGGTCGAGCTCCTTGAGGGCATTGATGGTGTCGACGATGTAATCGCAGGTGCGGTCGAACTCTTTTTCCGAGTCCTTGAGGTTCTTGCCGATCTCCCACATCAGCAACTTCACCACCGCCTCGCGCTGTTCGCGCATGCGACCCAGAAAGGTTTCGACGTGCTGAATGCGTTCGGCCACCCGCATGGTCGGCCACAAGCCCTGACCTCTGTCATAAGCGCGCCCGGCGGCGTCCAGGGCGGTCAATGCGGTCTCGGCATCCAGCAAGGGCGTGCTGCCCAGGATCACTTGCTCATCGCCATCCGCGCCGCTCAGGTAAACCGGGCTGCGCACCTGTGCCAGGGGGCCGTTCCAGATCTTCAACTGGCCATCGACCAGGTACTCGCGCTGTTCGGTCTGGCCGTCGAGGCGGTACTTTTCCGGGATGCCGTCGTGGCTCGGGAACAGGTTGTCGAGAATGTTGGCTGTGGTCATGTCGCTAGCCTCTCTGGATTTAAAAAAATGCGCTGATGAAACGTTTTAGCAGACCTCGACCTCGCTTGTCATGATTCATCTCAGGGTTTTGCTCGGCAACGTGACAGCGTGCGGACTTTGCGGTGCGTTCGGTCATGGCCTCAGAAGCCCCCCTTGTTGGCCCCCAATGCCCTCAACCGGCGTGCGCTGGTGCCTTAGTGTTGACCTCTCCTTGATCACAACAAAAACAGGTGTACCCGGCTGGCCGGGCGCCACATGAGAGGACAGCTATGCGGGCACGCCGATTCATTGAAAAGCCTAGCCTTTGTTTGGCCCTGGTGGGCTGCGTCTGCGCCTTCCTGCTTGCGGGGTGTGGCCAGGAGCCGAAAAACCCGACCACTCCTGCGGAAGCTGCCACTGCCAGGCCCGCCGACGCCGAACTGGCGCAGGTCTATGACAACAGTTGCAAGCTCTGCCACGCCAACCCGGCAGCCGGTGCGCCGCTGACCGGCGACAAGAACGCTTGGCAGCCACGGCTATTGCAGGGCGCCGACACGCTGCTCGATCACGCGATCAACGGCTACAACGGCATGCCGCCGATGGGCATGTGCATGCAGTGCTCGCAGGAGCAGTTCCTGGCGCTGATTGCCTTTATGTCCGGCCAGCCACTCCAACAATAAGAACGGCAGGGAGCGATTCATGACGATGGACTTAACACGGCGTCAGTTATTGCAACGGGCAAGTGTCATTGGTGCCTTTACCGCGCTCGGCTCCACGCCGGCGTTGGCCGAACTGCTGCGCGCGCCGCGGCTGATTCCCTGGCGCAACTGGTCGGGTGGCCAGAGTTGCCTGCCGGCGGCGCGGCTGGCGCCAAAGAACCTGGATGAACTGACCCAGGTGGTGCGCCAGGCCCCCGGCAAGATTCGCCCGGTAGGCTCGGCGCATTCCTTCAGCGCGCTGGTGCCCACCGACGGCACATTGCTGTCGCTGAGTTACTTCACCGGCTTGCTCGACCACGACGCGAAAACCCTGCAAGCCGAGTTCGCCGCCGGTACGCCGATGTCGCGCATGGGCACACCGCTCAAGGACATCGGCCAGGCCCTGCACAACATGGCCGACATCGACTATCAGACCCTCGCCGGGGCCATTTCCACCTCGACCCACGGCACCGGGAAAAACTTCCAGTCCTATTCGGCCCATGTCTGCGGCCTGCAACTGGTAACCGCCACTGGCGAGGTACTGGACTGCGACAGCACGCGACATCCAGAGGTGTTCAACGCGGCGCGGGTGTCCCTCGGTGCGCTTGGGGTGGCCACGAAGATCCGTCTGCAAAACCGCCCGGCTTATCGCTTGAGAGAGCGGCAGTGGATCGCCAAAACCGAAGAGTTGCTGGAGGACCTGGACAAGAACACCCGGGAAAACCAGCACTGGGAAATGCTCGTGGTGACCCATTCCGACTACGCCTTGTCGATTGCCCTCAACGAAACCAGTGACCCGGCGACACCGCCGATCCCGGCGGATGAGGAGGGCGGCAACGAGTTCGTCACCCTGATCGAAAAAATCGACAAGTACGGCAGCGACTTCCCGGACCTGCGCCGCACCATGCTCAATAACCTGCGCCACCTCGCCAGTTTCGACGACCGGATCGGTGACTCATTCGACATCTACGCCAACGTGCGCACGGTACGCTTCAACGAAATGGAGTATTCAGTGCCGGCCGAATATGGCCCGGCGTGCCTGCGCGAGATTCTCAAGCTGATTCAGGACAAGGACCTGCGCACCTGGTTTCCGATCGAGTACCGCTACGTCAAGGCCGATGACATTCCCTTGAGCATGTTCGAGGGCCGTGACAGTTGCTCGATTTCGGTCCACCAGCACTATCAGATGGACCATCACAACTTCTTCGCTGCGGTCGAGCCGATTTTCTGGAAGTACAACGGCCGGCCCCATTGGGGCAAGTTGCATACCCTCAATGCAAAAAATCTGCAGCCACTGTATCCGCGCTGGCAGGAATTCATCGAGGTGCGGCAGGCGCTGGACCCCAGTGGCAAGTTTCTCAATGGGCATTTGTCATCGATTCTGGGGGTGAGCTGATGGCGGTCAATCGGCGCAATTTCCTGATCGGGACAGTGGGCGTGGGTGCGTTGCTGGCGGGAGTCGGGGTGTGGCTGCGGCCGGGTGATAGAGGCGCGCCCTACAGTGATTATTTTCGCGCGCTCAACCGCGAACTCAAGGACCACGGGCCGATGCGGCCGGTGATGCTGATCGATCTCGACCGGCTGGATCACAACATTGATGTGGTGATGCAATCGGTCAAGCGTGGTGGCAAGCATCTGCGGCTGGTGGAGAAGTCGCTGCCGGCGCCGGGGCTGTTGAGCTACATCGGCAAGCGCGCCGGCACCCAGCGGCTGATGTCGTTTCATCAACCGTTTCTGAACCATGATGCGGCGCTGTATCCCGAGTCTGACATCCTGTTGGGCAAGCCGCTGCCGGTGCGTTCGGCCGAGTTGTTCTATCAGTCGCACAAGGGGGCTTTTGACCCTTCGAAGCAACTGCAATGGCTGCTCGATACGCCGCAACGCTTGCAGCAATACCTGGCGCTGGCGCAGGGGTTGGGTACGCGACTGCGCATCAACATCGAGCTGGATGTCGGGCTGCATCGCGGCGGTGTCAGCGATGTGGCAGTACTCGGGCAGATGCTCGCGCTGATCAGCCAGCACCCGCAGCACCTGGAGTTCGCCGGGTTCATGGGGTATGACCCGTTCGTGGGCATGGGCGTGCCGGGGATACTCGGCTCCTCTGAAGAGTTGTTCGCCAGGGTGATGGTGATTTACAACCGCTGCGTCGACTTCACTCGTCAGCAATACCCCGGACTGTGGCACGAAGGGCTGACCCTCAACACCGCCGGTAGCCCGAGCTATCGCATGCACGAGCATGAACAGCTCAGCAGTGAAGTCTCGGTGGGCACGGCAATGCTCAAGCCTACGCACTATGATTTGCCGTCCCTGGTGGAACATGTGCCGGCGGCGTACATCGCCACGCCGGTGTTGAAAAGCACCGGGGCGGTGAACATTCCGGCGCTGGATGAGAAGTCCAGGCTGTTTTCCTGGTGGGACACCAATCAGCGCGAGACGTTTTTTATCTATGGCGGTAACTGGATGGCGGAGTTTGAATCGCCGGCTGGGTTGCAGAGTAACGGAGTGTATGGCCGCAGCTCGAACCAGGAAATGGTGAATGGTTCGGCGGCGGTAGGGCTTGGGATTGAGGATCAGGTGTTTTTACGGCCTACCCAGACTGAGTCGGTGCTGTTGCAGTTTGGCGATTTGCTGGCGGTTCGGGGTGGCCGGATTGTGGATAGCTGGCCGGTGTATTCCTGAAGGTATTTTGGCGCTTGTTCTGACGCCATCGCGAGCAAGCCCGCTCCCACATTTGACCGAGTCCTGGCAGGGGGAGTGCGGTTAAATGTGGGAGCGGGCTTGCTCTCGATGGCGTCAGTTCAGTCAAAACGCGTACGGAATGCTCACCTTGGCCCAGAGCATCTCGCCCTTGGGCCGGTTTTCTACATCAAACTCCTTGGCCCAGCGAATCTCCGCGCTGGCGTACTTGAGAAAGGTCCAGTGCAACGCCGGGCCAATCGCAAACACCTGACCGCGCACGCCGTCGTCCACGTCTTCGCCATTGAACTGCACGGTGTGGCCGAACTGTTTGTCGTCGGTGGTTTGCTTGAGGTAGTAGCCGTTCAGCCCGAGCATCAGGTCGTCGGTGATCTTGTAGCTGGCCGAATAGTCGAAGTGGAAAATCTGCCCCGACTTGTAATCGGTGTCTTTGTTTTTCTCGTTGAAGCTGTACGTCGTCTTCAGTGACACCTCGGTTTTATCCGTCGGCAGCCAGGTGAAGGAGAACAGCGGTTTGTAGGTGTAGAAATTGTTGCTGGTGTTGGCCAGGCGATCGATGCTGTATTCGCCGGTCGGTACGGTGACTTCCACGGCGGCACCGAGGGTCAGGTTCGGGCCCATGTCCCACAGAATGATCGGCGCGAATGTGGTGTCGCCCATGCCTTCGCGGGTGTCCTGCAAGCCGAATACCGAGACTTCCTGCTTGAGCCAGGGCTGGGCGATGTAAGCCCCCAGTCGCCCCCCGAATACCCGCAGCGGGGTGAGGTAATCCAGGCGCGGAATGACCGCCGTGGATTCGATCTCGACGTTCGGCACCTTGCCGCCCAGCGAACTGATATTCAGCTCCCTGGCCTTGTAGTGGTTGTAGTAGACGTTGAACGCCAGCATGTTGTCCGGAAGGCTGTCGGGCGACAGCGGCAACATGAAAAAACCGTCGGTGCCGGGGCCGATGTTGTCCACGCCAGCCTCAGTGGCCAGTACCGGTTCAATGGCGCAGACGCAGGCCAAGCTGATGACCAGAAGGGGAATTGTCGTGCGGATCGGGATCATGGGCATACTCATTCTTATTGTTAGCGGGCTTTCCAGCGTCCATACGAGGGCCGCAACATAGAAATAAGCTGTCTGCGCCCTGCAAGGCAGGGTATTGGCGGCCATTTAGGGGGACTTCTGCGGACAGTCTGTAATCCCTGTGCTAACTTCCTTCGACATAACCGGTTACAAAAATAAGAATGCAGCTCGCCCCGGAATGTATGCCCCATGCAAATGAAAGTGATCGATCCCACCTTTGAACTGGCGCTGGTGTCGCCGTTTCTCCTGCAAACCCTGGCCGAAGTCGCCGAGCAAAAAGGCGTCAACCCCGACACCCTGTGCCGAGGGCTGGGCTTTACCCTGGAAGACCTCCAGGACCCGGCGCAACGCATCTCCTACCGCCAGGCCGTGACCATGATTCAGCGAGCGCTCAAAGTCTTGCCCAATCAGGGGCTGGGGTTGTGGGTCGGCGCGCAGAATGTGCTCGGCACCCTGGGGCTGCTGGGGCATGTCTTGTCACTGTGCAAGACCCTGCGCGATGCCTTTGAACTGGGCATTCGCCATCAACACACCTCTGGCGGCATTGTCGTGTCGAGTGTGGAGGAGGCGGGTGATCGGGTGTTTGTCGACGTCGAGTGCCGCTTGCCGTTCGCCGACGTGCAGCTGTTTGCGGTCGAGGAGTTTTTCGCCAGCCTGCTGGTGTATGGCCGGGCGCTGGTCGGGACCGATTTCAAGCCGGTGGCGGTGCAATTCATGCACGCCGCGCCGGATTATCTCAGCGAGTATGCGCGACTGCTGGGCCCGGACGTGCGTTTCGGCTGCCTGCAGAACCGCATGGTGATCTCGGCGCACTGGCTGGATGTGCACTTGCCCAATCACCATTCCCTGGCGTTGCGTCAGGCGGTGCAACTGCTGGAGCTGGAAGCCACGCAGGTGCACCAGAAGATCGACTTGATCCAGGCGGTGGAGCGGGCGATTGCCCGGGACCTGACCGAGGGCAGTCACATCGAGAAAATCGCCGGCGACCTGAACATGAGCAGCCGCACCTTGCGCCGCCGCCTGACTGAGCACGCACTGACTTTTGAAACGCTGCTGGAACAGGTGCGCCAGAGTCGTACCATGAGCCTGCTGGCCAACCCGGACATGTCCATTGAACGCATCACCGAGGAGGTCGGCTACAGCGACGTGCGCAGTTTTCGCCGCGCCTTCAAGCGCTGGACCGGCATGAGCCCGAGCGCGTTCCGCCATGAAAGCCCCAGCGTGGTTTAATCTTTTTGTACTGCGCAGGGCTGTGGCTAGCGGGCTTCTGTGGCGAGGGGGCTTGCCCCCGCTGGGTTGCGAAGCAGCCCCAAAACCCGCCTACCCGGTATGACTGGAGAATGCAGGGGAGCGCTTCGCACTCCAGCGGGGGCAAGCCCCCTCGCCACAAAAGCTCCCTGGCTGCAGTAGCTCCCTGGCCGCAGGTAGCCCCCTCACCCTGGCTTCATAACCTCTCAAACCACACAAATCCTCGTGCTGCGGTTAAACTCGGTGCTCTTTTTCAAGGAGTTCATATGAGCCATTACCAGCCGGGCATTCTCGCCACCCCCGTTCCGCCTCAAGCCCGTCATATGTTCTTCGCCCTCCAATGCGCCGAAGCGTTGCCGACCGCGCTCGACAACTTGATGCAACTGGTGGACGGGAAGTCGGCTGTCGTCGGTTTCGGCGAGTCGCTGGTCAAGGCGTTGCACGGCCAGATCGAAGGCCTGCGCGCGTTCCCGGCATTGACTGGGGTCGGTGTCGACAACCCGTCGACGCAACATGCGCTGTGGTGCTGGCTGCACGGTGTCGACCGTGGCGAGTTGCTCAACCGCAGCAACGCCATCGCCGCGGCATTGGCCCCGGCCCTGCGCCTGGTGCAGATGAACGAAACCTTCCGCCATATGACCGGCCACGACCTGACCGGTTACGAAGATGGCACCGAAAACCCCCATGACGAAGCTGCCGTGGCCGCTGCGCTAGTGGGTGAGGGCGCTGACGGCCTGGTCGGTGGCAGTTTTGCCGCGATCCAGCAGTGGCAGCATGACCTCAAGGGCTTCCACGCTCTGTCGTCCGGGGAAAAGGACAACATCATGGGCCGGCGCCTGAGCGACAACGAAGAAATCGATGACGCGCCGGTCTCGGCTCACGTCAAGCGCACCGCCCAGGAAAGCTTCGCCCCCGAAGCCTTTGTGGTGCGCCGTTCGATGCCATGGATCGAAGGTGAGCACGCCGGCCTGATGTTCCTGGCCTTCGGTTTTTCCCTCGACGCCTTCGAAGCACAACTACGGCGCATGAGCGGTCTGGAAGACGGCATCACCGATGGTTTGTACCGCATCAGCCGCCCGATCACCGGTGGTTACTACTGGTGCCCGCCGCTCAAGGACGGCCATCTGGACTTGCGCGCATTGCGCATCGGCTGACAATCAGGGAGTGACTATGAACGTGGTGCGCTGGGGCATGATTGGTTGTGGCAGTGTCGCTGAACGCAAGAGCGGGCCGGCCTTCTACAAGGCACCGGGCTCGGCGCTGGTGGCGGTGATGGGGCGGCGCCGGGAGGCCGTCGCTGATTATGCCGCGCGCCACGGCATCGCTCGGGTGTATACCGATGTCGATGCGCTGATCAACGATCCCGAGGTCGACGCGGTGTACATCGCCACACCGCCCGACAGCCATCGTGCCTATGCCTTGCAGGTGGCTGCCGCCGGCAAGCACTGCTGCGTGGAAAAGCCGATGTCGCTGAGCGCCGGGCAAAGTCGCGAAATGCAGCAGGTCTTCGCCGATGCCGGGCTGCACCTGTTCGTGTCTTATTACCGACGTTCGCTGCCACGCTTTCAACAAGTGCGACAGTGGCTGGAGGAGGGGCGGATCGGCGAGGTTCGGCATTTGACCTGGACCCTGACCAAAGCCCCGTCGGCGGCGGATCAGGAAGGCCGCGCCAACTGGCGCACCGACCCGGCGATTGCCGGCGGTGGCTACTTCGCCGACCTGGCCAGCCATGGCCTGGACCTGTTTCAGTACCTGCTGGGCGACATCGATGAAGTCAGCGGACTGACTGCGCGCCAAGCCGGCCTGTATGCCGCCGAAGACGCCGTCAGTGCCTGTTGGCGATTCGCCTGCGGGGCGCTGGGCATGGGCTGCTGGAACTTCGTCGCTGATCGTCGCGAAGACCGTGTCGAGCTGATCGGCAGTAAAGGGCGGATCAGTTTTTCGGTGTTCGATGAACACCCGGTGCAGCTTGAAGCGGATGAAAGTCTCAGCCTGCACATTGCCCATCATGAACACATCCAGTGGCATCACGTATTAGGCATGAATGCACACATTCGTGGTGAAACACAGCATCCGGCGGTGGCGGCGCAAGCGCTGAAAACCGATTGGGTGATGGATCAGATCCTCAAGCGACACTAAAACCTCAGGCTGCAGGTGATCCAGTGGGAGCGAGCAGGCTCGCTCCCACAGAGGATATCGGTGCGCATATAACCTTATGCTCAAACAGTATTTCTCAATCCTCGCATAGCCTCTCTAAGATCACGTCATAACTCGTTATAACAAGTGATCTGCCATGACCGATAACGTTCTATCCCTCAGCAGCGTCCCACTGCACACCCAGCTTCGGGACGTGCTGCGTGCGCGCATCCTCGACGGTGAATACCCGCAAGACAGCCAGATGCCTTCCGAAAGCGAACTCGGCACGCTGTTCAAAGTCAGCCGCATCACTGTGCGCCAGGCCCTCGGTGATCTGCAAAAGGAAGGGCTGATCTTCAAGATTCACGGCAAGGGCACCTTCGTCGCCAAACCGAAAACCTTCCAGAACGTCAGCACCCTGCAAGGTCTGGCCGAATCCATGACCGGTCGCGGCTACGAGGTGATCAACCGCCTGCGCAGTTTCAAATTCATCGCCGCCGACAAGCTGGTCGCCGAGCGCTTGCAGGTCGCCGAAGGCGAGATCGTGGCGCAGATCAAGCGGGTGCGTCTGATCAACCGCGAGCCGATCTCCCTGGAAATCACCTACCTGCCCAAGGCCATCGGCGAGCGCCTGGAGAAAGCCGATCTGGTCACCCGCGACATTTTCCTGATCCTGGAGAACGACTGCGGCCTGGCCCTCGGGCACGCCGACCTGGCCATCGATGCCGTACTGGCCGACAGCGACCTGACCCAGGCACTTAGCGTCGAGCCCGGCTCGCCGATCATGCGCATCGAGCGACTGACCCACGATGCCGCAGGTCGTCCACTGGACTTCGAACACCTCTACTACCGTGGCGACGCCTTCCAGTACCGCCTGCGGATCGACCGGCAAAAAGGGGATCAGGCATGACTCGAAGCACCCTCGAACAGGAATACGACATCGTCATCATCGGCGGTGGTACCGCCGGGCCCATGGCGGCCATCAAGGCCAAGGAGCGCAACCGCGATCTGCGCGTGCTGTTGATCGACAAGGCCAACGTCAAGCGCAGCGGAGCGATCAGCATGGGCATGGACGGCCTGAACAACGCGATCATTCCCGGCCACTCGACGCCGGAGCAGTACACCAAGGAAATCACCATCGCCAACGACGGCATCGTCAACCAGGCGGCGGTGTATGCCTATGCCACGCACAGCTTCGAAACCATCGAGCAACTGGACCGCTGGGGCGTGAAATTCGAGAAGGACGAAACCGGCGACTACGCGGTGAAAAAGGTTCACCACATGGGTGCCTACGTGTTGCCGATGCCGGAAGGGCACGACATCAAGAAGGTCCTGTACCGCCAGCTGAAGCGGGCCCGGGTCAGTATCACCAATCGCCTGGTCTGCACGCGCCTGTTGACCGACGCCGAGGGTGCCGTCAATGGCGTGATGGGCTTCGACTGCCGCACCGCCGACTTCCACGTGATCAAGGCCAAGGCGGTGATCCTGTGCTGCGGCGCCGCCGGGCGACTCGGTCTGCCGTCCTCGGGCTACCTGATGGGCACCTATGAAAACCCGACCAATGCTGGCGACGGATATGCCATGGCCTATCACGCAGGCGCCGAGCTGGCGAACCTGGAGTGCTTCCAGATCAACCCCTTGATCAAGGATTACAACGGCCCGGCCTGCGCCTACGTCACCGGCCCCCTGGGCGGCTACACCGCCAACAACAAGGGCGAGCGCTTCATCGAGTGCGACTACTGGAGCGGACAGATGATGTGGGAGTTCCACCAGGAGCTCGAAAGCGGCAACGGCCCGGTGTTCCTCAAGCTCGATCACCTGGCCGAGGAAACCATCCAGAACATCGAGGAGATCCTGCACAGCAACGAGCGCCCGAGCCGCGGCCAGTTCCATGCCAATCGCGGTACTGACTACCGCACGCAAATGGTCGAGATGCACATTTCCGAAATCGGTTTTTGCAGCGGGCATTCGGCGTCGGGGGTGTGGGTCAACGAGAAGGCCGAGACGTCGGTCAAGGGGCTGTACTCGGCCGGTGACATGGCCGCAGTGCCGCACAACTACATGCTCGGTGCTTTTACTTATGGCTGGTTCGCCGGGACCAACGCGGCGGATTTTGTGGCTGGTCGCGAGTTTTCCGCACTGGACGCACAGCAGATCGAGACAGAAAAACAGCGGGTCTACGCGCCCCTGGACCGCGAACACGGCCTGCCGCCCGCCCAGGTCGAGTACAAGCTGCGGCGCTTCGTCAACGACTACCTGCAACCGCCGAAAGTGACCAAAAAGATGCAGATCGGCCTGCAACGCTTCAGCGACATCCAGCGCGATCTGGATCAGATCAAGGCCCACAACGCCCACGAGCTGATGCGCGCCATGGAAGTCAGCATGATCCGCGACTGCGCGGAAATGGCCGCCCGCGCATCCTTGTTCCGCGCGGAAAGTCGCTGGGGGCTTTACCACTACCGGGTCGATCACCCGCAGCGCAATGACGGCGACTGGTTCTGCCACTGCCACCTCAAGAAGGACGAAAACGGCCAGATGAGCAGTTTCAAGAAAGCGGTCGAACCTTACATCATCCCGCTCGACGCCGATGAAATGCAGGCCTACGACCGGTTACGGGTCGGCGCCTTTGCGGCCTGACGATTAAACCCAGGAGAGTTCGCCCCATGGCCTATCAACCCCAGGAAATATTTTTCCGTTCCAATGCGCCGGTCACGGTCGACGAGGATCTTTGCATCGCCCACAAAGGCTGCACGGTGTGCGTCGACGTCTGCCCGATGGACCTGCTGGCGATCAACCCGGCCACGCAAAAGGCCTACATGGCCTTCGACGAATGCTGGTATTGCATGCCGTGTGAAAAGGATTGCCCGACCGGGGCGGTGAAAGTCGAGATCCCGTACCTGCTGCGCTGAAACACTAGCCCGAATGTGGGAGCCAGCCTGCTGGCGATGAGGTCGGCACAGCTTGCATCTCCATCGACTGACAGGACGCCTTCGCGGGCAAGCCCGCTCCCACAGGGATTTGTGGTGGGTCTCAAGTTTTACAGACACCAAGGAAACCTGTGGGAGCCGGGCTTGCCCGCGATTAGGCCAGAACAGACAACTCCAAAACGCCATCCGGCAACCACCGGACGCCAGATTCTAGACACCCCTCGTTTCCCACCGCGCCCTGATCGTGGCGGAGACGAACATCCTATAAATGATTCGAGGGGAAACACTCATGTTGCGTGCAGCTTTCGCCGGTCTGGTACTGGCTTCCTTCACCCTGTCGGCACAGGCCGAAACCATCCGCATTGCCATCGGCACCCAGGACACCACCATCAACTGCGCCGCCGGCGGCCTGTTGATTCGGGAGCTGGGCCTGCTGGACAAATACCTGCCCCACGACGGCCCCTACAAGGACGCCAAATATGAAGTGCAGTGGAAGAACTTCACCAGCGGCGCGCCCCTGACCAACGAGATGGTCGCCGGCAAACTCGACTTCGGCGCCATGGCCGATTTCCCCGGTGCCTTCAATGGTGTGGCGTTTGAAACAGCGGGCAAGCACAGCCTGTTTATCAGTGTGCTCTCGGGCAGCATCAAGGGCAGTGGCAACGGCATCGTGGTGCCGAGCGCCTCGGGCGTGCAGTCCCTGACCGAGCTCAAGGGCAAGAGCATTTCCGTGCCGTTCGCTTCCACCGCCCATGGCATGTTGCTGCGCGCCGTGGCGGCCCAGGGCTGGGACCCGCTCAAGGATGTGAACATTGTTGCCCAGCCACCGGAAGTCGCCGGCTCCGCGTTGCAGGCCGGCAAGATCGACGCCCATGCCGACTTCGTACCCTTCGCGGAACTGTTCCCCAGCCGTGGTTTCGCGCGCAAGATTTATGACGGGTCCCAGGCCGGTGCGCCGACTTTCCATGGTGCGCTGGTCGATCAGGCGTATGCGAAGAAGTACCCGGAAATCGTCGTCGCTTACCTGCGCGCGAGCATCGAGGCCAATCAATTGCTGGCGGCGGAGCCTGAGAAATACAGTGAACTGATCGCCAAGGTCACAGGCGTCGATGCCGAGGTCAATTACCTGTTTCACGGCCCGCTTGGCGTGCAGACCCGCGACCTGAGCTGGAAGCCGGAATACCGCCAGGCCGTCGGCACCGCCATCGACACCCTCAAATTGCTCAAGAAAGCCGATCGCGGTCTCGATCTCAACAATTTCATCGACGACCAGTACATCCGCGCCGCCTTCAAGGCCTCGAACCTGGACTACAGCGCGCAACTGGCCGACTACGGGCAAACGCCACTCAAGGCCGTCGATGCGACGACCGGCAAAGCCATCACCGACTTCAACCATGTGGCGCAAATCTGGGTGCGCGGCGAACCGAAAGTGCGCCAGTACGCTTCGGCGCAAGCCGCGTTCGCTGCGTTGGCCAGCCTCAAGCAGGAAGGCAAAAGCATCCGCGCGGTGTACGCCCAGGCCAGTGACAGCGGGATCAAGTTGCTGGCCGACCAAGCGTGGTTTGCCAGTGATGCCCAAGGGCGGCTCAGTGCATTTCTGCTCAAAGGGCAGGCCCAGGCGTTCGCCACGGCCCAGGGCGGAAAGGTGTTCGACTTCACCGACGCCACCACCCAGTCCGTGGTTAGCCGCTGAGTTAGGTGCCTGACTTGAGGGCTGCCCCTCACCCTAACCCTCTCCCGAGGGAGAGGGGACTGACCGAGGTGAATGCTGGTCATTCGGTGGCCTTTGATATTTGGGTTGAACTCAGGTTCGGAAAACACCAGACCTGCTCCCTGTTCCTTCACCCCTTGCCGGGGAGAGGACTGACCGAGGTGAATGCTGGTCATTCGGTGGCCTTTGATATTTGGGTTGAACTCAGGTTCGGAAAACACCAGACCTGCTCCCTGTTCCTTCACCCCTTGCCGGGGAGAGGACTGGCCGAGGTGATTGCTGGTCATTCGGTGGCCTTTGATATCGAGTTGAACTCAGGTTCGGAAAACACCAGCGATCGGCTCCCTTTCCCCCTCTCCCCCTGGGGGAGAGGGCTGGGGTGAGGGGGTAAATGTTCGCCAACACACAGTTGCACAATTGGAAACCCGATCCATGAAAATACCCACCACCCGCTGGTTATCAAGAGCCGCCTCACTGCTGCTCTGCCTGCTGTTCTGGCAACTCGCCGCCAGCCATCACTGGAACCTCGGCCTGGTGACCTTCGCCAATGTACCGGCACCGCTGGCGGTGATTGAAGCCGCGCTGGGCCTCGGCGACTCCGGCAAGCTCGGCCAACACCTGAGCAGCAGCCTCGGCCGGGTCTTCGCCGGTTACCTCGCCGCGCTGTTCATCGGTATCACCCTGGGCCTGGCCATCGGTCGCTCGAAATGGGCCGAAGACTTGCTGCTGCCGCCTTTGGAAGTCCTGCGTCCGATCCCGGCGGTGGCCTGGATTCCCCTGGCGATCCTGATGTTCCCCTCATCCGAACTGTCGATGGTGTTCATCACCTTCACCGGCGCCTTGTTCCCGATCCTGCTCAACACCGTGCACGGCGTCGAAGGTGTCGATCCGCGATTGATCGCTTCGGCCAGAAGCCTCGGGGCAGGGCGCCGGGCGATTCTGCTCGAAGTGATTCTGCCCGGTGCCGCACCGAGCATCATCACTGGCCTTGCCATCGGCATGGGCACGTCGTGGTTTTGCCTGGTGACGGCGGAAATGATCTCCGGCCAATACGGCATCGGCTACTACACCTGGGAGTCCTACACCATCCAGAACTACGCCGACATCGTGGTCGGCATGTTGCTGATCGGCGTCCTGGGGATGGGCAGCAGCCTGTTGATCAAGCGCCTGGGCGGACTGTTCACGCCCTGGCATCGACCACGAGGAAAAGCCTGATGAGCGTTTTTCAACATCCTGAAGGCCGCATCGACATCCGTGGCTTGTCGATCAGCCTGGGCGAGGGCAGCGCGGCTTTCGAAGCCGTGCAGGGTCTCGACTGCCAGATCGAACCCGGCCAGTTCGTGTGCATTCTCGGGCCGTCCGGTTGCGGCAAATCCACCTTGCTCGGCGCACTGGCCGGTCACCTGCAACCGCGTACCGGCACCCTTGACGTTGATGGCGCCCCGGTATCCGGCCCATCGCCCCAGCGCGGCATGGTGTTCCAGCAACACACGCTATTCCCCTGGCGCACGGTGCGCGACAACGTCGCTTTCGGTCTGAAAATGCGTGGCATCGGCAAGGCCGAGCGACACAAGGCTGCCGACGAAATCCTCGCGCTGGTGGGGCTCGCAGGCTTTGCCGAACGCTGGCCGAACCAGCTCTCCGGTGGCATGCAGCAACGGGTGGAAATCGCCCGGGTGCTGGTCAATCGACCGCGGCTGTTGCTGATGGACGAGCCCTTCGGTGCCCTTGATGCGCTGACGCGCTTGAACATGCAGGAACTGCTGCTGGATATCTGGACCCGCATCCGCACCACCGTGGTATTCGTCACCCACGACATCGATGAGGCGCTGTTCCTCGCCGACCGGCTGCTGGTGATGAGTACGCGACCGGGGCGGATCATCGAGGACCTGCGCCTCGACTTCCCGCGCCCGCGTACCACTGAGCTGGTGACAAGCCATGAGTTTTCCCGCTTGAAACGCCACTGCCTCGAACTGCTGCGTCACGAAGACGGGCGGCAATTGCCACGCCTGAACCCTCTCGGACTGCCTCCTGAAAACAAACTGCCGCGATTTGCCCTATGACCTCACTATTCGATGTAACCGACAACGACGACATTCTTGCCCTGCAACCGCGCCTGACCGATGCCGACCCCGGCGTACGCCGGATCGCGCTGATCGAACTGGCTGACCTTGAGGAACCGGACGGCCTGTTGTGGCTGGTTGACCGGCTGGCTGACGACCCGACCGAAGAGGTGCGTGCCGAAGCCGCACGGTTGCTCGAGGCCTGGGAGGATCAACCGGTGGTCGAGGCGCTGTGCCAGGCGCTGACCGATCCCTCGGCAACGGTGCAGGCCGCCGCTGCGCAAAGTCTCAGTCTGCTCAAGAGCGAAGCGGCAGGGCGGGTGATCCTGCCGTGGACCGGGCATGCCGACAGAGGCGTACGCATCGCCGCGTTCAGGGCGTTGCGCGAGTTGCGCTATCCAGAAGCGGCTTCGGCGGCGCTGCTGGCGTTGGGAGATCAGGACGCCAATGTCCGCCGTGAAGCGGTTGGTGTACTGGGCTGGCTCAAACAACTGGATGCCTTGCCGGCCCTGGCGCGACTGGCCAGCGACGACCCGGACAGCGAAGTGCGCCGCGCCGCCACTGGTGCACTTGGCCTGGCGTCCGACTCACAGGTGCTGCCGGCCCTGCGCCAGGCGTTGCAGGATCAGGCCTGGCAAGTGCGCGAGGAGGCCGCCACCACACTCGGAAAGGTCGGACACGTCGACGCCGGCCCGGCCCTCGTCGAAGCCCTGAGCGACGATTACTGGCAAGTGCGCCTGCGCGCCACCCGCAGCCTCGGCCGCCTGCGCTACGTGCCGGCCCTCGACGGGCTGATCGAAACCCTCGGCCATCGCATCAGCAACCTGCGCAAGGAAGCCGCGCTGGCACTGGGCGAACTCGATGATCGAGGCGCCATCCCGGCGCTGCAGGCCGCGCAAGACGACGGCGACCCGGAAGTGCGCAAGGCGGTGCGCATCGCCTTGAGTCAGTTGCAATGAATCCGCTCTCGGCAGGTAACTCCCAGAGCAAACAGCAGCTGCGCCTGAACTGGCCCGATGGCCGCGAGCAGTTGCTCGATCATGCCGAATTGCGCCGCCAGTGCCCATGTTCCCAGTGCCGGGCGTTTCGTCTGCGGGGGATGACGCCGATGGTCGATGCCCGGTTGCGGGTGGTCGGGTTGAATCCGCAGGGCTATGGCTTGCAGCTGGTGTTCAGTGATGGGCATGAGCGGGGGATTTATCCGTGGGCGTATCTGGCAGAACTGTGATGCATACAAAGAGCTGCCGCAGGCTGCGATCTTTTGACTTTGATTTTAAAGAACAAGATCAAAGATCGCAGCCTTGCTCCTACAAGTCCTTGCCAGAAAAACGCCAAAAGAGTACAAATGTACTCCATGACGACTCTGACTCCCCGACGTACCGCCATCCTGACCTTTATCCGCGATCGCATCGCCGAGCATGGTCAGCCACCCAGCCTCGCTGAAATCAGCGAGGCGTTCGGTTTTGCCTCTCGCAGCGTGGCGCGCAAGCATGTGCTGGCGCTGACCGAGGCCGGTTTCATCGAGGTCAATCCCCATCAGGCCCGGGGCATTCGCCTGCTCGGGCAGCCGCCACGCCCCGAGTTGCTGGACATTCCGGTGCTCGGCCGGGTCGCGGCGGGTGCGCCGATCGGTGCCGATGCCGAGGTGCACAGCCGTCTGTTGCTTGATCCGGCGATTTTCTCGCGGGCGCCGGACTACATGCTGCGGGTCCGGGGTGATTCGATGATCGGGGACGGTATTCTCGACGGCGACCTGGTGGGCGTACACCGCAACCCCGAGGCGCTCAACGGCCAGATCGTGGTGGCGCGGCTCGACGGTGAGGTCACCATCAAGCGTTTCGAACGGGTCGGTGACGTCGTGCGGCTGCTGCCGCGCAACCCGGCCTACCAGCCGATCATCGTCGAAGCCGGTCAGGACCTGGCCATCGAAGGGGTGTTCTGCGGCTTGGTGAGGCAAGGCTGATGGGTGCCGTCGTTGCGCTGGATACGCTGTTCAATGGCGGCCAGGTCTGGAGGGGCCGACCTGCGCCGCCCACGGCCAGTCCGCAACCCACCGGGCATGCCGCGCTGGATGCGGCGTTGCCCACCGGTGGCTGGCCCGAGGCTGCGCTGAGCGAGATCCTCCTGGCCGGGCAGGGCGTGGGTGAGCTGCAACTGCTGTGGCCAGCATTGGCGCGGTTGTCGGCGGCGGGCGAGCGTATCGTGCTGGTGGCACCGCCCTATGTGCCGTATCCCCAGGCGTGGCACAACGCCGGGGTTGATCTGCGCCAGCTGTCGATCATCCAGGCCAGCGAGCGCGATGCCCTGTGGGCCGCGGAACAATGCCTGCGTTCGGGCAGTTGCGGTGCCGTGCTGTGCTGGCCGCACAAGGCCGATGACCGCGCCTTGCGCCGCTTGCAGGTGGCTGCGGAAACCGGCCAGACCCTGGCATTCGCCTATCGCCCCCTCAGTGAAGCGATCAACCCTTCGCCCGCGGCCCTGCGCATCGCCATCGATGCCAGGCCGGCGCAATTGCGCGTGCTCAAGTGTCGGGGCGGCCTGGCCCGTGCGACGCCGATTGCCTTTCCCGTGGGGCATTGAGGTTGCCATGCGCTGGGTGTGCATTCTCTTCCCGCAATTGGCGCTGGACGCGGTACTGCGTCAGCGCGCCGATCCCGATGAACCGCTGGCGTTGCTGACCGGTCCGGCCCAGCGCCGGGTATTGCAGGCGGTCAATGGCCCGGCCCGGGCACTGGGCTTGCGCTCCGGCCAGTCCATGAGCGCCGCGCAGGCCTTGAGCAAGGGCTTTGCCACGGCTGAATACGACGCCGCCGAAATCGAGCGCTGGCAGCAGTTCCTCGCCGCCTGGGCCTATCGCTTCAGCTCCCAGGTCAGCGTGCATTACCCGCGAGCCGTGGTGTTCGAGATCGAGTCCAGCCTGGGCTTGTTCGGCACCTGGGCACAATTCGAAGTGCGCTTGCGCCACGAACTCGACGAACTGGGTTTTCGCCACCGCATTGTCGCCGCACCCAACCCGGTGGCGGCGCGAGTGCTGGCCAACGCCTATGACGGTCTGGTAGTGCCTGACGACCAGGCCTTGCAGCATCACCTGGGGCAATTGCCCGTCGACCGGATCGGCCTTGCGCCGCAGGTCGCCACCGCTTTGTCACGCATGGGCCTGCGCACCTTGAGTCAGGTGCAGGCGCTGCCCCGGCACAGCCTGGCCCGGCGTTTCGAGGCCCCGGTGCTCAAGCACCTGGACGCCTTGCTCGGTATGCGGCGACTGGCGCTGGCGTTCTACCTGCCACCGGACCGCTTCGATGTGCGCATCGAACTCAACTTCGATGTGCAGTCCCATCAGGCCCTGCTGTTCCCGCTGCGCCGCCTGACCGGCGACCTGTCGGCGTTTCTGTGCGGGCGCGACAGCGGCGTGCAGCGGTTTGACCTGCACCTGGAGCATGCCGGGTTGCCGGACACGCTGATCAAGGTCGGCCTGCTCAGCGCCGAACGTGACCCGGCGATGCTGTTTGAACTGGCCCGGGGCCGGCTGGAGCAAGTCCAGGTCGAGGCCCCGGTGCGGGGTTTTCGCCTGCGCGCCGAAGACTTGCCGACCTTCGTGCCCCAGCATCAGGAACTGTTCGACGATCGTCCTCAGCAGTCCTTGCCATGGGAACAACTGCGCGAACGCCTGCGCGCACGGCTGGGCGATGACGCCGTGCATGGTCTGCGTTTCCAGGCCGATCACCGCCCTGAATGCGCGTGGCAGGCCCGTGCCGACAGCCAGCCCTGTGCCGGGCTCGGCGCCGTGAAGCGGCCGGGCTGGCTGCTGGCTGAACCCCTGGCCGTGCACCAGGGTTCGGCGCGCATCCTCATGGGGCCGGAACGTATAGAGTCCGGCTGGTGGGACGGTGATGACGTGCGCCGCGACTATTACCTGATCGAAACCCGTGCCGGCCAGCAAGGCTGGGCCTATCGGGCGGTCGGTGAGGACGGCCCGCTGTGGCTGCAGGGCTGGTTTGCATGAGCCGCGAATATGCCGAGCTGCACTGCCTGTCGAATTTCAGTTTCCAGCGCGGTGCGTCCAGCGCCCTGGAACTGTTCCAGCAGGCGAAAAAGCAGGGTTATCAAGCCCTGGCAATCAGCGATGAATGCACCCTGGCGGGCATCGTGCGCGCCTGGCAGGCGGCGAAGTCGGTGGAGCTGGCGCTGATCATCGGCAGTGAAGTACGGATCGAGAACGGCCCGAAACTGGTGCTGCTGGCGGAGAGCCTCGAGGGTTATCAGGCGCTGTGCCGGTTGATCACCCGCGCCCGGCGCCGGACACAGAAGGGCCAGTACCAGATTCTGCGCGAAGACTTCAGCGAAGCGCTGCCGGGGCTGCTGGCGCTGTGGGTACCGGACGCGGTCGATGCCTTCGAGCAAGGTCGCTGGTTGCAACAGGTGTTCGGCGACCGCCTGTGGCTGGCGGTGCAGTTGCATCGCGGCCAGGACGACAGCCAGCGCCTGAGTGATTTGCTGAACCTGGCCAGTGAACTGCGCATACCAGCAGTGGCGAGCGGCGACGTGCACATGCATGTCCGTGGACGACGTGCCCTGCAGGACACCATGACAGCAATCCGCCATCACCTGCCGGTGGCCGATGCCGGGTTGCGCCTGCACCCCAATGGCGAGCGTCATCTGCGCAGTCTTGACGTCCTGCATGAGCTTTATCCGCAAGCCTTGCTCGAGGAAACGCTGAACATCGCCCGGCGCTGCACCTTCGACCTCGCTCAGTTGCGCTATCAATATCCCCGGGAACTGGTGCCGCAAGGCCAAAGCGCCGCGTCCTGGCTACGCGAGTTGACCGAGCGCGGCATTCGCCAGCGCTGGCCCGAAGGCGCCAGCGACAAGGTACGCGCGCTGATTGATAAGGAACTGGGGCTGATCGCCGAACTGGGGTATGAAAGTTATTTCCTCACCGTTCAGGACATCGTCGCTTTCGCCCGGCGCGAGAAAATTCTCTGTCAGGGCCGGGGCTCGGCGGCCAACTCGGCGGTGTGTTTTGCCTTGGGCATCACCGAGATCGACCCCGAGCGGATGAACATGCTGTTTGAGCGTTTTCTCTCCAAAGAGCGCAACGAGCCGCCGGATATCGATGTGGACTTCGAGCACGAGCGCCGCGAAGAGGTCTTGCAGTACGTATTCCAGCGTTACGGCCGGACCCGTGCCGCGCTGACGGCTGTGGTCAGCACCTACCACGCCGCCGGTGCGGTGCGCGATGTGGCCAAGGCCCTGGGCTTGCCCCCGGACCAGATCAATGCCCTGGCCGATTGCTGCGGTCACTGGAGCGATGAAGCGCCGCCCGTGGAGCGCCTGCGCGAAGGCGGCTTCGATCCCGAAAGCCCGGTGTTGCGCCGGGTATTGAGCCTGACCCGACAACTGATCGGTTTCCCCCGGCACCTGTCCCAGCACCCTGGTGGCTTCGTGATTTCCGAGCAGCCGCTGGACCATCTCGTACCGGTGGAAAACGCCGCCATGGCCGAGCGCACCATCATTCAGTGGGACAAGGACGATCTCGATGCGGTCGGGCTGCTCAAGGTCGATATCCTCGCCTTGGGCATGCTCAGCGCGATACGTCGCTGCTTTGATCTGTTGCGCCGCCATCGCAACCGCGACCTGAGCCTGGCGACAGTACCCTCCGAAGACTCGCAGACCTACGACATGATTGGCCGTGCCGATACCGTCGGCGTGTTCCAGATCGAATCCCGGGCCCAGATGTCGATGCTGCCCAGGCTCAAGCCACGCACGTTCTATGACCTGGTGATCGAGGTGGCCATCGTCCGCCCCGGACCTATCCAGGGCGGGATGGTGCATCCGTACCTGCGTCGGCGAAACAAGGAGGAACTGGAAAGCTACCCCTCCGAAGAGTTGCGCGAGGTGTTGAAACGCACCCTGGGTGTCCCGCTGTTTCAGGAACAGGTCATGCAGATCGCCATCGTCGCCGCCGACTACAGCCCCGGCGAGGCCGATCAGTTGCGCCGTTCCATGGCGGCGTGGAAGCGCCATGGCGGGCTCGAACCGCACAAGGATCGGCTGACCGCCGGCATGAAGAAAAAGGGCTACACGGCGGAATTCGCCGCGCAGATTTTCGAGCAGATCAAGGGCTTTGGCAGCTATGGTTTTCCCGAGTCCCACGCCGCCAGTTTCGCCTTGCTGACCTACGCCAGTTGCTGGTTGAAGTGCCATGAGCCGGCGGCCTTTGCCTGTGCGCTGATCAACAGCTGGCCCATGGGTTTCTACAGCCCTGACCAGATTCTGCAGGACGCGCGTCGCCACCATTTGCAGGTGCGCCCGGTGGACGTGCGCGCCAGCGACTGGGATTGCAGCCTGGAGCCGATGGTCGGCGCGCAGCCGGCGATTCGCCTGGGCTTGCGCATGATCAAGGGTTTTCGCGAGGACGATGCCCTGCGCATTGAGGCGGCGCGTGCCCAAGGCGCATTTGCCGACGTCGCCGACCTCGGTGAACGGGCTTGCCTGGATGCCCGTGCCCGCGAGCTGCTGGCCGATGCCGGGGCGTTGCGTGGCCTGGCCGGGGACCGGCACAGGGCGCGCTGGGAGGTGGCGGGGGTGCACAGGCAGCTCGGTTTGTTTGCCGGCCTGCCGAGTCAGGAAGAGGACGCGGTGGCGTTGCCCAAGCCCACTGTTGGCGAGGACCTGCTGGCCGATTACAACAGCGTCGGCACCACCCTGGGGCCACATCCGCTGGCGTTGCTGCGCGCTGAACTCAAAGCCCTGCGTTGTCGCAGTTCGAAGGAACTGCTGGAGGTCGAGCACGGCCGCCCGGTCAGCGTTGCCGGGCTGGTGACAGGTCGACAACGGCCCAGCACCGCCAGTGGCGTGACCTTCGTCACCCTGGAGGACGAGTTCGGCAACGTCAACGTGGTGGTCTGGCGCGACCTCGCCGAGCGCCAGCGCAAAGCCCTGGTCGGCTCGCAGTTGCTCAAGGTCGATGGACGCTGGGAGAAGGAGGGCGAGGTGCGGCATTTGATTGCCGGGCGCTTGAGCGACCTGAGCCCGTTACTGGATGGCATCAGCGTGCGCAGCCGGGACTTCCGCTGACCTTGTGGCAAAGCCAGTGCCCACAGGAAGTCCTTAATATTCGCGCAACCCTCGAACCTGGTGTGAATCAGCTATACCTCTATGAAACGAATTGCGTGCGCGACGCTCGAATCAAACGGGTGTGGATGACCGGGATAAAGCAACCGATGCAGTTTCTAGAAGATAGCCACGGGTGTGCCGGCTGGAGCGGCGAAATGGCTGGGCGCATTCGTGCGTTCGACTGGAGCCGGACCGAGCTGGGAAAGCTCGATAGCTGGTCGAAAAGCCTGAACAGCGCGGTGCAGATGATGCTTGCGTCACCGCTGCCGATGGTGATGCTCTGGGGGCGGTCCGGGTACATGATCTACAACGACGCCTATTCAAAGTTCGCCGGTGGCCGTCATCCTTATCTGTTGGGTTCGCCGGTAGAGCTGGGTTGGCCGGAAGTCGCCGAATTCAACCGCCATGTGGTTGATACCTGCCTGGCGGGCGGCACCTTGTCCTATCGCAATAAAGAATTGGTGCTGCTGCGTGCCGGGGTGCCGGAAGAAGTGTGGATGGACCTCTACTACAGCCCGGTCTCCGATGACCTGGGGTATCCGGCCGGGGTCATGGCCATGGTGGTGGAGACCACTGAACGGGTGATTTCCGAACGGCGCCGCCAGGCGGCCGAAGACGCCTATCGCGCCGACAATGAACGGGTGCGCCTGGCGCTCAATGCCGGGGCCTTGCTCGGTTCGTTCGTCTGGGACATCAAGGCCAATCTCTTGTCCGGTGATGAGCGATTCGTGCGCACGTTCTCCTACCCACCCGGGCAAGACCTGGCCAACCTGTCCCAGGAAGTCGCCGATGCGCGGATCCATCCGGACGACCGCAACTGGGTTCAGGAGCGGGTCAAGCTGTCGGTTGATACCGGCGAACCCTACAATGTGGAATACCGCATTCAGCGCCCGGACGGCAGTTATCTCTGGGTACTCGCCAGTGGCTGTTGCGAGTTCAACGAGCAGGGCGAAGCGTTTCGTTTTCCCGGCGTACTGATTGATATTCATGAACGCAAGATCGCCGAAGAATCCCTGCTCAGGTTCACCCGTAATCTTGAACAGCGAGTGGCCAATGAGGTCGAGGCACGCCTGACGGCGGAAGAGCAGCTTCGTCAGTCACAGAAGCTTGAAGCCATCGGCGGCTTGACCGGTGGCGTGGCCCATGACTTCAACAATCTGTTGCAGGTAATCGCTGGCAACCTGCACCTGTTGGCGCGCCATGAACCCGACAACGCCAATGTGCAGCGCCGGGTCGCGGCATCGATTGCCGCGGTGGAGCGCGGGGCCAAGCTGTCCTCGCAACTGCTCGCGTTCGCCCGGCGCCAGCCATTGTCGCCAGCCGTGTTTACGCTGCGGCAGATTTTCGATGGCCTGGCAGAGCTGTTGCAACGTGCATTGGGCGAAACCCTTCAGGTGCATATGAGCGCTCCGAAGGCGCCATGGCAGGTGTTTGTCGATCGCAATCAGCTGGAAAACGCCATCCTCAACCTGGCCATCAATGCCCGGGACGCCATGCACGGTGAAGGAACGATCAATCTTTGTACCGAAAACATCACCCTCGACCGCGAGTTCTGCACCGGCAAAGGCATCGTCGCCGGGGACTACGTGCGCGTGTCAATTGCCGACAGCGGTGTCGGCATGGCGCCGCAGGTACTGGCCCAGGCGTTCGAGCCTTTCTTCACTACCAAAGCCGACGGTCAGGGTACCGGGTTGGGTTTGAGCATGGTCTTCGGTTTCGTCAAGCAGAGCGGCGGGCATATCGAGATTGCCAGCGAGGTCGGGCAGGGCACCCGGGTGCAAATGTATTTCCCCCGCACCTTGCGTCTGGCTGCAAGTGACGCGCCGAACCCCAACGTAGAGCAACGGGGCGGGCATGAGCGCATCCTGGTAGTCGAGGACAATGAAGCGGTGCGGGTGTCGGTGGTCGAGTTACTGCGCGATGAAGGTTATGAGATCCTGACGGCTACCCATGCTGATGCCGCCATGCAAATCTTGCTGGAAGGTGCGCAGGTAGACCTGATTTTCACTGACGTGGTCATGCCCGGCCTGATCAAGAGTCCGGAGCTGGCCGCCTGGGCGAAAGTGCAGGAGCCACCGGTGGCGGTGCTGTTTACCTCCGGGCATACCCGCGACATCATCTCGCGCAACCATCAGCTCAGCCCGGATACCCACTTGCTGAGCAAACCTTATAGCCCTGAAGCACTGACACAGATGATCCGTACAGTGCTCAAAGGTTGACCACGATCGAAATGTGGGAGCGGGCTTGCTCGCGAAGGCGTAGTGTCATTCAACACTCATAGTGACTGATACACCGCCTTCGCGAGCAAGCCCGCTCCCACATTATGATCGTGTTCTTTCAGTTTCCAACAAGGCGATTCGATGACTTCCAAACGTACCGGCAACTCTCTCTCCGGCATGGTCAGGGTGCGCGGCGCCCGGGAACACAACCTCAAGAATGTCGATGTGGATATCCCCCGCGATGCCCTGGTGGTGTTCACCGGGGTATCCGGCTCGGGGAAGTCGTCACTGGCGTTCTCGACCCTGTATGCCGAAGCGCAACGCCGCTATTTCGAATCCGTGGCGCCTTACGCGCGGCGCCTGATCGATCAGGTCGGCGTGCCGGATGTGGATTCCATTGAGGGGTTGCCGCCGGCAGTGGCCTTGCAGCAACAGCGAGGCACGCCGAGCACGCGTTCTTCGGTGGGCAGCGTGACGACCTTGTCGAGCCTGATCCGCATGCTGTACTCCCGGGCTGGCAGTTACCCGCCGGGGCAGCCGATGCTGTATGCCGAAGACTTTTCGCCAAACACCCCGCAAGGCGCATGCCCCGAGTGCCACGGCCTGGGCCGGGTGTATGAAGTCACTGAAGCGCTGATGGTCCCGGACCCGAGCCTGACCATACGCCAACGCGCCGTCGCCTCCTGGCCCCTGGCCTGGCAGGGCCAGAACCTGCGCGACATTCTGGTGACCATGGGCTACGACGTCGACATTCCCTGGCGCGACCTGCCGAAAAAGCAGCGCGACTGGATACTTTTCACCGAAGAAACTCCTACGGTGCCGGTCTACGCCGGGCTTACACCGCAGGAGACCCGAGTGGCCCTCAAACGCAAAATGGAGCCCAGTTATCAGGGCACGTTCACCGGCGCGCGGCGGTACATCCTGCACACCTTCAGCCACTCCCAGAGTGCGTTGATGAAGAAGCGCGTCGCGCAGTTCATGCTCGGCAGTCCCTGCCCGCTGTGCGATGGCAAACGCCTCAAGCGCGAGGCGCTGTCGGTGACCTTTGCCGGCTACGACATCGGCGAACTGGCACAAATGCCGTTGCTGCAGGTCGCGCAAGTCCTCAGGCCGGTGGCGGCTCAAGACTACCCTGAACAAGGCGATGAGGCAGGCGAAGTCTTGACTCACAGCCAGACCCGCGAGGCCCGTGAACAGCGCGTGGCCCACGGGGCCAGTGGTCACGCCAACGCCCCGGATGTGCGCCACACGCCGAACCTGTCCGTGGAAAAACGCCTGGCCGCGCAACGCATCGCCCAGGACTTGCTGGAGCGGGTCAGCACCCTGACCGATCTTGGCCTCGGTTACCTGGCCCTGGAACGCAGCACGCCGACCTTGTCGTCCGGCGAGTTGCAGCGCCTGCGCCTGGCAACGCAATTGGGTTCGCAGTTGTTCGGGGTGATCTACGTGCTGGACGAGCCTTCGGCCGGCCTGCACCCGGCGGATGGCGAAGCGTTGTTCGAAGCCCTGCAACGCCTGAAAGCGGCGGGCAATACCCTGTTCGTGGTCGAGCATGATCTGGAAACCATGCGTCGCGCCGACTGGTTGATCGATGTCGGTCCGGCGGCAGGCGAGAAGGGTGGACGGGTGCTGTACAGCGGCCCGCCGGCCGGGCTGGCGGATGTGCCGGACTCGCAGACCCGCGATTATCTGTTCGCCGGACAGCGCAGCCAATCGGCGAGCAATCGCAAGCCCGGCGACTGGCTGCGCCTGGAAGGTGTCACCCGCAATAACCTTAACAACCTCAGCGTCGAATTCCCCCTTGGCTGTTTTACCGCAGTGACCGGTGTGTCGGGCTCGGGGAAATCGAGTCTGGTCAGCCAGGCATTGCTGGAGCTGGTCGGCAGCCATCTCGGGCGCCCGGCGAGCGAGAGCGAAGCGCAGGAGTTGAGTCTGGAAGACGATTCGCCGCAAGTCAGTGGTGGCCAGGTCACTGGCGGGCTGGCGTCGATCAAGCGCCTGGTCCAGGTCGACCAGAAACCCATAGGCCGTACGCCGCGCTCCAACCTTGCGACCTACACCGGGCTGTTCGACAACGTGCGCAAGCTGTATGCCGCCACAGCCGAGGCGCAGGCGGCGGGCTATGACGCCGGACAGTTTTCCTTCAACGTCGCCAAGGGGCGCTGCGCGACCTGTGAAGGCGAGGGCTTTGTCAGCGTCGAGTTGTTGTTCATGCCCAGCGTCTATGCGCCATGCCCGACCTGTCACGGTGCCCGTTATAACCCCCAGACCCTGGCGATCAGTTGGCAGGGACGCAACATTGCCCAGGTGTTGCAGTTGACGGTGGACGAAGCGGTCGAGGTGTTCGCCGAGCAGGCGTCCATACGTCGATCGCTGAAGGTGCTGCGCGATATCGGCCTGGGTTACCTGCGTCTTGGTCAGCCGGCGACCGAGTTGTCGGGTGGCGAGGCCCAGCGCATCAAACTGGCCACCGAACTGCAACGCAATCAGCGCGGGGCGACGCTATACGTGCTCGACGAACCCACCACCGGCTTGCACCCTCGCGACGTCGACCGGTTGCTCGAACAGCTCAATACGCTGGTGACGGCGGGTCACACGGTGATTGTCGTCGAACATGAAATGCGCGTGGTGGCGCAGAGTGACTGGGTGATCGACATTGGCCCGGGAGCGGGGGATCAGGGTGGCAGGGTGGTGGTCGCCGGAACTCCGCAGAAAGTCGCCAAAAGCAAGAAGAGCCGCACGGCGCCGTTTTTGGCCAAGGCTCTTGAACTGGCTTGAAATGGAGGTTTTCTTCCTCACCTCATCGTCGGAACGCCGTCCGGACCAAGCCGGCTCCCACAGGGATTCGGGAACGCTACAGATCCCGTGTGGGAGCGGGCTTGCTCGCGAAAGCTATCCGTCATGCACCATCAATCGTGCGCCGTACCTTGTCCAGCAGCTCATTGATCTGGAACGGCTTGATCAGCATTTCCATGCCGTCGCCGAGGAATACCTGGCGATTGATCGCGGTTTCCGCATAACCGGTCATGAACAGGATCGGCAATGTTTCACGCCAGCCCCGCGCGACATCCGCCAGTTCGCGGCCGCTCATGCGCGGCAGGCCGACATCGGTCAGCAGCAGGTCGATTGACCGGTCGTTTTGCAGGCGCTCCAGGGCGCTCTCGATGTCGCCCGCCTGGGTGCAACGGTAGCCGGCATCCGCCAACACCTCAGCCACGAACAAACGCACCGACGCTGTATCTTCGACGATCAAGACATGTTCACCGGCACCCTGGGGATCGACGCTGACGGGTTCCAGCTGGCTCACGGTGGGGGCGGAGCTGGCCGGCAACATGATGGTCACTTCGGTGCCGCGCCGCGCCACGCTGCGAATGTGCGCATCGCCTCCCGACTGCCGGGCGAAACCATAGATGCTCGACAGCCCGAGCCCGGTCCCCTGGCCCAAAGGTTTGGTGGTGAAGAACGGGTCGAATACCTTGCCGATCACGCTGTGGTCGATGCCGGTGCCGTCATCGCGTACCGACAGTGCAACGTAGGCGCCATCGGCCAGGTTCGGGTCGCCATGGGAGAAGGCGGCATAGGT
The DNA here is from genome assembly GCF_019218965.1 of Pseudomonas sp. PDM31. Lineage (NCBI taxonomy): Bacteria > Pseudomonadati > Pseudomonadota > Gammaproteobacteria > Pseudomonadales > Pseudomonadaceae > Pseudomonas > Pseudomonas sp. PDM31. Next base: position 487,402 of record NZ_JAHUWS010000001.1, on the reverse strand, counting down.
GTTGACCCAGATGTTGCCACCCTGGGGCAGGGCATCGCGCGCGTTGATCACCAGGTTGAGCATGGCACTTTCGAGCTGGATCGGATCGACCAGCGCGATGGCTGGCTTGGACGTCAATTCCAGCTTCAGAGTGATGCGTTCGCCGATGGTGCGCACCAGCAATTCTTCGAGAGAGCGGATGTGTTCGTTGATATCCACGGGCCGGGTATCGAGTGGCTGCTGGCGGGCGAACGCCAACAGGCGATGCGTCAGGGACGCGGCGCTCATGGCCGAGCTCAGTGCCGCTTCGGCGTAGAACCCGACCTTGTCGGTGCGCGATTCGGCGGCGCGTTTCTGGATCAGCTCCAGGCTGGTGATGATGCCGGTGAGCAAGTTGTTGAAGTCATGGGCGATGCCTCCGGTCAATTTGCCGAGGGCGTCCATTTTCTGCACTTGCAGCAGTTGCGCTTCGGTGCGCGCGCGTTCAGCGACTTCTCTGGCCAGCTGGGTGGTGGCGTCGTCCAGCCGGGCCAGGTGCGAGCGTTCGCGGTGGCGGTGCTCGGTGACGTCCTCGACGAACACCAGGCTCAGTTCCGGAGTGCGATAGGGTGAAATCTGCCATTCGGTTTCGCGGGTTTCACCCAGCACCCGCATGTTCAGGGTGCCTTTCCAACGCTCGCCATAGGCCAGGCGCAGGCGCAGCTCTTCGATCACGCTATCCTGGTCGTCGGCAAAACACTCGTGCAGGGTGTCCGGTTCACGGTTGTCCTGCACCAGTTGCGTGAATGCGTGATTGCATTCGTGGACCTTGAGTTGAGCATCGAGCACCGCAATGGGCGCCGAAACGTTGACAAAAATCTCGCGAAACCGCGCCTCGCTTTCGCGCAGGGCGTTTTCGGTATCCCGTACCCGCAGCAGGGTGCGCAGGGTGGCCAGCAGTACATCCGGGTCGACGGGGTGGATCAGGTACGCATCGGCACCGGCGTCCAGGCCGGTGATGATGTCGCCAGTCTGGATCGATGCCGCCGACACGTGAATCACCGGCAGCAGGGCGGTGGCAGGGTCGGCGCGCAGTTTGCGCACGATGTCGAAACCGCTCATGTCCGGCAGGTTGACGTCGAGTACCAGGGCGTCGAAGGTTACGCTGGCGATCAGTTCCAGGCCCTCGGTACCCGTGCCGGCTTCGAGTACCTCGTAACCGTGACGTTCCAGGCGCCGGCGCAAGGCGTAGCGCGTGGCAACATTGTCGTCGACGACCAGCAGGCGCAGGTCACGTTTCATCGGCAGGCTCCATGGCGATGGCCAGCGGGATGATCACGAAAAAGGTCGAGCCTACGCCTGGAGCGCTTTGCATCCCGACCTCGCCACCGAGCAGGATGGCGAAGCGTTTGCACAGCGACAATCCGAGCCCGGTACCGCGCAGCCGCTTTTGCAGCGGTGAATCGACCTGGGAGAAGTCTTCGAACAATGCACCATGTAGCGACTCGGCGATACCGATACCGGTGTCGCTGACGGCAAAACGCACGTGGGTGTTGTTTTGTAGCTGCGCCGAAATCCTGACTTCACCCCGGGTGGTGAACTTCAGCGCATTGGCGATGAAGTTGCGCAGGATCTGCGCGAGCTTCTTGTCGTCGGTGTACAGGCGCGGCAGGCCCACCGGTTCCTCGAAAATCAGGTCCACGGCGCTGGCGTCGACAATCGGCCGGAACATCCCGCGCAGCGCGGCGAACAGGTCGAACATGTCGAACCAGGCGGGTGAGATGGTGATGCGCCCGGCCTCGATCTTCGCAAGGTCAAGCAGATCGTCGACCATGTCGCTCAGTTCCCGCGCGGCAGTACTGACGAAGGTTACCTGTTTGTGCTGCTCGGGGCTCAACGGACCGTCCAGTTCATCGCTCAGCAGGCTGGCGATGCTCAGAATCGAGCCAAGCGGCGTACGAAACTCGTGGCTCATGTACGACAGGAACCGGCTTTTGAGGTCCGAGGCCTGGCGCAACTGTTCGGCCTGGGTATCGAGTTCGGCATACAGCGCCAGCACGCCCTGGTTGGTTTCATCCAGTTCTTCGCGCAACGCGGCGGCTTCGCCCTGCAACTGCGCAATGAGTGCGGCTTGATCAGCAAGCTCAATCAGGGGTGACTCAGCCATGGGAGGCCTCCAGAGCTATCACCAGCACCGTGACATCGTCCCGCCCGCGACAGAAGTCGCGGTGCAACAAAGCGGCAATCACGGCCGGATGCCGGTACACCAGGCCGGGGTAATCCTGCAGGTTCCAACGAGACTGCAAACCGTCGCTGTACATAATCAAAAGTTGTCCATTCACTTGAGCATAGTCAAAGGGTTGCGCCTTTCGATATTGCCCGCCAACGATGCCGGGATGGGAAGCCAGGCCACGGGATCGGTCCGGGGCTATCAGGCAGGCGCCGATGTTGCCTATACCGACGTAGTTCAGCGCATTGCGATGGGCGTCAAACTGGGCAATGGCCAGGGCACCTCCGCGCGTGCCGTTCATGGCCTGATGAATGTCTTCGAGCAACAGAAGCGGCGCATTGAATGATGAGGTTGCGAACACTTTCTCCCCCGCCCGGGCCGCCAGTTCAGCGTCTTCGCCATGCCCCAGGCCATCGATCACCAGGGCACTGATGCGCGATCCGTCATAAGTTACGTGCCAGATATCGCCACAGGCCGGATCGTTGCGTAACGAATGCTGGCTGACGCCCATGCGTTGGTCCGGTCTCTTGTCTTCGCGCGGATACAGCCGGGCCAACAGCACGGCGCCCCGGGAATCGGCGTAGGCATCGAAGACTTGCGCCTGACGTGAAATCGCCCCCAGCCCGATACCCTGGGTACCCCCCGTGGAAAAGCCATCGCTCAGACAGGCCTGCAGGTCGAAGCCCTGGGCACGGTCGACGGCCAGTATCTCGATGCCTGCGCCCGATGCACGGGGCAAGACCCGCAGATGAATTTCACCGCATGCCGCATGCTTGAGAATGTTACTGGCAAGTTCGGTGGCGACCAGGGCGACACGCCCGGCGTCGGTCTCATCAAAACCGTGCCTTTGCGCCAGCTGTTGGGCGGTGCGGCGGGCGTGACCGACCTGGCTACTGTCTTCGATCGCCAGCACCTGGGTCAGGGAGCTGCCGATGTTCATTCTGCCGATATTCATGTCCATCGGGTGATCGTTACGCGAGTGCCTTTGCCCGGCGCGGTATCGAGTTCGAACTCTTCCACCAGCCGCCTGGCACCGGTCAGGCCCAGGCCCAGGCCGGAGCCTGAGGTCCAGCCATCGGTCAGCGCCAGCTTGATGTCCGGGATGCCCGGTCCTTCATCGCGGAAGGTCAGGCGCAGGCCGGTGCGTGATTCTTCGTCGAGGATCTGCCAGTCCATATCACCGCCGCCGCCGTAGACCATGGTATTGCGCGCCAGCTCGCTGACCGCGGTGACCAGTTTGGTCAGGTCGATCAGCCGCATGCCACACTCCTGGGCCAGCTTGCGCGCGGTCTGGCGCGCCAGCACGACGTCCTGCTCAATTTGAATGGGCTGGGTGCCGCTGCTGCGCACGGTCATTGTTCTTGTACTCGGTCCTGCAGCAGTTTCATCCCGCGCTCGACATTCAGCGCGGTCCGGACGCCGGGCAGGGTCAGGCCCAGTTCCACCAGGGTAATGGCGACCGCTGGCTGCATGCCGACCAGAACGGTCTGGGCATCCATGATGCTCGACAGCCCGGAGATGGTGCCGATCATTCGGCCAATGAACGAGTCGACCATGTCCAGCGCCGAAATGTCGATCAGTACGCCACGGGCGGAGGTTCTGCTGATGCGTTCGGACAGGTCGTCCTGCAAGGTCAGGGCCAGTTGATCATGCATGTCGACCTGAATGGTCACCAGCAGAAAGTCGCCCATCTGCAATATGGGAATACGTTCCATGGGCTCAGCCCGCCTTGCCGACAGTCAATCCCAGGCGGGTCAGGGCCAGCTTCAGGGCATCGGCCAGGTTGGCTTTGGTCACCACGCCTTGCAGGTCCAGGCCCAAGTGCACGATGGTCTGGGCGATCTGTGGGCGCACGCCACTGATGATGCAATCGGCACCCATCAGGCGAATCGCGGTCACGGTTTTGAGCAGGTGCTGAGCCACCAGCGTATCGACAGTCGGTACGCCGGTGATGTCGATGATGGCGATTTCCGAACCGGTGTCGACGATTCGTTGCAGCAGCGACTCCATCACCACCTGGGTGCGTTGCGAATCGAGGGTGCCGATCATCGGCAGGGCCAGTACACCGTCCCAGAGCTTGACCACCGGGGTCGACAGCTCGAGCAACTCTTCTTGCTGGCGCTTGATCACCGCTTCCCGGGACTTCTGGAAGGTACGAATGGTGTGCATGCCCAGGGCGTCGAGCAGTTGGGAGACTTCCCAGAGCTGTTCGGCCAGCAATGCCGGGCTGTCCTGGTAATGATTTTGCAGCAGGGCGAACACCGGGCCCTTGAGGGAAAAGATGAAACTGGCGGTTTGGTGCGAATCCTGGCCGAGCAGGGCGCGGCTGTGGGAGAGCTTTTCGAGGAACTGCCGAATCGCGTCCCAAGCCGGCGCTGCCACGTTCTGTCCATTGCCCTCCTGCAGTCCGCTAACCAGTAGTTGCAGGAACTCCGAGGTCTGCTGCCTCAGGTCCGCGTCTTTGAGATTGCGTGTGGCCCCACTGTTTTCCAGGCTTTTGGACCATTCGGCAATCAGTTGCGCCTGGCTTTTGTTCATCGCATCGAGAGTGCTGGTTTGCAGTGCCGCCATGAGACTTTAACTCCTTGAAAGTGTGGGCCCGGTTGCCAAAAAACGGCCGGCGCAATGCAGTGACATTTGCCGGATGAAATAGTTGTTCGTTTTTTGCAGGAATTTGAATTTGCTCACAGCAACTGTAGGAGCTTGTGAAGCCTGCGATCTGTTTTTTTTAGTCTTTCGCAGGCGCAAAGGGCTGTTTCCAGTGAAGATGTTCAGTCGCCAGGAAAAAAACAGCCGCCAGAACAGGCGGCTGTTTTAGTGCAGGGGGACGCTACTTGTCCGGGTGGGCGGCCTGGAGCTTTTTCGCCATGGCCAGGTGTTTCTCCAGCGCAGGCAGCATTTTTTGCGCAAAGGCCTTGAGTTCGGTGGCGCCCTTGGTCTTGTCGTCGGTCACCGTGTTGGCTTCTTTCTTGAACAACTCGATAGTGTCTTCGTGGGCTTTGACCTGGTTGTTGGCGTAGGCCGAATCGAAGGACTCGTCGCGCATGTCGAGTAGCTTCTCCTTGGCCTGCTTAACCAGAGTCGTGGTATCCGGAACCTCGATGTCGTGCTTTTTCGCCAGGGTCGCCAGTTCATCGTTGGCCTTGGAATGATCGGTGATCATCATGTTGGCGAATGCCTTGATGTCGGCCGACTGGCTTTTTTCCAGGGCCAGGCGGCTGGTTTCGATTTCCGCGATGCCACCGGCGGCGGCATTGTCGACGAAGTCATTGGAAGTGGCAGCAAAAGCGCTGCCCATGCTGGTGCTCAGGGCGACAGCCAGGGCGAGGTGGCGCAAGTTGAATCCGTCCATTGGTCATTCTCCACACAGGTTTTTATGGCCGATCGATTGATCGTTATGCTGTGGAGGCGTTTTTACCGCTAAAGGTTTTATCGCATTTGCGACAGGACGACGAACGGAGGCCGCTGGTCTGACAGGTGGTCGACAGAACCGGCTAACCAAGGCCATTCTGATAGTTGGTGAACGCAATTGATCGCGTTTCGCTGCCGATCAACAAACGGAGGTGTTCCATGCCGGTGACCCATGACCTTTATCAGGATTTACGCTGCACGAAGGAAGAGATCCAGCAAAAACGCACCAAGGATCCGTTACTGGATTCACTGCTGAACAAGTATTCCCAGGCCGATGCCGACGTGGTCAAGGCCGAGACCGCGACATCGGATGCCCCCAGCGATGACGCCCTGAAAAAACTCAAGGAAAGGCGCTTGCAGGTCAAGGACAAGATCGTCCAGCAACTCCAGACCAGCTCCTGACGTTTCGTCATCAGACACTGACGACCGGTGACTGAAAAGTTGGAACGGCGATCTAAACCGGCACCTCGAATGGTCTGAGACGCAATTTTACGGCTCTATGCGAGGTGCCCCATGACCGACCCCAAATTCCCCAGCGAACAAACCGGTGGTTACGACCCGATGCCCACCCATCCCGAACCCTTGAGCCCGGAGCACACCACGGTCAATCCCGAGGAGGAGCCGGGCATCGATGAATTGCCGGAGGATGAAGGTAACGAACCCTCGTAGGCGCCGGCTTGCCGGCGATGGCGTCACTACGGGCGTTGCTTTACTGCAATGCCTTGCTCAAAGGCAACCGCACCATGTACCTTGCCTTGAGTGAACCGAAATACAACCAGTCCCCATACTCACGCACGGTGGTGACTGGCGAGTAATTGTCACTGCCGGCATCCTGCAAATTGGCAATCACCTTGCCCTCAAGGTCCAGGCCGAGGGCAAAGGCACGTTTCTCCACGGGCTTGGGCAGCACGGTCATCGCCCGTACGATCGTCTTGCGTATGAAGGGATGCGCTGCAGTGGCGTCGAGTAGCGCATTGCGCGGGGCATACAGCGCCACCCAGAAACGGTCATGACCGTTGAACGACAAGTTGTCTGGCAGGCCAGGCAGGTTATCGATGAACAGATCATGGGTGCCCGCCTTCGGCCCGCTGAGCCAGTAGCGGCTGATGCGATAGGCGCCGGTTTCATTGACCAGCACGAACGCATCTTCCGGGCCCAGGGTCACGCCATTGGCGAACTGCAGTTTATCCAGCAGGACCGAGGTTTTGCCGGTCTGGAAGTCGTAGCGCAGCAAACGGCCGTCACCGCCGTGCTCGAGGATGGCTTCGCCGTCGTGGCCATAGCCGAAGCGGCTGGAGGCATCGCTGAAGTAGGCGTAGTGACCGGGCTTGTCGATGGCCACGTCGTCGGTGAAACCGAACGGCACGCCGCCGGCCTCGGTGCTCAGCGCGACCAACTGCCCCTGGGCATCCAGCGACAACAAGCCTTTGACCGCATCGGCGATCACCAGCAAACCATTGGGATGTCGGGCCAGGCCCAGCGGTCGGCCGCCGGTATCGGTCAGGACCTTGGTGCTCTTGCCGTCCAGGCTGGTGCGGATCAGGCGGCCGTCGTGCAGGCCAGTGAGCAATGTGTCGCCCTCCAGGAGCAAGGCTTCCGGCCCGTCGATGTCGGCCGCGCCAACGCGCTCCACGGCTTTGAGGCGCTGGTTGTCGGCGTACGCTCCGGTGCTGAGGGAGGGCGCCGGTTGCGGCGTCCAGGCCACTGGCTTGACCTTGGTCGGCATCAGCAGCAGGAAGCCGCCGATGGCGATGAACACCGGTAATACGATGTGGCGCCACTTCACGCGCTGACTCCGTTGAGGTGTTGGTGCGCCATTTCGCGCAAGGCCAGCATGGAAGCTGCGGATTCGTGATCGATTCGGCGCTTGAGCAGCAGCCGGTTGGCAATCCGCATCGCCAGGCCGCTGAACTGGTAGTGCAAGGTGCGCACAAACCGGGTGTTGTCGCCCTCGGCTTCGCACTCGTAAGTCAGCAGCAGCGACAGGCCATGATCACCTTGCGCCCGCGCGCACCAGCGCCGTCCGGGCAGGTACTGCGTCACCTCCCAGCTCAGGTGCCCATCGCGCCCGCCGGCGCGGATGTCTTCCTCGAAGCGCGCCCCGGCATGTAACGGGCCTTTCGGCCCATCGATGCGCAGCGATGACGGATGCCACTGCGGCCAAAGGGCGACGGTGCTGGCGTAGGCAAGCACGGCGATCGGGGGCGCGGCGATGACGGTCTGGTGCTGCATGCGGGTCATGGGAGTTCTCGTCGGGTCGAGGGGTTCAGGCTCCCAATAGAGGGTGCCGAACAGATAGTCCATCAGTGGGAAAACGATGTTGAAATTACGCTCCTGCATCAACTCGCGACGGTGATGCAGTTCATGCAGGCGACGCATCTGGCGGATCCACGGCAACCGCGTGAGCGGGTTGTGCGGCGGCAAGTGCTCGCAGGCGTGAAACACCTCGTAGGCCAGGTATCCGAGGACCAGGCAACCGCCGACCAACCCGGCGACGTTGGCATCCAGTTGCTTGAGCAACCACCACAGGGGCAGGGTGATGACGAGGGTGTGCAGCACGATCAGCCACGCCGGAAACAGGATCACCCGCCAGTCGCGGGCGCTGTTGTAGGTCATGTGGCCGGGGGCGAAAAAACTGTGATGGTCGCCGGCATGGCGGGCATAAAACAGCCGGGCGTATGGTTTTTTATGATGCCCCAGATGACGATGCACCAGATACACCCCAAGGTTGAAGAACAACAGGGTTACAGGCACAGCCAGCCATTGCAGAGGCAGTACCTGATGCACGGTGCTCCAGAAAACACTGATGGCCAGCACTCCGAACAACAGGACAAAGGCGCCGTGCAGCCAGGGGTTGTAGAGGGGATGAATGTCGGCACGGTAGCGGCTGCGGAATGCTTCGGTGGTCTGCCTCACTGCAATCACCTGACGTTATTGTTCTCTCCTGCAGATTAGTCGATTCCGGCGTATTGATTGCGCTAACCTGGACGACACAACGGCCATGCTCCGGTGCGCAGCGCATTCAGCTCAGCGGGTCCCAGCGTTGCGACCAGTCCTCGTGCGAGTCGATGACCTCGCGCAGCAGGTCGAAGGCCCGTTGCAAGGTGGGTGAGTCGCGGTCGCGGGAGTAGACCAGATAGGTCGGGTAACTGAACTCGGGCGCCCGGGGCACACGTTCCAGCACGCCGCTTTGCAGATAACTCTGCACGACGCGGGTACGGAAATAGCCGCTGCCGCCGTTCTCGAGGATGTACTGCAAGCCCAGCGGGCCGAGATTGAAGCTCAGCGCCGGCTTGGCCTTTTCCGGCAGGGCGGCGTCATGCCGGCGCCGGAAGTCCGCTCCCCAGTCGATGTACACGTAGGGATCGGGCCGTTCGACTGAGCGCACCAGGATGAGCTTTTCTTCGAGAATTTGCTCGACCTGCAGCCGTGGCCAGTATTCGGGTTGGTAGACCAGTGCTGCATCCAGAACCCCCAGCTCCAGTTGCCGCAACAGGTTTTCACCGTCACGGATTTCCATGCGCAAGGCATGGCTGGGTATTTTCTCACGCAATTGGCCGGCCCAGCCGAGCATCAGCGGGTTGCACAGGCTGACCTCGCCGCCGATGTGCAGCACGTCACGCAGACCCTCGGGCAACGGCAGATCCCGGCGCGCGGCTTCCCAGGTTTCGACCAGTTGATTGGCATACACCACGAAGGCTTCACCATTGGCTGTCAGGCGCGCCCCGGCGCGATTGCGCACAAACAGCGTGCTGCCCAGCTGGCTTTCCAGTTTCTGCACCCGCGCGGTAATCGCGGTCTGGGTGACGTGGAGTTTTTCAGCGGCCGCGGCAAGGCTGCCGTGGCGGACGATTTCGAGGAAGGTGCGGGCGAGGTCGATGTCCATGGGCTGGCCGGTGTGGGGTGTGCAGGCATTGTAAGAGTATTTCAAGGCTGGAAAACGACGAATCCCGCCACCAGGGCGGGATTCGTTTGCCAGCGTACATGCCCCCGGGTACCGGGAGCGGCATGCTTAGGCCGGGAACAGCTCGGACAGTTTCATTGCCAGCATCATGTCGCCTTCAGCGCGCAGTTTGCCGCCCATGAACGCTTGCATGCCGTCGGTTTCGCCGCTGACGATGCCTTCCAGGGTTTCGCCGTCCATCACCAGAGTGACCTGTGCGTCCGGGTTTTCGCCTTCTTGCAGCTCGCAGGTGCTGTCCTTGACGATCAGCGAGAAGTTCTTGGTGTCGTCGATGCGGAAACCGAAGACCAGGTCCAGGCCGGCAGCAGCGGCTGGGTTGAACTTGGCTTTCATTGCTTGTACGGCATCAGCTACGGAGGTCATGGTTCGATCCTTTCTTGAGTTATTAGAGCTGAGTGGTTACAGCCAGGGTCACAATAATCCGGACTCAGCGAAACGTGATGAGTTCCGGGGCCTTCAGCAGTTGCAGGTGCGCATGACTGTTGAAGGAAGCCAGGGCCACTTCGCGACCACGGAACTTCAGGTGGTTGAGCGAAGTGTTGACGATTTGCCAATTCAATTCAAAAGCCTGCCGTGCAGGCATTTGCGTGATCAGGTGGAGCAGGGCGGTGATGGTCCCGCCGGAAGTGAACACGGCGATTTTCTGGGTGTTGTCGGCCTGGTCGAGGATACGATGCAGGCCGGCCTGGACGCGCTCGACAAAACCCAACCAGCTTTCCAGGCCCGGCGTGTCGTAGGTACCGGCGAGCCAGCGCTCGATGATCAGGGCGAAGATGCGCTGGAACTCGGCACGGTTGTGCACCGCGTTGCGCAGAACGTTCAAGGCTTCAGGTTCGTCGGGCAGCATCGCCGGGAGCAGGGCGCGAATCACCGCATCGGCGTCGAACTCGTTGAAGGCCGAATCGGTCTCCAGGATCGGCACCGGCAGGCCCACCGCCGCGAATTGCTCCAGCGCGCTGGTGGCCGTGTGTTGCTGGCGGCGCAGGTCGCCCGCCAGGCAGCGATCGAAGCTGATACCGAGTTCGGCCAGGTGTCGACCAAGGATTTCTGCCTGACAAATACCGTTGGGCGACAGGACGTCATAGTCGTCTGCACCGAAGGAGGCCTGGCCATGTCGAATCAAGTAGATGCTGCCCACGTCCGCGTCGTCCCGGTACGTTGAAGGTTTGGCGAGGTTATGAGGATGGCGGTGAGCTGTCAATGAAAAAACATACGCTTGTTTGAAATGCTCGTTACAGGCCTGTTGCCAGAGGTTTCACGACTGGTCGCAAGGCCGGTGCATGGGTATGCTGGAGGTATCCCGCGCGTTCCAGCCGCGCATTGTTTAAGGAGTCCCTGTGGAGTTTTTGTCCGAGTACGCCATTTTCCTGGCCAAGACCGTGACCCTGGTGATCGCCATTCTGGTGGTCCTGGCCAGCTTTGCGGCGTTGCGCAGCAAGGGGCGGCGCAAGTCGTCGGGCCAGTTGCAGGTCAGCAAGCTCAATGATTTCTACAAAGGGCTGCGCGAGCGCCTGGAGCAAACCCTGCTCGACAAGGAGCAGCTCAAGGCCCTGCGCAAGTCCCAGAGTAAAACCGAGAAAAAACAGAAGAAGAAGCCCGAGGCCAAGCCCCGGGTGTTCGTGCTGGATTTCAACGGCGACATCAAGGCTTCAGCCACCGAAAGCCTGCGCCACGAAATCACCGCCTTGCTGACCCTGGCCACACCGAAGGACGAAGTGGTACTGCGTCTGGAAAGCGGCGGCGGCATGGTCCACAGCTACGGCCTGGCGTCCTCGCAGCTGGCGCGTATCCGTGAGGCCGGCGTGCCCCTGACCGTGTGCATCGACAAGGTCGCCGCCAGCGGTGGCTACATGATGGCGTGCATCGGTCAGAAGATCATCAGTGCGCCGTTCGCGATCCTCGGCTCGATCGGTGTGGTGGCGCAGTTGCCCAACGTCAATCGCCTGCTGAAAAAACACGATATCGACTTCGAAGTCCTCACCGCCGGCGAGTACAAGCGCACCTTGACGGTATTCGGCGAAAACACCGAAAAGGGCCGGGAAAAGTTTCAGGAAGACCTGGACATCACCCATCAACTGTTCAAGAATTTCGTGTCCCGCTATCGCCCGCAACTGGCGATCGACGAAGTGGCGACCGGTGAAATCTGGCTCGGCGTCGCGGCGCTCGACAAGCAACTGGTGGACGAGCTCAAGACCAGCGACGAGTACCTCGCCGAGCGCGCAAAGCAGTCCGAGCTTTATCACTTGCACTATGCCGAGCGCAAAAGCCTGCCGGAACGTATCGGCATGGCGGCCAGTGGCTCGGTCGATCGCGTCCTGCTCAGTTGGTGGAGCCGGTTGACCCAGCAACGCTTCTGGTAACGGCAAGCAGGCGTGCGAAGGCGCCACTGCGACGTGAAACACATTGAGACCGGGTAAATCCCGGTTTCTTTGTTCTGGAGGGGCGGTTTCTTTCTGCTCTGCTGATTTTTTCCTCGCCGGTTCAGGATCTTTCCGACTTCCCGCCGACTCGGGCAGGTTTACTGTCGTCATTCATTTATGACTGCAATGGACTGCCCATGAATACCCCCGTACCTGACCCGACCCTCAGCTCTGTCGCGGCTCCCGCGCCCCGGATGCGTGACGAACTGCAGGCAGCCTTCAACGGCTCGATACCACAAACCCCCGCCGATTTTGCGAAGCAACTGTTCCATGAAAAATGGGGGCGCGACATTGATCCGCAAACAGCCGTGCTGGTCACGCTTGATTACAACTACCAGGGCCATCCGCCACAGGATGGCATCCATCAAGGTCAGGTATTCAAATTCCAGACCCTGATCCAGGCGCTGCTGGGCAATTACCAGAAGGTCGGTGACGACCGCTTCGGTGAAAACGCTTTCGGCCTGGTCACCCCGCACGACATCGGGCCTTCGGTGCGGATTGTCGAGCACGTCGACGAGTTCGCCCTGCGCGGCAGCGGCAATCACAGCACCTATGAAGGCATCTATCGCCGCGCCGTGCCGCAAACCTACGGACCACAAACACAAATCGCCCTGAGGCCCGCGGACTTCAAGCACTGGGTCTGGACCCTGGAACTCAAGGATCTGTATCAGGCGTACCTTGACCGAGCCTGGCCATCGGATACGGCAATTACCGCCAGCCATGCCTATGCGCTGCGAACTTCGGTCAAGGCCGCGTTTGTCATGAATGCGTTTTTGCAGCGCCACGAAAACAGTTTGAGCCAGAAGGGCCTGGAACTGGCCCTGCAAGCCGCGGGATTGCCGGCTGGTCAAACCTGGGACAAATTGACGTTCGAACAGATGCAGGCAGCGACCCGTATGCCCAGCTCGATCATGGCCGGGCGGCTTGAGGTGTATCGCTACACCGCAACGGATATCTGGACATACCGCGAGCGCAATGGCTCGAGAATTCTGTTCTACATACCCGGCAATTCATCACCCTTTCACGAGTTTTCGGACGCCGCGCAAATGCAACGCTGGGTGGTGGCGCAGGGCAGGTCCGAAGACACCAGGCACGCCGTGGCGCAGCACTATGCCGAAAACGATCGTACGGATGGCAATTTTCATGCCGGGGTACTGACCGCGCTGGAAGCGATGGCTCAATACCCGGACACTCACTGGCTGACAGAAACCGCCGGCTGGTTCAACAACGACGGGCCTTGGGATCCGGCCGAGTACATAGGCTTCGAGCAGGCTGGCGCGGCCACTGATCCCTTCGCGCAACTGGTGCTCTGCATGAAGCGCGCCGCGCAGGCAGGGGTGGAAACCATTCGTGACGACGCCCAGGTCAACCGTGACAACTTGAGTGCCTTCGTCGAGCCGCTTGTGCAATGGATCAACCGCTTCGGTGCCTTGGCGTTGTTTGTGCCGGGCGGTGAGGGCTTGCTCGCGCTGGCCGGGCTGATTGATGCCGGCTACGGACTGGATCAGGCCGTGAATGGTAAAACTGCCAATGAGCGGTCCGAGGGCGTTACGCGCACGGTGTTCGGCTTGCTCAATGCGCTGCCGATGGCTGGCGGCGCTGCTTTGGTAGAGCGCGAGGCAGCTGATATCGACGACTTGGCTAAACCGCCACGGGGCCCGGGCGAAACCGAGGCAGTGTCGCCAGTGGTGGAACCCGCCCGGCCATCGGCTGTTCCCGTTCCGACCCGGGTGGCGCTCCTGCGTGGCATCGGCCCGTCGGTGGCTTCATTCAGTGATGAAATGCTGGCGCAAATCGCCAAGGTCAGCGCGGTCGACGACGACATGCTGCGCCTGATGCAGCAAGGGCGCCCACCGACGCCTTTGCTGGCCGATACGATCAGCCGCTTCAGGATCGATCAGGAGCTTGGCCTGGCCGGTCAACCCGAGCTTTTCGATAGCCGTTATCAATTGCTCCAGCAATCAGGGAATGAATGGGTCCGGTTGTTTCAACAGCAATACCCTGGGTTGCCGACAGGAGCGATCGAACAAATGCTCGATCGCTATGGGGTGGATATTCGCACGGCGCCCGATGTAAGCGAGGCCAGGCACGTGTTCAAGCGCCTGGACAGCAAGGCCCGTCAGTATCAGCAGCACGTGCGGCTCAATCGCGCCTATGAGGGGCTGTACCTGCGCTCGGTGCTCAACCCGGAGTCGGACACACTGGCCTTGCATTCACTGGATAATCTACCCGGTTGGCCACAAAGTCTGCGAATCGACCTCCTCGACGAGTCGGCCAGCGGGCGGGTACTGGACCGTATCGGAGCACCCGTTACAACGGATGTCCGACAGTTGATAAAGAGCGAAAAGCACTATCGGCTCCGGGACCGGAAAACCGACTTGTATACGGCGCTGCTCGGCTTGTTGTCGGACGATGAACGTTCGGCGTTGCAATTGACATCACGTGATCCGGCCAGTGAACTGCGACTCAAGCTCGCTGATCGGGCAATGTCCAGAAGTGATTACATGCAAGGGTTGCAGCGCATGGATAGCAAGCTGCCGTTCAAGCCCCAAGGGCTCAGGGGAGGTGGCTTTCCGCAGACAGCCCAGGGCGAATCGATGAACCATGAAATGATGAGGTTGCAACTCAAGGAGGTTTATCCCGAGTTTTCCAGTGCCGATGCCGATCAGGTATTGCAACGGGCAGGTGCTGGCGCTCAGGCCCACATCGATGGGTTGAAGCAGCAACTCCAGCAGTTGCACACCGACTTGAGCAGTTGGGTCGATCAGGCCACAAACGACGCCGCCGACATGGACATTGATTTTCTGGTTCCCGGCGAAGAAGGAACGCAAGGGCTGACCCAGGCGCAGATCTCAGCCCGTAATGTGGCGATGCTGCAGGAAGTGATCAGGTACGAGGTCGAGACCCGAACCGAACTGGCAGATGAAATGATCGCCATCTGGCAAAAGCGAAACCCGGAGCAGGGCAGTCACTATTCAGGCTCTCACTTGACCGGGTTCAGGATGGAAATGGACTTTGAAGACTTCCATCGATTGCCCACGCTCAATGTTCGCCTCTTGGATGTGAGCGAGTTAACGATGCAAGGTTTTCACCTGTTCGAACGTGAAAGCCTGAATGGCTTCCTGGAGTCTTTTCCTAATCTGCGCACTTTGAATCTGCAAGGCTTCGATCTTCGACTGCCGAACATTGATGGCGAACTGGAAAGTTCGTTGCCTCCCGCCATTGCGCAGTTGCGTCATCTCACTTCGCTGAATCTGCAAAGTACCGAAATGCGATTGAGGGAGAGCACGGCTGGGCAGTTTTGTGAGTTGGTTCAGTTGCAGACACTCAATTTGAGTGAAAACCCGCTAATGGTACCGCCAGTAGTGCTGGGAATGAATGAGCTGCGTTCGCTGAACCTGAGAAACACGCGGATCAGCGCATGTCCGCTTATTAGCATGGATCAGCCGTATCTGAATCGGCTGGACTTGCGGGCTAACCGGATAACCCGGGTGCCTCCCGCCGTCATCAACCAGGCCATCAGCCGTGACCGCGTTCTGTTGCAGGGCAATCCGTTGAGCGACGAAGATACGTTGTTGCGAATCGTGGAACACCGCAAGCGCACCGGAATCAATCTGTGGTTGAGTGACCTTGGCCTCTCCCACGGCGACGTTGTTGATTGGTTGCGCGAGGGCAGCGAAGAACAACGGCAGGCCAGACGATTGATCTGGGAGCGTTTGGCAGCAAGACCGCAGGGCGAGCGCTTTTTAAGAGTGCTGGATGGCCTGGTTTTGACCGCGGATTTCCGGGTGGATTATCTGTCGCTGCAGGCGCGGGTCTGGCAACTGCTCGGCCAGGCAGATGCTTCTGAGCAGCTTTGGGCGCGACTGACTCAAGATGTCGAGGTGGCGGAGATGGATGCGGACAATCCGTTTGCGATATTCGCGGCGCTGGAGGAACGCGCCAGGCTTTACCGGGACTGGGTAGCGCTGGGGCAACCGTTTCCGATAGAGCACTGAACCGGCGTTGTGCCCGACAGCCTGCATGACAGGCAACGACTGAACGAAGCCTTGACCCGTTACGGGTCAAGGCTTCGTTTGATCAGCGGCGACGGAACAGCGGCAGCGGTTCGTCGGTTGCGGCCTGATAGGTCACGGAGAAATCCTTGAGACCTTCCAGTGCTTCGTACGGATCTTTATCCGGGCGGACGGCAAAGGCGTCGAAACCGCAGCGATGCATGTAGAACAACTGGTCGCGCAACACATCGCCAATGGCCCGCAGTTCGCCTTTGAAACCATAACGGTCACGCAACAGGCGGGCATTGGAGTAGTTGCGACCATCGGTGAATGCCGGGAAGTTCAAGGCGATAACCTTGAATTGCTCCACGTCATCGCCGATTTCCTCGGCTTCTTCATCGGCATCCAGCCACACGCCCAGCCCGCCATCGCGGGCCTGGAGCATGCGGCTATGTTCGCGCCACAACTTCAACGGCACGATCAGGTCGTCGCAGTTGCTGATCTCGTCGATATTGAAGTCCTTGGGCAGCAGGTGCCAGGTTTCGTCGACGACTTCGTTGTTCTTAATGATTCGCTGCATAGACGCGTTCCTTGAAGAGGTCGATGCCAATACGCTGATAGGTGTCGATGAAGCGCTCGTCTTCGGTACGTTGTTCGATGTACACATCGATCAGCTTCTCGATCACGTCAGGCATGGCTTCCTGGGCGAAGGACGGGCCGAGGATCTTGCCCAGGCTGGCGTCGCGGCTGGCGCTGCCGCCGAGGGAAACCTGATAGAACTCTTCGCCTTTCTTGTCCACGCCGAGAATGCCGATATGGCCGACGTGGTGGTGACCACAGGCGTTCATGCAACCGGAAATGTTCAGGTCCAGTTCACCGATGTCGAACAGGTAGTCCAGGTCATCGAATCGACGCTGGATCGATTCGGCGATCGGGATCGACTTGGCGTTGGCCAGGGAGCAGAAGTCGCCACCCGGGCAGCAGATGATGTCGGTGAGCAGGCCGATGTTCGGCGTGGCAAAGCCTTTCTCGCGCAACTCGCCCCACAGGGTAAACAGCTTGTCCTGTTCGACGTCGGCCAGGATGATGTTCTGCTCGTGGGAGGTGCGCAGTTGACCGAAGCTGTAACGGTCGGCCAGGTCGGCCACGGCGTCGAGCTGCTTGTCGGTGATGTCGCCCGGTGCAACGCCGGTCGGCTTCAGGGACAGGGTGACTGCGACATAACCCGGCTTCTTGTGGGCCAGGGTGTTGCGCGTGCGCCAGCGGGCGAAGCCCGGGTGTTCCTTGTCGAGCTCGGCCAGAGCGGCGGTCTGGTTGTCCAGGGCCTTGTAGTCCGGGTCGACGAAGTGTTTGGCGACGCGCTGGACTTCGGCTTCGGTCAACGTGGTCTGGCCACCGCGCAGGTGCTCCATTTCCGCGTCGACTTTCTCGGCGAAGACTTCAGGCGTCAGCGCCTTGACCAGAATCTTGATCCGCGCCTTGTACTTGTTGTCGCGACGGCCATAACGGTTGTAGACCCGCAGGATGGCGTCGAGGTAGCTCAACAGGTGTTCCCAGGGCAGGAACTCATTGATGAACGCACCCACCACCGGCGTACGGCCCAGGCCACCGCCGACCAGCACACGGAAACCCAGTTCGCCGGCGGCGTTGTGCACAGGCTCAAGGCCGATGTCGTGGACTTCGATGGCGGCGCGGTCAGCGCTCGAACCGTTCACGGCAATCTTGAACTTGCGCGGCAGGTAGGCGAATTCCGGGTGGAAGGTGGTCCACTGGCGGACGATCTCGCACCATGGGCGCGGGTCGATCAGTTCGTCGGCGGCGACGCCGGCAAACTGGTCGGTGGTAACGTTGCGCAGGCAGTTGCCGCTGGTCTGGATTGCATGCATCTGCACGGTGGCCAGTTCAGCCAGGATGTCTGGAATGTCTTCCACCGCCGGCCAGTTGAACTGCACGTTCTGACGGGTACTGATGTGGGCATAGCCCTTGTCGTAGTCGCGGGCAATTTTGGCCATCATGCGCATCTGTCGCGAGGTCAGCTGGCCGTAAGGCACGGCAACCCGCAACATCGGCGCGAAACGCTGGATATACAGGCCATTTTGCAGGCGCAGGGGGCGGAATTCTTCTTCGCTCAGCTCACCTGCCAGATAGCGTCGGGTCTGATCACGGAACTGCTTGACGCGGTCCTCGATGATTCGCTGATCGTATTCGTCGTATACGTACATATAAGTCCTGTTCTCAGGCTGGGTCGCTCGGATACAGCTGCGTTTTTGTGCTTGCCGGAGTCCGATAAAACCTCTGCAATTCTGCGCGCACGGCCGCGCACTCCCTTCGGAGCCGGGGCAAGATACCAGTTTGCAGTTATGCGCAAAAGTGATGTTTAAGAATATGTAAAGAACCAAATCGCCTAATGAATATCGTCGTTGCATTACCCTTGTTTGTGGTGAGGGCAATCGTCGTCTTTACTGTGATCGAGTCTTTATGCAATCACCGATAAAACCGACAAGAGGCGATGCAATGAGCAACCCAACCAAAGCACAAAAAAGCGATAGCACGGTCGATGCCTGGGCGATTTTGTTTCTGATCATTCTGGTCGTGGGGACAGCGGTATTCTGGGTCAGCCATCAATAAATGACCCCCGTCCGGGCCCGGCGATGACAATTGGCTGACAAAAGCCGGAATAAACACCGCTCTGGGAATGTTCACTGGCCATAGTGCGCAGCGAATTTTCCAGGGGCTCGGACGGCCGAATGTCGAAACTTCTGTGGGGGATCGACCGGGGCGTTACCCGTTCAACCTGCAGAGTCTGATGCGCTGAGCCGTTTCAGACCCCGGCCAGCAACAGCACAAGCTTGACGATGCCAAAGAGCGTCAGGGCAAACACTGCCGTGAACAGTATGCCCAACAGCACGAAATGACTGGGTTTTCCGTGTGTGAAGTCCCGGGCCCGGTTCTTCCCGCTCTGTACCCCAAAGGCGGCCGCCAGGACGCTGTGCAGCATTTGCCAGAAAGTTGGCGGTTTATTGTCGGCTGGATCGTCCATATATCCCTCATTGTGTGCGTGACTCAGGCAAGCATAGACAAGCCGCGGAAAAAAGATCACAGGCTGTGACATCCGCCATAGATATATACCACCTGGAGTCGCGGACCTGCTGATTGACTGATGCCTTATCCAATCGCATCAGGTATTGCTAAATGAATGGGACGTCATCGGCCACGGAAAAAGGCCTGCACAATCATTTCATCAAGAAAAAACTGCACTCGCGGATACGCCATTTCTCCTCGGCAAATATCAGCGCTCTGGATCGGGCCAGAACGCCGGGAGGTCTGGCCGAAAACGCTATGCCTGACTGGTTTGAGAAAGCGACCAGCGAACAGCGCCAAAGCGTACGCGATAGTCAGACGTTGAGTCGAACGTCCAACCAGACGTTGGCGCAAACACTGACAGGACTCAAAGGGGTCACCGAATTCGCGCAACCTTTGCTCGAGGCAGCGCTGAGAAAAAGGTTCGGGTTGACCGTGGATGTCACGCAGAC
This sequence comes from Pseudomonas sp. PDM31, assembly GCF_019218965.1. NCBI lineage: Bacteria > Pseudomonadati > Pseudomonadota > Gammaproteobacteria > Pseudomonadales > Pseudomonadaceae > Pseudomonas > Pseudomonas sp. PDM31. Next base: position 467,891 of record NZ_JAHUWS010000001.1, on the reverse strand, counting down.
CTGGTTCTATCAGAGGATTCTCAGCGACGATCTCGCCACCAACCAGACACTGCTGGAGTTGGCACTGCGCAATTTTGCAGACGGCCAACCGTTCGATGACGAAGACGTCATTGCAGAGCGGGGTGCTCTGGTTCCCTATTTGGAGGTCGGTAAGGGGCCTTATGGTTGGAACCGCCCGCAAAAGGGGCCGTCAACCCGTTACCGGATCAAGAAGCTCTCGATAAAACCCGCCGATTTCGCCGCCCTCTGCCGTGAGCTGGACATCGGCAAGCGCTACCAGAATCACTTGACGGCGATGTTTGAAGCCGCGGACCGGGTTTCTACCGTACGAGACCAAACGATCCAGGCGTGGAAGGACAGCCTGCGCGTGCATGCCCATATCGCCCATCTCAAGTCGCTGATCACTTCGTCGGCTTATAACACTTTGCTGGCAGTGCTCAACGGCGACGCATCGCCGACCCTCGACGGTGAGCGCGTCACGTGCAGCCAATTGCACGTGCTGGGTTCGCCTGTCAGTGAATTGTTTGTCATTGGCGCAAGCCGCCGCAAAAACAAAAAGATCGATCTCAGCTGGACGAATCCAGGGGTAAACCTGATTGACGTCCTGACCTACGAAGATTCGCGAATCATCGTGTGCATTCCTGGCGATCCGCTGGCGCCGGTCATGGAGTACGCCTCGCTCAAGGCATTTGAAAATGACTTGTGCTACCGGCTGCGCGATGCGGCCTATCAGCGCGCGTTCCTCCGGTTGATTCCCCACGGCGATGCGGGGAAGTTTCTGAGCAAGATCAGTACGGCGCTGCAAACGCTCAAATGGAGCCCTGACTTCCCCCTCCGCCAGGAGACCCTGCTGGGGCACAGTAACGGAATCTACCAACATGCCTACCGGGACGAACCGGCTCTGGACATCAGTGAGGCGTTCTTTGATACGCAGCCGTTCGGCGAGCTGTACACACGGCACCAGACCCGCCTCAAAGACACGGCCGAACAACTCGCCGTGCCGACGGTCAAGGTCGACCACGACGCCTGGCATGCAAGGATGGTCCACTATGCCGAATGGGGGCTCGACATACTCAATGTGGGCGCATTTTTTGTGCCCGGCCTGGGGGAGGTGATGATGGCCGTGATGGCCGTGCAACTAACCACGGATGTTTATCATGGGGTTGAAGCCTGGAGCATCGGCGATACCGATCAGGCCTGGAACTACCTGGGGTCGGTCGCTGCGAACCTGGCGTTTATGGCAGCGATGGGCGCGGTGGCCAGCAAAGCGCCAAAAGTGCTGTCAAACCCATTTGTCGATGGGCTGGTCAATATCAAGTTGCCGTTTGGCGATGAGCAACTGTGGCGCCCCAGCCTGGCCCCTTACAAGAGCGATGTGGTGTTGCCTGAAGGGCTCAGGCCCAACACGTCGGGGCAGTATGAATTGAACGGCAAGACCTACATCAAACTCGATGGCGATCCATACGAGAAAATTTTCGATCCGGCCTTGGGCAAGTGGCGTCTCAAGCACCCGAAGAACCCGCACGCCTATCACCCGGTGCTGGAACACAATGGTCAGGGCGCCTGGCGTCATCGCTTCGAGCGCCCCTTGGAATGGGGTCGAGCGATGATGCTACGGCGCCTGGGCCACGCAACCGACGGACTTGACGTTGCAACCCTGGATAAAATCGCAGAGCTCAGTGGCATCGACGACAATGCACTGCGCAAGGTGCATACCGATAACCGGGCAATGCCATCGGTGCTCTCTGATGTCCTGGCGCAATTTCAAGCCGACCGCCAAGTCACCGAACTGATTGAGCGGGTGCGTCTGGGCGAATCAGTGCCAGACACTCTCGTTAATATTTCTTTGCCGCACGTGGTCAACATGCCGCGTTGGCCGCAGGGTCGAGTCATCGAGATTTTCGATCAGGCAAACCCGGGTCGCGCTTCATTGACTTATGGCAAAGCGTCAATCCCGACCAGGCCGGCCATCAGGATTTCAAACGCGGATGTTTCTCTCGGGAAGCTGCCGCACCGGGTGCTTTCCTCGCTGGACGAGAGTGAGATCACCGCTTTGCTCGGTGGCGAAGGCGCCCGGGTCGAGGCCGAGCGAGAGGCGGTTTTTCGACAGCAGCTGGCCGATCATTTGTCGGCCAATAAAACCTCAATGTTTGACAGCATCGAAAAGGGCGCCAACGCAACAAAGCTGCAAACGGCTGAACTCAAGGCCTTGCAGCGCAGCTTTCCCGACTTGTCGAATGACGCGGTACAAGAACTACTTTCTCGAGCGACCACCAGAGAGCGTTTGCACTTAAAGCAAACGGCGCGACTGCCCGGCAGTCTGTTACTCAAGGCACGAGCGCGTGCGCGTCTGGCTCGCCTGAACAAGGCCATGGCCGGATTATCACTGGAGAGTATGGCGTCGGCCGACAGCCAGCGTTTGGCCCTGCATGCCTTGCAGAATCTGCCTGGCTGGCCAAAGAACCTGCGCATCGAGCTGCGCCAGGGCGACTGCGGCGGCACCTTGCTCGACAGCATCGGCAGCCCGTCGGCAACGCAGGTCAAGTACCTGGTCAAGGATGGCTATCAACATCGAAAAGCCAATCAGTTTCAGGCTTTTGACCAGCAAGAGAACGCGCTGAACAGTGTGCCGGAGCTGGGTGACAACTTCTTCTCTTCGATCATGCACGCTCTGCCCGACGCTACCCGCGAAGGGCTGGGTCTGCCCCACGTCGGGCAGAGTGTCGCGCTGCAAGAGACACTCACCGCCTACGCTACGCAGCATCGCCAGAAAATGCTCGAGACGCTGGTGCCAAACGCTGCCAGGCAACGCTTCAAATGGCCGCAGCGACTGGCCGACGCAAGGTTCGGGTACCCCTTGAGCGGAAGAGGTGCGGGCGCGTCAGTGAACCAGTCCCTGGTCGGGAGAGTACGTGATGTTTATCCGCGTTTCTCCGATGAACAGGCGTCGCAAATGATTGAAAGGCTGATACTGGATGGGCGCACCGAATCGCAGATTGCTCACCTGTTGAATCTGCGCGCACGTGAGTACGAGGGTCTGTGTACAACGCTCGACCGCTGGCTGGAGACTGCGCAGGGTGAGCCACGCAATCTGCAGAATGCGGCGCAAAGTATTAAGGAAGCCTGGCAAGCCAGGGGTATCGTCGATGGCGAGGCCTCCACGATCATTTTGTTGAACGGCGTCGACAGCCTGCCGGCGCTTGCCGCCGACTTCTCCCATGTGCGCCGTGTGTGCATGGATACCGACCTGTTGCTCACTCAAACCCCCGAAGCCATTTCTCAAGCCTTTCCCAACGTCGCAATGCTTGATCTGACTTACACGGAGTCCAACGATCTGGCACGGGTCGCCGAGGTTCTTGCCGGCCTGCCACAAGTGCGCGAACTCGCGATTTACGGATACGGACCGTTGTTTGCCGATGGCGCGCAACAAATGATAGGTGCAATGCCGCAACTGGAGCGTTTGTACGTGCTTGGCAAGGTGCACGGGATGGATGTCAGCGCCATGACCGGTTTGCGCTCCCTGACGCTGGCCGGGGACATGGGCTGGCCGCAAGGGGTGCTGGATTTACCTGATCTGGAAGCGTTGTCCATCGAACAAACCTCGATTACAACGCTGCCGGAGGAGTTGTTTACGGGGCACGAAAATATCTGGCGCGCCCTTAAACTCAATTGGATGGCGCTGGAACCCGAGCAGTTCATGCGGGCGTTCGAGCACGTATCGAGTCATCTTGCACACGTGTTTGACGTCGACGCCATGGTGCACGGCTATTGCCGCAAGACCTTGCAACGCATCCTTTCCGAGGATTCGGTATTTTCCGCCAGCGTCATGCGCGAGTTGCTCGCCGAGGGCATGTCCAATCGCATGTTGGTGCAGCGTTTCACACAACTGAACCTGGAGGAGACGAGTCTGGAGCGGCAGCTGTCCCGGTGGCATCAATCATTCGCCACTGGCGATCGCTTTAACGCCTCTGTGCTGAATGCGCAGCGTATTTGCTCCGACATCAGAAGTTGTTGGCTTGCCGGTCTGCGCAAACGTTATGGCGGGGAAACTGCGCAGGTCGCTCAGCCGTCGACTTCATGGGGGGCTCCTCAGGCGCAATCGCTTCGCGCGGCTTTCCTTGATCTGGCAGGCTCGCCATTGGGCTCGTTGCCTGAGCTGCCGGCGCTGCCGACCACCGGTTTTACCCATGTGCAGGTGTTGGGTCTGTCGGACCTGCGGGTGTCGGCTGAAGATCTCAGCGGTTTTGTGCAGCACTTTCCCGAGGTGCGATCGGTGGATCTGAGCGGCAATCAATTGTCCACGATTCCCCAGGGGTTGAGCTCATTGGGTCGATTGACAGAGTTGAACCTGGCGCGCAATCAACTTTCAGTCACGGCGGCGGTGCAGGCCGACTTGAATCGCCTGGCCGCCCTTCAACAGTTGAACTTGCAGCTCAATCGGGTGGAATCGCTGGATGTCACCGCGATGACCCATCTGCATACCTTGCGCCTGGGCCGCACGGGCATCAAAGAATGGCCCAATGGCGCGCTCGATCTGCCGGGGCTGCGCAAATTGGATTTGAGCCGTACGGCGATCACGACCATTCCCGAGCAGGCGCTGACCGAAGGTTTCAGTACTGTAGTCGATGTCAGCGGGTGTGCGCTGACACCCCGGGCGCGAACGGATTTGCTGGCCAGTACTTCCGCTCCCAAGGTAATGGGGATCGAGCGAACGGTATTGCTTGAGGGGCGAACCGGGGGCGAGCCGGAGTATTTTCCTGAGTTTGTGTCGCACAATCCGGCGTTATTGCTTGAAGTGCCGTCGATCACAGCCCAGGAACTACAACAAATTGCGCCAGTGGCACGGCTGATGCGACTGGATGCCCAGTTACTGGAGTCGGAGGCGACACAACGCATAGAGGCACTTTCCAGCAAGGGTATGAACGCAGAAGACGTTGATGGGCAAATCGCGGACTGGGAGCAGCAGCACCAGAATCTGGTTCAGAGCCTCAACGCCTGGATCGAACAACCGCCCTATCAGGTCGGGGACTTGCGTACTTTGACTTGGGTGTCGGCGCTGGAACGGCGCCGGGCCGCCGATCAACTGCTGACGTGCTGGCGGCAAAACCTGCGCGGCGCAGCGGCGGGCGAGCATCCGGCCGGGGCCTACACCCTTGATTTTTCATCGATGCCGCTGGGAAGTTTTCCGCCATTGGCGGGTGATTTTGCCCATGTTGGCACTTTGAAAAGCAACCGGGTTTATCTGAGCGAGCAAGGTTTGCAGGGACTGGTCGACGCATTCAGCCATATCCACACCCTAGAGATCGATTCCAATGGCCTGTTGAATTTGCCGGAGGCGGTTACCTCCTTTCGTCAGCTCAAACGGCTTAGCGCGGCTCGCAACGAGATGATCAACACACTGGACTTGCAGGCTCGCGTGTCAGCCCTGACCACCCTGGAGTCATTGAATCTGGCGTCGAACGCGCTGGAGGGACTCAATGTCACGGCCCTGAGGAATCTGCGCGAGCTCGACCTGCATGAGAACAATCTGGTCGTCTGGCCGGAGGGCGCGCTGCAACTTCCCTTGCTAAGGACGCTGAATTTGAGCGAAAACATGATCGAAGCGTTGCCCGAGGGACTTCTGAGTGATGTCCCGAGCGAGCTGGTCAGGGGTATCAATCTCACGGACAACAGCCTGGATGACGATGAGCTGAATGAGATTGGCAGTTATCTGGAGCGAACCGGTCATGGCTTGGGTTATACCACCGAGAGTCTTGATCAGGCATTGCGCACTTATGAGCACGAGTTTGGTGAGGGCGAGTCCACTTCTGACGGATCGGAATACGACACGAGTGACGAAGAAGTGGTGGTCGACACGACAGGGGATGTGGCCCGGGAGCAATGGATAGATTCGACATCCAGCACAGCTGATGAACTGAGCGGGATATGGAGCAATTTCAAACAAGAGCCCGCAAGCCCGGCTTTTTTCAAGATGCTTCACAAGCTGTTGGGTACACCGGAGTACAAGTTACAACCCGGCAAGCTGCGTTTACGTGTCGCGGATGTTCTCAGGGCAGCCCAGGAAGATGAAACCCTCAGGGGTGTGCTGTTTGAAATGGCCAATGTTTCTGACACCTGTCCGGACGGTTACGCCCTGGTGTTCAGTGATATTGAGGTGAAAGTCTACGAGTGCGGCATTCTGAAGGCTGCTCCAGTGCAGGACCAGGCCAATGTTTTGTTCCGGCTTGGCAGGGCCCAGTTCCGCCTCGACACAATCGAGTCGATCGCCGCAGACTTCATCAAACTGCGCAAGCGCTTGAAGCTCCATTACGATGAAGCAGAAGTGCAGTTGGCGTACCGCATTGGCCTTGCCGATCGGCTGGACCTGCCGGGGCAGTTCAGAAACATGCGCTACGAGCAGTCCTCGCATGTGACGAGGGAGATGCTTGATGAGGCGTATGCCAAGGTCATCGCTGCCGAGCAGTCACAGGATTTGATCGTGGCTTTGGTGCAGCGTACCTATTGGGCGGATCTGCTCAAGAGCGAAAACCCTGAGCGGTTCATCGAACTGGAACAAGAGCGCAGCCAACGGCTGGAGGTGCTCGAGGGTCAATATCCGCAATTCAATGAGGCCTATAAGAGCGCCTTGGTGATGCTGGACATTGAAATGAAGCAAAAGGAAATGCAGGTGTTGATCGAACTATCAGGTCCGAAGATCGCCACGCTCACGCCGTGAACCTGTCATCCCGTTGATTGAAGACCCCGGGGGGCAGTGTCTGGCCCCCCCGGGTGTTTCGGGCAATCAATCAGTTGTCATAGCCCAGGTTCGGCGCCAGCCAGCGTTCGGTCACGCTCAACTCCTGGCCTTTACGCGACGTGTAGCTTTGCACCTGATCCTTGTCGACCTTGCCCACGGCAAAGTATTGCGCCTGCGGGTGGGCGAAGTACCAGCCGCTGACTGCTGCCGCCGGGAACATCGCATAGTGTTCGGTGAGGAACACGCCGCTGCGGCCTGCGCGCATTTCCTCGGCTTCTGGATCGAGCAGGGCGAACAACTGGGCCTTCTCGGTGTGATCGGGGCACGCCGGGTAGCCCGGGGCAGGGCGGATGCCGCTGTATTGCTCCTTGATAAGCGCCTCGTTGTCGAGCGCTTCGTCCTTGGCATAACCCCAATAGTCTTTACGCACCTGCTGGTGCAGCCACTCGGCGCAGGCCTCGGCCAGGCGGTCGGCCAGGGCCTTGACCATGATCGAGTTGTAGTCGTCGCCGGCATCCTGATAAGCCTTGGCCACTTCTTCGGCGCCGATGCCGGCGGTGGTGATGAAGCCGCCCACATAGTCGGTGACCTCACTGTCCTTGGGCGCGACGAAGTCGGCCAGGGAGAAGTTCGGCTTGCCGTCGGTCTTGATGATCTGCTGGCGCAGGTGATGCAGCTTGGCCATTGGCTTGCCGTCATCGCCGTAGAGTTCGATGTCGTCGTCATGCACCTGGTTGGCCGGCCAGAAGCCGAACACCGCACGGGCGCTGATCAGCTTTTCGTCGATCAGTTTGCGCAGCATTTCCCTTGCGTCGTTGTACAACGAGGTGGCGGCTTCACCGACCACTTCGTCCTGGAGAATGCGCGGGAACTTGCCGGCCAGGTCCCAGGATATGAAAAACGGCGTCCAGTCGATGTACTCGGCCAGAACGTTAAGGTCGATGTTGTCCAGCACGCGGGTGCCAGTGAAGGTCGGCTTGACCGGCGTGTAGCCTGCCCAGTCGAACTGCGGCTTCTTGGCGATGGCCGCGCCATAGCTCAGGCGTTCGGTGCGGGCACTGCGGTTGGCGGTGCGCTCGCGAACGTCGATGTAGTCCAGGCGGGTTTTCTCGACAAAACCGGCCTTGAGTTCCTTGGACAGCAACTGGGTTGCCACGCCGACGGCGCGGGAGGCGTCGGTGACGTAGATCACCGCGTCATTGCTGTACTTGGGTTCGATCTTCACCGCCGTGTGCGCCTTGGAGGTGGTCGCGCCGCCGATCATCAGCGGCAGGTGGAAGTCCTGGCGCTGCATTTCCCGGGCGACGTGGACCATCTCATCCAGGGACGGCGTGATCAGCCCGGACAGGCCGATGATGTCGCACTTCTGCTCCTTGGCCACCTGCAGGATCTTTTCCGCCGGCACCATCACGCCCAGGTCGACGATGTCGTAACCGTTGCAACCGAGCACGACGCCGACGATGTTCTTGCCGATGTCATGCACGTCGCCCTTGACGGTGGCCATGAGGATCTTGCCCTTGGCTTCTGGCTTGTCGCCTTTTTCCAGTTCGATGAACGGGATCAGGTGCGCCACGGCCTGCTTCATCACCCGGGCGGACTTGACCACCTGCGGCAGGAACATTTTGCCGGCGCCGAACAGGTCGCCGACGATGTTCATGCCGGACATCAGCGGGCCTTCGATCACTTCGATCGGGCGGGCGAAGGACTGACGGGATTCTTCGGTGTCTTCGACGATGTGGGTGGTGATGCCCTTGACCAGTGCGTGCTCCAGCCGCTTGTTGACGTCCCAGTTGCGCCACTCTTCGGTCTCTGCTTCCTTGACGCTGCCGTCGCCTTTGTACTTGTCGGCGATGGCGAGGAGGGCGTCGGTGCCTTCCGGGGTGCGGTTGAGAATCACGTCTTCCACGGCGTCGCGCAGTTCTGCCGGGATCTGGTCGTAGATCTCCAGTTGACCGGCGTTGACGATGCCCATGGTCAGGCCGGAACGGATCGCGTACAGCAGGAACACCGAGTGAATCGCCTCGCGCACCGGGTTGTTGCCACGGAACGAGAACGACACGTTGGACACGCCGCCGGAGGTCAGCGCGTATGGCAGTTCATCGCGGATGTAGGCACAGGCATTGATGAAATCGACGGCGTAGTTGTTGTGTTCTTCGATGCCGGTGGCCACGGCGAAGATGTTCGGGTCGAAGATGATGTCTTCCGGCGGGAAGTCCACTTCGTTGACCAGAATGTCGTAGGAGCGCTTGCAGATTTCTTTCTTGCGCGCTTCGGTGTCGGCCTGGCCGGCTTCGTCGAAGGCCATCACCACCACGGCGGCGCCGTAGCGCTTGCACAGTTTGGCGTGGTGAATGAACTGCTCGACGCCTTCCTTCATGCTGATCGAGTTGACGATGCCCTTGCCCTGGATGCATTTGAGGCCGGCTTCGATCACTTCCCACTTGGAGGAGTCGATCATGATCGGCACGCGAGAGATGTCCGGTTCGCCGGCAATCAGATTGAGGAAGGTCACCATGGCCTTCTTCGAATCGAGCATCCCTTCGTCCATGTTGATGTCGATCACCTGGGCGCCGGCCTCGACCTGCTGCAGCGCGACTTCCAGGGCTTCGGTGTAGTTGTCTTCACGGATCAGGCGGGCGAATTTGGCGGAACCAGTGATGTTGGTGCGTTCGCCGACGTTGACGAACAGCGAGTTGCGATCGATGGTGAACGGTTCCAGGCCCGACAGGCGGCAAGCCTTGGGAATGTCCGGGATTTCCCGCGGTGCATAACCGGCCACGGCCTTGGCAATGGCTTCGATGTGGCCCGGAGTGGTACCGCAGCAACCGCCGACGATGTTGAGGAAGCCGCTTTGGGCGAACTCTTCGATGACCTTGGCGGTTTGTGCCGGCAGTTCGTCGTATTCGCCGAATTCGTTCGGCAGACCGGCGTTCGGGTGTGCCGATACGTGGGTGTTGGCCTTGTTCGACAACTCTTCGAGGTACGGGCGCAACTCGCTGGCACCAAGGGCGCAGTTCAGGCCGACAGAAATCGGCTTGGCGTGGGCCACGGAGTTCCAGAAGGCTTCGGTGGTCTGGCCGGACAGGGTGCGACCGGAAGCATCGGTGATGGTGCCGGAAATCATGATCGGCAATTCGACGCCCAGTTCCTCGAACACACCTTGCACGGCGAAGATCGCCGCTTTGGCGTTGAGGGTGTCGAAAATGGTTTCGATCAGGATCAGGTCGGCGCCACCTTCAATCAGGCCTTTGGTGGCCTCGGTGTAGTTTTCCACCAGTTCATCGAAGGTCACGTTGCGATAGCCGGGGTTGTTCACGTCTGGCGACAGCGAGCAGGTGCGGCTGGTCGGGCCCAGGACGCCGGCGACGAAGCGTGGCTTGTCCGGGTTCTCGAGGGTTTTCGCATCGGCGACCTTGCGGGCCAGGCGCGCGCCTTCCACGTTCAGTTCGTACGCCAGTTCTTCCATGCCGTAGTCGGCCATGGAAATCCGGGTGGCGTTAAAGGTGTTGGTTTCCAGAATGTCAGCGCCGGCATCCAGGTAGGCTTTCTCGATGCCGCCAATCACATCCGGGCGCGTCAGCACCAACAGGTCGTTGTTGCCTTTGACATCGCTGGGCCAGTCAGCGAAGCGTTTGCCACGGTAATCCTGTTCCTCGAGCTTGTAGCTCTGGATCATCGTACCCATGCCGCCATCGAGTATCAGGATGCGCTCTTTGAGGGCGTGCTTGAGAGCTTGAAGGCGAACACTGCGATCGGACATTTGGACTACTCGGTAAGACCATGACGAAGGGCCGGGATCATAGCAAACTTGTGCGCTTGTAGAGCATCCTCGGGATTTGCATGAATATCGCTCATGTTGGCACGGTCGTCAGGCCGGTAGAATCGCGGCGTTTTCAAAAGGATCAGGACCAGGGACATGTCGTATCGTTTCGTCATCAGCACTGTGCTGTTGTTTTTAAGCTGGGGCGCAACGGCGCAGGGCCCGGCGATTTCCTCTGCCATTTCCTACAGTCGCGACATTCAGCCGATCTTTACGGAAAAATGCGTGGCCTGCCATGCCTGCAACGACGCTGCCTGCCAGCTCAATCTGGGCAGCGGTGAGGGCGCGGCACGGGGGGCGACGAAAGTCCCGGTGTACGATGGTGACCGCAGGCAGGCAGTTGCACCGACCCGGCTGTTTTATGACGCCTGGGGCAAGCAGGCCTGGCAACAGAAGGGGTTTTATCCGGTGCTCGACACCCAGGCCACCCAGGCCGGGTTGATGGCGCGGATGCTTGAGTTGGGGCATAAGACCCCATTGCAGCCCAATGCCAAACTACCGGCGGACATCGTCCTGGGCCTGAGCCGCAATAATATGTGCGCCACGCCCGCCGAGTTTGACGGCTATGCCGCCACCCATCCCAAAGAGGGCATGCCGCTGGCGGTGACCGGCCTGACCGATCAGCAATACCAGACGCTGCAGCGCTGGCTGGCCTCCGGTGCGCCGATCGATGAACACGCCCTGGTCCCCAACGCAAAAGAGGCGTTGCAGGTGGTGCAATGGGAAAGCCTGCTGAACTCGCCCGGCGCCCGGGAAAGCCTGGTGGGGCGCTGGCTGTATGAGCACTGGTTCCTCGCGCACGTGTTTTTCAAGGACGGTGAGCCTGGACACTTCTTCCAGTGGGTGCGCTCGCGCACACCGACCGGCCAGCCGATCGACCTGATCAATACCCGTCGCCCGAACGATGATCCGGGCACCGTGTTTTATTACCGCTTGTGGCCGGTGCAAGGCGTGATCGTGCACAAGACCCACATCAGCTATCCGCTGAGCGCGGCGAAACTGGCACGGGTGAAAAGCCTGTTCTACAGCGGCAACTGGCAGGTCGATGCCTTGCCGGGTTACGGACCGGAGCGCCGGGCCAACCCGTTTGCGACGTTCGAAGCGATCCCGGCCCAGGCGCGTTATCAGTTCATGCTCGATAACGCCGAGTACTTCGTGCGCACCTTTATCCGTGGTCCGGTGTGTCGTGGGCAGATTGCCACGGACGTGATCCGCGACAACTTCTGGGCGCTGTTCCAGGCGCCGGAGCACGATCTATACGTTATCGATCCGAACTATCGTGGCCAGGCGACGCCTTTGCTGGCGATGCCGGGACAGAACGACGATGTCGGCAGTGTCCTGAGCTTGTGGCATGACTACCGCGACAAACGCAACGAATACGAAGTGCTGCGCCGGGACAGCTACGCCGAGGTGCCGGCACCGAGCTGGTCGAGCCTGTGGGCCGGCAACGACAACGCGCTGCTGAGCATTTTCCGCCATTTCGACAGCGCCTCGGTGACCAAGGGCCTGATTGGCGACGTACCGCAGACGATGTGGCTGTTCGATTTCCCGTTGCTGGAGCGCACTTATTATCAGTTGGCGGTCAACTACGACGTGTTCGGCAACGTCTCCCATCAAGCCCAGACGCGCCTGTACTTCGACCTGATCCGCAATGGGGCCGAACAGAACTTCCTGCGCTTGATGCCCGCCGATTCACGCGAGGGCTACCTCGACGACTGGTATCAGAACAGTGGCAAATTCAAGATGTGGCTGGACTACGAGGCTATTGACGATGACACGCCAACTGCGCTGAAACTGGACGCGGCAGATCCCAAGCGCGATTTTGCCCGGCAATTGCTGGCCCGGTATGGCGAGCTCAATGCCCGGCCCGATCCGATCAATCGCTGCGAGGGCGCCTATTGCTCGCGCCCAAACATTGATCCCGAGTTGCAGGCTGCCGAGCAGGCAATGAGCCGCCTGACCGCGCGCCCTGCGGCAGGTCTGAAGGTCATTGACCTGTTGCCGGAAGCGACCATGTTGCGCGTCGAGACTCGCAGCGGCAAACGCGAGGTCTACAGCCTTTTGCGCAACCGTGCGCACAGCAATGTGGCGTTTCTGTTGGGTGAGTCGCTGCGCTACCAGCCAGGGCTGGACACCGTCACGATTTTTCCGGGCGTTCTCAGCAGCTACCCCAACTTCATGTTCAACATTTCGGCCGGGCAAGTTCCCGTGTTCGTGGATGCAATGGAGCGCGCCAGGGATGCGAGTGACTTCGAGAAAATCGTCGAGCGCTGGGGTATACGTCGCAGTCATCCGCAGTTCTGGCAGTACTTCCATGACTTGAGTCGTTACATCCACGAGACCGAGCCGGTGGAAGAGGGCGTACTGGACATGAATCGCTACGAGAATCTCTAGCGGGTCGTTGACTGCGAGGCAGGCGATAGAAAAGCGAGGTCAGAGCCTGTACAGGGCTCAGACCTCGATCATCGCCAATTCATCCATCAGCGCGTCAGTCAGTGCATCAAGGTCACTGAAACGTCGGTTGCTCACCGCGCCGAATGCTGCGTGGTTGACATAGGCCTGGCTGCCGTCAGCGAACACCGGTACATCAATGCGCTCGCCCTGAGCGTTCACGTAGTGCACGGCTATCTGGCCGGAAGGCGTTCTGGTCGTCGTGAACTGATTGGGGCTATGCACACGAAAGGCGATCTCGTGTTCATTTGTCGGGCACGGCAGGCAGGCGAGCAGGTCGCATCCGTGAGTGACCTGGTGAGTTCCGGAAGGGGAATGGATAACGATGCCCGGATCACTTTTGACTCGCATGCTCGGTTGCGTGGCAATACGACTGTCCACCCGGACGCTGGAGGCATTGGTCAATTCGACCAGCCCGGGAATGCTCTGCAGTGTATTGCTGTGTCCTTGCCCGACAAGTGCGACCCAGCGATGCGGGCCGTGGGCCAACTGGTCAAATGAAATTTTTTTCCAGGCAAAGAAGTTGAACATCGTCACCCGATCAAGTTGATCCGATAGCGTCGGCAGGATGTGGGAGGGTATGAGAGTCTGCGCAGTGATCAATGAGCTTGCGGTGGTATCCAGGGCCATGACCGGGATTGCTTGAGCATGCGCTTCTTCTACCAGACGCGTGTAGCTGTAGGCGTCCGGGACGGTGCTCAGGTCATCAACCAGTTGAAGCCTGTCTCTCAGCACCTGAGGCAAATGAGCTGTTGGTGATGCGTTGAACTGATCCAGAAGGGCCTGATGCAGGTCAGTGTTCAATACTTCCAGATAAAAACCCCGGACACCCTGGCGTTTGAGTTCCGCCATGTTGTTGATTAAAAACTGACGTGTCAGCGAATAGTGATGCGTTTCTCCGAACACCAGCCCATTGCGCTGGCCGAACAGGTATTGGAACAGTTGATCGGGCGACAGATTCCGGCCCGGTAGCATGAACGGTCTGGCAGGGGCCTGGAAGGTTCGAAAGTAGCTTCTGGCATGTCGGCGCAATCTCGATTGAATGGCAAAGATGTGCAACACGCCTGCTGTCTGGGCATTCATCGCAAAGGTCGGATGTAGCATGCCAAGACTCATGGAACCGGCGAGGGAGAGATTGAGCGCCGGCAGCGCCGCTAGGTCTGCCGGAGGCAATTCATAATCCAGGTAAGTGGTCTGCAGCGGACCTTTTTCGATAGGGCCCATGCCTCCTGATAATCGCAGCATGGGTTCGGCTTGCCAGTTTTCCAGTGTTTCATCCAGAACCAGCGGGTAGCGCAGGGTTTTGTAACCCGTACCCTGGGGGTAAAGGAAACGCTGCCCCTGAGCTATATCGCACAGGTAGTGCTTGCGGGCGATCAAGACGTATTGTTGGGGCGAAGTCTTGCTCTGAAAAAGATTGCCTTTGATCAGGTCCAGATCCAGCGGGTTGACCGCCACCTCTATTCCGGACAGATCAGGGGCCGGTCTGAATGCCGGTACCGCGCCGAATGCCGGTAGCCGCAAGGGTCGCCCCTTGGCTGCGGTGATGGACCAGAGGGCTCTGGCCGCAGACTTTGACGCCGCCATCTGATTGAGCAGCAGGAACGTTCGAGTAACGCTGCGGACGGCTTTGAAGGCGCTGGTGATGGGCAGAAAGCTGATCAGGTTCAGCGACAGGTCCAGCCCGAAGCTGATTTTGTTCCACAACGATTGTCGTTCGACTTCGGCGTTGCTGGTGGATTGATGATCGGCGTTACGCCGCAGCGTGACGACCTGCTGCTCGTACAAGGCGTCGTGCAGGGAGGTGTTAATGGCAAAGGTATGAAGGGTGTCAAAGGGGTTGCCGATTCGGCTTCGGGCATTGAGCACCAGCTCGCTCAACAAGAGGGTGCGAGCGACCTTGCTTTCGGTCAGTGCCGCCTGCCCGGGCGTTGACAGGCGTTGCATGAAGTAGTGGCGCCATTCGGGCGATGTGTCCCACTGATCCTTGAGGAACTGCTGCATCGTCGCACTATCGGCAAACTCCTTGATGGCGTGTCCTGTCGGTGCCCAAGGGGTGTAAAGGATGACGTTGGGCAGCGCTCGGCGATTGTCCACGCTGATCATCAATACATCATTGAGGTTGTAGCCGTTGCGGGCATCCGGGGAATTGGCAATCAGAAGCGAGCTCGCCACGATTTTATGTTCGCCAACGGTTTTTCGGCTGGCCGGGGTATCGCCATCGATGAGTGCCTTGACCCATTGGTAGCCACGGTTTTCCCTGTCCTCGAGAAAACAGTTCGGGTCCAGCCTGGCCGCCAGCGCATGAGTCGCCAGGCTGGCTCGGTGAGCATCGATCCAGGTTTTGCGCAGGGATGAACCTTTCTCCATCAGGCGTGTTTGCAGTAACTGGTCGTAGCCTTTGCTCACATCCAGCGTCTGGACGAGGGATGTCAGATAGCTTGCATCGAACTGGATGGGTGCGCCGGACGTGGTCTTGCCGGACGCAGACATCGAGGTTTTTTCACCGGTAAACAACTTGTAGAAGCTGAAGTCCCACGGATTGCTGTTTTTCAGTGCAAATTCGGTCAATGACAGGGTGATCGTGTACTCAGGCCGGATTGTCGGGTCACTGGAGTAGGGGACTTGATCAGCTCCGACGCCGCCGCCCGTGCTGGCGGGGTTGATACTGGTGGTCATGGTGACGGGTACTTTATCCGGGTCAATTTCCTTGTCCGGGTAATCGATTGCCAGTTGCCGGACCAGCTCCTTGCGGGAAAAATCTCGCAGGAGCGGTATGGCTGCTTCCCGGATCTTTGTGGCCAGGATTTTATTGGCTGCCAGCTCGGACTCTGCCAGCCGTTTGAGTGCTTGTTGGTCCGCTGGACCGGCCTCCCGGTACCAGGATGGCAAACTTGCCTCGATGAAACGTCGGCTGCGTTCGATCAGCAGGTCCCGGGTATCCAGGAATGAGCCGATAGTGGCCAGACGGTTGAACAGTTCATGGACCTGCTTACCGTTGACCTCATGCCGGGGCAATTGACGCCAGCCGTACTCGATGTCCTGTTTCTGCAAGGCCAGCAACGCGTGCACTCGATTCTCGAAAAGGTTCTCGTGAACTTGAATGTAACTGAACAGCGGTGACGCCTGGTATCCGTTGGCGCGTGCCTGGTCTTGCCAGGTGATATGAGTCATCAGGCTGTCGCCGGTACCCGCATTGGTGAATCTGGTACGCAAATATTGATCAAGAGCCTGCAGTGAGACAAATGAATCAATACCCACACCCTGGGTGAAAAGCGCGACTGCACCGATATCGGTGTTTGCATCGATATCGGCAACAGGGGTTTTGCTTGAGAGCACGAATACCCCGGCCAAAGGGATGTCAGGCTCGTCGTTCCGGCCTTTAAGGCTCAGCGAGAAGGCGGCTGGCCTATGCGTTTGCGGCAGATGTGCGCGTGATTGACTGGATGGATGGCTGACGATTTGCCCGACCAGGGTCTTGCATGACTCGTCGAGTGTGCCGTCTTCCACACGCAATGCCGCTTCGGCCAGCAAGGCCTTGGCCAATTGATCGGCCAGCCATTGGCGACGGGTCATCGGGTTGCCCGGCGTGTATGCCCCGCGCCAGAAACGGTCCAGTTGCTGCTGATAGTGGCGATCCGGCCTGCGGATCAGCTCTTCAATAAAGGTTTCGAATGCTGGCGTGCTGCCGATGGTGCTGTTGATGGTGCGTAACTTGTGCGGGGCAGACGGATCATTCACCTGGTAAGTGGCTTTGGCGTAGTAGCGGTAAAACCGGTTTGGGGCGTCAAAATTCTCTCCTCCCCAGGGCTTGTCGTTGAACAGCGCGGACAACGGGCGTTGCGCTGTGCCTGAGTGCACAACCGTTTCCGAGCCTGATTGGAGGGTGAGTTTGATGTGTTCTTCGTAGCTCACTGCTTCCAGGGTAACGGGCGGGGGATGATCGAGAAACGAACGCTGGATTTTTGCATCGAGCAGGTCTGCCAGCACCCCGGCGGCTTCGGGCTGTTGGTCGAGCAGATGCTTTAGCGCGAGTTGATGCTCAAGCAGTTGTTTCAGGTGGGTTTGCTGTCGGGCTTCGATCAAGGCAGCGGAAGCGGTCATAGGGGAGGCGCCTGATAAAGAATTCTCAAGCGAGGACGTTATCGAAGCCGAAGGTGGTGACTGCGGTATATATGTACCGCCAAAAAACCGCAGTACGAGGGCGCGCGGGAGTCGGGCGCCATCGCTGGCACTTTCCTGACAAAAATACTGGGACTTTGTCCGGCGCGCTGATTGGCGTAAACTGCGCCCAAGCCTGCGAGGAGTTTCCATGACCGCTATTACCATTACCGACGCCGCCCACGATTATCTGGCTGATCTGCTCTCCAAGCAGAACACCCCGGGTATCGGCATCCGCGTCTTTATCACTCAGCCCGGCACCCAGTACGCCGAAACCTGTATTGCCTACTGCAAGCCGGGGGAAGAGAAGCCGGAAGACACGGCGCTTGGGCTGAAAAGCTTCACCGCCTACATCGATTCGTTCAGCGAAGCCTTCCTGGACGACGCGGTAGTCGACTACGCCACCGACCGCATGGGCGGCCAGTTGACCATCAAGGCGCCAAACGCCAAGGTGCCGACGGTCACTGCCGACAGCCCTGTCAACGAGCGGATCAACTATTACCTGCAGACCGAGATCAACCCGGGGCTGGCCAGCCACGGCGGCCAGGTCAGCCTGATCGATGTGGTTGAAGACGGCATTGCCGTCCTGCAGTTCGGCGGCGGTTGCCAAGGCTGCGGCCAGGCTGACGTGACCCTCAAGGAAGGCATCGAGCGTACTTTGCTCGAACGTATTCCTGAGTTGAAGGGTGTACGTGACGTGACCGACCACACGCAGAAAGAAAACGCCTACTACTAAGGTGTTCGCTGCGGCATGAAAAACGGCGCCCCGTGAGCGCCGTTTTTTTATGGGTGATGGATAACCTGTGCTGAGGGGCTTGCCTGTGGCGAGGGGGCTTGTCGGACCGCCGCACCGCCCCGCTCGGCGGCGAAGCCGTCGCAGTACCTCAATGCAAGGTTTATCTGGATGAATGCCGGGGGCCGCTTCGCGCCCCAGCGGGGGCAAGCCCCCTCGCCACAGGTAAGCCCCCCAAGCCTCCTTACTACAGGCAAACCCCCTCACCACTGGGGCAGGCGTGCTCAAGGTCTGTAAAGATGCGCATGCCCGGCGCGATACAGCGACGACTCGCTGAAATGATCACTGCCCAGCACCCGACCCACCAGGATCAACGCGGTGCGCCGAAACCCCTTGGCCTCAACCTTTGCGGCAATGTCCGCCAGCGTCCCCACCACCCAATCCTGATCCGGCCAGGTCGCCCGGTGAATCACCGCAATCGGGCAATCGGCACCGTAATGCGGCAGCAATTGGACCAGGATTTTCTCCAGGTGATTGACCCCCAGGTGAATCGCCATGGTCGCCCCGTGCTGTGCCAGGCTACCCAGTTCCTCGCCGGCAGGCATCGCGGTTTTGTCGGCGAAGCGGGTAAGAATCACGCTCTGGGATACGTCCGGCAGCGTCAGCTCTGCACCCAGCAGCGCCGCGCAGGCCGCCGTGGCGGTGACGCCGGGGACAATTTCGAAGGGAATATGCAGTTCGCGCAGGTAGCGGATCTGCTCGCCGATCGCGCCATACAGGCTCGGGTCGCCGGAATGCACCCGCGCGACGTCCTGGCCATTGGCATGGGCGGTCCTGATCAGCTCGATGATCTGTTCCAGGTGCAGTTCAGCGCTGTTGACCACCTGCTCGGCGCTATGACCTGCCAATACCGCAGCAGGCACCAGCGAGCCGGCATAGATGATCACCGGGCAGCTGCGAATCAGCCGTTGGCCCTTGACCGTAATCAGTTCGGGGTCGCCGGGGCCTGCGCCAATGAAGTAGACGGTCATGCTCGGTTCCTGTGGCAAAAAACGGCTGGGCAAGGCTTCAGATGAAGAATGCTCATGATCGAAGGTGGGGATTATCGGGGATTTTATGCCGCGCCAGCCAATGCCAGGGTTGCCTGGGCATATTTTTGTCGCGCAATCAGCAGCTTTGCCGGCGCCTGGGCCAGTTGTTCGGCCAATGCCAGGGCGGCGCTTTCCGCTACGCCGTAGCAGCCGGTGCGTTCGAAGGCGATTTGCGATTGATGAGTGAGATGTTGCTCATAGGCGGCAAGTTGTTCGCTGCTGAAGTAGGTCACCGGTAGCCCAAGCTGCGCGGCCAACTCGTTCAGGGCCGGCTCTTCGCGCTTGAGATCGATACTGGCCAGGGCCTTTATTTCATGCAATTGGATCTGGTGTGCTTGCAGCGCCTGCTCCAGTAGCGCCAGCAGCGTACTGACCGGGCAGCCGCGCTGGCAGCCCAGGCCGACCACGAGGGTCGGCGCTGCGCTGATGTCACTCATGCGTGGTATTGGCCATCGCTTTTGCGGCGGAACAACCAGGCGCTGATCAGGCCCAGGGCCAGCCAGAACGCCACGTTGGTCAACTGCGAAGCGATTTTGAATTGTGTCTCCAGCGCCTCTGGAGCGAGCATCGAATGCACTTCAGGTTGCGGCGCACCAATCAAATGGGGAACGGCGAGAGTGGCGACACCCAGGGCTTTCATCAGCCAGTGACGGCCGAAAACGATCAGGGCGATACCGACAGCCGTGCAAGCCGCGGTGCCGATCCACCAGAGCTGACGTTGCGCCAGGTCGGCCGCCGCGGTGCCCGGCAGTTCCGGTGGCAGGCCGAGGGTTGGCGCGAGCACGAAAGTCGCATAGCCGGCCAGGCCCCAGAGCAGACCCTGGGAAGTCCTGGTCGGAGCGCGCAAGGTATACAGGCCGGCCAGCATCAGGGCGAAGCCGACGGCCACCACCAGATTTCCCCCAGTGGTCGACAGCACGCGCTGCCAGCCGTCTTGCGGCTCCCAGGCTTCGGCGTCGTGGGTGTGGGCGGCGTTGGCGCCACCTGCGTGTTCATGGACTTCAACGGCGGCCGGCTCGGTTATTTCGTAGGTCTCGGCCTGCAATATCAACGGGGACACCCAGAAGCTTTGCAAGAGGGTCAGCAGCAGGGCGGCCAGAAGCCCGGTGAAACCTGCGGTTTGCGCGATACGCTTGATCATGTCGGCAGCTCTCAATGGCACGGAAAGGCAGAGCTGTGGCGGGTATCGTGAGCGGCGTTGTGCACCGCTTCGATGTGCGAGAAGCCGGCGAAGTAAACAAGGGATGCACCCAGGATCGACGCGCAGACGGCGGCGGTCAGACGCTGGGTCAGGGTCGTGGTGGTGCTGGCGGTGCTGTGGCCGGTGCTGCTGATGATCGACATGGCGTTTCCCTTTGTTCTGTCAGCGGGAACAAGAACGCATGCAGAGCCCTGCACGAGCGAGCGCGCAGAAGTTCAAACAGCGCCCGCCCACCGCGGGTTGTTGTTCAGAGACCGTACTGGTCACTTTGTGTTGCGGGCCGGTCTCCGGGCTCACGAGGGGCGCAGGCATCGCCTGAACCTGCAAGCATCACCTTCCCACGCCATATCGGCACAGTGGATCTGACGCTTCACTCGCTTACCGTTGCGGGGGCAGCACCGGACTGACATGGCTTTGGAGTAAAGCACATGATTCACCGGTTTCCCGTTTCACCCTGTGAAGGGCACCCGTAACAAGCGTGTAGGAGAGCATGGGCGGGGGTTGGGCGTCAATTGGCAAACGTTCTCATCGCAAACCGTGTCGCTCCCTTCGCGAGCAGGCCCGCTCCCACCTTCGGCCCAGTTCTGTCAGTGCAATACCGTCAAATGTGGAGCGGGCTTGCTCGCGAAGGCGACGCCGCAAAACCAATGTGAACATTGACCCGCCCCCGCACGATGCGTAGCCTTGCGCTTTCGAGGTTCTTCGGCGTTTGCCGAAGCTAAGAAGGGAACGCGGTCAATGCCGCGGCTGCCCCCGCAACTGTGAACGGTGATGTTCGTTGCCACGCCACTGCAGGCTCTCCATGAGGCCGGCGGGAAGGCGCAGCGAATGCCAGGTCGCCAAGACCGACACACCGTCAGCCAGGAGACCTGCCTCGATACAGATTCTGACTTTCAACCGGGCGGGGTGATCCGGTGGCGAATTCTTCCAGGCACGCGCGTGCGCGTTGCCGGTCGTCGTCCCGT
Source organism: Pseudomonas sp. PDM31 (assembly GCF_019218965.1). NCBI lineage: Bacteria > Pseudomonadati > Pseudomonadota > Gammaproteobacteria > Pseudomonadales > Pseudomonadaceae > Pseudomonas > Pseudomonas sp. PDM31. The sequence continues at coordinate 446,733 of NZ_JAHUWS010000001.1, read as the reverse complement.
ATGCCCGCCACCTTGCCAAAGGGCATCCGATGAAAACACTGGCCAAACTCCCCGTCACCATCGTCACCGGCTTCCTCGGCTCGGGTAAAACCACACTGCTGCGGCACATGCTCGACAATGCCCAGGGCCGCCGTATCGCGGTGATCGTCAACGAGTTCGGCGAACTGGGTATCGATGGTGAAATCCTCAAGCAGTGCTCAATCGGTTGCACCGAAGAAGAAGCCAACGGCCGTGTCTATGAGCTGGCCAACGGCTGCCTGTGCTGCACCGTTCAGGAAGAATTCTTCCCGGTGATGCGTGAACTGGTCGCCCGCCGTGGTGACCTCGACCATATCCTCATCGAGACCTCGGGCCTGGCTTTGCCCAAACCCCTGGTGCAAGCCTTCCAGTGGCCGGAAATTCGCAGTGCCTGCACGGTAGACGCGGTCATCACCGTGGTCGACAGCCCGGCCGTCGCCGCCGGCACCTTCGCCGCATTCCCCGATCAGGTCGACGCCCAGCGAAAACTCGATCCGAATCTGGACCATGAATCGCCGCTGCACGAGCTATTTGCCGATCAACTGGCCAGCGCCGACCTGGTGATCCTCAACAAGGCCGATCTCATCCGCCCTGAAGATCTGGCCCGCGTGCGCCTGGAAGTCGCCGAAGAACTGCCGCCAGCGGTAAAAATCATTGAAGCCAGCAGCGGTCGCCTGCCGCTGGACGTGCTGATCGGCCTTGGCGCCGGCTCCGAAGAGCACATCGACAGCCGTCACAGTCACCATGACCATCATCACGATGGCGATGATCATGATGACCACGATCACGACGCTTTCGACTCCATTTCCATTGAACTGCCGCAAGCCGACGAAAGCCTGTTGCTGGATGCGCTGACCCAACTGGTGGTCCAGCACGGCATCCTGCGAGTCAAGGGCTTCGCCGCGATCCCGAACAAACCGATGCGCCTGCTGATTCAGGGCGTGGGCACTCGCTTCGACAAGCACTTCGACCGCCAATGGGGCGCCGAAGAAGCGCGGGTCACCCGTCTGGTGCTGATCGGCCAGGAACTCGACGCCGCTCAACTCGAAGCGCAACTGCGCGCCGCACTCAGCGTGTAAGCCATGCACCTGCTCAGGACCCAGCCCGGCGGTTTCGTGTCGGAGGACAACATTGCCGACCTTGGACAAACCCCCGCCGAACTGGTGATCCTGTGCAGCGGCGACTCCAGCCTGGCGTTGCTCGCCGAAGCGGCGCAGCAGTTGCCCGACGACTACCCGAGCGTGCGCCTGGCCAATCCGATGCAGGTACAGAACCATGCCTCGGTCGACTTGTATGTCGACCAAGTGCTGCGCCACGCCAAGGTGATTCTGATTTCACTGCATGGCGGCATCGCCTATTGGCGCTACGGTGTCGAGCGTCTGGTCGAACTGTCACAGCGCGGCGTGCAGTTGATCCTGGTGCCGGGCGATGACCGTCCGGACCCGGAGCTGAGCGACCTGAGCACGGTGCTTCCTGAAGATCGCGAGCGGCTCTGGCATTTCCTGCGCCAGGGTGGCATGGCCAATGCGCTGGACCTGTTTCGCTGCCTGGCCAATCGATGGCTTGCGCGTGATTATTCATGGTCGCAGCCTCAGGTACTGCCGCGCACGGCGATCTACCACCCGCATACAAGTCCCGCACGACTCAGTGATTGGCAAGCCGATTGGCAGGCCGGCCAGCCAGTGGCGGCGGTGCTGTTTTACCGTTCGCATTTGCAGGCGGCCAACACCGCTTTTATCGACGTGTTCTGCGAGCGCTTGCGGGCAGCGGGGTTGAACCCGTTGCCGATTGCACTGGCCAGCCTGAAAGAGCCCGCCTGCCTGACGGTGGTCGAGGACTTGTTGGATGAAGCTGAAGCAGGGGTGATTCTCAATACAACGGGTTTTGCCCAATCCAGTCCCGAAGCGCCGCATCTGCGACCGTTTCGCCGCAATATCCCGGTGATCCAGGCCATCTGCGCCCAAGACAACGAGCCCGGCTGGCGCGCCAGCGAGCAGGGGCTTGGCCCCCGGGATCTGGCGATGCACATCGCCTTGCCGGAACTGGACGGACGCATCATCAGTCGGCCGATCAGCTTCAAGGACCTGGCGTGGCGCAGCGAGCGCAGTCAGTGCGATGTGGTGTGCTACCGGCCACAACCGCAGCGCATGGATTTTGTCGCAGAACTGGCGCGGCGCTGGGTAGATCTGGCGCGCCTGTCCAACGGGCAAAAACGCATCGCCTTGATCCTCGCCAACTATCCCACGCGCGACGGTCGCATCGGCAATGGCGTCGGTCTCGACACCCCGGCGGCGGCGCTGAACATCTTGCGCGCGCTGCACACCGAAGGTTATCCGCTGCCGGCCGAACTGCCGGACAGCGGCACGGCGTTGATCCAGCAGTTGCTTGGCGGCGTCAGCAATGACCTCGACACCCTCGACCAGCGTCCCTGTCAGCAGAGCCTGGCCATGGACGAATACTGGCGGATGTTCAACGCTCTGCCCGAGGCCAATCGTGATGCGGTACTGCAACGTTGGGGCACGCCGGACAATGATCCGATGTGTCGCGACGGGCGCATGATGATTGCCGGTCTGCGGTTTGGTCTGACCTTCGTCGGTATCCAACCGGCGCGGGGCTATCAGGTCGATCCGAGTGCGGTGTATCACGACCCGGACCTGGTACCACCCCATGGCTACCTGGCGTTCTACTTCTGGCTGCGCAACACCTACGGCGCCCATGCCGTGATCCACGTCGGCAAGCACGGCAATCTCGAATGGCTGCCGGGCAAGGGCGTGGGGCTCTCGGAAAACTGCTGGCCTGAGGCGTTGCTCGGTCCGCTGCCGAACATCTATCCGTTCATCGTCAACGACCCGGGCGAGGGCGCCCAGGCCAAGCGCCGTACCCAGGCGGTAATCATCGACCACCTGATGCCGCCGCTGACCCGCGCCGAAACCTACGGGCCTCTGCGCGACCTGGAACTGTTGGCCGACGAATACTACGAAGCGCAGTTGCTCGATCCGCGCCGTGCCCGGGAGTTGCAGCGTGACATCCTGCAACTGGTACGTGACAGCCATATAGACCGTGAACTGCAACTGGACGAGGAACTCGACAGCGATGCCGATGCGGCGATCTGGTTGCCGCGCCTGGACACCTATTTGTGCGACTTGAAAGAGTCGCAGATTCGCGACGGTCTGCATGTGTTTGGCGAGTCACCCACCGGCCGTTTGCGAATCGACACCTTGCTCGCACTGCTGCGCATTCCTCGTGGCGATGGACGCGGTGCGCAGTCGAGTCTGCTGCGGGCGTTGGCCAAGGCGTTTGAATTGGCTTTCGATCCACTCGATTGTGCGTTGGCCGAGCCTTGGAACGGGCCGCGTCCAATTGAATTGCAAACCCTTAGCGATGAACCCTGGCGAATTACCGGCGACACCCGCGAGCGCCTCGAACTGTTCGCCGCGCAGCTGATTTCCCAAACATTGAAACACCCTGCAGGTATACCCGTACCCTGTGGGAGCGGGCTTGCTCGCGAAGGCGGTGTATCCGGCAAATCAATGTCGACTGACACTCCTCTTTCGCGGGCAAGCCGGCTCCCACAGGATTTCGTGTGGACTGAAGTCACCGCCATCCTCGACAACCTGCGCGATGTGGTTGCGCCACGCCTGGACGCCTGCGGCCCGGCAGAAATGTGCGGCCTGCTCGACGCCTTGAGCGGTCGCTTCGTCCCGGCCGGCCCCAGCGGTGCGCCGAGTCGTGGTCGTCTGGACGTCTTGCCCACCGGACGCAACTTTTACTCGGTGGACGTGCGCAACCTGCCGACCACCACCGCGTGGCGCATCGGGTTCCAGTCGGCCAACCTGATTCTCGAACGGCACCTGCAAGACCACGGCGATCATCTGCGTCAGCTCGGGCTGTCGGTCTGGGGCACCGCGACCATGCGCACCGGCGGCGACGACATTGCCCAGGCCATGGCCCTGATGGGGGTGCGTCCGGTGTGGGCCACCGGCAGCCAGCGGGTCGATGACTTTGAAATTCTGCCATTGAGTCTGCTCGATCGCCCTCGGGTGGATGTGACCTTGCGGGTCTCGGGTTTTTTTCGCGATGCCTTCGCCAATCTGATTCGCTTGTTCGATGCGGCAGTGCAAGCCGTCGCCGAGCTCGATGAACCGGACGACCTCAACCCGCTGGCGGCCAAGGTCCGCAGCGAACGTGAAGCACTGCTGCAAACAGGACTGGACCAGGATGCGGCACGGCGCCAGGCCGGCTGGCGCATTTTCGGCGCAATGCCCGGTGCCTATGGCGCGGGTGTGCAGGGCGCCATCGACGGACGCCTGTGGCAGAGCCGCGAGGACCTTGCCGAGGTCTACCTGAACTGGGGTGGCTACGCTTATGGCGGCGCCGACGAAGGCACCGCCGCTCGCGATCAGTTCGCCCAGCGGCTGAGTCAGGTGCAGGCGGTGCTGCAAAACCAGGACAATCGCGAGCACGACTTGCTCGATTCCAACGATTACTACCAGTTCCAGGGCGGCATGCTCGCGGCGGTCGAAAGCCTGCGGGGTGAAGCGGCTGCCAGCTATCATGGCGATCACAGCCAGCCGGACTTGCCGAAGATTCGCACCTTGAAGGAAGAGCTCAACCGGGTGATTCGTTCCCGGGCGGCCAATCCGAAGTGGCTCGACGGGGTCAAGCGCCATGGCTACAAAGGCGCGTTTGAAATGGCGGCAACGGTCGACAATCTGTTTGCGTTCGATGCGACCACGCAGCTGATTGATGATCATCAGTATGCGTTGTTGGCGGACGCGTATTTGCTGGACCCGGCGACCCGGGAGTTTGTCCGTGAGCACAATCCTCATGCATTGCGTGATATGACTGAGCGGATGCTGGAGGCGCAGCAGCGGGGGATGTGGAAAGAGCCGGGGGCTTATCGGGAGGCGCTGGAGAATTTGTTGCTGGATATAGAGGAAGAGGGGTAGTGCATTCAAAAGCCACCCCTCACCCCAGCCCTCTCCCCAAGGGGGAGAGGGGGAAAGGGAGCCGATCTCCAGTGCTTTCAGATACCGAGATCAACTCGATTTCCCAGGTCGATGTAATTCGACTAAACACCTCGTTAAGTCCCCTCCTTCCATGGGAGAGGGGGAAAGGGAGCCGATCTCCAGTGTTTTCAGATACCGAGATCAACTCGATCTCCCAGGTCGATGTAACTCGACTAAACACCTCGTTAAGTCCCCTCCATCCATGGGAGAGGGGGAAAGGGAGCCGATCGCCAGTGTTTTCAGATACCGGGTTCAACTCGATCTCCCAGGTCGATGTAACTCAACTAAACACCTCGTTAAGTCCCCTCCATCCATGGGAGAGGGGGAAAAGGGAGCAATCGCCAGTGTTTTCAGGTACCGGGCTCAACTCGATCTCCCAGGTCGATGTAACTCGACTAAACACCTCGTTAAGTCCCCTCCATCCATGGGAAGGGGGGAAGGGAACCAATCTCCAGTGTTTTCAGGTACCGGGTTCAACTCGATCTCCCAGGTCGATGTAACTCGACTAAACACCTCGGTCAGTTCCCTCTCCCTCCGGGAGAGGGCTAGGGTGAGGGCAGCAATCTAACTGGCACACCACAATCATCACTACCACCGAACCCCAAAGACCACGACCGAGACCCCCAAAATGACCGACACCCCCCATTTCCCCCTCTCCGCCGTGGTCGGCGCCGACGATCTGAAACTCGCCCTGTACCTCACCGCCATCGACCCGAAAATCGGCGGCGTGCTCATCGAAGGCCCTCGCGGCATGGCCAAATCAACCCTGGCCCGGGGCCTCGCGGACCTGCTGGCCAGCGGTCAGTTCGTCACCTTGCCCCTGGGTGCCACCGAAGAACGTCTGGTTGGCACCCTGGATCTCGATGCCGCCCTGAGCGAGGGGCGCGCACAATTCTCCCCCGGCGTACTGGCCAAGGCTGACGGTGGCGTGCTCTACGTTGACGAAGTCAACCTGTTGCCCGATCACCTCGTCGACCTGTTGCTCGACGTGGCAGCCAGTGGCACCAACCTGGTCGAGCGCGACGGTATTTCCCATCGGCATTCAGCGAAATTCGTGCTGATCGGCACCATGAACCCGGAGGAGGGTGAGCTGCGTCCGCAACTGCTCGACCGTTTTGGCCTGAATGTCGCCCTCGGCGGACACACCGCACCGGTCGAACGCGGCCAGATCATCCGTCGACGGCTGGATTTCGACAGCGACCCACAAGGCTTTTGCGCCGAATGGGAAAGCCCTCAGCAAGCCCTGCGCGAGCGTTGCCAGAAGGCGCGCAGTGCGCTGACCAGCATTCCCCTGGACGACGAAACACTGGCGCGGATCACCGAGCGCTGCTTTGCGGCCGGCGTCGATGGCCTGCGCGCTGATCTGGTCTGGCTGCGCGCCGCCCGGGCACACGCGGCGTGGCGTGGGGCGAGCGCTATCGCCGAGGAAGATATCGATGCGGTCGCCGAGTTCGCCTTGCGCCATAGGCGTCGCGAACATCCAGCGCCGCAACACGCCCAAGCCCCGCTGCCATCAGCACCGCAGCAGCCCAATCCAGGTGAAGGGCAGGGCCAGTGGGGCGAAATGCCCGCCAAGGCGCTGCCGGTCGGCGCCAGACGTGAAATACCGAGCTGGCCAAAAAAGCCTTAGGCATTCGCCCCCGTGCTGACGCGGGGGCGAATGCCAGACCCCGCGCCGGGCAGCTCGATCACGGCAGACAGGGCAAACGTCACGCCACACGCAACGGCACGGTCAATTGGCCGGGCACCTTGCTCAATGGTCGGCCGCAGCGGCATGACGACCTGTTGTTTCAACTGCGCACCCGTTCGCCCCATGAACTGTGGCTGGTGATCGTTGATGCTTCTGCATCGACCCGCCGTCATCAGGCGCTTAGCGATGCCAAGGGCTTGCTCGCGCAACTGTTCGACGACGCGTATCGCCAGCGTGCGCGCCTGGCGTTGCTGACGGCCAGTGGTGCCGAGCCGAAGTGGCAGGTGCAAGGGTTGAAGGCTTCCACGGGGTTGCGCCATTGGCTCGATGGTCTTGGTGCGGGCGGTGGCACGCCGTTGCTGGCGGCGTTGGCAGAGGCAGGGCGGTGGCTGGCGATACGACAGAAACGCTTTCCAGCGGAGCAGCAGCGGTTGTTGCTGGTCACCGATGGACGCTTGAAGGACTGGCCGGTGCTGCCTGAACTGGCGTGTCCCGGACTTTTGATCGACATCGAGCGTGGCCCGATTCGGCTGGGGCGCAGTAAGGTTCTGGCTGAGCAGCTACAGTCCGAATACCGGCATATAGACGAACTGTTTCCTGCCTGAATTCTTCTTTTTCTGCAGCGGTCCCTTCCCGGGCAAGCCCCGCTCCCACAGGGTTACTCGGTGTACACAACATCTGTGTTTCAACCGGATATCGTGTGGGAACGGGCTTGCTCGCGAAGGGGCCAGTGCAGGTGTCTTCAGTTTGAATTACTTACCCATCGCCTGCCGATACTGGCGGGTCCGCCTGCTGATGAACAACCGGTCAAGAATCAATGCCCATATCGCCGACACCTGCGGCTGGGTAGTGCGTCCGCGACTCAAACGGTGCAACTGAAATTTCACCACTGCTGAGGTCGCCAGCGCTGCCAGTGGTTTGCGTTTCCAGCGAATCGGCGACGTTTGCGGGTGGCTGTTCTGACCTTCGCGCCAGTGTTTGACCAGATGCGGTTCCAGGGACAGCGCGGTGCCGATCCCCGCCATGGCGATGCCGCTGTCCAGGACCTGCTCGACGATCGCCAGGCGCCGGATCCCGCCCGTCACCATCACCGGCATGCGCGCAACGCTCGCCAGGTCGCTGGCCATTTCCAGAAAGTACGCTTCACGGGCCAGGGTTCGACCGTCCCGTGCCTCGCCTTGCATGGCCGGCGCCTCGTAACTGCCGCCGGAGAGTTCCAGTAGATCTATCTGCTGCTCATTGAGCCACTGGATGACTTGCCGCGCATCGTCTACCTCGAAACCGCCACGCTGGAAATCCGCCGAGTTGAGCTTTACCGACACGCAAAATTGCGCCGACACCACCTGGCGCACGGCACTGACTACCGCCAGCAGCAGACGCGCACGGTTTTCCAGGGAGCCGCCCCAGCGATCAGTGCGGCGATTGGTCAGTGGCGAGAGGAACTGGCTGATCAGGTAACCGTGGGCCGCGTGAACCTGCACCCCGGTGAACCCGGCCTTTTCCGCCAGTGCGGCGCTGGTGGCGAAGCGTCGAATCACTTCTTCGATGTCGCCTTCGCTCATGGGTTTCGGTTCGGCGAACATCTTCGAGAATTGCCCCAGGTCCAGCGCCACCGCCGACGGGGCCAAGGCTTGCTGGCCAAGGTTGGCCAAGGTCTGGCGCCCGGGGTGGTTGAGCTGCATCCAGAACTGCGCGCCACCGGCGCGGCCAATACTCGCCCATTGGCGAAAACGTTGCAGGTGTTGCTCATCCTCCAGCGCAACTCCACCGGGACCGGTCATGGCGCGGCGATCGACCATCACGTTGCCGGTCAACAACAACCCGGCTTCGCCCCCGGCCCAGGCTTGATACAAGCGAAACAATGCCCGGTCGGGTGCCTGGTCCGCTGCCGCAAGGTTCTCTTCCAGCGCGGCCTTGGCAATGCGATTGCCGATGGTCTGACCGTTGGGCAAGTTCAACGTTTTGAAGGGCGACATGCTTGACTCCTCATCAGTGAAGAGCAGAGGCTAAGCTTAAAGTTAACTTTAATGTCAAGCAGGCAAGCGAGGCTGAAATGAAAATTGGTGAATTGGCGCAGATGAGCGGGTTTACCGCATCGCGCATTCGTTACTACGAAGCCCAGGGCCTGATACGTCAGGTTGCGCGTTCGGCCAATGGCTATCGGCGTTATCCGTCGCAGGCATTGCAGACCCTGCAAATCATCCAGTGCGCGCAGCAGGCCGGCTTCAGCCTGGAAGAACTCAAACATTTACTGCCGGATAACGATACGGGCGCGTTCAAGCAAGAAGAACTGATCGCCGGCCTCAACCGCAAGATCGGGCAGATCGAAGAGATGCAGCGGCACCTTGCCCATAGCAAGGCGCAGCTTCTGGATTGGATCGATATGGTCCAGGCCCGCCCCGAGGGCATGGCGTGCAGTGAAAATGCCGAGCGGGTAATGGCGTCGCTCAAGCATTAGCAGGTGAGCTTCAAAAACATCCATCGCAGACAGACAGCGCCGCTCACCTGTGTGAGCGAGCCTGCTTGCGATAGCGGTCCGATTGATGAAAGGTATAGCGGTCTTCCCGTATTTTTTGACTCATACAAGGCTTCATCCGCCTTGACCAACGCCTGGTTGAGCGTGTCCTCATCGTCTACCCGCGCCAGGCCGATACTGATGGTTACCGGGTGTTGCGTCGGTTGTTCGCGGACCACTCGACAAAGCTCTCCCGCCAATAACTCGACGTCCTCGCGGCGCACCCCGGCCAGGTAAATCGCGAACTCCTCGCCGCCCAGTCGCGCGTATTCAAAATTGGCCATGACCGATTTGATATCCGCCGCGACACGCTTGAGTACTTCATCGCCAATGTCGTGGCCGTAAACGTCGTTGACCTTTTTGAAGTTGTCGATATCGATCATCGCCAGGTAGTGATCGTGCGCCCGTACCGCGACCTGCACCTGTTCGTCGGCACGAGTCATGAATGAGCGGCGATTGGGGATTTCGGTAAGGGGGTCGATGTATGCCTGCTCCAACAGCAGCTTGGAAATGAGGTAGTTGTAGAGCTTGGCCCTGCGCAGGGTGATGAAGCTGTAGAGGGTCAGGGCGCAAAGGAAACCGCAGTAGCTGATGGTCATCACGACTTTGAGTTTGGACACATCGATACCGGTGTTGTAGAACGGATTGAGCACGGTCCAGGTGATCAGTTGCGCAGTGAAGAATGACCAGCGGCTCAGCGGCAGGACCGAGGCGCTGTAGAGCGTGGTAGAAGCCGCCAGCAACAGCCATGCGCTTTGATGTTCGACAGCCACTCCTTCGATCAGCAAGCGGGTGCCGAGTGTGATGGTGAGTACAAACAGCACGTTCAACCAATGGAAATGCCGGGCCTCGCGGATGAACATCAGGACGATGATCATGGCCGCGAAAGCACCGATAAACGGCAGCGAGCGCAAGGTGAATCGCTGCTCCCCCAAAAGGCTGAGGATCAAGTCATAGAGCAACCAGACAGTAACGCTGGCGACATAGATCAGCACGCAGAACTTGTGCAGCCGCTCGAATTCATGCTGGAGAAACTCCTTTTTCAGCTCCGAAGGTGCAGCGTTTTGCAGTACTTCATCTTCAATGGTTTTGTACATCGCTGACCTTGTACGTTCGCTGATTGTCGAGAATCACCTTGCCCCACGGCCGGTAGCGCAGGGAAAAAACTGCGGTGGGATGGCATGCAGCCGACGCGGCCCTTGGTGGCGCCGGTTCGGCACGGAAGGCCTGCCCCGCAGTGCTGACCTGGCGAAACGCCTCACGCACGATGCCGATGGAGCAGGGCAGTGCGCTGGCGTATCCGTCGCCTACCAGGGAAGGCAAACGCCCGGTGCCGGCACCGTCCTGCCACCAGACCTGTGTCCCGTTGCTCGCCAACTCGCCCAGCCACTGACCATTGACCCGCGGCGCCAGCTTGCCGGCGCTGAATGCGCTGATGTGCAGTGGCGCATCGAGCCTGGCGGCAAAGTCCTTGAGTTGGCGTTGCAGGGTCTGCCGGCGATCGACAGCCAGGAAATGCAGGTCATCGAGTTCCATCGGCAGATACCAGCCGCTTACCGGGAGCTTCCAGTCCTTGCGCAACGTCTGTTGCCGAGCCAGTGATTGCCCCAGTTGCGCCTGCCAGTAAGTCGCCAGACCAGTGCTGTCGAGTTCGTCGATGCGTTGGTAATAGGCCGGGTCCATGCGCAACCCCAGCACCAGCTTCAGGCCTTGGGCCTGCGCCAGTTTCAGGCTGTTGGCGAGCCAGCCATTAGCGCCGCCGAAGTCGGAATCCCCATAGGCCGTCCATTGCACGATCACGGTGTGGGTACCTTGCCGGGCGGTGTCCTGCCAGATCCGTTGCCATTGCGCCTGGCTCAGGTTGGCGTCGGCATTGAGCGGCTGATAGAAAATTCGCTCGTCAGCGCCGACCGTTGCGCTGCCCAGCAGCAGGCTCAAAACCAAAAGAAGTCGCTTCATCAGAAATTCAACTCCACGCCCAGCAGCACGCCGTTGCCGCCTTCGTACAGGTTACCGCCCAGGGATTGCTGATACTCGGTGCGAACCGTCAGGTGCGCGCGGTAGGCGTTGTAGATGTCGTCGTCGAACCACCATTGCCAGCGCAGACCCAGGCCGGTGCGCAGGTCCTGGCGCCAGTCGTTACTCGGGTCCTGCGTAGCGAACTCGAGAAAGCCATAGGGCATCAGGGTTTGCGCGCCGTTGAACGGCAGCTTCCAGGCGTGGCCCTGTTGAAAGCGTGACAACCATTGATGGTCTCCAGCCTTGGTCCACCAAGCCGCGTCGAGGTAGAGGAAGCGCTCTTCCCAGTCACTTTCATCCACTCGCCAGTCGTTGCGAAACCGTCCCTGATCGAGGAACGACGCGGTGGCACGCAGCAGGTAATCGGTGGTGGTGTGGCCGTCCTCCTTGTGGTCGTCGATCTGGTCCGACAGCTTGTCGGGGTTGAACATTTCGCCGAGGCTCAGGCCGTGGTTGTCCTGTTCGTCGAACTGGCTCTGTTTGTAGATCTCGCCGTAGAGGTTGATGTTGGCCGTGCCCCACGGTTTGTATCGCAACCCAACACCGGTCGCGATGGATTCGGCATAGCTCGTCCGGCTCTGGCCACCGAGCAGTACGCGACCGTAGACCGACAGGGTACTGCCGGCGCGGCTTGGTTCCTCACCCAGCGCGTGGTCCCACATCGCCATTTGCACGTTCTGCGATGTCGATCTGCGGCGAGTGCCCGTGCTTTCGTCAGGGCGCAGGAAGTCGTTGGTCGAGACCCCGGCAGGGGACCAGGTGCTGGCCACAGTGCGCGAATCGCGACGGGATAGGGTTTCATGGGCGCGACGCTGGCGATATCGCCGGGCTTCAAGGCTGCCGTCCTCATCGTCGGCCGCCACCGGATTCTGTTCAAGGTCGATGACACGGCGCAGTTCTTTGCGCGCCGAGGCGCTGTCCGCGACTTCGTCATAGCGCACGGCCAGGGTTTCGCCGAGGCGATAATCTTCGGGGAAGGCGCGAGTGGCGCTTTGCAGATAGGGGATGGCCCTGGCGCGTTCTTCTTTGGTTTGCGCTCCTGCCAGGCGCATGCCGTAGTCGGCGCGATAACGTGGATTGTCCGGCTCGCGGCGTACCGCTTCGGCCAGCCATGCGTTGCTTTGCTGCAGGTCGCCGGCTTTCTGTGCGGTGACCGATGCCGCGTAGAAATGCCCGGCATCCGGTGCTATTTGCAGGGCAGAGCGTTGGCGTTGCAAGGCCAGGCCATGATCGCCCCGGGCATCGGCAATCGCCGCGCCCAGGGCCCATTCGTTGGCACCCCGCGTGCGGCTTTGTTGCCAGTAGCGTTCAGCGGTCTGATAGTCGCCGGCAGTCAGGGCACTGCGACTGGCGGTGAGGCGGGCGTTGTCGCTGAGCTCGGCATCGGGAATGCTGCGCCAGATAGCCAGCGCGCCGGAGGCATCGCCGGCGGCATCCAGAGCGTAGGCCAATGGCAGGCGGCTGTTGCGGTCGCCGAGCTCTTGCGCAGTCTGGTAATACACCACCGCTTCACCGGGACGATCCGGCATGGCGCAACGACCGAGGGCGTGGAAGTCGCCGGCGCTTTGCGGGTTTTTGCCGACGGCCTGTTGCACTGCATCGCACTGACCGCTTTCTGCCAGTTGCGCTAGCAGTTGGCCGCGAGTGGCGGGGTCGACTCGATTGAGCAGTGACACCATGCGCTGTTGTTGCACCGGGGTGGGTGTCGAAGCGGCGTACAGGCCCGCGAGCCGCAGCAGCATCGCGCTCGGCAGCTTGCCGGCGTGGCGGTCATAAGCATTCTCGAGCAACTGTTGCGCGTGTTCACGCTGACCGGCGTTCAACGCCAGGTAGCTGGCCTGGTTGAGCGAATTGAGGTTGCCCGTCTGCTGGTAATGCCGCTCCCAGAGCGCCATCGCTTGCGCATTGTGCCCCGAAGCCTGGAGCAGTTCCGCCCGACGCCTGACCACATCGGCGGTCTGCGGTTGATCAGCCAGCCAGGCCACGATTTTGTCACTGCGACCCTGATCTTGCCAGGCGTCGAGCAGGCGCTCGCGGCGTTGGGTATCCCAGGGTTCCGGCAGGCGGGTGGTTTGCAACAGATCGACGGCTTGCAAGCGCTGGGCGAGGATCAGCCAGGTCTGCGGGTCGGCTTCGGGCGCACAACCTTGCAACTGCGTGAGCGCCGCCTGCGGGTCGTGACGCGATAACCACTCGGCGGTCTCCAGGCAGGGTCGTTGCAAGTCAGCGCTCAAGCGTTGCACGGTTGCACTGTCGCGGTTTTGCCGCGCCAGCTCCCACAGGCGCTGGCGTTGGGCTGGATCCACAAGGTCGGCGGGCGGCAATGTTTGCATCCAGCGTTGTGCCTGCTCGAAGTGGCCCATGGCAATGGCCCGGTCGACCATGGCCAGCCTTGCCTTGCGTGCCGATTGCGGGTTTGGTGCCTGTTGCAGCAATTGCTGCAGGGGCTGTTCGTCGAGGCGTTGTACATAGGCGTTGGCCAGACGTTGCCAGCCTTGCGCATCCAATTGCTTGCTGGCGGCCAGCGGGGCGAGTTCCTCGATGGTGCCGTTCCAGTCACGCAACTGCTCGGACCAATTGGCGCGGGCCAGGTGTAAAATCTTGTCATCGCCTTTGGGCGCCAGCTGTGCCAGCCAGTCATGGGCCCGGCCTGCGCCACCGAATTTGGCCAGGCTCAGGCTGTAGGCCTGCCACAGGCGCACGCGCTGGGTAAGATTGCTGGTGGCGATCCACTGTTCCACCTGATCGCTGCCGGGCGGGTCCTGTTCGATCCAGGTCAGGCGCAGGTTGAGCAGGGCGTCGCTGTTTTGCGGGTTGTCCGGCAACGCCTGCACGGCGTCCCTGTAGCGCCGTTGTTTGGCCAGGGCCTGCACCAGCAGGGCCCGCGCCTCATCGTTGTTCGGCACCTTCTCCAGCAGGTGGCGCATCAGACGCTCGACTTCGGCCCAGTTGCCTTTCTTTGCCTCGCGATAGCTGCGGTCCATGTAGGGGTAGCTGCGAAACGCCTCGAAATCGCTGAGCGGCCCGGCTTGCACCCACGCCGTCGTACCCAGGCTCAGCAGCAGGCTGCCAAGCAGGAAAGTGTGACGGTAGCCTGGCTTCATGCGGCCTCCCGGGCAATGCGGTAGGCGGCTTGCTGTTCGCTGGCCTGTTCAGTCAACGCCTGTGCAAGCACCTCCCGGGTGATCATGCCGCGCGCAATCAGGTGCTCGCCCAGGGACATCTGTTCGGCATCGAAGTCGATCAACGCCTGATTGAACAAGCTCGGCGGGACCATGCCGCGCACTTGCAGGAGAGTGCCAAGCAGGACCTGATGGTGACTGATGCGTTCGATCAAGGCTTCATCATCCTGATGCCGTTCCAGTACCTCGAGCATTTGCCGCACGTCCTCGTTTTGCCGGGGGCTGGGGTACCAGTAACGAATGCCCAGGGTGACCCGGCCCTGGGGGGCGAGGCGGCAACGTACCGGGCGTTTCAGCTGACGGCTGATCGCGCCCTGGGACACCTGGCTCACCGGGCCTTCGGAGGCCAGTACCAAAGTGTCGCCTTCTTCGGCCACCGGCAGCACGCCGTAATGGCTGGCGATCCGGCGCGGTACGGCGTCGATCAGGTGTTTGTCGAGCTTGAAAGGATTGAGTGGCGCCCATTCCAGGTCCAGTTGTCCGGCCAGGGTTTGCACCAGTTGCGTGGTGTCGATGTGACCGCGCAGCAAAAGCTCCCGGCCCAGGCGCCGGCGTACCGGGTTGGTCACCGCGGCTTCGAGCTGTTCTTCGCTGAGCAGGCCTTGTTCCACCAGCCGATGGCCCAGCGGCGTGCGCTGGGCCTGGGTCAGGGCTGGAAACTCATGGGTGGTCTTGTCCCAGGCCACGCGGCGCGAATCGCCCATTTCCATGACCTGACGCAGTGCGCGCAGGTTGGCGAAGAAGTTGACGAAGTTGCTCCACATCATGCGCGGCGCCGACAGCAGCCCTTCGACCAGTCCGTAATAGCGGGTGACGAACCAGCCACGCTGAAACAGCCGATTGAGCAGCAGGAAACCGTTGGCCCACAGCAGGACCTCGAGCAGCCTGCTGTCGGAGAGGATCGAGGGGTAGCGCCAGGCGTCCGGGGCAATCACAGTGATCAGCCACATCGCCAGCAATACCACAAACAGCAGATTGACCAGGAAACTCAACAGGTAAGCGATCAGGCCACGCCGGTCGCGCCAGAGGAAATAGTTGAGCAGACCCTTGGAACTCCAGCCGAGGTTCTTGGTGCCCTGGAAGACGATGCCGACGATCCAGCGCGACTTCTGCCTGATCGCGTGCTGCAAGTCCCGGGGGAAGTGCTCGCGCACGCAGATCACCTGGGAGAACGCGCGGTTCATGCCGAACACCCAGGGCTGTTCGAGCGCCAGGTTCGGGTCGGTCACCGAGTAGCGGGCGAAGATGCACTTCATGCCTTTCTGCTTGAGGCGAAAGCCGATGTCGTAGTCCTCGGTGAGGCTTTGCACGTCAAAGGCGATGCCATCGCCATCTTCGAGCAGGGCACTGATGGCCTTGCGACTGAAGCAGGTGCCGACGCCGGCGCTCGGCACCTGGCCGGTCAGCGCTTCGCGCACGATGACGTCCTTGCCGTGGTTCTCGGCGAACTCGTCGACATAGTGCCCGGCGGTGAAGCCTTTCCATTCCGGTGCGTAGGGGTAGACGGGAATCTGGATCAGGTCCTTGCCTGGCAACAGGTAGTTGAACAGGCGCAACTCCATGGGCGAAATCACGTCTTCGGCGTCGTGCAGGATGAACCCGGCGAACTGGATTTTCGCATCGCTTTCAAAGCGCAGGATCGCGTCTATCACGTTGTTCAGGCAGTCGGCCTTGCTGGTGGGGCCGGGCCGCGCGCACACCACTTTATGCACGTTGGGGTAGTGCTGGCAGACAGCATCGACGTCGGCCTGGGTTTCGGCGTCATTGGGGTAGGTGCCGACGAAAATCTGATAGTTTTCGTAATCGATGGTCGAGGCCGCCAGGCGCGCCATTTCACCGACCACGCCGACTTCGTTCCACGCCGGCACCATGATTGCCAGCGGTTTTTCAGCGATGGAGTAGAGGCGCTCCTCATCCGCGCGGCGGAATTTTTCGTAGATCCGCCAGCGCCGGATGAATTTGCGACTCCAGTAGACGATGTCGATGAACAGGTCATCGAGGCCGAGGATGAACATCAACAGGGCCAGGGTGATTGCAACGTATTTGAGTCCGAACAGCACATACGCGAAGAAATCGACAAAACCCAGGCTCATACGGCTTTTCCCGATACCGCGCGGTGCTTGAGCCAGACGCCAAGGCGATTGGCAATGCGTTCACTGGCGTGACCGTCCCCATAAGGACTGTGGATGCGGCTCATGCTCTGGAACGTGGTGTCGTCGTCGAACAACAGGCTTGCTTCCTTGACGATCCGCGCAGTGTCGGTGCCCACCAGCAACACTGTGCCGCCTTCGAGTACCGAGGGCCGTTCAGTGACATCGCGTAGAACCAGGAGCGGTTTGCCAATGGCCGGGGCTTCTTCCTGGATGCCTCCGGAGTCGCTGAGGATGAAATGTGCGCGGCCCATCAGCCAGACGAAATGCTGGTAATCCTGCGGCGCCACCAGGTAGATGTTGGGTTTGTCCGAAAGTACGCTGTACACCGCGTTTTGCACCTGAGGGTTGAGGTGCACCGGGTAGACGAACTGGACGTCGGGGTAGCGTTCGGCGAGGGTGGCCAAGGCCAGGCAGATGTTGCGGAACCCGCCGCCGAAGTTTTCCCGCCGATGT
Source organism: Pseudomonas sp. PDM31 (assembly GCF_019218965.1). Lineage (NCBI taxonomy): Bacteria > Pseudomonadati > Pseudomonadota > Gammaproteobacteria > Pseudomonadales > Pseudomonadaceae > Pseudomonas > Pseudomonas sp. PDM31. The sequence continues at coordinate 429,694 of NZ_JAHUWS010000001.1, read as the reverse complement.
CCGGTGATCAGCACCATGCGCCGGTTTTCGTCGAGCACCGCCAGCGGCGAGTCGGCCGCCGGGTGCCATTGGGTTTTCTGTTGGTGATTGCGCATCCACACCAACGCATCGATCACCGTATTGCCGGTGACTTCGATGTTGGCCTTGAGCACGCCTTCGCGCAGCAGGTTGTCTTCGGATTTGGTGGTCGGCGCAAAATGCAGATCGGCAATGACGCCTGTCAGATGTCGATTGGCCTCTTCCGGCCAGGGCGCTCGCAAGTCGCCGGTGCGCAATCCGGCCTCCACGTGGCCGATGGGCAACTGGCGATAGAAGGCGGCGAGGGCAGCGATGAAGCTGGTCGTGGTGTCGCCGTGGACCAGCACGATATCCGGCTGTACTCGGCCATAGGCCTTGTCGAGTTGGGCCAGCATGAGTGAGGAGAGGTCATTGAGAGTCTGGCCCTGGGTCATTACCTGCAGGTCTTCGTCGACTGTCAGTTCGAACGAGTCGAGTACCTGCTTGAGCATCTCGCGGTGCTGGCCGGTGGAGCAGATGTTCAGGCTGATACCTGGCCAGTTGCGCAGGACCCGCGCCAAGGGGGCCATCTTGATAGCCTCTGGGCGCGTGCCGAAAACCATCATGACTTTGAATGACATGAAGCCTCCGTGGACCGCACACGCCGTTCACGCCCGCGGTTGTTTAGACCGTCTATTACTTGAATATTGAATAAAGCAGTCCGATAGGGGGTTGTCCAATCAGGATCCTGTGGCAGACTCTCTGCTATCTTTCCGCTGTTATATACCTTGATCCGCTATAGCGGAATGATCGCTACCCCGGAGTGTTTACCATTCAATCAGGAGAATCCTTCATGAGCATTACTCGTTACGGCACCGGCAGTACCGCCGCTGGCGGTCAGCCTCGCCCTTTCGCGCGCGCCGTAGAAGCCGATGGCTGGCTGCACGTTTCCGGGCAGGTGCCGGCGGTGGATGGCGAGATCATTACCGGCGGCATTGTCGAGCAGACCCACCAGACCATGAAGAATCTGATCGCGATTCTCAACGAGGCCGGTTATGGCCTGGAAGATGTAGTGCGTACTGGCGTGTGGCTGGAGGATCCGCGGGACTTCACCAGTTTCAACAAGGTGTTTTCCGAGTACTTCAAACCCGAACACGCCCCGGCCCGGGCCTGTGTGCAGGCGAACATGATGGTCGATTGCAAGGTTGAGATCGACTGTATTGCGTACAAGAAGAAGGCTTGAGATTTGTGGTGGTCTTGAGGGCTGGATCTGACTGACACAACCACAACAGCCAGTACCATCCTGGCGACGTTGAATGGGAACCCACTGGAATGACCGAAGACACCATCAAACGCCGGGCTCGCGGTCTGGACCGGGCGTTCGATATCCTCGATTTCCTCAAGGAAGTCGGCCAGCCCCTGCGCCCCAACGAAATCGCCAGCGGCATCGGCAGCCCCAAATCCACCGTCTACGAGTTGGTTGCCTCGTTGCTCGAACGCCGGATCCTGGAGCCTGTCGGCAAAGACGGTCACGTCTACCTGGGGCGTCAACTGTACTTTCTCGGCCAGGCGCATTTGCGTCATTTCGACCTGACCCGCGAGGCCGATCACGCCTTGCAGGAGATCGTCAGCCAGACCCGCGAAACCGCGCAGATGTGCCTGCTCAACGGAAGAAAATACACCGTGGCGTTGATGAAAGAGGGCGAGCGGCATTTCCGCATCTCGTCGGACATCGGTGAAAACGCGCCCATCCCCTGGACCGCGTCCGGCCGGCTGTTGCTGGCGCATCTGAGCGACCAGGCAATCATCGACCTGATCGACCCTGACGACTTCATTCTGCCCTGCGGCGAACGCTTGCCGGTCGCGCAGTTCCTCGAGGAAATCCGTCAGGCCGGCAGCGATGGCTTCTTCTCCTTCGACAGCGTCGCGGACACCTTTACCCATTGCTTCGCCGCACCGGTCAAAGACCCCGGCGGCGTGGCCATCGCCACCCTGTGCATCGTCGCGCCAAGGGCCGACGCCAGGAAAAATTACGCCGACTACCGCCGGGTGCTGATCGACAGCGCCAACAGCCTGGCCCGGCGCATCAACGATTAACAGCGGCTGCCGGCAGCCGCGTGGATGAGGAGTTCAAACATGTCTTCTGCCCCAAACACTGCCAATGTGGAAAAAGGTGCGGCCAGCCACGGCGCCAGCCTGGTCCGTGATGTGAGCCTGCCAGCGCTGGTGCTGCATCGCCAGGCACTGGAGCACAACATTCGCTGGATGCAGGACTTCGTCAGCAACAGCGGCGCGCAACTGGCGCCCCACGGCAAAACCAGCATGACTCCGGCATTGTTCCGTCGACAACTGGACGCTGGTGCCTGGGGTATCACCCTGGCCAGCGCCACGCAAACCCGCGCGGCCTATGCCCATGGCGTGCGCCGGGTATTGATGGCCAACCAACTGGTCGGCACACCGAACATGGCACTGATCGCCGCCCTGCTGGCCGACCCGGCCTTCGACTTCTATTGCATGGTCGATCACCCGGACAATGTCGCCGACCTTGGGGCGTATTTCGCTTCGCGCGGTGTGCGCCTGAACGTGATGATCGAATACGGCGTGGTCGGTGGGCGGTGCGGTTGCCGTAGCGAACAGGAAGTGCTCGACCTGGCCCAGGCCATTGCCGCGCAACCGGCGCTGGCTTTGACCGGCATCGAGGGTTACGAAGGGGTGATTCACGGTGACCACGCGGTGAGCGGTATCCGCGATTTCGCCGGCTCGCTGGTGCGCCTGGCGGTGCAGTTGCAGGACAGCGGCGCATTCGCAATCGCCAAGCCGATTATCACGGCCTCAGGTTCTGCCTGGTATGACCTGATTGCCGAAGAGTTCGAAGCGCAGAACGTCGCTGGGCGTTTCCTTAGTGTGCTGCGCCCTGGCAGTTATGTGGCCCACGACCATGGCATCTACAAGGAAGCACAGTGCTGCGTGCTCGACCGTCGCAGCGACCTGCACGAAGGCCTGCGACCGGCGCTGGAAGTCTGGGCGCATGTGCAGTCGCTGCCGGAACCGGGGTTCGCGGTGATTGCCCTGGGCAAACGCGACGTGGCCTATGACGCCGGTTTGCCGGTGCCGCTGCTGCGTTACAAGGCGGGCGTGGTGCCGGCCAGCGGGGACGATGTGAGCGCATGCAAGGTGACAGCGGTGATGGACCAGCATGCGTTCATGACGGTGGCGCCGGGAGTGGATCTGCGTGTGGGCGATATCATTTCGTTCGGTACTTCCCATCCGTGCCTGACGTTTGACAAGTGGCGTGTTGGTTGTCTGGTGGATGAGCAGTTGAACGTCCTCGAAACCATGGAAACCTGTTTCTAAGGGTTGAGACCGCAGCGTGCCCATCGCGAGCAGGCTCGCTCCCACAGTGTTTTGGGTGTGCCTGCTATTTATGGCAACTCACAAATCCTGTGGGAGCGAGCCTGCTCGCGAAGGGGCCCTGATAGTTAACATCGCAACACCAGAGACCCCACCCCATGAACACCATCAGCACCTTGGGCCCCAACACTCCGCGCATCGCCCTGATTGGCGAATGCATGATCGAGTTGCAGCACCGTGCCGACGGCAGTCTGCAGCAGAGCTTCGGCGGCGACACCTTGAACACCGCGGTGTACCTGTCCCGCGAATTGGGGGCGGCCGGCAGCGTGGATTACGTCACCGCCCTGGGTGACGACAGTTTCAGCGATGCCATGTGCCAAAGCTGGGCTGCGGAAAACGTCGGTGTGGGCATGGTCCAGCGTCTGCCCGGGCGTTTGCCCGGGCTGTATTGCATACAGACCGATGCAGCCGGCGAGCGGCGGTTTCTTTACTGGCGCAATGAAGCGGCCGTGCGCGATTGCTTCACCACCGCAGCGGCTGCGCCGATCCTCGCGGCGCTGCCCGATTACGATCTGTTGTATTTCAGCGGGATCACCCTGGCAGTGCTTGGCGCGCAGGGACGGGAGAAGTTGCTGAAAACCCTGATAGAAGCTCGACAGCGCGATGCGCGGATTGTCTTCGACAACAATTACCGGCCACGCTTGTGGGCCTCGGCCGAAGAGGCGCGCGCGGCTTATCGCAGCGTATTGCCCTATGTCGACCTGGCGTTGTTGACCGTCGACGACGAGCAGGCACTGTTCGATTTTGCCGACTGCGATGCCGTGTTTGCCGCTTACCAACAGATCGGCACGCCTGAAGTGGTACTCAAGCGGGGCGCCGATGCGTGCCTGATTCGTTGTGCTGGCGAGTCGTTCGAAGTGCCGGCGCAAAAGGTTGAGCGGGTGGTGGACACGACGGCAGCGGGGGATTCGTTCAGCGCGGCGTACCTGGCTTCAAGGCTCAAGGGCGCAAGCCCGGTGGAGGCGGCTGAGGCCGGGCATCGGTTGGCGAGTCGGGTGATTCAGGTGTCGGGGGCGTTGATTGTGAAATAGTGGTGGATGGCCGCTGGCTACGCCATCGGTTCGCGAGCAAGCCCGCTCCCACAGGGATGGGGGGTGGTGGCATATTTTGCCGACTCACAAAATCCAATGTGGGAGCGGGCTTGCTCGCGAAGGGGGCTTTCAAGCCAGCCCATCAATCCCGGTAAAACACCTGCACCAGGTGATAACCAAACTTGCTCTTGATCGGCCCATGCACCACCCGCAGCGGTTTCTTGAAGATCACCGCATCGATCACGCCGACCATCTGGCCGGGCCTGACCTCACCAAGGTCGCCACCACGTTTGCCGGACGGGCAGGTGGAGTATTTTTTCGCCAGCACATCAAAGGCTTCGCCTTTGGCGATGCGCTGCTTGAGTTGCTCGGCTTCTTCCGAGGTTTTCACCAGAATATGGCGGGCTTGAGCTTTCATGGGGCGGTTACCTTGCAACGGCGGTGACAACGGGGCGCGCGATTATGCCTCAAGTCAGCGGGCATGGCCGATCATCGTGCGAATCTTGTTGGCCAGCAGGTCGATGGTAAATGGTTTGGACACCATGTCCATGCCGTGCTCGAGGAAGCCCTGGCGTTCGGCGGCGATTTCCGCGTAGCCGGTCATGAACAGCACTTTCAATTCGGGACGATGCTGGCGGGCGATTTCCGCCAGTTGCCGGCCATTCATCCCCGGCAGGCCGACGTCGGTCACCAGCAGGTCCACCCGCAAGTCGGACTCGAGCATGGGCAGGGCGGCACTGGCGTCTTCGGCTTCGTAGGCGCGGTAACCGAGCTCGTTCAACAGATCGAGCACCAGCATGCGCACCGCTGAATCGTCTTCCACCAGCACCACGGTTTCCCCGGCAATGACTGGCGGTGCTTCGCCCACCAGCGGCTGCCGCTCCACCACCTGTTCGGTGCCGTCCAGACGCGGCAGATACAGGCGCACACAGGTGCCTCGGTCTGGCAGGCTGGACAGGGTGACATGGCCGCCCGACTGCTGGGCGAAACCGTAGATCATCGACAACCCCAGGCCGGTGCCCTGGCCAATGGGTTTGGTGGTGAAAAAGGGATCGAATGCCTTGGACAATACCGACGGTGTCATGCCGATGCCGTTGTCGCTGACGGCAATCATCAGGTAGTCCCCGGCGTTGACCTGTTCCAGCGTGGTGATGTCGCTGCCATCGAGATACACGTTGGCCGTTTCGATCAACAGTTCGCCGCCGTCGGGCATGGCATCGCGTGCGTTGATCACCAGGTTGAGCAAGGCATTTTCCAATTGACTGACATCGGTGTTGACCCGCCAGACGTTCTCGGTCAGTTGCAATTTGAGTTCGATATGGTCGCCCGTGGTGCGGCTGAGCAAATCTTCCAGCGAATGGATCAGCTCATTGGCGTTGAGCGGCTTGCGATTGAGCGACTGGCGCCGGGAGAACGCCAGCAGGCGATGGGTGAGGGCGGCGGCGCGGTTGGCCGAGGACACGGCCGCCTCGGTGAAGCGGGTAATTTCGTCGACACGGCCTTCGGCAATGTAGCGCTGCATCAGGTCAAGGCTGCCGATGATGCCGGTGAGCATGTTGTTGAAGTCGTGGGCAATGCCGCCGGTGAGCTGGCCGACCGCTTCCATTTTCTGCGCATGGCGCAGCGCTTCTTCGGCGCGTTCGCGCTCGCACATCTCGTTTTGCAGGCGTTCGTTGGCTTGCGCCAGTTGCCGGGTGCGGGCAGCCACCCGTTCTTCCAGGGTTTCATTGAGGTTACGCAGAGCTTCCTCGGTCTGTTTGCGCTCGGTTTCGTCGATCACGAAGATGTAGAAACCGTTGACCGTGCCATCCGCCCCGTGGCGCGGCAGATAATTCATCAGGGCCTGGCGGATGCTGCCGTCGCGATGTGGGGTGCTAATGCTGAAGCTGCAGGGTCTGCCGGACAGTGCTTCGGCGACGTAGGACGCACGCAGCGCGTAGGCTTCTTTTCCGAGCACTTCAACAATGGTCCGGCCATAGAGCTCCTGAGGCGTCAGGCCGTACCAGTCGAGGTAAGCGGCATTGTTCAGGCGAAAGCGTTCCTCGCGGTCGACGTAGCTGATCAGGATTGGCATGGCGTTGATGATCAGCTGCAGCTCGGTCTGGCTCTGGCGCAGGGCCTGTTCGGTTTGTTTGCGCTCGGTAAGATCAAGGGCTGCACCGAGGAAGCGGATCGGGCGGTCATGGTGATCCTTGTAGCAACGGCCACGGGCAAACACCCAGCGCAGCTCCCCATCCGCTTGCAGCAGGCGATATTCTTCGGCGTACTCGCTGCCCTGGGTGATGCAGTGCCTGATGCTGCGGGTGATCAGGGCGCGGTCCTCGGGGTGCACGCCATTAAGGTATTCGCTGATTGGCAGATGATTGGCCTTGGCCGGATCGATGCCATGTAACTGGGCGAAATGCGCGTCGGCGATGAAGCGGTCCTCGCTGATGTCCCAATCCCAGGTACCGACCGCGTCAGTGGCGGCGAGGGCCAGTTGCAAGCGTTCTTCGGTTTCGCGCTGGGCCTTGAGGCTGGCGGCCGAACGTTGTTCGAGCTCCAGAGCGATGCGTCGGCGTTCGTTGGTTTGGATGGCCGTGACCAGAATTCCCGCGACCTCGGTATTTTCGTCACGAATGGGGCTGTAGGTCAGGTCCAGCCAGAGGTCGGATTCCTGGGCTTCGCCTTGCAGGGTGAAGCGCTGTTCGCTGTAGGTGCGCACCTGACCTTGCAGCACCGCGTGGTAAATCGGATCGGTGAAGTCCTTCAGCTCAGGCCAGATCTCGTGCGTCGGTTGCCCGAAAGCCTGCGGATGTTTACTGCCGGCCAGCAGGGCGAAACCGTCGTTGTAGATCTGCGTCAGCTGCGGGCCCCACAGCAACAGCATCGGCATCGGTGAGTGAATCACGATATCCACGGCGGTTCGCAGGCTCTGTGGCCAGTTGCTGGCAGCGCCCAGCGGACTGTTTTCCCAGTCCAGTCGGGCAATCAGGGCCTGGGCATCGCTGGCGGTCGGTGTTGCATTCATCGAGAAGTCCTGCGCATAAGTCGGCATGGCTGTGCCTATTCTTGCACAGCTGGGCGATGCTGGAGGATTCGGTGGGGTGAGCGGTTCACGTTGCAGGCACCCTGTGGGAGCGGGCTTGCTCGCGAAGGTGGAGTATCAGTTCTCAATGATGCCGACTGACACACCGCCTTCGCGAGCAAGCCCGCTCCCACAGGGGGGGCGCAACCTCAGGTTTTCAGTTCAGGACGGTCACGAAATTGCTCCAGGGCTTCGGGGTTGGCCAGTGCATCGGTGTTTTTCACTTTCTGCCCGTGCACGACGTTACGCACCGCCAGTTCAACCACCTTGCCGCTGATCGTCCGGGGAATGTCCGTGACCGCGACAATCTTCGCCGGCACATGGCGCGGTGTGGTGTTGGCGCGGATCATCTGGCGAATCTGCTGCTGCAGCTCCTCGTCCAGTTCGACGCCATCGTGCAATCGCACGAACAGCACCACGCGCACGTCTTCCTGCCACTGCTGGCCGATGGCGACACTGTCGAGTACCTGCGGGACTTTCTCTACCTGACGATAGATTTCCGCGGTGCCGATGCGCACGCCGCCGGGATTGAGTACCGCGTCCGAGCGTCCGTGGATCATCATCGCGCCGTGGGGCAACTGCTCGGCATAATCGCCCTGGGCCCATACGCCGGGGAACTGGCTGAAATACGAGGCCAGCAGTTTCTTCCCGTCAGGATCATTCCACAGGCCGACGGGCATCGCCGGGAAGTGGCGGGTACAGACCAACTCGCCTTTTTCGCCAATCACCGGCTGACCCTCGTCATTCCAGACTTCCACCGCCATGCCCAGGCTCTTGCCCATGATTTCTCCACGACGCACCGGTAGCCAGGGGTTGCCGTTGACGAAGCAGGAAACGATATCGGTACCACCCGACATCGATGCCAGGCGCACGTCGGGTTTGAAGTCGCGGTAGACGTAGTCGTAGCTTTTCGGTGCCAGGGCAGAACCGGTGCAGAGCAGGGTTTTCAGGCTGTCCAGATCGTGGCTGGACCTGGGCCTGACACCGCTGCTTTCCAGGGTGGCGAGGTATTTGGGGCTGGTCCCGAAGACACTGATGCGCTCGTCGTCGATCAGCTCCAGCAAGCGCGAGTTATCGGGATGGAACGGCGAGCCATCGTACAGCACCACGGCGCTGCCCACGGCCAGGGCCGAGACCAGCCAGTTCCACATCATCCAGCCGCAGGTGGTGTAGTAGAACAGGCGATCGCCGGGGCCGAGATCGCAATGCAGGCCGTGCTCCTTGACGTGTTGCAGGAGCACGCCGCCGGTGCTGTGGATGATGCACTTGGGCACCCCGGTGGTGCCGCTGGAGTAGAGGATGTACAGCGGATGGGTGAATGGCACCGGGACAAAGTCCGGCTCGCCGCCGGGGTCGTAAAAGTCGTCCCACAGCGTCACGTTGGCCTGCGTGCGGAAATCTTCGATGTGCGCCTGCGCTCGCGCGTAGGGCACGACAACCAGCTGTTGCAATGATGGCAGGCGCTCGAGAATCTCGGTGATCTTGGCAGTCTGGTCGATCTCCTTGCCGGCGTAATGGTAACCGGCGCAGGTGACCAGCACGTTCGGTTCGATCTGGCCGAACCGGTCAACCACTCCCTGGGTGCCGAAGTCCGGTGAAGAACAGGACCAGATTGCACCGAGGCTGGTGGTGGCGAGCATGGCCACCAGGGTTTGCCAGGTGTTGGGCATGCACGCGGCGACCCGGTCGCCAATACCGACACCGGCGGCCTTCAGACCGTTCTGAAAGCCGGCCACATGCTCCGCGAGTTCAGCCCAGGTCAACTGTTCGCGCTGGCCGTTTTCGCCGACAGCCACCACCGCCACTGCATCGTCGCGACGGCGCAGCAGGTGTTCGGCAAAGTTCAGGGTTGCGCCGGGGAACCACTGGGCGCTGGGCATCTGTGGGCCTTCGCGCAGCACCGCGTCCGGTTGATCGTGGAAGCGGATGTCGAAGAAGTCGACGATGGCCTGCCAGAAATCTTCACGCTGGTCGATGGACCATTGGTGCAGGGCAGGGTAGTCATCGATTTTCAGAGCATGCCGCTGATTGATGAAGCGCCGAAAGGCCTCCATGCGAGTCTTGGCGATGCGCTTGGCGTCGGGTTGCCAGAGGATGTCGGACATGGTTTGCCTCTTTTTATCGCATACATGGGTGCTTTTGTGGCGAGGGGGCTTGCCCCCGCTGGGTGGCGAAGCCACCCCAGGCCCTGCGCCCCCATTTTCTGGGTATACCGCGAGCATAGAGTTTGCGACTGCTTCGCAGCCGAACGGGGCGGTGCGGCGGTCCGACAAGCCCCCTCGCCACAAGGGGCTTGCAGGCGCTTACTGCGCCAACCACCCGCCGTCGACATTCCACGCCGCCCCACGCACTTGGCTGCCGGCCTCGCTGCACAGGAACAGCACCAGTTCACCCAGTTGCGGTGGCGTCACGAATTCCAGCGATGGCTGCTTTTCAGCGAGCAAATCATGCTGTGCCTGCTGCGGATCAATTCCGGTCGCAGCGCGGTCATCGATCTGCTTTTGCACCAATGGCGTGAGCACCCAGCCCGGGCAAATCGCGTTGCAGGTGACATTGCTGGTGGCGGTTTCCAGGCCCACCACTTTGGTCAAACCGATCACCCCGTGCTTGGCGGCCACGTACGCCGCCTTGCCCACCGAGCCGACCAGGCCATGCACGGATGCGATGTTGATCACCCGGCCCCAGCCCTTGGCGCGCATGCCCGGCAGGCTCAGGCGGGTGCTGTGGAACACCGACGACAGGTTGATGGCGATGATCGAATCCCAGCGCTCCTCCGGAAACTCCTCGACCGCTGCCACGTGCTGAATGCCCGCGTTGTTGACCAGAATATCCACGCCGCCGAACTCGCGCTCGGCATAGGCGATCATCTGGGCAATCTGTGCCGGGTCGCTGACGTCGGCCGGGTGATGGCCGACCTTGCCGCCGAACTGTTGCACCTGGGCGATGACCTCGCACGGGTCGCCGAAACCATTGAGGATCAGGTTGGCCCCGGCCTTGGCCAGGCTGAGCGCGATACCCAGGCCGATGCCGCTGGTGGAGCCGGTGACCAGTGCGGTCTTGCCCGATAAAGTCGTCATGAATACCTCACACAATGCCAGTGGCGTAGAAGGTGCCGATCACCACGAAAACCGCGAGTGTCTTGATCAGCGTAATACAGAAAATGTCTTTATAGGCCTCGCGGTGGGTCAGCCCGGTGACCGCCAGCAAGGTGATCACCGCGCCGTTGTGCGGCAGGGTGTCCATGCCGCCACTGGCCATCGCGGCGACCCGGTGCAGCACTTCCAGGGGAATGTTCGCGGCGTGGGCGGCGCTGATGAACTGCTCGGACATCGCCGCCAGCGCAATGCTCATGCCCCCCGACGCGGAGCCGGTGATACCGGCCAGCAGGGTCACGGTAATCGCTTCATTGACCAGCGGATCGGGAATGTTCTTGAGCCAGTCGGCCAGTACCAGGAAGCCCGGCAACGAAGCGATCACGGCACCGAAACCGTATTCCGACGCGGTGTTCATCGCTGCCAGCAGTGCGCCGCTGACCGCACTCTTGCTGCCCTCGGCGAGCTTGCTGCGAATGGCCTGGAAACCGAATGCCAGCACCATCAGGATGCCCACCAGCAGCGCGGCTTGTACCGCCCAGATCGCCGTGAGTTTGGCGATTTCGGTGGTGACCGGAGCGGCCATGCCCGGCAGCTGCAGGCTGTGGGTCTTGCCGTACCACTGTGGAATCCAGTGGGTGAACAACAGGTTCATGATGCCCACCGCCAGCAGCGGCGAGAGGGCGATCCATGGATTGGGCAGCTTGATGTCGGCAGCGGTTTCCGGCTCGTTGCGCAAATCAGTGCCGTAACCTTCGCCGGTGCGTTGCGCCTTGTTGCGCTGGCGCTGCAGAAACAGCATGCCGGCGCAGAACACGAAGATGGTGCCGATCACACCCAGCCAGGGCGCGGCCCAGGCGGTGGTGTTGAAGAAGGTGCTGGGGATGATGTTCTGGATCTGCGGAGTGCCGGGCAGGGCGTCCATGGTGAAGGAGAATGCGCCCAGGGCAATGGTCGCCGGAATCAGGCGTTTGGGAATATTGCTCTGGCGGAACATCTCAGCGGCGAAGGGATAAACCGCGAACACCACCACGAACAGCGAAACGCCGCCATAGGTCAGCAGCGCGCAGACCAGCACGATCACCAGCATCGCCTGGCGGGTGCCAAGCAGGCGGATCGCGGCAGCAACGATCGAGCGGGAGAAGCCCGACAGCTCGATCAGCTTGCCGAATACGGCACCGAGCAGGAATACGGGGAAATAGAGTTTGATGAAGCCGACCATTTTCTCCATGAACACGCCGGTGAAGACGGGGGCAACGGCGGAAGGGTCGGTGAGCAGGACAGCGCCGAGGGCGGCAATGGGGGCAAAAAGGATAACGCTGTAGCCACGGTAAGCAGCCAGCATCAGCAGCGCGAGGGCTGCCAAGGCAATGATCACACTCATGGTGTGTCTCCTGGGTTGTTATTTTTGTAGGGTGGATCTGTTGTAGGAGAGGCGTATAGCGAGATTTGTGCCATGTGCTTAAGTTGTTGAAATATAACGATATATTTTGTTTGTGGGGCGGCGGGTGGCGAATTCGTCTCGTTCTGGAGAATTTGTTGCGCGGCTGGAATGATCGCTGGCAAGCCAGCTGCTACAAGTGAGCGGTGTTCCACGGTACGTTGGTGCGCCTACAACCCGTAGGAGCCGGCTTGCTGGCGATGCGCGCAAGCGCAAAAATAACGGTGTCTACAAAAAGAGATAGATATCTCACTATTGAGACTCGGCAATCCCCAAGGCCGCCATCTTCTTGTAAAGCGTCGACCGCCCAAGCCCCAGCCGGGCCGCCGCCTCAATCACCTTGCCGCCGCATTGTGCGAGGGTGGTCTCAATCAAATGCCGATCGAAACGCTCCCGCGCCGCGCTGAACGTTTCATGGGCCAGCGGCTCAAGGGTCAAGGGCGCCACACGCTCCACCGGGGTGAAGGTGCCAATGGCCGCACGGATATCCGCAGTTGTCAGGCGCAAGTCATCGCTAAGCAGGGCGGCTCGCTCCAGTACGTTGCGCAGTTCGCGGATGTTCCCTGGCCAGGCGTGCTGAGTCAGCAGCGCCAGCGCTTCGTGGTGCAGTTCGTGCTGGCTGCGCAGTTCCTCAAGGATCGCTTCACTGAGCGCCGGCACGTCGTCGAGGCGGTCGCGCAGGGGCGGGACCTGAATCGGCAACACATTGAGGCGGTAATACAGATCGGCGCGAAACTCGCCGCGCTTGATGGCCGCTTCGAGGTCCGTGGACGTCGCGGCGATCACTCGCACATCGCTTTGAATCATTTCGTTGGAGCCGACCGGTTCGAACTCTTTTTCCTGCAGCACCCGCAGCAGTTTGCTTTGCAGGGGCAGCGGCATGTCGCCGATTTCATCAAGGAACAAAGTGCCGCCCTGGGCGATCTGCAACTTGCCGGCGCGGCCCTTGCGATCGGCTCCGGTAAAGGCGCCAGGGGCCGTGCCGAAGAACTCGGCCTCCAGCAACGACTCGGGAATCGCCGCACTGTTGATGCTGACGAAGGCCTTGTGCGCTCGCGGCGAGGCATTGTGGATGGCCTGGGCCAGCAACTCCTTGCCCGTGCCGGTTTCGCCCAGCAGCAACACTGGCGATTCGGTGCTGGCACTGCGTCGGGCACGGCGCTTGACTTCGAGGCTGGCTGCGCTGGTGCCGATGAAGTGGGCGAAGTTGTACTTGGTCTGCCGCGCGCGTAACAGCGAGCGGGTGGAGGCCAGTTCTTCCTGCATGCTCATGTAGCGCTTGAGCATGGGTGAAAGGCTGCGCAATTCATCGAACAGGGCAAAGCCGATGGCGCCGATCACCACGCCGGTGTCGTCGTGAATTGGCAGGCGCATGACCACCAGCGGTTCTTTTGAGGTGTCCTGCATGTCGAGCAATATCGGCCGACCAGTGCGCACCACTTCGCGCAACAGACTGCCGGGAATAACGCTTTCGCAGGGTTTACCGATGGCAATTTCCGCCGATTCCAGGCCGAAACGGCGGGCATAGCGCTCGTTCATCCAGACGATGTTGGCGTCGCGGTCGACAATCACCGTGCCTTCGCTGGATTGCTCGATGATCTCGAACAGCGAGCGGATCGCCAGCAGGCGCACGCGCTGGTAGTCCTTGAGGTTTTCGGTGGTGTTCATCTGTAGCGTCCATTTTTGGGATCAAGATCAAAAGATCGCAGCCTGCGGCAGCTCACAGGGAATGCGGTCCCCTGTGGGAGTGAGCCTGCTCGCGATTGTCGCGACGCGGTCTGAAGCCTGGCACTGAATCATGCATGCCCCAAAAGCGCCGCCGCCAACAGCTCCTTGGTATACGGATGCTGCGGCGCATCGAACACGTCATGGCTGGCGCCGCTTTCCACCACTTTGCCATCCTTGATCACGATCATGTCGTGAGCCAGGGCGCGCACCACCGCAAGGTCATGGCTGATGAACAGGTAAGTCAAACCGTATTTTTCCTGAAGCTGGCGGAGCAGGGCGACCACTTGTTTTTGCACGGTGCGGTCCAGCGCCGAGGTCGGCTCATCGAGCAGGATCAATTCGGGCTTGAGCACCAGTGCCCGGGCAATGGCGATGCGTTGGCGTTGGCCGCCGGAAAATTCGTGAGGGTAGCGATGACGGCTCTGCGGGTCGAGGCCGACCTCCGTCAGTGCCCGTTTAACTTCAGCATTACATTGCTCGGCGCTCAGCTGACGATGCACTTGCAGGCCTTCGCTGATGATCTGCGCCACGGACATTCTGGGGCTGAGGCTGCCGAAAGGGTCCTGAAAAACCACCTGCATCTTCTTGCGCCACGGCCTCAGCTGCTTTTGCGTCAAGCCGTCCAGCGCCTCGCCCTGGAAGCGAATGCTGCCTTCGGAATCGAGCAGACGCAGGATCGCCTGACCCAGAGTGGACTTGCCCGAACCGGATTCGCCGACAATGCCCAGGGTTTTGCCGCGCTGGATGTTCAGGCTGATGCCGTCCACGGCTTTGAGGTACGTCTTGCGCTGGAACAGGCCGCCACTGACGGCGAACTGCACCTGCAAATTATCCACCTCCAGCACGTTTTCGCGCTGGTCTCGGGGCGGGGCTTCACCTTCCGGTTCGGCGTTCAACAGCTCGCAGCTGTAAGGGTGTTTCGGCTCGTTGAAGAGCGTTTCACAAGGCGCCTGCTCGACAATTTCCCCGGCCTTCATCACGCACACCCGCTGGGCGATGCTGCGCACCAGGTTGAGGTCGTGGCTGATCAGCAGCAGCGACATGCCCAGCCGATGTTGCAGGGATTTGAGCAGCAACAGGATCTTGCGCTGCACCGTCACATCCAGTGCGGTGGTCGGCTCGTCGGCGATCAGCAACTCCGGCTCGCAAGCCAGGGCCATGGCAATCATCACCCGCTGACGCTGGCCCCCGGACAATTGATGCGGATAGGCCTTGAGTCGTTCCTCGGCTTTCTGAATGCCCACCAGATGCAGCAGTTCGAGAATTCGTGCCCGCGCCGCTTTACCGGCCAGGCCTTTATGCACCAGCAACGTCTCGCCAATCTGCTTTTCGATGCTGTGCAGCGGATTGAGCGAGGTCATCGGCTCCTGGAAAATCATCGCAATGCGATTGCCGCGTAACTGACGCAGTTTTTTGCCCTCGGCCCCCACCAGCTCCTGGCCGCGATAACGGATGCTGCCGGTCGTCTCGGTGCCGCATTCGGGGAGCAATTGCAGGATCGAGTGGGCGGTGACCGACTTGCCCGAGCCCGACTCGCCGACCAGCGCCAGGCATTCGCCGGGGCTGATATCCAGGTTCAGGTTGCGCACCACGGTCTGGCCGCTGAAGGCGACGCTGAGGTCACGGATTTCGATCAGGTTAAGCATATCAATGTCCGTTGCATGGCCATGTCTTCAGGAGCGAGGGTCGAACGCATCGCGCAACGCCTCGCCGATAAACACCAGTAGGGAAAGAATCAGCGCCAGGGTGAAGAATGCGGTTAGCCCCAGCCAGGGCGCTTGCAGGTTCTGCTTGCCCTGGCCGATCAGTTCGCCCAGCGAAGCGCTGCCGGCGGGCATGCCGAAGCCGAGAAAGTCCAGCGCCGTCAGGGTCGAGATGGCCCCGGTCAGAATGAACGGCAGGTAACTCAAGGTCGCATTCATGGCATTGGGCAGAATGTGCCGCACGATGACTTTGCGGTCGGTCAGGCCCAATGCGCGAGCGGCTTTGACGTATTCCAGGTTGCGCCCGCGCAGGAACTCGGCGCGCACCACGTCCACCAGCGCCAGCCATGAAAACAGCGCCATGATCCCCAGCAGCCACCAGAAATTCGGTTCGACGAATCCGGAGAGGATGATCAGCAGGTACAGCACCGGCAAACCCGACCAGACCTCGAGCAGGCGCTGACCGAGCAGATCGACCCAGCCACCGTAGTAGCCTTGCAGGGCGCCGGCGGCGATGCCGATCAGGGCACTGACAAGGGTCAGCATCAAGGCAAACAGGATCGACACCCGGGCGCCGAAAATCACCCGGGCCAATACATCGCGCGCCTGGTCGTCGGTGCCCAGCCAATTCACGCTGGAGGGCGGGCTGGGTGCCGGTTTGTTCAGGTCATAGTTCGGCGTGTCGTCGCTGAACGGGATCGGCGGAAACAGCAGCCAGCCGCCGTCTTTCTTGATCAGCTGCTGTACGTAGTCGCTGCGGTAATCGGCCTGAAACGGCAACTGCCCGCCGAACTCCTGTTCGGTATAGCGCTTGAGGGCCGGGAAGTACCACTGGCCCTGATAACTGACCATCAGCGGTTTGTCGTTGGCGATCAGTTCGCCGCCCAGGGTCAGCATGAACAGACCGATAAACAACCACAGCGACCACCAGCCACGACGGTTTTTCTTGAAGCGCTCGAAGCGGCGGCGGGCCAGCGGAGAAAGCTTGAGCATCAGGCATTCCTCGCGGCGAAATCGATTCGCGGGTCGACCAGGGTGTAACAGAGGTCGCCGACCAGTTTTATCAGCAGGCCGAACAGGGTGAAGATGAACAGTGAGCCGAACACCACCGGATAGTCCCGCGACACCGCGGCTTCGTAACTCATGCGCCCCAGACCATCGAGGGAGAAGATCACTTCGATCAGCAGCGAGCCGGCAAAGAACACGCTGATAAAGGCCTGGGGGATGCCCGATACCACCAGCAGCATGGCGTTGCGGAACACGTGACCGTACAGCACCCGTCGCTCGCTCAAGCCCTTGGCGCGGGCGGTGACCACGTATTGACGGGTAATTTCATTGAGGAACGAGTTCTTCGTCAGGATGGTGAGTGTGGCGAAACCGCCGATCACCAGCGCCGTCACCGGCAGGACCAGATGCCAGAAGTAATCGGCGACCTTGCCCAGGGTCGACAGCGATTCGAAATTGTCCGAGACCAGCCCGCGCACCGGGAACCAGTTCAATGAGGTGCCGCCGGCAAACACCACGATCAGGAACATGGCGAACAGGAATGCCGGCATGGCATAGCCGATGATGATCGCGGTGCTGCTCCAGATATCGAAATGGCTGCCATGGTGCACAGCCTTGCGGATGCCCAGGGGAATCGACACCAGGTAGGTGATCAGCGTCGCCCATAACCCGAGGGAAATGGTGACCGGCATTTTTTCCAGGATCAGGTCAGTGACCGTGGCGCCCCGGAAGAAGCTTTTGCCAAAGTCCAGGCGTGCGTAACTGGTGAGCATCAGCCACAGGCGCTCGTGGGCCGGTTTGTCGAAACCGTACTGTTTTTCGATGTCTTTGATCAGCTTTGGATCCAGGCCGCGACTGGCCCGGGAAGTGCCGCTCATGGCTTCACTGGAACCTCCGCCGACCGCGGCACCGCCTATGCCTTGCAGGTGGGCGATGGCCTGTTCCACCGGCCCGCCCGGCGCGGCCTGGACGATGACGAAGTTGACCAGCAGGATGATCACCAGCGTCGGGATGATCAACAGCAGGCGCCGCAATATGTAAGCCCACATCAGTGCGGCCCTCCGGGTCTGCCTCGGCGGATGCGCTCGGCGGTCATTTGCTGGTTGGTCAGTGGTGTGCGGCTCATTTCCCACCAGCTTTCGATGGCTTCGTCATTGCTCGCCTGCACGTCCGGGATGCCGAAGCGGTTCCACCATACTGTGGAGGTGCCCGGTGGGTAATAGTTGGGAATCCAGTAGTAGTTCCATTGCAGCACCCGGTCCAGCGCGTGGGCATAGCGCAGCATTTCAGGCTGGGTATCGGCCCGCACCAGGCCTTTGATCAGGCTGTCCACCGCAGGGTTGCTCAACACCATGTAGTTGTTGGAGCCCGGATCGGTCGCCGCCACCGAGCCGAAATAGTTGAACAACTCGCCCCCCGCAGAGGTGGTGACCGGGTAGCCGGTGACGATCATGTCGTAGTCGCGGCTCATCAGGCGGTTGACGTACTGGGACGAATCGATGCGGCGGATGTTCAGGTCGATGCCGATCTGTTTCAGAGTGCGCTTATAAGGCAGCAGCAAACGGTCCAGACCGTTCTGGCTGACCAGGAAGGTAAAGCTCAGTGGCTCACCGTTGGCGTTGACCAGATGATCACCGTCCGGTTTCCAGCCGGCCTGTTCGAGCAAGTCCAGAGCTTGCAATTGCTTGTCGCGAATCAGGCCGCTGCCATCGGTTTTCGGTGCCTCGAACACCTGGGTGAAAACTTCGTCGGGAATCTGCCCGCGCAAGGGTTCGAGAATCGCCAGCTCGCCGGCATCCGGCAATTGTCGGGCGGCAAGGTCCGTGTTGGAAAAGAAGCTCTGCTGGCGGATGTACAGGTTGCGCATCATCTGCCGGTTGCTCCATTCGAAATCCCAGAGCATCACCAGCGCCTGACGCACCCGGCGATCCTGGAACATCGGTTTTTGCAGATTGAACACAAAACCCTGGGACGGCTGCGGCGCCTGGGTCGCCAGATGGGCCTTTTGCAGGCGGCCGTCGCTCAGGGCCGGGCTTTCGTAGCCGATGGAGTATCCGGTGGCGGAAAACTCGCGGTTGTAGTCGTAGGCACCACCGCGCAGTACCTGGCGTGCCACGTCGGTATCGCCGAAGTACTCGATGCTGAACAGATCGAAGTTGTACAGGCCGCGACTGACCGGCAAGTCCTTGCCCCACCAGTCAGGGTTGCGTTCGAAGGTGATGCTGCGCCCGGAGTCGACCTTGCTCACTTTATATGGACCGCTGCCCAGGGGGGGCTCGTAACCGCCGCCATCGGCGAAGTCGCGGGTGCTCCACCAGTGCTGGGGAAGCACTGGCAAGGTCGCGATGTCCAGCGCCAGGGTGCGGTTTTGATTGTTTTTGAAATCGAAGCGAACGGTCAGCGGCGCTTCCACTTCGACGCTTTTGACGTCGGCGAACTGGGTGCGATAACGCAGGCTGCCCTGGGTCATCAGCAAGTCGAAGGTATAGCGCACGTCTTGGGCAGTGATCGGTTTGCCATCGGCAAAACGCGCGTTTGGGTTGAGCTGGAAACGCAAGGACAGGCCGTCCTCGGAACGCTCCATTGTCTGCGCCACCAGGCCGTACACGGTATAAGGTTCATCGAGCGAGCGCTGGGCCAGGGGGGAGTAGAGCAGGCCGTCGATCTGTGAGACGCCGATACCCTTGTCGATGTAGGGCAGTATATGGTCGAAGTGCCCGATTTCGATCGCCGAACGACGCATGGCGCCACCCTTGGGGGCCTGGGCATTGGTGTAGTCGAAATGACTGAAACCGGCAGGGTATTTGGCCGGTTCGCCGTACACGGTCATTGCATGTTGTGGTGCGGCATTCACACCAGCGGCACTCAATAGCAGGGCCACGGCAGTGAACAACAGGGTCGGGAAAGCCAGTCGCATTGTCAGCCTTAGAGCCGGGTGGTCGTTAACGACAATTTGTACGCTAGCGGCGCGTCCCTCGCCAGCCTATTACGTGTGCGAAACACAACGGCCCGCCAAAAGGCGGGCCGTTGCATGCAAATTGCGCGAATCGATCAGTCCTGACGGCTGGTCACTTCCAGCAGGTGATAACCGAACTGGGTCTTGACCGGGCCTTGCACGACATTGAGCGGCGCGCTGAAGACTACGGTGTCGAATTCCTTGACCATCTGGCCAGGACCGAACGAACCCAGGTCACCACCCTGACGGCTGGATGGGCAAGTGGAGTTTGCCTTGGCAACTTCGCCGAAATCGGCACCGCCCTCGATTTGGGCCTTGAGTTCGTTGCACTTGGCTTCGCTGGCAACAAGGATGTGACGGGCAGAGGCTTTAGCCATGGAAAAATACTCCTTTCAATGTTCGGTAAAGTGCTGAGCCTACCGGATTCAGTGATCTATTTCTCCTCAAAGTTCCCTGGTGCGCGGGATTCGCGGCGGGACACTTCTTATAACCCGGCATTGATCAGGCGTTCGGCGTGGCGTACATAGAGTTCAACCGGGTCGATGCCAGAACGAAGCCGGCCGGCTGGCTGGGCGATGCTGTCCAGGTGATCCAGCGCATAGTCGGAGCGGATGACGGTGCCCAGGTGGGAGCTGTAACGCCCGACCATGCCGTCGTTCTGGTCGGCCTCGGTGGTGAAGAAGCGGGAAAAGGACCGGCATATGGCGTGGAACGGGTTGAGCGCGTTGAGCCCTTCGTCGAGGATGCGTTCCTGCAGGACACCGCTCCATGAGTAATAACGAACACCATTGACCAATTCCTGGCCCATGCCGCCCCAGTTTTGCGGTAGCCCCTGAGGGTACTTGTCGTTGAAAGCCCCCACACCCTCGGTGGTCAGGGCGTTCAGGGCGGCGATAGCGCTCTGCGGCATGTAATGATCGTCGCTGAGCGCCGCGAGGAAATCGGCGAACAGCGTCACGGCTTTGTCGGCGACCTTTTCCGGCAGACGTCCTGGCGTGAGTGCCTTGCGCAGGAAATCGGCCAGCTCCGAGCCATGGTTTGGCCCACTGACCGAGGTCACCGAGGCAATCGCGGCCGGATCCATCGCTGCGGCATAACGCGCGGCCAGTGCACCCTGGCTATGGCCGATCAGGTTGACTTTGCTGGAGCCCGTTCCTTGCAACACCCGTTCGATCTGCCCCAGCAACTGATCACCGCGTATCTCGTTGCTATGGGTGGCCGACAAGTGCGGGACGAATACTCTCGCCCCCGCATTTCTCAGGGCTTGCCTGATGTCATGAAAGAGCTCGAATTTGCCGATCCGATCGAAGCCCAATAATCCATGAACCAGCAGTATCGGGTAGCAGGTGTTTGCATTCCTTTGCATATTCGTACCTTTGCGCAGACGTTCTGGTGAGTGAAATTGCGCCTCACTCTAAAACACTGGGCGGTGGCGGGATGTATGAAAGGTCCGCCCCGGTCTGAAGAAAACGGCATAGGGGCAGTACGAATGCCCGGATTGTGTCGCGTTCTTCGTCGCAGTGTTTCGGCACCTTTCACAGTGGTTAAGCCCTGTCTGTCCGCAGCCTTTGTGCAGCCTGACGCAACAGTTGTTCCGTGTCGGTCCAGCCCAGGCAGCCATCCGTCACCGAGACGCCGTACTGCAACGTCGAGCCCAGCGCTTGGCAACCCTCGAACAAGTGGCTTTCGATCATCACACCCATCAGCGAGCGATCGCCTTGCAGGCGTTGTTCGAGTACATCGTTGAACACTGCCGGTTGACGCAGCGGGTCCTTGCCGCTGTTGGCGTGACTGCAATCGACCATGATCCGCGCCGGGATCTTCAGTCGGGTCAGGTCACTCTTCACCTGGGCGACGCTGTTGCGGTCGTAGTTGGGCCCGCGATGACCGCCGCGCAGTACCAGGTGCGTATCCGCATTGCCAGGGGTATGAATAATTGCCGGGTGGCCCTGGCTGTCGACACCGAAATGACGATGGGGGTGGGCCGCGGAGCGCATGGCGTCGCTGGCCACGCCGACGCCGCCATCGGTTCCGTTCTTGAACCCTACCGGCATGTCCAGGCCGCTGGCCATTTCCCGATGGATCTGCGACTCGGTGGTGCGGGCACCAATGGCCACCCAGCTCAACAGGTCGTCGAAGTAGCCGGCCGCCATCGGTTGCAGCAGTTCAGTCGCAACGGGCAGGCCGAGGCGGAGCATTTCGCGTATCAGTTCGCGCGACAGCGTGAGGCCTGCGGCCATGTCGTCGCTGCCGTCCAGGTGCGGATCGTAGGCCAGGCCTTTCCAGCCGACAGTGGTACGGGGTTTCTCGACGTAGGCGCGCATCACCAGCAGCATTTCGTCGCTGACCTCGGCGGCCAGGCGGGCGAGGTTGCCGGCGTATTCCAGGGCTGACTGCGGATCGTGGATTGAGCAAGGGCCAACGATGACCAGAAGGCGAGAGTCTTCACCGTTGAGGATCGCGCGAACCGCCTGGCGGTGGGCGCTGACTTGCTGGGTCAAGGCGTTGCAGAGGGGCAATTGCTGTTTGAGCTGCAACGAGCTTGGCAGACGCAGGGTCAGCGCTTCATTGGCAGGGCTCAGGGTGGACAGCGGCAGTGCGCAGGCGGACGAGTTCATATTCAAGGCTTCCTGGGCTGGCGGCGGGTTGATGCCCGCGCGCTCGGCCCTACTGGGGTGTTCGACAATTGGCCGGATTGGCTGCGTGTGTGTGCTTGCCACCTGTGGGTGACCGATCGGAGGCGGCAGGCTGTCCCGAGCGGAGGCTGCTAAATCGCCAGGCGGTAAAACTGTCGTAACGGTAATAAGTGGCGTAGTTCATTTTTGAATCCTCAAGTTGTCTGGTGTGTCGCTAAAAATTTGCGGGGCTGAAAAAACAAAACCCCCGGTCGGGAAGCCGACCGGGGGTTGAGAATTCTCTGGTGGCGACCCGTTTAAAGTGGGCGCCGTGTGGGTATCAGGCGCGCCAGTGGCTAAACCAATACCCAAAATAAAAGCTGACCGGAGCACAAGCGTCATTCACCCGGGCAGCCGCAACCGAGCGCGGGGCGCTGACGGTACGAAGCTGTAAGAGGGTGTTGAGCATGGTCTGTCTCCGATGGATGAGCCGAGCTTACTAGAGGCCGGTACGCGGATTCAATCAGAAAATGCTATCGATCCACAAAGGCTATTTCTATCATCCGGGCACGACTCAAGTTGTGACACACTTTGGCCTTTCCCTGCCTGCCATGGTGCTTCGATGGAGTTTGAATGGCGCCCGGCAACTCCAGAGGATCTGGATTTCGCCCGCGACCTGACCTGCCGGAACATGTTGCGCTACTACATCCACCACGATTTGCTGTGGCAGGACGCAGCGTTCGACGTGGCCTGGGCAGGTCGCGACAACCGCATGATCACCCGCGGCGAGGACTTGCTGGGTTACGTCAGCCTGAGTCGTGACGCTGCAGCCCTGTACATTCGCGAATTGCACATCACTGAAGCTTTCCGGGGGCAGGGTGCCGGCTCATGGGCGATTGATCAGGTGTTAACCGTTGCGCGCGGGGAGCGGCGGCCGGCGTTGCGCCTGACGGTTTTCACCAACAATCCGGCGCACGCCCTGTATCAGCGAAAGGGCTTGCGCGTGGTGGGCAGGGACGAGTGTTTCCTGAGAATGCAGGTCGATCTTGATCGCTTGCAGTGCTGAGACACGCTTGCGGCAAGCCTTTGAAGATGAATTGAAACTCTTGAACCAGCGCTTTCTGCTAGGTCTGCCAGTTGCTTTTTGCTAAGGTGTCTCGCAATTCAATAAGACCATTTCGCGAGGTGTCTGCTTGATTAGGGTGCTAGTAGTCGATGACCATGATCTCGTTCGTACAGGCATTACACGAATGCTGGCTGACATCGATGGCCTGCAAGTAGTCGGCCAGGCCGAGTCGGGAGAGGAGTCCCTGCTCAAGGCACGCGAACTGAAACCTGATGTGGTCTTGATGGACGTCAAGATGCCCGGTATCGGCGGTCTCGAGGCCACTCGCAAAATGTTGCGCAGCCACCCGGATATCAAGGTCGTTGCGGTTACCGTGTGCGAGGAAGACCCGTTTCCTACACGGCTGTTGCAAGCCGGTGCCGCGGGCTACCTGACCAAGGGTGCCGGTTTGTCCGAGATGGTCCAGGCCATTCGTCTGGTATTTGCCGGGCAACGCTACATCAGCCCGCAAATTGCCCAGCAACTGGCGATCAAGTCCTTCCAGCCGACCAACGACTCGCCCTTCGATGCCTTGTCGGAGCGCGAAATCCAGATCGCACTGATGATAGTCGGCTGCCAGAAGGTGCAGATCATTTCCGATAAATTGTGCCTGTCCCCGAAAACAGTGAATACCTACCGTTACCGCATCTTCGAAAAGCTTTCGATCAGCAGTGATGTGGAGTTGACGCTGCTGGCGGTTCGTCATGGCATGGTCGACGCCAGCCTCTGAAAATGACCGATACCTTTGATCCTGGCGCCTTCCTGTCAACCGTCAGCGGACGCCCCGGCGTGTATCGCATGTTCGACAGCGAGGCGCGGTTGCTCTACGTCGGCAAGGCCAAGAACCTCAAGAATCGCCTGTCGAGCTACTTCCGCAAGACCGGGCTTGCGCCCAAGACTGCTGCGCTGGTGGCGCGTATCGCCCAGGTCGAAACGACCATCACGGCCAACGAAACCGAAGCCTTGCTGCTTGAGCAGACGCTGATCAAGGAATGGCGTCCGCCTTACAACATCCTGCTTCGCGACGACAAATCCTATCCCTACGTCTATCTGTCGGACGGCGACTTCCCGCGCCTGAGCATCCATCGCGGGGCGAAGAAGGCCAAGGGCAAATATTTCGGTCCTTACCCCAGCGCCGGGGCGATCCGGGAAAGCCTGAGCCTGCTGCAAAAGACTTTTTTCGTTCGCCAGTGTGAAGACAGCTACTACAAGAACCGCACGCGACCTTGCCTGCAATACCAGATCAAACGGTGCAAGGCGCCTTGCGTCGGCCTGGTCGAGCCCGGGGTGTACGCCCAGGACGTACGGCACTCGGTGATGTTCCTCGAAGGGCGCAGCAATGCGCTGACCGACGAATTGTCTGCGGCCATGGAAGAAGCCGCGATCAACCTCGAATTCGAGCGAGCCGCCGAACTGCGTGACCAGATCGCCTTGTTGCGACGAGTCCAGGACCAGCAGAGCATGGAAGGCGGCACGGGTGATGTCGATGTCATCGCGGCCTTCGTCAACCCGGGGGGCGCCTGCGTTCACCTGATCAGCGTGCGCGGCGGGCGGGTACTGGGCAGCAAGAACTTTTTCCCGCAGGTCGGTATTGAAGAAGACGTATCCGAGGTCATGGCGGCGTTTCTTGGCCAGTA
Organism: Pseudomonas sp. PDM31; assembly: GCF_019218965.1. Taxonomy (NCBI): domain Bacteria; kingdom Pseudomonadati; phylum Pseudomonadota; class Gammaproteobacteria; order Pseudomonadales; family Pseudomonadaceae; genus Pseudomonas; species Pseudomonas sp. PDM31. The sequence continues at coordinate 404,906 of NZ_JAHUWS010000001.1, read as the reverse complement.
TTTCATCAGCAGCCCGGAACGCGACTTGCCCAGCGAGTTGATCGTCAACGTGGTTCACGAGGATTTTCCGACGCTGATTGCGGCCATCGATGAGCTGCGCGGTCGTGAACTGACCATCAGCCACAGGGTACGAGGCACTCGGGCGCGCTGGCAGCAACTGGCGGTGACCAATGCCGAACAGGCCCTGGGCGCACGCCTGGCGAATCGACAACACATTACCGCGCGGTTTGATGCGCTGGCAGAAGTGCTCAAGCTCGAGGAGCCGCCACAACGCCTGGAATGCTACGACATCAGCCATTCCAGCGGTGAAGCGACTGTGGCGTCCTGCGTGGTGTTCGGCCCCGAAGGCCCGATCAAATCAGATTACCGCCGCTATAACATCGAAGGCGTGACCGCCGGCGACGACTATGCGGCGATGCACCAGGCCTTGACCCGCCGCTTCAGCAAACTGAAAGACGGGGAGGGCAAGCTGCCGGATATCTTGCTGGTGGACGGTGGCAAGGGCCAGTTGTCGATGGCCCGCGACGTGCTCAACGAACTGGCTGTGCCCGACCTGATCCTGTTGGGCGTGGCCAAGGGCGCGACGCGCAAGGCCGGTTTCGAAACCTTGTACCTCAACGACGCTGCCCACGAATTTACCCTGCGCGGCGATTCCCCCGCGCTGCACCTGATCCAGCAGATTCGCGACGAAGCCCACCGTTTCGCCATCACCGGCCACCGCGCCCGGCGTGGCAAAACCCGGCGCACGTCTACACTGGAAGGCGTCGCCGGGGTCGGGCCGACCCGTCGGCGCGATTTGTTGAAACATTTTGGTGGATTGCAGGAGCTGTCTCGTGCCAGCATCGAAGAAATCGCCAAAGCCCCCGGGATCAGTAAAAAGCTCGCAGAGTTGATTTATGCAAATCTGCACAGCGAGTAGAATGCTCCCTCACCTCGTAGCCAGTTGTGCCGATGAATATCCCTAATCTGATTACCGTTCTACGCGTCCTGCTCATACCGATCTTCATTTTACTGTTCTACCTGCCTTACCAATGGAGCTACCTGGCATCCGCCTCGGTCTTCGCCTTTGCTGCCGCAACAGACTGGCTGGATGGATACCTCGCCCGCCGCCTGGAGCAGAGCACGCCGTTCGGGGCCTTCCTGGACCCGGTGGCCGACAAGCTGATGGTTGCCGTCGCATTGGTATTGCTCGTCCAGGAACATGGCAACTTGTGGCTCACGCTGCCTGCCGCCGTGATCATCGGTCGCGAAATCGTCGTCTCGGCGTTGCGTGAGTGGATGGCCGAACTCGGCGCCCGCGCCCACGTCGCCGTATCGAACCTGGGCAAATGGAAAACCGCCGCGCAAATGCTGGCGCTGGTGATCCTGCTGGCCAATCCGTCGGACTTCAGCTTCTGGGTCCTGTTGGGTTACACCCTGCTGATGGTGTCCGCAGGCCTGACCTTGTGGTCGATGGTCCAATACTTGCGCGCTGCCTGGCCGCATCTGAAGACCGACGTTGAAAAGAAATAAAACTTTTTTGAATCAAGGGGTTGACGGGGCTTCTGGAATCTATAGAATGCGCCACACCAAGCGGGAATAGCTCAGTTGGTAGAGCACGACCTTGCCAAGGTCGGGGTCGCGAGTTCGAGTCTCGTTTCCCGCTCCAAGTTTGTACGCATTTGATGTTGTGCTACCTGACAGCAAATGTTTTGAGGCCGAGTAGCAAAATGGTTATGCAGCGGATTGCAAATCCGCCTACGCCGGTTCGATTCCGACCTCGGCCTCCACTAATAAACAACCCCGTAGATTAACGTCTACGGGGTTTTTTATTGGCTTCGAAAAAGTGAAGTGTTCCGCAACTGGCGGACTGCTTTCCATCTCTCTGGCTTAATCAGCGTGCCAAAAGCGTAGGCCACTGCCTCCATCAATACCGGTCCGACGTATCCCCGCCAGCAAAGCGGCCTTGATGGCAGTAATTTGCCTGGCATTGCGCAAATCTATTGTTGCAACAGATCTCATACGAGACGACGATTGGGCAAGCGAGATGGCAAATGGCTACATATAATGGGCACCACTCTATTTGCACGCTGACCTGCGCGGCTTCGACAAATTTCGATGAGATGCCTGGTGGTATTACCCGCCTGTCATTGATGACAACGAACAATATGGCCGCGTGGGATGCCACTTGCTGCCCTGATTAAAGGAAAAAACATGGGCGTGATAAGCGGCACTACGAACAACGATGTTGTGGTCGGGACAAGTGAGGCCGACAGTATTTTTGGCCTGGCGGGGGATGACATTCTGGACGGCGGTGTAGGGCTGGACACGCTGGACGGCGGCAGCGGGGATGACACTTATATTCTCGACAAGATCCCCGAGCTGAAGCCCGGCTTTACCGATGTATCCGGGCTTTTGATTACCGGCGTCATGGACCTCATGTATGTATGGGGTTCTACTCCACCGCCAATCAACGCTATCTTGTTTGGCGAAGGACTGTATTGGGGCGAAGCCAGCTACCGGTCCCGTGGCAGCAGTGAGGCCACCCATTGGGTTTCCTTTGAGTCTGCGGGGGCATTAGCCACCCCAAAGGGCGTCGGCGACAGCTATTTTTACAACTATCACGTAGACCAGGACCAAATCGTAGACAGCGGCGGTACCGATCTGGTCAAGTCCAGCCTGGACAGCTACACCCTGGGCAGCACCCTGGAAAACCTGGAGCTCACCGGCAGCAAAAATATCAACGGCGACGGTAACGACCTGAACAACCGGCTGACCGGCAACAGCGGCAAGAATACCCTGATGGGCTACGGGGGCGACGATATCCTGGACGGAAGCACGGGTATCGACACCATGCGGGGCGGTGATGGAGATGACACCTATTACGTCGACAATGTCGGCGATGTGGTCAGCGAAACCAGCACAGGCGGCGTTGATCTGGTCGCGACCTCCCTCGACAGGTACGTGCTCGGTGCCAATATCGAGAGTGGCCGCACGCTCTCGACCGGGGTCACCAAAATGGCCGGCAACGCGCTCGACAACGTGCTCTACGCGGGTAGCGGCGACAATGGTCTCCACGGCAGCACAGGCTTCGATACCGTTTCATATGAAGATGCGGGCGCAGTCACCATCAATCTGGCCGTCACCCTAGCGCAAGACACCGGCGGCTCTGGCGTGGACACCCTGGGCGGCTTCGAGGCGGTGATTGGAAGTCGCTTCAACGACACCCTGATCGGTAACGCGCAAGACAATACCCTGGATGGCAACGCCGGCAGTGATCTCGTCAAGGGAGAAGGCGGCAACGATACCCTGATGGCTGAAGGCGGATATTCGGCGACGCTGGAGTCGATAGAGTACGAGAAGACATACGATGAATATGGCAATCTGACCGGCGGCTTTGATTATTGGTTCTACCTCGGCGAAACCCTCGACGGTGGCACCGGCAACGATTTCGTCAGTTATGCCAATGCCCAATCGAGCGTGATCGTCGACCTGGAAGGCGGCTTGGGGTATGCAACGGGAGTCATTGCCCTGCTTGACAACAGGCATGCTTCGGACACCGGCGGGGACGTCATCAACAACATTGCACGAACCCCCGCGGACTTTGCCGACCAGTTGTTGAATATCGAGAACATCATCGGCAGCAGTTTCAATGATGTTCTGTATGGCGATAATGGGGCCAATGTGCTCAGCGGCAGGTCGGGTGCGGACACGTTGATCGGCGGACGCGGTAACGACACCTACTTCGTTGACAATGCCGGCGATGTCGTTCGCGAAACCGACGTGACGCTCAGCAGCGGTGGAAGCGATACGGTGCATAGCTCTCTTGGCGCCTACACTCTCGGCGCCAATGTCGAGAACGGTCGCATCCTCGCCGCCGGGGTCGCCGCCCTGACGGGCAACAGCCTCGGCAACACCCTTTATGCCGGAGCTGGCAACAATGTGCTCAATGGCAGTACCGGCGTCGACACGGCCGCCTACGTTTATGCCGCCAGCGCCGTCACCGTCAGCCTGGCCGTGACCACGGCCCAGGCAACCGCAGGATCAGGCACAGACACCCTGATTGCCATCGAAAACCTTACAGGCTCCAACTACGACGACAAGCTCACGGGCAACGCTGCCGCCAACCTGCTGAACGGTGGCGCCGGCAACGACGTTTTGAATGGCGGCGCAGGGCTCGACAGGATGACGGGCGGTGAGGGTGCAGACACCTACTACGTCAGCAGCGCCGACGACGTCGTGATTGAAACCAATGCCACCGCCAGCACTGGCGGCATCGACACGGTCTACAGCTATCTAGGCACCTACACCCTCGGTGCCAATGTGGAGGACGGTCGCATCCTTGCCACCGGGGTCGCCGCGATTGCGGGCAACAGCCTCAACAACACCCTCTATGCCGCAACTGGCAACAACGTCCTCAATGGCAGTACTGGCGCTGACACCGCCTCCTACCTCTATGCCGGCAGCGCAGTCACCGTCAGCCTGGCGGTGACCACGGCCCAGGCCACCGGCGGATCAGGCTCCGACACCCTGATCGCCATCGAAAACCTCAACGGCTCCAACTACAACGACAACCTCACAGGTAATGCCGCCGGCAACCTGCTCAATGGTGGCGCCGGCAATGACGTATTGAATGGCGGCGCAGGCCTCGACAGGATGACGGGCGGTGAGGGTTCTGATACCTACTATGTCAGCAGCGCCGGCGACGTCGTGATTGAAACCAATGCGACAGTCAGCACCGGTGGCAGCGACACGGTCTACACCTATCTCGACGCCTATACCCTGGGCGCCAATGTCGAGAACGGTCGCCTTCTCGCCACCGGGGTTGCCGCCCTCACGGGCAACAGCCTCAACAACACCCTCTTTGCCGCGGCCGGTAACAACGTCCTCAATGGCAGCACCGGCATCGACACGGCGTCCTACGCCTATGCCGGCAGCGCGGTCACCGTCAGCCTGGCCGTGACCACAGCCCAGGCCACTGGCGGATCAGGCTCCGACACCCTGGTAGCCATCGAAAACCTCACCGGCTCTAACTACAACGACAAGCTCACGGGTGACGCCGCCGCCAACCTGCTCAATGGTGGCGCCGGCAATGACGTTTTGAACGGTGGCGCAGGCCTCGACCGGATGACGGGCGGTGATGGTTCAGACACCTACTACGTAGACAACACTGGCGACGTCGTTACCGAAATCAATGCGACGGCCAGCATTGGCGGCAGCGACACGGTCTACAGCTCTTTGAGCGTCTACACGCTTGGCGCCAATGTCGAGCATGGTCGCGTCGTCACGACCGGGGCCGGGATCCTTACGGGCAACAGCCTCGACAACACCCTCTATTCCGGGGCTGGCAGCAACGTGCTCGATGGCAGCACCGGCGTCGATACGGCCTCCTACGTCTATTCGGGCAGCGCAGTCACCGCCAGCCTGGCTGTGACCACGGCCCAGAATACCGGTGGATCAGGTTCCGATATCCTGCTGGGCATCGAAAACCTCACCGGCTCCAACTACAACGATAAGCTCACGGGAAACGCCGTCGCCAACCTGCTTAGCGGTGGTGTTGGCAATGACACTCTGCTGGGCGAGGGCGGGAACGACACCTTGATCGGCAGTACAGGCAAGGATGTTCTAACCGGTGGTATCGGAAACGATATCTTCGATTTCAACGCCCTCGCCGAAACGGGGCTGACCAGCTCCACCTGGGACACCATCACCGACTTCACCCGAGGAGCCGACAAGATCGATCTGTCGACACTGGATGCCAACACGGCGACGCTCGCCAATGACGCCTTCAACTCGGTCATCGGCAGTACAGCCGCCTTCAGCACAGCCGGGCAGTTGAAGGTTGCAGGGGGCGTGCTGTATGGCAATACCGATGTGGACAGCGCCGCCGAGTTCGCCATCCAGATCGTCGGCACCAGCAGTCTGACGACGGCGGACTTCATGCTTTGACTCGCGGGGGAGAGCGCTAAATCCAGCATCTTGCATGTTGGTACTTAGTGAATCCCCTTGATACTCTCCGCGCCACTAGAGGGTGGCAGTGGCTGAGGATTCAACCTGTCGAACGCGACCACGTGGGCAGCAGGCCTTTTAAAATCAGTAGCTTGCGCAATGTACGGTATGCTAACCTACTGATCTGCTTGACTTTGTTGGTGGGCTGCATAGCAACCTGTGTCGGATCGTTCCGGCCTCGGCCTCCACTAATAAACAAGCTCCGTAGATCCATGATTTACGGAGCTTTTTATTTGCAATGCCTTGCAAGAATTAGTCTTGAAAAGGATCTTTGCGAACTTGCTTCACCGGGGTGGTATGTATATATTCCCACCTCTGCTGCACAAGCGTCAGGACTACCAGTTGCTAATCGACTGAATTCAGACGACTTCACCGCGCTACCGCCCGAATGGCGAAACTGGTAGACGCATGGGACTTAAAATCCCCCGCTCGTAAGGGCGTGCCGGTTCGATTCCGGCTTCGGGCACCAACGATCATTTTCAGGTGATATCAAAATCCCCCGAAAGCCAACAAAAGGCCCGCCTAGAGCGGGCTTTTTGTTTTCTATGGTTTTCGAAATTGCCCTAGCGTGCCCAAAGTTTTGGGGGCAGATTTGGGGGCATGGCCGTTCGGCCATCTCGCATGCCCCCAAAATGGTGTTCCATGGCCCTGAAAGTCACGCCCCTGAGCGATTCCGCTCTCAAAGCAGCCATGCCGAAGGACAAGTCTTACAAGCTTGTAAGGCTCATTGGCAGGTCACACTTCCAGGTTTCCGATTTTTCTCGATGGTCGGCGAGCCGTGTACCTATGCAGAAGCCCAAAGCTTCGTAAATGCCATTTGGCCAGAAGGAGAGGTGACGCCGTGACCGACGGCCAGTTGCTGCACGGTGTATGACCGCCCTACATCGATACGACAGTCATGGGCACCTTCGTTTGTTGAAAAATGCGTGTTCCGACGATGTTCCTAACCTCGGGAATAACCGAGGGACCGGAAAATAGTGGTTACTCCCACCGTTTTTCGTGTCGCCCTCAAAAATCAGCTTCCAGCTAAATAGGCTGGACCCAAATGAAACAGCGGGCCGAGCTAAGCTCCTTGCGCTACTGCTGAGTACAGCCGACACGGGGTACTAGATAAAGCCGCTCGCCTTGGCCGCCACGGCGGCCTGCGCGCGGCTGTCGACGTTGAGCTTGGCGAAAATGTTTTTCATATGGCTCTTGATGGTCTCGGGGGTTATGCCGAGCAGTTTTGCCATTTCCTTGTTTGACTTGCCCTCGGCCACCAGTTTCAACACATTGCGTTCCTTGCTGGTCAGGCTGATGGTCGTGCGCAGCTGCGTGGCCAGTTGCGTCGCGCTGACCGCTCCCGGCAACAACTGCTGCAGTTGCGCTTGCTCGCTCTTGGTTGATCTTGTCCTTCTCGTCGGGTGGGCTGCTTTCCACCGACCAGATGTGGTTGGCCAGAATACCGCGAGTCCACCCATGGCTTTGTTTAAGCGCCACCACCGTAGGCCCGGCACCCCATTGTTCAGCGCTCAGCAGGTCATCACTGCCGGTCGGCACCAAAATCACCGGGCCGGCCCCCAGGATCCAGCCGCTGGCGGTGGGTTCCTTGGGTGAAAAGAAGAAGCTCTGAGTGATATCACCGATACCGGATTTGTCGGCTTGCCCGCCGGGTACCAGGCCATGTTGGTCAATGACCGGCAGGATTGTTCGGGAAATCAGGTTCCATTTCTCGTTGATGCTAAAAGGCAACACAGGCTGGATATTGGTGACGCTTTGATAACCCTCGCCGCTGGGCCCGAGCTTCTGGTTCCAGTTGTATTGAATGGGCACGCTGTAGAGTGCCGCCACCGGGTTTAGCGATTGCTTGGCCAATTCCGCCTGGCTGTCGGCGGAGAACCCGAGGTGGGGCCAAATAGTTGCCAATGCCATGACGGGCATGAATTGAAGCGCTTTATTCATTCGCACACCTTTGCGATTTCCCAAACATGAACTACCACTTAGTGGTCTGTCACCGGCTCCGTCCAGCGTAGTCCAGACTTTCATGAACTGAACTAATTTGGGTGTTCGAGGAAGCTTTCTTGTCGAGATAAGTCCATGCAGCTAAGAAAATCTGCGATTCCAGCTGTGCTTATTCTGTTCTGCCATCAGGTGCAGGCGGGCGGCATCATGCTCTACGAAATCGGCACCGATAATGCCGGCCTGGCCAACGCCGGTGCCGCTGCCCGGGCGCAGGGCGCCTCGACGATTGCCTCCAATCCGGCGGGCATGAGCTACCTGCCGGGCACGCAAATAACCGCGGGCTTGCAGGTGTTGTACGGCCACCTGAAATTCGATCGTAACGAGGATACCAACGTCGCGGGCAGCAGCAGTGGCAACGTCCTGGACCCAATTCCCGGTGCCGGTTTTTTCGTCAGTCATGAACTGGACGAGCACTGGAGCGTCGGCTTCGGCCAGTACGCCGACTTCGGCCTGGCGGTCAATTACGACAACGAATGGTCTGGCCGCTACTTCTCCCAGAACGCCAGTCTGGGTGGAGTGTCTTTGGTACCGAGCGTTGCGTATCGCTTCAACGAGCAATGGTCGGTCGGCGTGGGCGTCAAGGCCATGTACGGCATGCTGCAAGCACAGACCGCCATCGACCGGGCGCCGTTCGGTTTCACCGATCGCAGTGACGGACAATTTAAGTACAAAGACCAGGATTGGGGCTTCGGTGCGAACGTGGGCGTGATCTATGCCCCGCAATCCGCAACCCGTATCGGCCTGACGTATACCAGCAAAGTCGATCTGGATTTCGAGGACGGCCTGGACATCAACGGCAATGGCCCGGCGCTGGATCGCCTGGATGGCGACAAGACCAAACTGGACATGACGGTACCGCAAACCGTCACCCTTAGCCTGTTCCAACAAATGGACAGGCAATGGGCTTTGCTGGCTTCGGTCAACTGGCAGGACTGGTCAGAGTTCGGCGAGATTGCCGCCCAGGTCGACACCACAGCGGGCAACGCCCGTTCGACCACTGTCGATGCCGACTTCAAGGACACCTGGCACCTCTCCCTTGGCGCGCAATACCAGGCCACGCCGCAACTGCTGTGGAACGTCGGCGTGGCTTACGACAGCAGCGCCGTGTCGGACGGCAATCGAACGTTCACCGTGCCCATGGACGAATCCTGGCGCATTGCGACAGGCGCCACCTATGCTCTGGACAAAGACACGGACGTCAACGTCAGTTGGGCCATGATCTGGATCGGTGACATGTCGGTGGACCAGACCAAATCCGTGTCTGGCAATCGAACTTCCGGTGAGTTTGACAATGCATGGATTCAAGCGCTGACCGGGAATATGACCTGGCGATTCTAATGCCCATCGAAGCCGAGTTCAGCGAATGCGAAAACCAACCAAACCGTCGCCAGGGTGGTACGCAAAGCCTTTGGCGTCCGCCTGGAAAATGAAAGCCAGAAAATTACTGCCCAGGACTTCAAGGCCGCAATCGATAAATTGAATGTCGATCTTTGGGCGTTCATTCGCAGTTGAACCTTGGCGTAGCCGCCACGACGGCCGCTCGACACCCTCCAGCAGAGGATTGCTGACATGCGACTTTATTCATCGCTTCGATTCCCCAACTTAGCTGGCGGCTGTACTGATCAGTGCCTGCTCGGCCGTCAGTTCAACCGACGGCGGCGCTGGTGAAATTGAAATTCGCTCAGGAAAAATCGAGCAGATTTCACTGACACAAATGCAGACCAATCACGACAGTGGCGTCGGCGCAGTCCTCGGTGGCCTGGGTGGCCTGGGGATCGGCAGCCTGATTGGCCGTGGTACCGGGCGTGATGTCGCCATGGTCGCCGGCGCTCTCGCCGGGGCGGTGGGTGGTAATTACGCCGAGAAGAAAAAGTACGATCAACCGGTAGAGGCGCAGCAGATCATCGTGCTGTTCAACCAGTTGGCGCCACGCCCGGCGCTGCAAGGTTCCATCGCCGTCAAGATCACCGCGACGCAGACCGCCTTCGACGTGACCTCGCAAGCGATCCAGCTGTTCGGCGGCAACGGCGTCACTCGCGAGTACCCGGTGGAAAAGCTGCTGCGCGATGCCCGCGCCTCGATGATCGAGGACGCTTGCAACGAAATGCTCGCCATCAAGGGCGGCACCCTGATTTCACGGATCTGAGAACCTCGACATGAAGATGAATGCATACGTTGCCGGTGTGGGCATGGTGCCGTTCGGCAAACACCTGGACAAGACGCTCAAGGGCTTGGCCGGGCAAGCGATCCAGTTGGCCTTGAACGATGCCGCCCAGCAAGGGTCGTGATAAAGCGCCCGGCAAACCCTTCGGGCGGCCGGCTCGGAGATGTCAACCGTGAAGACTGGTCATTCGGTGGCGACGAGATGCAGTACGCGCCCAAGTAATCACGCGTTCATCGTTAACACTGACCCCGCAGCGGGCTCGAAGGGGCCGTCGCTGTAGGTTAACGCCTGCCCATTTTGCAAATGAAGATCCAGCCATGAAGTTCACCAATATCCAGACCTCTGATGGCCAACGCGCCGCCGGTTTCGACCAGCAGTGGCGTGGCCTATTGCAAAGTGCGCTTCAAGCTGAACGCAGGCTTCGTGCAGGAAGGCGTCGTCGTGTACCGATTGCCCCCGGATCAAATGCGTAGCATCAGGAAATGGGATATGAAGGGATGGGCGCTAGGTCGGCGGTATTGTTATAAAGAGGCATCAACACGTACTGTGCGCAAAGAACGACCTGAAGTTGCACTTCGTCATCGGTATGAACAGCATGCGTGCTTTAGCGCAAGACTAACTCTAGGACCATCATGAAAGTCATTCAACTGCAACACCCCGCTGGTCTGGATAATATGCGCCTGGTCGACATGCCTGCCCCGGGTGCGCCCCAAGAGGGTGAGATTCAGGTGCGGATTCATGCCAGCTCGCTCAATTATCACGACCTCGGCGTCGTCACCGGCCATGCCCGCGCAGAGAATGGACGCATCCCCATGTCCGATGGTGCCGGAGTCGTCACCGCTGTTGGCGAAGGAGTGACCGAGTTCGCCGTTGGCGACCACGTGCTGTCGTGCTTCTTCCCCTCCTGGAAATCGGGGCGGGTCGTGCCCACCACCTTTCAGACGGTGCCTGGCGATGGCGTCGACGGCTTTGCCCGCGAAGTAGTCAACATGGCTACTGATGCGTTCACCCTTGCGCCCAAGGGCTACACCCACGAAGAAGCCGCCACTCTGACCACGGCAGGCCTGACCGCCTGGCGTGCGCTGGTGGTCGACGGGCGCATTCAGGCGGGCGATACGGTGCTGGTGCTGGGAACCGGTGGCGTTTCCATCCTGGCGTTGCAGATGGCCAAATCCATGGGCGCCCGGGTAATTGCCACGACCTCGTCCGAAACCAAGAGGGAGCGCCTACTGGCGCTGGGGGCCGACCAAGTCATCAATTACAAAAGCCAACCAGAGTGGGGAGACTCCGTGCTGGACGCCACAGAGGGGCGTGGTGCCGACATAGTGGTCGAAGTGGGTGGTCCAGGCACATTGCCCCAATCCATACGCGCCTGCGCACCCGGCGGCCACATCGCGCTGATAGGCGTACTCACCGGTATTTGCGGCAGCGTTCCAACTCTGGAGTTGATGCGCAAGCAACAAACTCTGCGTGGCTTGATCGTCGGCAGTCGCGAGCAGCAGCAGGATATGGTGCGAGCACTGGAAAACTTCAGCTGGCGCCCCGTCATCGACAGCCGCTATCCACTGGAGCAGATTGCCGAGGCCTTTGCCCACCAGCTTAGCGCCAGTCACTTTGGCAAGATCTGCCTTCACTATTGAACTCAAAGCACTTCCTGACGCGAAAGCTGGCCGGGGTAAGCGCGCAGATGAGCTTGAATTACGCTTGAGTTTGGCCTCGGTCCAAACGCCGCCAAGCGGGCAGCCCGGCAAACCTGCATTGGCTCGCGCCAGCGGGATAACCGGCGCAAATCCAGCGTCGCGTGCCAGATTCTCCTCAAAGGAAAAGGCAGAAATCGACCGACTTCTGCCTATGACAAGGGGAAAACGTCCCGGACCAGTTCCGAACTGAAGTTTAACGCCCCTTGTCGCGCTTGCTGATGATTGGAAAACGCCCGATCGAACCGGGCGTTTTTATTCAGAACTTCACCTTGATCCCGAGTATGCCTTCATAGCTTCGGCTGTCCTCGCCAAATGCTTTCTGATAGCCAACCGAACCGGTGACGGTGGTGCGTTCATCAACCTGGTAGTCGACGCCCAGATTAAGCTCACCCCATGTCCCGCTCATGTCGGTGGCGAAGGGAACATAGCCGTCGGTGGAAGAAAACTCGGTCTTTGTCTTGCCTTTGAACTCGTGCCAGACGCTTGGGCGAACCCATCCGTTGGTGCGATGTAGCTTGCCTTTGGCGTCCTCGCGGAACCAGTCTTTGTCGATACGTACACCAAGGCGGCCGGTCAGGGAGTCCACATCTTCGAAGCGCACCTTGGCGGCCTCGTCATGGTTGTCGTCGATCCGGACCTTGCTGACGATCACCTGGGCTTGTGGCTCGATGTGCAGGTTTTTGTCTTTGTTGGCATGGAACGGGTAGCCACCTTCCAGGGAAGCGGTGACCCCGTGGCCGCGGGTCTTGAACGCATCCATGTCAATGGGGGTTGCCTTGATGTCGAAGCGGTTGAACTGAAGTACGCCGTCCAGGTACCAGCCTTCAGGGCCGAAGTGTGTCCAATAGCCACCGACACCGTAGGCGCGCAGCAGATCGTCGCCAGCGTTGGTACCGTCGCTGTGTTCAATGCTGGCGCTGATGCGGCCGATGTTCAGCGACAGGCCTGCCTGGTCAGTACTGCCATCGACGTCTTCGTTACGGTACAGATCGGCACCGACCTGGAACGCCTGAATCCGGTAGTCGGAGCGTGCGTTATCGCCCAGTTCGTCGTTGCCCTTGCGGTGGATCAACCGCCCCCAGCCCAGGCTTGGGCCGTAGCTGTCGACTGCTTCCACGGGCAGCGCATCGGTGCTCATCCGGCGTTCTTCGCCGACGCGCTCATGCAGGGTATCAACCATGGCACGGCTGTAGTTCAGGAGCATCCCGGGCAGCGCGCGGTACAGCGAGGTTTCCGCACGGTAGTTGGGTACTTGCGGGCGCATTGGCGCGAGCGGTTGCTGCGGTTGCACCACCGGTACCTCCGGATTGGACGGAGTACTCGGGGTTTCTGAAGTCTGCGGGTCAAATGGCACCACTGGCACGACGGGTTCAACAGGCTTGACCGGCGTCACAGGCACGACTGGGTCAACAGGCTTGACCGGCACTACTGGCGACACTGGTTCAACAGGTTTAACCGGCACCACCGGCACGACTGGATCAACAGGCTTGACCGGTACCACTGGCACCACTGGATCAACAGGCTTGACCGGCGTCACAGGCACCACTGGATCAACAGGCTTGACCGGCGTCACAGGCACGACTGGTTCAACAGGCTTGACCGGCGTCACAGGTACGACTGGGTCAACAGGCTTGACCGGTTCCACTGGCACTACCGGATCAACAGGATCAACAGGATCAACAGGATCAACAGGATCAACAGGATCAACAGGATCAACAGGATCAACAGGATCAACAGGATCAACCGGGCCAACGTCCCGGGTCGAACGCAAATACCAGGCTTGGGTGTTGCTGCCATCAAGGCTGGCACGGTGCAGGTTGTATTCGTAAGGGCCGGCCTTGACCTTGTTGAGCAGGCGGAACGCGTCGGTTGTGGTGGTTGCACCGTTGACTGCATCGACCACGAGGATGCCATTACCCTGGGTCACGGCACCGGGGCCCCCGGCATTCTTGATGAGTAGATTGCTGTTGCCATCGGCCTTGCCGCCGTCCACTACCAGCTTGTCGGAAGGGGAGTCGTCGGTGTAAAGGTAGGTGTTGAGCGCGAAGGTGCCGTTGGCGCCATGATAGGCGTTGACCGTCAGATTCTTGAATTTGCCGCCCACTGGTGCGCTGAAGTCGATCAGACTGGATTCATTGCGCAGGGTGCCCAGATTCGAATCTCCGGTCAGGTTCCACAGGCTGCTATCGCGCAAATTGACAGTGGAATGGCTATCGCCGGCCGTACGGGCCGAGCCGTTGAGTATTGAGCCTGCCACATCGATATTGGCGTTGCCTGCGCTGGCCAGCGAGCGGCCGACACCTTGCCACAGGCCTGTGCCCATGTCCGGTACCTGACTGCCATCGCTGTCCAGTGCGCTGTCGACATTCAACCACTGACCGCTGCCACCCACGACGCTGTCGCGCAGCTTGAGATCGGCCACGCCAGCGACGGCTACGGTTGCGCCCTCCCGGTTGTGCAGCACGCTGTTGTCCACGTTTGCCTGGCCTGGAAGTGTGTCTGTGCCTTGGCTGTAGAGCGCCGCAGCCTGGCCGCCACCGGCATTGATGGTGCTGTGGGTGACGTCCAGCACGGCAGCGTTTTTGGCCACCAGAGCATGGGCCAGGTCACCGTGGGTGTTAACCCCGACCTGGTCGAGTTGCACGCCGGCCTGGTTGTTGGCCAGCACGCCCAGAGCGCTTTCGCCATGGGTGCTGACGGCGCTGTTGCTGGCGCGAAGCTGTGCCCCGGATTCGGCTTGCAGGCCATGGGACAACTGACCACGGGTGGTGAGTGTGGAGTCGATCAATTCGAGGGTGGCCGTCGGGGACTGGTACTGACGGCTGACCAGTGCGCCGGCGGCTTGCTGACCCAGGGTTTCGACGCTGACATTGCGGGCGCTCAGGCTCACCTGGCCGGGTTTGAGTGTACCGATGCCGGCGTAAAGGCCAGTCGAGTATTGTCCGGCGGTTTTTACCGTCAGCCCCTCCAGCAGCATGCTGCCGCCATCATCCACCGCAGCGCCATAGGCCTGATTGCCAAGCGTCTGCACGCTGGTGCCATAGGCATTGAGCTGGGCCCCCTCGTTACGTGAGGTCAAGGCATGGGGGAAGGTCAGGTTCGATTGCACCGGTGAGCCGTTGCCACTGGTGGTCACCGATCCACCGTACAGGTTGATGGTCGAGCCGGCGTCCGCCACGACACCCATGGCATTGTCATCGCCCGAGGTACGGACGCTCAGGTTGCGGGCAACCACCGTCGAGCTGCCTGCGCTAAGCCCGGCCGAATAGTTGCCTTGTGTGTCGATCAGGCCATTGTTGAGTTCCAGGTCGGCACCGTCGAGGGCGCGTACGCCATAGCTGGTTTTTTGTGTGGTACGCACTTCGCTGTCGTTCAGCAGCAGGCGCGAGCCTTGGCCTTCAACCAATGCGCCGAGCCCCCAGGGGCCGACTGCGGTTGCCGCAGGATCGAGACGGATGTCGCTGCTGCTCACTTCGGCGCTGGCACCCTCGTTGACATAAACGCCATGGGCGCGGGCACCACCGACGGCGATGCGGCTACCGGTAACGGTGGCCCGGGAGTCGTTGCCTTCGACGCTGACGCCGTGACTGAAGGTTCCCTGAGTCGACAACCCGGTGCCTTCGATGCTCACGGCGCCGCCATTCATGGCGCGGGCAGCGGAGGAGAAATCAGCGGCGCTGCCAGCGCCTTTGAGCGCCACGCTGCCTTGGTTCAACGTGACCTTGCTGCCATTGCCATCGGCGCGTGCACCGCCGATGTAGTTGCCGGTTGCGCTGGCGTGGACGCCATCGGCCAAGATGCTGGCACCGCTCTGGGCGTGCAGCACAGCGGTGCTGGAGGTGCTGGTGGCGGCACCGGTACTGATAAGTTCGCTGCGTTCAAGCTGGATGTTTGCACCCGCTTCGGCGCGGGCACCGCTGGCAGAGACGGCATTGCTGCGCACCGTAACGTCGGTGGCATCGATCCGGCTATCACTGCCGCTGGCCAGCAACCCGTGGCTGATACTGAGGGTTTTCTCATCCTGCGGCGCCGAAGCATTGTTGACGGACGCGCCACTGGTGCTGATTTGCGTGCCTTGCCCCAGCTGGATTCGGGCGCCGTCCTGCGCCCAGGCACCGACAGCGCCTTTACCGGCGGTCGTGACGGATCCGTTGTCGAGGGAAATCTGACTGTTCTCACCCGTCGCCAGCAGGCCATGGCCATACACTGCGCTACCGGTATCGAGCGTGGCAGCGTCGAGGTCAATACGCGCACCGCTCTCGGCACGCACAGCATTGGCCCGGGCACCACTGATAGTGACGCTGACCTGGCGGGCGCTGATCTGGCTACCCGCGCCTTGCGCCTTCAGGCCATGGCTGCCGGTGGTTGGGCTGTTGGCACCACTGGTTGTGAGGGTGCTGCCTTGGCCTAGGGTGATTTTGCCGCCGTCTTGGGCGAGCGCTGCGATCGAGCCCTTCGATTGGGTGTTGACCGAACCGCCGAGGAAGTCGATGTGGCTGCCGGTGCCCGTGGCGACCAGCCCTTGATTGTTCAGACCGTTGACGCCTCCGCCGAGGGTGATTTCGCTGTCGCGCAACGATACCTGACCACCCGCCTGCGCACTGACACCGGTCAAGTTGTTCGCAGTGATGATGGCCCCTTTTGCAGTCTTCGGAGCCAGATTGACGGTCACTCCCGTGCCGCTCAACTGGCCGCCGTCGTGTGCCTGCAGGGCTGTTTGCTCATTGGCATTGGCGGCGGTCAGGGCGATGCTGTTGACGGTGCCGCGCTCGAAACCGACGCTGCTCGCCGCTTGCGCCAACACGCCAATGGTGCGGGTTGCACTCAGGTTGACGGTGGCGTCGTCATGGCTGCCAGCGTCGGCAATGCCAATACCATCGGCGCTGGTAACGACCAGCGGGGCGGGTGTGCCCAGTAACTGCCGGGTGAAAACCAGCGGGGCCTGCTCACTGGCGCGCATGGCGATCAAAAGGTACGAAGGGGCGGCGATGGCAGCGGCTGAGGAGGGTGGGAAAAAGTCGTCGGCGCATGGCACAACTGAATTCTCCTCGGCTTCGGCTTCTGTCACGCAGAAGGTGAATACACCGGCCAAAAGCAGGCTGATGGCACGCCCCAGGGGGGTATGTTGAAAGGTAGGGTGAGTGGCTGGTTTGTCGTTGTGAGTAGTCATGGCAGCCTCGCGGGCGCTGGAAAGTAGATGCCAGCAGTCTGCTCGTCGGGGATGGCCGGGGATGTCGGAGACGTTTTAACGTGGTTGTAGGAGTGACTCTCTATTGTTGCCCTGGTCTATGCTTGGGCACAGGAATCGACTCATAGGGAAAAAAGCATGGGCACCGTGCTGCTCGTGGACCCGCTCCCCATCGTTCGCAATGGTCTGCGGGCGTTGCTTGAGCGTGCAGGCCACACCGTGCTGGGCGAAGTCGACAATGGCCAGGATGCGCTGATGCAATGCCGCCAGTTGCACCCGGAAATGGTGATCATCGAGTTGTTGGTCCCGGGTCTGGGCGGTCTGGACCTGCTGCGCCGACTGAGGGCCAGCCACGAAGACATCAAGTTGCTGGTCTATAGCGTCCAGGAGGCCAGTCTCTATGCCACGCGCTCGCTACAAGCCGGGGCGGATGCCTATGTCAGCAAAGCCGACGCCGTGACAGAGCTGGAAAGTGCCCTTGTGGCGCTCAGCCATGGGCGCCGTTATTTTCCGCGTGAAGTTTCCCGTCAGGACGCCCAAAGCGTGCGCGGGGAGGGTGAGAGCGAACTGGAGCAATTGTCAGGACGCGAACTCACGGTTTTGCAGATGCTCAGTCAAGGGCTCAACAATAAAGACATCGCCGAGCAATTGAGCCTCAGCTACAAAACAGTGAGTACCTACAAAGCGCGCCTGCATCAGAAGCTCAAGGTCAGCAATGATTTCCAGTTGCTGGAAGTGGCCCGTACGTTTGGCCTGGTCGCCGGTGAAGACCCCGGCGTTGGGCACGAGCCCTACCTGGATCCGCAACTGCTGCGTGAATACGACTTGTTGCGTGCGTTGCTCGATTCGGCGCCATACCCAATGTTCGTGCGCGATCTGGAAGGACGGCTACTGATGAGTAATCGCCGTTACCTTGCGTACACAGGTGAAAGCTTCGAGAACATTCGAGGCACCACGCTTGCGCAGGCAAAATGGCTGCCGGCGCAGATGCGCCAGAATTCACACATGCGCATGCGCGAAGCCGTCATCCGCCAGGAGTCGTTCATGGCCGAAGTCGTGTTCGAGAATGACGGGGTATCGAACGTTATGTATATCTGGTGTACGCCATTCCGTAACGAGGCCGGTGAACTTGTCGCCATGTTCGGTGGCATGCGCGACCTGACGGAACGCGACAGGCTGCTCACCAAATTGCGTCACGAAGGTGCCGAGGCTCGTTACGAAAGTCACCTGAAAAGTTCCACGCTGATGGCGGTAAGCCAGGAGTTCAAGGCGCAAACTGAGGCGATGAATAAAAGCCTAAGGGAAATTCTGTTGCCAGAGCTCGACCACTCTGAACGCATTTTGGACACGCTGAGCCGGCACGTCGACAGTATGCGCCAGTCCCTGACCAGGCTCGACGACTGGATAATGCTCGATGCCCACCATCAGGAGACACAGCATGAGGCCCGCAACCTGGGAGCACTGACTGAAGAGCTGCTTGGGCCCATTCACCCGCAGCTTGAATCAAAGGGTTGTCAGTTGAATCTGGGGCCGGGCCTGCGGGGCTTGAAAAGCGCCTGGATCGATGTCCGACATTACCGTCAATTGCTGGAAAACCTGTTTGCCTATCTGCTGCAGGGAACACCGCCCCCCGAAATCTCCATGATTCTGACGACGCACATTTTGCCCCGTGGCTTTCTACGCCTGAGTCTTGAATTGTCGCCTTGGCATGAACCGGCCGAGGACGCCCCATCGGCCCTGTTGGCGTATGCCAGCATCCAGCGCCTGGTGTTGGAACTGCAAGGCAAGGTGCAGACCGAATCCAGTGTGGATGGCAAGGCTCTTGTGTGGCGCCTTGAACTGGATGTGGCACAAGACCTGGGCTCTTCACATTAGGGGCATAGGAAAACCGGCGCCGACTTCTGCAACGGGTGTAAAAGCTGTCACCCGTCACCCCTTTATCTCACGCGCGGTCTCCCTATATACCTGAGTCTGCAGCTGTTGGCAGGTGCACCCTGCGCTGGCGCATCAGGCCGATACTTCCCACCGCTAACGCCAACAGGCTGATGGCAATCCCGGCGATGACGACCCCGTTCCAACCCTGTGCCTGGTAGAGCTGAGCGCCGAGCATCGAACCCATTGCCCCGCCGAGAAAATAGCAAGTGATGTAGCCTGCATTCAGGCGATTGCGGGCTTGTGGTTGCAGTGCATAGACAGCGTTCTGATTACTGACATGCACCAATTGCACCGCCAGATCCAAAACCACTACGCCAACCAACAACGCAATCAACGATTCTTTGGCCCACAACAAAGGCACCCAAGCCAACAGCAACACCACCAAACCAACGAATGTGGTGAGTAGTCCTTTACCTTGATCCGCCAGGCGTCCCCCTAGCGAGGCCCCCAATGCTCCGGCTGCTCCCACCAACCCGAACAGGCCAATCGTGGCATCGGAATACTCATAGGGTGCATTCGCCAAAAGAAACGTCAAGGGTGTCCAGAACAACGCAAACAGACAAAAGCTGAGCATCCCCAATCCGGCTCGCAAGCGCAGCACCGGTTCATCGATGAATAATTGCAGTACCGACCCAAGCAATTGCAGGTAGCTCATCTGGACCGTTTGGCGACGCGGTGGCAATGCCTTCCATAGGGTGATTGCGCATATCAGCATCAAGGCACTCGCCACCAGGTAGATGCTCCGCCACCCACCCAAGGTCGAGAGACCGCCCGCTACCGTGCGCGCCAGCAAAATGCCGAGCAATAGACCGCTCATCATGGTCCCGACTACGCGCCCACGACGTTCGGGCTCGGCCATGCTGGCAGCCATGGGCACCAGAACCTGTGCCGCCACTGAAAACAGCCCTGTCAGGGTGGTGCCCAGAATCAGCCAGCCAACACTCGGTGCCGCCCAACTGAGCAGCAGGCCCAGGGCGCTGAGGATTGTCATGAGTACAACCAGGCGCCGTTGCTCCAGTAGATCGCCCAGCGGCACCAGGAAAAACAAGCCTGCGCCATAGCTCAGTTGAGCGGCGATGACGATGAGTCCGGCATCGCGGGTTTCCAGGCCAAACTCTGCGGCAATAGTGTGCAGCAAAGGTTGGGCGTAGTAATTGCTGGCCACGGCCAGACCGGTAGCGGTCGCCATCAGGAACGTCAATCCGCGACTGAGTAGCGGGCGAGTCTGCGACATACAAACCTCCTTGGAATAGTGAGGCGGCCAGTATCAATAGCGCGTATGTATGACACCAATGTATTGTTGAGATCCGATTGATCGTAAAACAAGATACTCATGAACCTTAAGCAAATGGAATATGCGCTGGCCGTGGCCGAGGAAGGCAGCTTTACCCTGGCCGCCGAACGCTGCCACACCGTGCAGTCGGCCCTGAGCCATCAGGTGGCACGCCTGGAGGGGCAACTGGGAGCGAAGCTGTTTGAGCGAACGTCGCGGCGCGTCAGCCTTACGCCCGCCGGCGAAGCGTTTGTGCGCAGTGCACGAATTGCCCTCGATGCCGCACAGCGAGTGGCCCATGACGTGGCAGCAGCGTGTGGAGAGGTGCGTGGCGCCTTATCGATAGGAACAATTTCGTCACTGACCTCCCTCGATCTGGTCGAATGCTTAGGGCAGTTCCATCAGCGATTCGATCAGGTGGACATCCGCTTGAGGGTGGCCCAGAGCGAAACGCTTCTTGACGATGTGCGGCAACGCCGCCTGGATATCGCCTTTGTCGGGTTTTGGCCGGGAGAACGCCTGGAAGGAGTGCAATGGCGCTTGCTGGCTGAAGAGGAATTGGTCGTCGTGGTGCCGCAGAGTCACCCCTTGGCGAAGAGCACTTTAGTGTCGCTGACCGACCTGGTGGAGGAACCTCTGGTGGATTTTCCTTCCGGCACCAGTGCACGGCGCCAGACAGACGAAGCGTTCATGGCGCAGCGCCTCCATCACCGTGTGCAGTTCGAGGTCGATAGCATGGACCTGGTGAAAAAATTCGTCCGCCGTGGTCTGGCCATTGGCTTGGTACCAGCCACCATCGCGCAAGGGTTACGCGAAATGGTAGCGATCCCTGTGAGCGATGCACCTGGGCGCTGTGTCTATGTGCTGTGGTCCACGTCTCCAACACCTGCGGCCGAGGCGTTCATGGCGTCTTCGCTGGACGGATTTTGTTCAAGCCGATAGACACGGTTCCAATTTGCTCGCGGCGCAGGTTGATCGGCGAGCCAGCGATGCCGTCGAGGTCGGTATTGACGTGATGTTTGTGTATCGTCCGAGGGTCGAAATTAGCCAGGAGGCTAATGGGGGCTCATTACACCGTTGAACCCTGCGCGAGTCGTAAATGATGAGGGCGCCCGGTGCCGCGACCGATCAGGCTGCCGACTCCGACTCCGACTCCGCCAAGGCCGCCGAGTACTGCGCCTACGCTACTGTCATGATTGTTCTGCATCTGTGTCAGTGTTATCTGCTCGATCTTCGCGCAGGCAGCCAGGGCGAGCGCACTGGCGATTTGCGCGGCCATGAGCTACGGCCTCGGCAATCTCGAAAATAATTGCGATGAACAGGTCCACATGGCAGCAGTCCAGATCGGTGCAGGGTGACTCCCGGCCGATAAGCGGTCCATCCCTGTGCGGATCTACGGGAAACCAGGCGGGCCTTGCCTGGGGCGCGATCCAGGTCTGCAACTGGCCTGACGCGCTCTCCAGTTGGAGGGACTGCAATCGAAGTGCCGACTGAACCAGCGAGAGAAGGCACTGAGTTCTGAAAACCCCAGGACACCGGCAATCTCGCCCAAAGGGTGGTTGGAATGTGCCAGGTGGCGCATTGCCAACTCGGCACGTACCTGGTCCAACAGGGTAGAAAATGTTTCACCTTCCAGTGCCAGCTTGCGATGCAGCGTACGCCTGTCAAAGCCCAGGTTGGCCGCAACCTGCTCTACCGAGCAACGGCCCGTGGGCAAGAGCATCCAGATCATCTGGCGCACCTGTTCAAGTAACGCGGTCCTGGATTCTTCGCGGATGCTGTCCAGATACTGATGAACATAACGCGCCATGTCCGGATCGGCGCTTGGCAGTGCCGTGTCGAAGTCAGTACTGCGACAAACGATGCCATCCATCAGGCTGTTGAACTGGACCGAAGTGGCGAACACTCGCCGGTGTCGGCTGTCGTCGAGCGGCGCAGCGTGACGGAAGCAAACCATGGATGGATGCCAGTGATTACCCAGCAAGGTTTTCAGCAGGCGGTGGGTCACCGCAATGGATAACTCCGTGGTCTGACGGACCGACACGTTGCCCACTGTGACTTGCTCCATGCGCAAGACCACGACGCCGCCGCTTTCCTCGATATTCATTACCAGCCCCTGATTGTGCAGGTAGAGGAAGTCGCGAAACGCGTGCAAGGCCGAGCGGATGGTTGGCTCGTCGCGCCATAGCAGTGCCAGCGGGCCCAGATTGGAGAGCTTGCGAGTTTGCGCCATGCGCAAACCAAAATCGTCGACACCGGCCTCGCGCGCAGAACTTTCCAGCAGTTGCGCTACGGCGTCGGTAGGGATCTTCAAATCCGGTTCGAGCAGGCATCGTGGATGGAGGCCGGCGAGGCGCAACTGCTGCAGATGGTCAACATCAAACGAGCGCGCCACTTCCACGTAGTTGGTCAGGCTGGCACTGCGAACAAGACCGCTCATAGGTGATTTCCATTGCGAAACAGTGACCAGCTTAGCAGGCCGATGTCCCGAAATGTCAAGTTCATGTCCCGATCGGTCAACCAGAATCAGCAAAGTGACCTTACAGTGGGTTCAACGACGAACAATAATAAAGGAACTGTCCATGCCGCTGAATCAGCCCAAGCCGACCACGCCAACCTGCGATGCCATGCGCGAAGCCGGCAACTGGAATCCAGCCTGGAGCACCATGGCCGAACTGGATGCCGAGTGGATCGAGAAATTCCTCTCCATGGCCGTGCACCCCATGCATAAAGAGGTGCTGGACCCCAAGACTGTCGAATTGATCTCGATCGCTGTCGACGCCTCTTGCACTCATTTGTACGCTCCGGGCGTACGCCGTCACATCCGCAAGGCCCTGGAGCTTGGCGTCAGCGTAGAGGAAGTGCTTGCAGTGTTGCAGCTGACCTCGGTGCTGGGCATCCACAGCATGGCGGTGGGCGCGCCTCTGCTGATTGAAGAAGCGCAGAAGCTGGCGGCGGAGGGCCCGAGGCAAGGCAGCTACTGAATTTCCTTGGACACCGACACCGACGGCGCTCAGCGCGCCGTCGTGCCGTGAGTGCTCAACCGCGGATGAATGCCAACAGATCAGCGTTGATCTGATCCGCATGAGTTGTTGGCATTCCATGAGGAAAACCCGCGTACGTCTTGAGCGTGGAGTGCTTCAATAGTTTGGCCGAAAGCGGCGCAGAGTCGGCATACGGCACTATCTGGTCGTCATCGCCATGCATCACCAGTGTCGGCACCTCAATCGCCTTCAGATCTTCGGTGAAGTCGGTCTCGGAAAACGCCTTGATGCAATCGTAGTGAGCTTTTGCACCGCCCATCATGCCTTGCCGCCACCAGTTGTCGATTGCACCTTGGGAAACCTTGGCGCCCGGTCGATTGAATCCGTAGAACGGCCCCGACGGCACGTCCACGTAAAACTGCGCGCGGCTGGCGACCAGCGCCGCCCGGAAGCCGTCGAACACTTCCAGCGGTAAGCCGCCGGGGTTCTTCTCTGACTTCACCATAATCGGCGGTACTGCGCTGATCAGGACCGCTTTGGCAACCCGACCTGGTTTGGCCCGTGCAGTGTAACGCGCCACTTCTCCGCCACCGGTCGAATGGCCGACATGGATCGCACCTTTAAGGTCGAGTTCATCGGTCAGCTCGATGACGTCGGCGGTGTAGGTGTCCATTTCGTTGCCCACCCAGGTTTGGGTCGAACGCCCATGACCCCGGCGGTCGTGGGCGATCACGCGGTAGCCTTTGAGCAGAAAAAACATCATCTGGTTGTCCCAGTCGTCTGCGCTCAATGGCCAGCCGTGGTGAAACACAATGGGCGTCGCATCTTTCGGGCCCCAATCCTTGTAAAAAATCCGGGTGCCGTCTTTGGTGGTAATGAAGTTCATGGCGTGCATCTCCTGATGATCGGATGTGTGTTGGGTTGCAGAGTGCGTATCAGCGGCTTGCGTCCATTCGCTAAAGCTGGATAGCGGTACCAACAAACTTGCGGCCACTACCACTGAACCCGTCAGTATGGCCCGGCGCTGGGAATCTACCTCTGGATTGGAAACTTTCGTAGTGGTCTGGCCTGGCGATGATGGCCCATGGCTTGTAGTGGATAAAACGCCCGGATATAATGCGACGCATTCCCAAATATGCGGCCAGCGTAAACAGCCAGACTGGCGCTATGCCAATTGTCTTGTGTGCCCGCACGCCGGCCGTACGTTGCAACTCTCGGCAATCGTGGAATTTTCAGGAAAGAACCGAATATGACTGCCCGAGCCTTGCGTAAATGGTACCTGGTCCACAAGTGGACCAGCCTGATCTCCACTGTCTTTCTGTTGTTGCTGTGTCTGACGGGGTTGCCGCTGATCTTTCATGAAGAGATCGAGCACTATTTCGAGCCGCACCCGGAACTGCGTCCGCTTACCGCCGATTCACCACAGATCGACTACGACAAGGTTATCGCCGGTGCACTGGCGGCACGGCCGGGTGAGGTCGTGCGATTCGTCAGTTTCGATCCGCAAGACCCCCTGGGTGCGGTGATCACTGCACCGACCCTGGTGCCACCGCCGCTTGAAGCTCACGTTCAGCCGTTCGATACGCGCACCGGCGAGTTGTTTGCGCCAGAGCCACCGGACGATGGCTTCATGACTCTGATGTTTCGCCTGCATACCGATTTGTTCCTCGGTCTGCCTGGCTATCTGTTCCTCGGTTTGATGGGGTTGCTGCTGGTGGCCTCGCTGGTTTCCGGCGTGGTGGTGTACACACCGTTCATGCGCAAGCTGGACTTTGCCACCGTGCGTAGCGGGCGCAGTTCACGACTGAAATGGCTGGACCTGCACAATGTGCTCGGGGTCGTCACCCTGGCCTGGGTCCTGGTGGTTGGCGCCACCGGTGTCATCAATACGCTGGCGCTGCCGATACTTGGCATGTGGCAGAGTGGCCAACTGGCGGAGATGACCGCGCCCTACGTTGACGCACCGCCGCTCAAGGGTCTCGGCTCGTTGCACAACGCGCTGCAAACTGCGCGTAACGCGGCGCCGGGCATGGAGCCGAGTTTCATCGCATTTCCCGGTACCCAGTTCAGCAGCCAGCATCATTACGCGGTGTTCATGCGTGGGACTACGCCACTGACAGCACGTTTGCTCAAGCCCGCCCTGGTGGATGCCAGCACCGGTGAGCTGACCGATATGCGCGAGATGCCTCTGTACGTGAAAACCTTGCTGGTCTCGCAACCGTTGCACTTCGGCGACTATGGCGGCTTGCCGTTGAAGATCATCTGGACACTGCTCGACATCATCACCATCGTCGTCCTGGGTAGCGGTCTGTACCTCTGGCTGGGACGACGCAAGGTACCGCTGGAAAAACGCCTGGCCGAACTTCAGACCAGCGACCTTGAGACGGAGGGCAGGGCATGAGGCGCGGGCTCTGGATGATCTTCCGCTGGCCACTGCTCGTGGCGCTATTGAGTCTGTTTGGCCTGATATCGGCATTGATCGGCGATGAGGTCTATGACCTTTTGTCGTGGCTCAGCCTTGGGGTGCCGTTGCTGTTGCTCGGGGTGGTTTGGCTACGCTTGCGTCGCTCGAAACGGGCGCTTGGGTGATCGCAGTCGGCGTTCTGCTCTGCAGCGCTTCTGTCGGCTTGTCGAACCGCGCAGCTCAATCCGGTTTGGCAGCTCCATGATGGAGCTGCTTCGAGGGCGTGTTGACTTGCGTTGATCTTAAACGGCAGGGAAGGCGGCCGCAGGCATCGTCATTGGCGTGGCGAAGTTCAGCGCAACCATGTACATCACGCCTCTGCCAGGTTCAGTCAGTCCGGCATGTACACAGATGAAGTCGAACACCGCTTCGGCTTCGGCTTCATCCACCACCACGTTGACCACCCGGGAGAGCACCGCCTCCGGCACTTCGTTGCCGCGTGCCTTGGCGGCCTGCAATACGGCCACGCCACGGCAGCTGACGCTGTCCGCGCGGGTAATGCCATGCGCCTCTTGCAGCAGGAGCAACAGCCTGCGTTCCGTGCCGTCGTCGGGCAATATGCAGGTGATGAGTTTTGCCGCCCCGCCCGGTATTGCCGCGTTCGCCATGCTCACGAGGCTTTCCCTTGTTCCAGCGTTTCACGGGGGATGTAGGTGGCCACTTTTTCCACCGGTGTCGCATAGATCATGCCGGCGCCGGGAACACCCAGGTCGGCGGCGTGGTAGATGGCCTCGAGAACCGCATCCTGGTACTCGGCAGCCACCAGCAGGCTGACCACTTCTTTCTCTGCATCGATGGCGATGCTGAGCAGGCCAAGCCGCTCACGGGGGCCAATGCCGTTGGCGTGGTAGACGATGGCGCCTGGCGCGCCCATGCCTTGTGCAGCACGTATCACAACGTCTGCGCGCCCGACGGCGACAATGCAGGTGATCAGTGCAACGTCAGTCAGGTAGGTAATCCCTTCAGCTTTCATCCAGCTTCTCCGCTGCTCAATAATTGATTCGCCGGCTGTTGCGTGGTGGCCTTTGCCTGTCTCCACAACTGCAAGCGCGCCCACTGCCCGAGGAGCATGACGCTGATGACAGGGCCGACCGAGGCCATGCAAAGAATGCCAAAACCCTCGACCGCGTTGGTGGCATTGCCCAGCCCCAGGCCCATGGCCAGAACGAGCGGCACGGTGATCGGTCCCGTGGTAACGCCGGCGCTATCCCAGGCCACATTGACGAACTCTTCGCTCGAAAAGACCGTGAGCACCGCAGCAAGCAGGTAGGGCGGTATTACCAGCCACACCAGTGGCAGGTCGAACACCAGCTTGGCCACGCCCACGGCAATACCGCAGGCGACGCCTATCGATACTGCGCGTATCAGGCTGCGCTTGCGGATAAACCCGTTGGTGAGGGTCTCGGCGGTGACGCCGAGCGCATTCAGCGCGGGTTCGGCGACGGTTGCGCCGTACCCGAGCACCCAGGCGAAAACCAGGGCCAGCACCAGCCCCACCTCGTACATGTAAAGAGGGGAGTCGTCCACGCCGGGAGTCTGCATGAATGCCGCCGGGATCAGCGAGCCCGCACTGCCTCCCAGTTTCGACAGGCCGTAGGTCAGCCCGAGGTTGAACACGCACATGCCCACCACGGTCAGGCCGATACCGAGGAAGATCTCGTTGCGCCGCGGCAGACTCTGGCGCAGCAGCAGTTTGAGCACTATCAGCAGGAATATCACCAGAGGCACGATGGCCCGCACCCCCGAAACGATCTCCAGTCCGGGGCTGACCCTGTGCCAGTCTGCTGCCAGTTGTCCGGCGCCGGTTGCGCTCTGGGCTGCAGCGATGATCTCCGCCGGCGAGGAAATAGCGGACACGTACAGACCCAGCAGCATGACCCCGATGACGGGAAACAGTGAGGCCAGTGTGACAATGCCGAACCCGGACAGCCCTGAACCGCCTTTGCCTGCGGCAGCTGCAATGCCGATGCCCAGCGCCAGCACCAGCGGTACAGTGACCGGCCCGGTGGTGACCGCGCCGGCATCCCAGGCCAGGCCAATGATTTTTGCAAGCTCAGGATCACTGCTCATGTACACCGTCAGCAGCAGAACAGGGGCCAGGGACATGTAGATCAGCGGCTTCAGGCTCCAGCCGTAGAGAAAGCGCAGCGTCCCGATGACTGCGGCAAGGCCGACGCTGGCCCCGACCACCAGGACCAGCTCACTGGTCCACTGGTTGAGTATCGCCCAGAGATAAGGCGCGCGCTCTGCGGAAACGTTCTGCCCGGCGGCACGCAGCGCGCCGATGGCCGGTTCAGCGAAAGTCACCCCGATGCCCAGCAGCAGGGTCACCAGTAACACCACGGGCAGGGATAACTTGCGTGGAAGGTTGCTGCCGATGACTTCGCCGAATGGCATCAGGCCGAGCTTCAAGCCTTCCATGAACAGCATCAGTCCGACGATCACGGCAAACAGGCCACCGGCGACAAGCAGCGAGTCCTCCACCAACTGGCGCAGGATGATGATCTGGAACAGCACCAGGTAAAGGGCCAGCGGCACCACGGCGCGAACCTGCTCCATTAGCCGCACGCTGAGATACGGCTTGAGGATGGCGACGACCTCGCCTGCACGCAATTTCGCAGCTTTGTGCGGGGCGGCCTGCCAGCGGCCATCGGCATCGCGTACCGGGGCCGATACCAGTTCACGCATGGGAATTTCGCGGCGACGGGCTCCGACCCTATGCAAATAGTCGGCGTAACGAATGGGGTCTTTCATAAGGTCATCTGTTGAGGTTGATCTGTCTATTAGAAGGAACCGGTCACGCAAACATGGCACTCTGCGAGCAGCACGAGATAAAGCGAATTTCTTTTGCTGCATATCTCAACTGCGGCCTGAGTTTCCAGGCCGGTGGCTATGTCAGGTCAATGCCTGCATTAGTTGATTCTCAATAGTGCATTGACTCGTTGGCCAGGCACCGATTACTTGAGCGCGATGAATCCTCTCTCCATCGAAATATGCTTGTTTCCATATTTGTGAAAGATAGGCATCAAGCGTGCTGATGCGCTGCAGACTTTTTGCAATGCATTGATGGGGTGTTGTGCCAGGGATGCTACTTCCCACTGCGCGGCTTTCAAGCAAGGGACACCGTAGTGGAAGCTTTTGATCCTGGAAAAGCCTATGTCTTGCAACGTTTGTTCGATGAGTTCTCTGGAGTGTAAAACATGTTTCGACCAGTTATCGGGGCACCAGCTTTTCCACAGATGTGCGCCAATAGCCTCCATGTTAGGCATCGAGAAAAGTAACGTGCCATTATCTTTTAGTGCAGAGAATGATTTTTCAAGCATGGGCTTTGGATCAATGAAGTGCTCCAGTACGCCCCAATGCACGACAGCGTCATACTGCTGGTCAGATTCCCAGTTGCAGATATCGCCGTTGATGAAGTTTCCTGAGCATTGATTGATCTCAAAAAGCTCCTTGACGACTTTCAGTCCTTCATCCGAAAAATCGAGTGCCGTGACGTCTGCGCCCATCCATTTACTCATGGACAAGAGGCGTTTGTTTTCACCGCCACCGCCCAACTCAAGAATACTATTTCCCTCGATCGACCCCAGCCTGTCCTGGATCAGCCTGGCGAAAAGGCCGCTTTTACCGTAATAGAAATCCGAGTTGTTCAGGGGCGCCAAAGAGGATTGAGCAGGTGACCACACACCATCCCAATAGCTTTCGTCCGTGACACTGTTATTTTTCTGTCGTCCCGACACATATCCTCCAAACGCTTAGTTAAAAATCCGATGATGTTGATCTTGTGAAAGACGCAAACGTATCTTGATTTTCCATCGCCGCTTGTTCTCGACCGGACATCCAGTCCGCCGTCAGGGGCATCGGCATGGGGCGCAGCAGCCCTCGTTGGAACCATGGAGGGTTGGGAATGATTCTCTAGTTTGTAGCAGCTGCTGCAAGGTCCCGCAATGGCTTGGGCGAAAAGAGACACCTCAACGGATAAAAAGGTTCGTTCAACAGAAAATGGACAATCTGCCGTGGTCGCAGAAACTGTCATCGACAGTCCCTGAAAGCCCTATTGCAGGGCGTATTAGCGGTCGGTTCGCAAGCGCTGCCAAGTTAATAATTATCAAAAATTAGTAACCACGCGGCCAAAAGGGTGCTCAAGAGCCGGCCGTCAGCCGATTGGCTCGTCGCCGCTGATCGGCCGATTGAGCGCAATCAGCGGCTAGTCAAGGCCGTGTCGAATAGGAAGGTGTCGATGCCCGTACCACTGTGTGGTGACCAGTACAAAAAAGGCCCGCTGATCAGGCGGGCCTTTATTTATTCCGACAGTGCCTTGCGCTCTGTCGTTAATGTCTGCGTGTAGCTCTCGGTGAACAGTTTTTTCTGGCGCTCCAGGCGCCGCGCGTCCGATACCATTCGGATAACCTTGCGCGCCGGTTCCTCAATGCCGTGATAGATAGCCATCGAGAATGCCAGGATCAGAGGGATCTCATACTTCAGATCCATCATGCCAAACATTTTGCGCTCAACAAACAGCACCATGATGTGACACATGTAGAGGCTGTAACTGATCTTACCGAGGTAAACGGAAACAGGATTGGAGTAGAGCCAAATCGGCCCGGCCCGGAACAGGCTCGCAACCATCACGATTACCAGGAGCGGGAACACCTGGTCAAAGTAGTACTGAATGCTCGTTGTCAGGAACAAGAGCAAGATCAGTGGGGCAATCGCCAGTGCGGTAATTCGCCAGTATTTGGAGTCCGGCAGGTCGTGGCATACCTGGTAGGCACAGTAGCCGGCAACGAAATAAGTGATGCACTTGATGGTCCAGATGCCGTTGGCAAGCATCTTCGGTTGCAAGTAGGGCGCGTAGAGTGCAAGGCCGATCAACAGCAGCGTGAAAGAGATCTTTCCCCACTTTCGCGTGAAGTAAGCCAGAAAGGGGAATATCAGATACGCTGCCCACTCACAGCTGATAGACCAGGAAGGCTGGTTGAAGGTCAGGTCGGGCGTTACACCCCAGGAATGCACCAGGAACAGGTTGGCGTAGAAGGTGTACTTTGTATCTACTGGCGACCAGTCATAGAGAAGATGCATCGGCAGGATGAACGCCGTGATGACCAGCATGAAAACGTGGACTGGGTAGATCCGCGCGAGCCTGGCTACCCAGAAGCTCATGGCTTCCCTGGGCTGGAGACCGTGGTCGAAGTCTTTCCCGTGGACGTAGGCCAGGATGAAACCGGACAGGACGAAAAACACGTCGACCCCAAGGCCTCGGGTCTGGAACAGAAAGGCGAAATAGCCATAGGCGTTAGCCAGGTCGCCATATCGGATGTGCAACAACAGGACAGACAGGGCTGCGAACCCCCGCAGTCCTGTAAGGTTTTGGATGTGAGCGGCGCGCATCAAGCACTCCAGGGCAGTGTCTTGCAGGGGTGCCCTGCGGGAAAGGCGGCGATTACACCACAGCTCACAGCCGATGCAAATATCCGACTGGCAGTTTGCTATAACGTCATTCGTTTTTTTACTGGTTGGCGCTGTGCAGAGTCCGTATACGGGTAACCTCAGCCTGCGCCTGGCATCCGCAATTCCACGCAGCAATCGTCAAAGCAACTGCCTGGGCTGCTTGTCAGAGGCTTGAGTCAGCCTTTCGCCGCTCACTGCCGCAAAGGCTACCGATGTTGATGAGCCTTCTCTCCAGCAGAATATTCTGCAGCGCCTGGCGATCCGACGGTTCCAGTTGATGCTCTCGTTCCTTGAGCTCAAGCAGGATCGGGCTGGACCACTGGCGGTAGGTTTGTTCGGCTCTACGAATGGATGACATTGATTCCTCCTTGATGCTCGTGCCAATAGGGGGCCGCAGTTCAATACGAAAGTGACCCTAGCCGAGGAAGTTGTTTGTCGCCAATGCAGTGCGTCGGACATCAATCCGCGTGACCCCAGCCCATCGTAAGACGGCTATTTCGCCTTCCAGCTACCACCGCCTGTTTCACAATCGATTTTCGACTGCGCGAGATTTTCAGCGTTGTAGTAATAGGTGGTGACCTGGGCATTGTCCGGGATGTTGAGGGACTTGCTGTTCTTGTCCTTGCTTGTCGATTGAGGGTTGGCCAGGGACTCCTGGGTCAAGGTGGCGAGGCAGGTGGCCTGGTAGTGGTCGGCGCACTGTTCGACGGGTTTCTTGGTGTTGCTGAGCATTTCCTTGCTTTCGTTGCTGCAGGACCAGTCGATCGCATCCACCGGCATGCCTTCGTATTCATAACAGGTGTGGCTTTCGATTACCGGCACCGAGGGGCTTTGGGAGCGGGTGATGACGTCGCAACCTTGAGCCATCGCCAAGGCAGGGCTCAGGCTGGCGATGACGAGGAGAATTGCAGTGTTCATGATTTTCCTCTCCAGTTGAGTCCTGCCATGCATACGGTTAGACGAAGGGTTGACCGCTGAAACCCCGAGGCAACCTGTTCAGGCCGGAAATGGCGGTCAGGCGTTCGATCCAGGCGGTTCGCCAGTCGTTGGCGGTGTGGACGGCTTTGGCTTTGCGGGCCGCACGACGGGTAGCACTGCGTTCTGCTTTGCGTGCCTCTTTGTAGGCATCGGTGTTGCGGCAGCTTCTGCACTTCACCCGATTGAGTTCCTGGGTCGATGTGAGATTGCTGCCTTTGTGACCGCAGGCCAAGTGTCCGCTGACTTTGAAGTGAGTGACCATCGAAACGTCTCCTGTGCGACGTGTGATCGGTTGACCTCACGCGGGCGCTGACGTTCGATTGGATTACTCCAACGAAAAATCCCGGCGCCAGGCCGGGTGGGGAATATGCGAAAGTCGATCAGGCAACCAGAAGCAGGGCGACCCTGACGTCGCCATTCATGTGACCTGAATCAGGTCGTGTGCTGACACCATCGTCCAGGCAGCAATCATCTGAACCGGGGCAGCGGCCGGTCGACCGGTTTCAGCGATGACAGCGTATGCCGGATGAGCGGCGTATCTTTTTCGATGTCGTTCAGGCGATCACGAATTCTCAGGGCGGTTGGATGCCCGCCTTGGTGATCGACCCAGTCGGCGATTTCCTTGCAGGCCGCTGCGAGGCGGGCCTGACGGGAGTCAAGCAGGGTGAGCAGAGTGGTGATGGACTCTTTTTCGGACATGGGAAACACCTCCGTTTAAGAAACCTGGGTGTGGCATCAAATAGCCCGGGGGCTTATTGCTGTTCTGTTCTGTTCTGTAGGAGCGAGCATGCTCGCGATGGACGTCAACGATAACGCGGGAACCCTGAATGCCCGCGTCGCTCTCACCTCCATCGCGAGCGTGCTCGCTCCTACAGAAGGAAAGCAGCATTTGCAGTATAGACCGGCAACAGCTCGTCAGCTTTGGCGGGCTGACACCTGTGACTTGGCGTTCAGTTGCCGGCAGACAGACTGGGCGTCTTCTTCAAGGTCATAGCCGTCACCGATGAAACCCTGGGTGCGGGTATCGCAAATGCGGTACCAGACAGCCGCGTCCGGTGGCAGATGACCGGATTCGCCGGTCCTGCGACCATGGATAATGATCTTGTTGCAACGCTTGACGACGAAAATGTCTTCCATGGCGTCTCCGCAGCGGGTTCCTGTTCAGATCAACTATAGAAGCCATTACTGATCGTGCAAAAAATACACAGTTCAATTCGTCGGGTCCGAGGCCGCGAGCATGCCCTCCAGGAACATTGCCAGCCCCACTTCCTCAGCCTTGAGCCCCTTGCGGGCACGCGGCCGGGGCAACTGGTGGAGTGACCCGAGCAGGAAGCCATCGAGCACGGCCGGGTGGATGTAGCATTTGCGGCAGACCGCCGGGGTGTTGCCCAGTTGCCTGGCGACGTCCTTGACCATTTCCACCACATGCCGTTTTGCTTCAGATTCAGCTTCCCAGCGCAGCTTGCGCAGCATGGCCAGAGCCAGAACACTGCCAGCCCAGGTGCGATAATCCTTGGCGGTGAAATCGGCGCCGGTGAGGGTTTGCAGGTAGCTGTTGATGTCGGATGAGCTGACGGTGTGCCGTTCACCGTTTTCATCCAGGTACTGGAAGAGGTTTTGTCCGGGGATCTCCTGGCAGCGTTTGATGATCCGCGCCAGCCGCCGGTCCTTCACGGTGATCTGGTGTTCAACGCCGCTTTTGCCGCGGAACTGGAACAGGATGGCGCTGCCATTGATTTCCACATGGCGGCTGCGCAAGGTGGTCAGCCCATAGGAGCGGTTATCCCGGGCATATTGACTGTTACCGATGCGGATCAGCGTGGCATCGAGCAAGGTAATGACCGTGGCCATGACTTTATCGCGGCTGAAACCCGGTGCCGCCAGCAGGGCTTCCAGTTGTTTGCGCACTCTCGGCAAGGCCAGCCCGAAATCGCGCAGGCGCATGTATTTATCGGCGTCACGCACTTCCCGCCAGCGTGAGTGGTAGCGGTATTGCTTGCGCCCCCGGGCATCGCGGCCTGTAGCCTGCAGATGCCCGCGCGGATCGGTACAGATCCACACATCGGTGTAAGCCGGCGGCACCGCGAGGGCGTTGATGCGCTTGATTTCGTCGGGGTCGCTGATGCGCTGGCCTGTGGGGTAGAAATAGCAGAACTTGCCGCGCAGTTTTTTGCGGCTGATGCCCGGCTGGGTGTCATCGACATAGTGCAGGTCAGGGGGCAGCGCATCGGGCATGGCGAATGTCCTTGGCAGGGAATCAGGGGCCGTTACAGGCATTGACCCCGCGCCGATGCAGTGGTGCCAACGGATTTACGCCAGTACCGCCACCGCCTTGATCTGTGCCCAAAGGGACTGGCCGGGATGCAGGCCCAGCTGGTCGCGGGAATAGCGGGTGATGCGCGCCAGCAGTGGCGTACCTGCGGCGTCGAGGCGAATCAGGACATGGGCGGCGTTATCGGCATTCATTTCGCTGATCACCGTGACCGGCAAGCGATTGAGAATGCTGCTCTGCTCGACGCTGTGCAGGCTCAGGCTGACATCTCGCGCCTGCACCTTGCAGCGCAACGACTGGCCTACTTCCATCCGGGTGTGCGGCACGCGAATGCTCAGCGCGCAATCGGGCAATTGCAGGCTCAGCAGTTGGTAGTTGGCGTCGTAGGCACTGACGTGCCCCTCGATCACCACGCCGGCATCGTCCCCCTGAGCCAGCGGCAAGTCGAGACGGGCCAGGGTCTGGCCGATAGGGCCGCTGGCCAAGGCCTTGCCGTCGCGGAGCAGGACGATATGGTCGGCCAGGCGCGCCACTTCATCCTGGGAATGGCTGACGTAGAGCACCGGGATCTCCAGTTCATCGTGCAACCGTTGCAGGTAAGGCAGTATTTCACCTTTACGCCGGGCATCCAGGGCGGCCAGTGGTTCGTCCATCAACAGCAGCTGCGGGCTGGTGAGCAAGGCCCGGGCGATGCCAACGCGCTGGCGCTCACCGCCAGACAGATGTTGTGGGTGGCGGTCGAGCAACTGACTGATGCCCAAAAGCTCGGTGGCATGGGCCATATCCACCCGGCGCTGGTGCCTGGGGATACGCTTGAGGCCGAACTCCAGGTTGGCCAGCACCGACAGATGCGGGAACAGGCTGGCTTCCTGGAACACGTAGCCGAGGGCGCGTTTATGCGGCGCGACGAATATCTTCCTGGCGCTGTCTTGCCAGACTTCTCCGTTGACCTGGACGAAACCCTGGCTGGCCTGTTCGAGGCCGGCGATACAACGCAGGCAGGTGGTCTTGCCCGAACCCGAGTGGCCGTAAAGCGCGGTGACGCCACGGCCCGGCAGCTGCAGGTCGACCTCCAGGGCGAAGCCTGAATAATCCAGTTTCAGACGCACATCAATCATCGGTCAGCTCCAGCCTGCTTTGGTTTTACGGCTGGAGTACAGCGCCAGCAAGACAATGAACGAGAACACCAGCATCGCCCCGGCCAGCCAGTGGGCCTGGGCGTATTCCATGGCTTCGACGTGATCGTAGATCTGCACTGAAACCACGCGGGTCTTGTCGGGAATGTTGCCGCCGATCATCAGCACCACACCGAATTCACCGACGGTGTGGGCGAAACCGAGAATGGCTGCAGTAATGAAACCGGGGCGGGCCAAGGGCAGGGTTACGCTGAAAAATGTGTCCCATGGATTGGCGCGCAAGGTTGCCGCCACTTCCAGGGGGCGGGTACCGATCGCGGAAAAGGCGTTCTGCAGCGGCTGGACCACAAACGGCATCGAGTACAACACCGAGCCGATGACCAGCCCGGCAAAACTGAAAGTCAGGGTGCCAAACCCAAGTGACTGGGTGAACTGGCCGATGAACCCGTGAGGGCCCAGCGCCAGCAGTAGATAGAAGCCAATCACCGTGGGCGGCAGCACCAGGGGCAGGGCGACAATCGCCCCGACCGGGCCGCGCAACCAGGAGCGCGTGTGCGACAGCCACAACGCAATCGGAGTGCCGATCAGCAGCAGGATGACGGTGGTCAGGGACGCCAGTTTCAGGGTCAGCCAGATGGCGGAAAAATCGGCACTCGAGAGGGACATTTAGATCTGGTAACCGTAGGACTTGATGACAGCGGTGGCTTTCGGACCCTTGAGGTACTCAACCAGAGCCTTGGCAGCCGGGTTGTCCTTACCCTTGTTGAGGATCACCGCGTCCTGTTTGATCGGGTCGTGCAGGCTGGCCGGAACGATCCAGGCCGAACCGCTGGTGATCTTGCCGTCCTTGTAGATCTGCGACAAGGCGACGAAGCCCAGTTCAGCGTTGCCGGTGGAGACGAACTGGTAGGCCTGGGTGATGTTCTGGCCTTCGACGATCTTGTCCTTGACCTTGTCGGTCAACCCCTGTTTGGCCAGTACCTGAGTGGCTGCAAGGCCATACGGCGCGGCTTTCGGGTTGGCGATGGACAGGTGCTGGTACTCATTGTTTTTCAGTACCTCGCCCTTGGCGTCGACGTAGCCTTCCTTGGCCGACCACAGGGCCAGGGTGCCGATGGCGTAGGTGAAGCGCGAACCCTTGACCGCGTCGCCTTCGGCTTCGAGCTTTTGCGTGGTGGTGTCATCCGCCGAGAGGAACACCTCGAATGGCGCGCCATTCTTGATCTGGGTGTAGAACTGCCCGGTTGCCCCGAAGGAGGTGACCAGTTTGTGCCCGGTGTCTTTTTCGAAGTCGGCTGCGATGGCCTGGATTGGCGCGCTGAAGTTAGCCGCTACCGCGACCTGGACTTCGTCGGCCTGGGCAGAGCCGAAAGCGAATACGGCGATAAGGCTCGCCAGACAGGCAGGGGCAAAACGTGAGGCACGAATGGTCATGAAACGGCTCCGTCGTAGACAATTGCAGCAATTGGGGAGGGATCGCTATGTACAAGAATATATAGCGAATAAGCTGCAAACGGAACGTGGAATCTTCGTTGATGAGCAACTTCACGGCAGCTGCCGCAGCCCACGGCAACTGCTACAGCGGGGATCACTTAACGACGGAGCAATCTGGCCAGGCCTTCATCGGCCAGATGCCGGGTCAGTTCTGCCGAAGTCAGTTCAGCGCCGAGGGTAAATGCCTGTCCGGCCCACAGATTGCTGAAATCGGCCTCGCCCTTGGCCCTCAGAGGCATCAGTGCACCGCCGGCGAGCGGGAAGGCCGGGGCCTTGGCGCTCATGGGGCCGAGTTCGCGCATCACCCGATTGAGAATCCCCCGGGCCGGGCGACCGGTGAAAATGTTGGTGAGCGCTGTCTCGCTTTCACGAGCCGTGCGCAAGGCTTTATGGTGCGAGGCGCTGACCTTGGCCTCAGGCGTGAACAGGTACGCCGTGCCGACTTGCACCGCCGACGCCCCGAGCATGAATGCCGCTGCAACACCGCGTGCATCGGCGATGCCGCCAGCGGCAATCACTGGCACTTTCACCGCATCGACGATTTGCGGCACTAACGCGAAGGTGCCGACCTGGATGCTCAGGCCATCACTGAGAAACATCCCGCGATGCCCACCGGCCTCATACCCCATGGCGATGATCGCATCACATCCGTGCTGCTCCAGCCATAGCGCTTCTTCGACGGTGGTGGCGGACGACAGCACTTTCGCCCCCGTGGCTTTTACCCGATCCAGCAGGGCTTTGTCCGGCAGACCAAAGTGGAAGCTCACGACTTCGGGACGGAACTCCTCGACTATCGCGCAGGCCGCATCATCGAAGGGCGCGCGATTGGAGACCGGCGTTGGTGCATCGAAATCGGCGCCCAGTTCCTGATAGTAGGGTTGCAGCAGATTTTTCCAGTCCTGTGCCCGCTGCTCGTCCGCCGGTGGCGATGGGTGGCAGAAGAAGTTGACGTTGATCGGGTGCCGGGTGTGTTGGCGAATGGTCTTCAACTCCTCGCGCAAC
Organism: Pseudomonas sp. PDM31; assembly: GCF_019218965.1. Classification (NCBI taxonomy): domain Bacteria; kingdom Pseudomonadati; phylum Pseudomonadota; class Gammaproteobacteria; order Pseudomonadales; family Pseudomonadaceae; genus Pseudomonas; species Pseudomonas sp. PDM31. The sequence continues at coordinate 366,876 of NZ_JAHUWS010000001.1, read as the reverse complement.
TGCTCGCTGCCGAGCATCGCCGCTGGCATCGAACCCAGGCCGCCGGCGTTGCTCGCGGCAATCACCATGGCCGAGTTTGTGGCGCCGGCCATGGGCGCCTGGATAATCGGCAGCTCGATCCCGAGCAGGTCAAGAATGCGGGTGTCTGGCCATTGGTTCATGTGCGATGTTCTCCGACGGTAAAACCGGGCAGGGGACGCTGGAGCAGGATTTGTAACGCATCGACCGGCGCAAGGCCAGTCGGTTTTTCGCCTAAGCTGGCTTTTTTAGAACCGGGAAAAACATCCGTCGGTTCGACCGATTGGCTTAAAGTCGATGGCGGAAAAATGTTGCTTTTGTGTTATTTCAATTGCACCACCCCCTGATTGATTCCATTGAGAGGCAGTGATGTTCAAAGGCATTCTGGTCGACAAAGACGACAGCGGTTACCAGGCCACCGTACAAGAGATCGATGACGATCAACTGCCCGAGGGCGATGTCACGGTTCGCGTGACGTACAGTACGTTGAACTTCAAGGATGGCCTGGCAATTACCGGCAGCAGTCCGGTGGTGCGCAAGTTTCCGATGGTGCCGGGGATTGATCTGGCAGGGACTGTCGAAAGCAGCGAGCATCCGGATTACAAGGTCGGTGACAGTGTCCTGCTCAATGGCTGGGGCGTGGGTGAAGGGCACTGGGGTGGCCTGGCGCAGAAAGCCCGCCTGAACGGCGACTGGCTGATCCCGCTACCCAAGGCGTTCACCGCCGCGCAGGCGATGGCCGTCGGCACTGCGGGTTACACGGCGATGTTGTGCATTCTGGCGCTGGAGCATAACGGTGTGACGCCGGAACAGGGCGAAGTACTGGTGACTGGCGCCAACGGTGGTGTCGGCAGTTTCGCCATCGCGCTGCTGAGCCGCCTGGGCTACCGAGTGGTCGCGTCCACCGGGCGTACGTCGGAACACGATTACCTGAAGCGACTGGGTGCCAGCGAAATCATCGACCGCGCGAGCTTGTCCGGTCCAGGCAAACCCCTGGCCAAGGAGCGTTGGGCAGCTGTTATCGATTCAGTCGGCAGCCACACATTGGCCAACGCCTGTGCCAGCACCAAAGCCAATGGCACCGTCGCTGCCTGTGGCCTGGCCCAAGGCATGGACTTTCCGGCTTCCGTCGCACCCTTCATTTTGCGCGGCGTGACCCTGGCCGGCATCAACAGCGTGACTCAGCCGAAGGCTAAACGGATCGAGGCGTGGAATCGCCTGGCCGAGGATCTGGATTTCGACCTGTTGTCGCTGATCAGCCATGAAATCGGTTTGAGCGAGGCCATCGACGCCGCTCCGCGCTTGCTCGCTGGCCAGTTGCGCGGGCGGGTGGTGGTCGATGTGAACCGCTGACAGCCCGGGATCGCGGTCTGGCGCTGCGATATTTACTTGGGGTAAAGCGGCGGCAGGCCACTGTCGCCGACCGGGTCCTGAACCCGTTCGGCAATCGGTATCGCCTTGATCGCCCGCCACAACTCGTCGCCTTGCCAGTGCTGGCCGGTTGCGCTGTACAGCGCGCCGTTGAGGCCGTCGAGGGCGTCGGACAGCGGCACGAAGCGCGCAGCCATGTCAGCCAGGGTTTCCGGTTGTTGCCGGGCCCAGGCATCGAGGGCCTGGCGGGTAGCGTGGGAGTCGTTGGCCTGGCAGGCACGCTTTAGATCGTCCAGTACAGTACGCGGGCTCGGTCCGGTTTGTGCCGTGCGCAGCACCGCCGGTTGCCAGCGACCCCGCCACCACAGGCCGAAGCCGAGCAGGGTGGTACAGGCCAGAACCAGGGTGCTCAGTTGCCAGCGCCAGAGGGTAGCGCTGTCAACGCTGGCCTCGACCGGTGCCGCACCCGCCGGAGTGTCGACCACCAGGCTCGGATTGGCGGCTACGTGCAGCGTGCGCGCCGGCAGGCTGCTGTGTTCCAGATGGTCTTCAAAGGTATTCCACCAGACCACTTCGACGGCCGGCAGCTCAATGGCGCCGGTGCGGGTCGGCACCAAGGCCTCGCGGTCCTCACGGCTACCGACCAGGCCGCGTTCGCTGTTCTGGTGGCCCACTACCGGCTGATCCGGATAACGCCGCAGACCGGCGACCTCGGTGCCCGGCAGCGGCGGCAGTTGCGTGCTGGCCAGGCCTTCGGCTTTTACCGTCAGGCTGCGCGTCAGCGAATCGCCGACCTGGGCGTGGTCGGGCTCCGGGTTCCAGCTCTCGCTCAGCGTCAGGCTGCGGGCGGGCAGCCAAGGGGCATCGGCCGGGTAGGTGAGGGGCTTGGCCATGACCGTCAACAGCAGCTCGGTGGAGCTGATGCGCATCAGCTTGCCGGACTTGGGCCCCTGGCTGGCGGCGTTCGGTGCAGGTTGCGCCTCGACCAGCGCGGCATTGAAGACCTGTGCCGGAATGATCAGTTCGCCGCTGTGTTGCGGGTAGATCGCGTAACGCATTTCAATGACGCCATGGCGCACATCGTCAATATCCTTCTCGTAGGTGCGTGACTCGCCCAGTTGTTCGATGCGCGCGTCGGGAATCTGCAGGGGAGGCAGGCTGCTGTCGTCGTACAGCGACACCGAATGGTAAATGCGCAAGGTCAGGATGGCCTGTGCCTGCACGTACACGCTGCTCTGATCGAGGCTGGCGTCGATGAATACCGCAGCGCGTTTGTTCGGGTTGTCCGGTGTTTCGCTCTCGACCACTTGCAGGGTGATCGGCTGGCTCTGTATCTCACCCAATTGCAGGGGCGGGATCACCACACTGCCGTTCTGCCGGGGCAGCAAGGTAATGATCCAGCGCGTGGTCGCGCGATTGTCGCCACTGAGGGTGTTCAACTGGTTGACCTGGCGCGTGCCGCGCACTTCGAACAGCGGCTCCAGCGCTGTCATGTCAGGTTTGCCAAACTGCGTCACGTCGCTGGATTCCAGGGTCAACTCGACCGTCTCGCCGGAATTCAGGCGGCTGCGATCGACACTGGCGACCAGCTCCGCTGCCTGTGCCTGCAGGGTGCAGAGCAACAGGGCCGGGAGCAGGGCGAATAATGAGGCGGTGAAGCGGGTCATCGAATGTCTTCCTGATCCTGATGTTGCTGCTGTTCGTACCAGAATTTGCGCCTGAGCAATTCTGCGGGGTCGTCCGGGATCTGCCGCAGCCACTGTTCCAGCGCTTGGCGCTGTTCGCCTTCGATGCTGTCAGTGGCAGGACGCATGGGCGGCCTGGTGTGTTGCTCGTCGCCCAACTCGCTGCCAGGGACTTCGTTGGCGCCGGGCCCGGGAGGTGTATCCGGCGGTTGCTGGTCGCCTGGCTCGGCCTGCGGGCTTTCGGATGCCGTTTCGTTGCTGCTGGACGGCTCGCTGGTGGCGCCCGGCGGGGGCGCCTGCGTTTCGATTTCGGGCTGGGCGCCCGGGGTCGGCTCCGGCTCGGGCGGGGCACTGGCTTTTTGCTTGAGCAGACTTTCCACCAAGGCCTTGTTGGTCAATGCCGGACGCAGGTCCGGTTGCTGCTCCAGTGCCTGTTCATACGCGTCGACGGCCGCTTCCAGCTCGCCACTTCTGGCCAGGGCATTGCCTCGATTGTAGTGGGCGTGGGCGTCGTTGCCTTCCGCGAACCGCTCGGCGGCCCCGGCGTAATCACCGGCTTCGTAGAGGGCCACCCCTTGCCACTGATGATTCTGGAAATGTTGCGCCGCTTCGGCCGGGCGTTTTTTCTTGAGCAAATGCAGGCCCCTTTGGTCGGGACGCAACCACAAGTCCTGGAAGTCGAAGGCGTGGGCCGGTTGCGGCAATACCAGCAACAGCGGCAGGCACAGCAGCCAGCCGCGACGGCCGGCGCAGGCAGCCAGCAGCAACAATGGCAGTAGCAGCCAATAGCCTTGGTCGGCCCAGGTGTCGAGGCGCAAGGTCTGGCCGTCGTTGCGCAAGTTGCTTGGGCCGTCGAGCACGCCCAGGGCGCGCAGATCGGCATCACTCAGGCGCGCGTGGCGATAGCGACCGTCCAGGTCATTGGCAAATGCTTTCAGGCCAGGTTCGTCCAGACGAGGTACCAGAATCGCTCCCTGTTCGTCCTTGAGGAAGCTGCCGTCTTCCTGGGTGATCGGCGACCCTTCGGCGGTGCCGATGCCGAGCATCAGGAACTGCGTGGATTTGCCTGCCAAGGCGCGGCGAATCCCCTGGCGTTCCTGCTCGGTCAAGGATGAGCCGATCAGCAGGATTCGACCGTCACCCAGCGCAGCCTGGTCCAGCAACGCCAGCGCCTTGGTCACCGCCAGATCGGCGCGATGTCCGGCCTGGGGCATCAACGACGGTTTGAGCGCCTCCAGCAGATTGCGGCTGGTTGCCAGGTCATCGGACAACGGCACCAGCGTGTGCGCGCTACCGGCGTAGACGACGATAGCGGTCTGCGCGTCGCTGCGCACTTGCAGCAGGTCGAAGAGCTTGCGCCGAGCCTGCTCAAGGCGGTTGGGCATCACGTCGGTGGCGAGCATTTCCGGGGTCAGTTCCAGCAGCACCACCATGGGGTCGGCAGGTTTCTGGCTGGTTTGTTCAACCCGCTGCCAGCTCGGGCCCAGCAGCGCACCCATGGCCAACATCCACGCGACACCGAGGGCGATCCAGGGCAGCTTGCTTTCGCGGCCACTGCCGCCACTGAGCAGCGCGGCATGAAAGGCCGGTGGCAGAATCATCTGCCAGCGCCCGGCGCGCTTTTGCCGATGCCAAAGTTGCCAGAACAACCAGCCAAGCAGTGGCAGCAACAATAGCCACCAGGGACGGAACCAGTACGGCCACAGCGCACTCATCGTCGCCTCCGAAGACGCAGGCGTTTGAGACGCTGGCGCCAGTCCGGCAGCAATTGCGTTTGCAAAAACAGGTCCTTGTTAAACAGACGTTGCAGGGGGTGATCCGGCCAGAGCGCCCGGGCTACCAACAGTATGCTCAGCAGCAAGGCCAGGGCCAGCGGCCATTGATACAGCGCCTGCGCCGGGCGCGCCTGGGTTGGTTGCTGGGCCACGGGCTCAAGTTGATCGAGGGTGTCCTTGATCGCTTGCAGCTCCTTGCCATCACGGGCGCGGAAATACTGGCCGCCGGTGGCCTCGGCGATCTCTATCAGCGAAGGTTCATCGAGGTCCAGGCTGGGATTGAGGCCAAGCAAACCCAGGGTGCCGCTTTCTTCCGGGTCGGCGCCGATGCCGATCGGGTAGATTTTCACACCTTCCCTGGCGGCCAGCCGCGCTGCCGTGAGCGGATCGATTTCGCCACCGTTGTTGGCGCCGTCAGTGACCAGAATCAGCACTCGACTCTGGGCCGGCCGCAGACGCAGGCGTTTGAGGGCCAGGCCGATGGCGTCGCCAATGGCAGTGTTTTTGCCGGCGATGCCGATGCGCGCTTCATCGAGCCAAACCCTCACGGTGCGCCGGTCGAAGGTCAGCGGCGCCTGGACGTATGCCTGGCTGCCGAACAGGATCAGGCCAACCCGATCACCTTCACGGCTTTCAAGGAAGTCGCCGAGCAACAACTGGACCAGTGTCAGGCGACTGACGTCCTCGTCTTGCCATTGCATGTCGGGAAAATCCATGGACCCCGAGACGTCCACCGCTACCAGCAGGTCGCGCCCACTGGCGGCAATCGGCACAGGTTCACCCAGCCATTGCGGGCGTGCCGTCGCCGCCAGTAACAGCAACCACAGCAGGATGAACGGCGCCTGCTGGCGCCAGGCTGGCAGGTTGGCACGGGCGCGGCGGCGTGCCAGGCCTTCCAGATCACTGAGAAAGCTGACTTTGAGTGCCGGTTCGCCACTGTCGGCCACCGGCAGCACCAGGCGCATCAGCCACGGCAATGGCAATAGGATAAAAACCCACGGCCAGGCGAATTCAAACATGCTTGCGAATCCATGTGTCGACGGCCTGGGTCAGGCCGGCGATGGCCTTGTCGTCGAGTTTGCATTCTGGTTTGTAGGCACCTTCGACCAGCACCATCCAGCGGGTCAGGCCGGCCGCCGGGCAGCGGTTGTCGAGGAACGCCAGCCATTTGCGGCCGTTGAGGGTATGGCTCTGGCTGTAGGGGTAATGGTTGCGGCACAGGCGCTTGAGCAACCCGTTCACTTGCTGCAACCAGGCACCGGCCGGTGCGCCGTCATAGGGCTTGGGCATCGCCTTCAGTTCCGCCAGTGCGGCGAGGCGCACCGGGTCCAGGGGTTGTTCGGTGCGGACCACGGGGCGATTGAAGGAAATGAAATGCCGCAACTTCCACAAACCGAAACCGATCAGTGGCAGTAACAACAGCAGCAACCACCAGCCCGGTGCCGGCGGCCAGAAACCGATGGGGGGAGGGGAGATCAAAGGCTGCAGTTGTTCGAGTCCGTTCATCGTCCTTTCCCCGGCTTCTGTGGGTTCAGGTATTCGCGCAATTGCTCGACCATTTCGCTCTGGGTACTCAAGGGCATCAGCAGCACCCGCAGCTTTTGCGCGAGCAGTTCCCAGCGAGCGATGCGCTGTTCGGCCTGGGCGCGGTAAGTCTGGCGCAGTTCGAAGTTGAGCGTATCGAGCTCAAGCTGTGCGCCGCGCTCGGCGAAGCGCAACAAGCCGGCGGCGGGCAGGGCGTGATCCAGCGGATCGGACAGTGGCAGCAGCAACAGGTCGCAATGGCGCGACAACAGGCTCAGCTGTTGCTCGGCACTGTCCGACAGCGCGCGTTCGTCGCAGATGACGATCACCAGGCTGCCCGGACGTGATACCTCCCGCGCACGGCGCAGGGCGATGCCAAAGGCGTCGCGGTCCGGCACGCTTTCGCTGTGCAGCGACTGGTTGACCCGCACCAGGCGGTTGAGCAACTGCAGCAGGCTTTGTTTGCTGCGCCGGGGTTTGATTTCGTAATGCTCGTTGTCACCGTAAACCAGCCCGCCAACCCGATCGTTATGACCCAGGGCTGCCCAGCCGATCAGGCTGGCCGCCTGTGCGGCCAGCACCGATTTGAACATCAGGCCCGAGCCGAAAAACAGCCGGCGGCTTTGTTCGACCATGATGAAAATCGGCCGCTCGCGTTCTTCATGGAACAGCTTGGTGTGGGGCTCCTGGGTCCGGGCGGTGACGCGCCAGTCGATGGTGCGCACATCGTCACCGGCCTGATAGACCCGCACCTGGTCGAAGTCCACGCCACGGCCACGCAGCTTGGAGTGGTGCAGGCCGATCAGCGGGCTGCGCTGGCCTGGTCCTGCGAACAGTTGTACTTCGCGCACGCGATGACGCATCTCGATCAGATCGGCGAGGCTGACGCGGATGCCCGGCTCGGGCGGCAGGCTGGCGTTCATCGGGGTCAAGCGACGGCTACGACGTCGAGAATCCGCTGGACGACCCGGTCCTGATCGATGCCGGCGGCTTCGGCTTCAAAGGAAAGAATGATGCGGTGACGCAAGACGTCAAACAGCACCGCCTGGATGTCTTCCGGGCTGACGAAGTCGCGACCGGCCAGCCAGGCGTGGGCCCGGGCGCAGCGGTCGAGGGCGATGGAGCCGCGAGGACTGGCGCCGTAGGCGATCCACTCGGCCATCTCCGGGTCGAACTTGGCCGGCGTGCGGGTAGCCATGACCAGTTGCACCAGGTATTCCTCCACGGCGTCGGCCATGTACAAACCGAGGATTTCCTTGCGTGCGGCGAAGATCGTCTGCTGGGTAACCCTGCGCTCAGGCTTGGCTTCACCGTTGAGGGCTTCGCCGCGGGCCTGTTGCAGGATCTTGCGTTCAACCGCCGCGTCCGGGAAACCGATTTTCACGTGCATCAGGAAGCGGTCGAGCTGGGCTTCCGGCAGCGGATAGGTACCTTCCTGCTCGATGGGGTTTTGCGTGGCCATCACCAAAAACAGCGGCGACAGCTCATAGGTGCTGCGCCCGACACTGACCTGCCGCTCGCCCATGGCTTCGAGCAAAGCCGACTGAACCTTGGCCGGGGCACGGTTGATTTCGTCCGCGAGTACCAGGTTGTGGAAGATCGGGCCCTGCTGGAACACGAAACTGCCGGTTTCCGGACGGTAGATTTCTGTGCCGGTGATGTCGGCCGGCAACAGGTCGGGGGTGAACTGGATGCGATGGAACTGGGCTTCGATGCCTTCGGCGAGTTCTTTGATGGCCTTGGTCTTGGCCAGGCCAGGGGCGCCCTCGACCAGCATGTGGCCGTCGGCGAGCAGGGCGATGAGCAAGCGCTCGATGAGCTTTTCCTGGCCGAGAATCTGCGTTGAAAGAAAGGTTCGCAGCGCTAGCAGCGCTTCACGATGTTCCATCGATGACTGTTCCTGCAAAAGGGTGGCCGAGGACGTTCGAAATACGCCAGGGCTGGGGGCGTTACTTTAATCCATCGCAGGGGGCGGCGACTAACGGCATTTTGCGCAAAGTGCGGGAAATGATGGGTAATGGCTGTAGGAATGTTCTACGGGTGACAGGGTGGCGGTGCTCTCTCGGGCCTATTCGCGAGCAAGCCCGCTCCCACAGTTGACCCTGTTCTTCCAGTAAGAATGATCAAATGTGGGAGCGGGCTTGCTCGCGAAGGCGTCCGCTCAAACGCCGGGATTTAGAGCTGGCTGATATAAGTGCCGGTGCCTTTGAGAATGTTCTGCAAGGTTTCTTCAACTTCGGCCATTTCCACCATGTCAGGGTTGAAGGTGATCTCCAGCACATCGTCGCCATTGAGCACATCGGCATCCGTCGCAGCAATTTCGATCTTCAAAAGGGTAGCGCTCAGGGTGACTTTCACACCATCCAAGGTCGAAGGCTCGCCATCGAGGGTGATCTCCAGTTCATCTTCATCCGGATAGCGACTCATCAGGAACATTTCGCCCTTTTCGCTGTGGCAGCAGAGCATGGCCATGTTGTCTTCTTCGTCGTCGCACGGGTTGACGATCAAGAGGGCGGTTTTCATTTTCATGGGAGTTTCCTGGCTCGGCGAGCGTGTTGGACGCAGTGAAGGACAATTCTGCCAGCCCGCAGGAATTTCTGCTCGTTCGGCTGTCTATGAGGCTGTCGTGACCAGTGAGAGTGTTACTGGTCATTTCTAGTACGTACGTGCCGTAAAACCTGATGTAAAGCCGTCATTTTTCTGTGCGACTGCTAGTGTTAATCGATGCCCGCACCTGAAGCTGCGTACCGTTGACCGAATATGTCGCAGCACCGCAAGCATGGGCCTTGCCGCTCTCGTTAAGCTGCGCAACGGATGAACACCTGTAAAGACATTGTGCTGCACGCGGCCAGTCGTTTTTGCAGATGCCCATCCAGGTAAAGTGAATGTGACCCGAGTGTCTTGTTCAGCTTCACCCACCTGTCACCCTGTTTCCTCTGCCCGAGAATCAGGAGCCGGGTGACGGACCCGCCCCGCAAGGGGTTTTGCACGCGAAGCTTCCATCAATAACAAGCCCAAGCGGAGTACCACAGATGGCGTTCTTCACCGCAGCCAGCAAAGCCGACTTCCAGCACCAACTGCAAGCGGCACTGGCGCAGCACATCAGTGAACAGGCACTGCCACAAGTGGCGCTGTTCGCTGAACAATTCTTCGGCATCATTTCCCTTGACGAGCTGACCCAGCGTCGGTTGTCAGACCTTGCTGGCTGCACCCTTTCTGCATGGCGTCTACTTGAACGCTTCGATCACGCACAGCCACAAGTGCGGGTCTACAACCCGGATTACGAGCGCCACGGCTGGCAGTCGACCCACACCGCCGTCGAAGTGCTGCACCACGACCTGCCATTCCTGGTGGACTCGGTGCGTACCGAGCTGAACCGTCGCGGCTACAGCATTCATACCCTGCAAACCACTGTGCTGAGCGTGCGTCGCGGCAGCAAAGGCGAGTTGCTGGAAATCCTGCCAAAAGGCACCCAGGGCGACGACGTTCAGCAAGAGTCGTTGATGTACCTGGAAATCGACCGTTGCGCCAACACCGCCGAGCTCAATGTCCTGAGCAAGGAACTGGAGCAGGTGCTCGGTGAAGTGCGCGTGGCCGTTGGCGATTTCGAGCCGATGAAAGCCAAGGTCGAGGAAATCCTGAGCAAACTGGACAACAGCCAGTTCGCCGTCGATGCCGACGAAAAGAACGAAATCAAGAGTTTCCTGGAATGGCTGGTGGGTAACCACTTCACCTTCCTGGGCTATGAAGAGTTCGTGGTGCGCGATGAGGCCGATGGTGGCCATATCGTCTACGACCAGGACTCCTTCCTCGGCCTGACCAAACTGCTGCGCGCCGGCCTGACCTACGATGACCTGCGCATCGAAGACTACGCCGTGAACTACCTGCGCGAGCCGACCCTGCTGTCGTTCGCCAAGGCCGCGCACCCAAGCCGCGTGCACCGCCCGGCTTACCCCGATTACGTATCGATCCGTGAAATCGACGCCGACGGCAACGTCATCAAGGAATGCCGTTTCATGGGCCTTTACACCTCCTCGGTGTATGGCGAGAGCGTGCGGGTCATCCCGTTCATCCGCCGCAAGGTCGAGGAAATCGAGCGCCGCTCCGGCTTCCAGTCCAAGGCCCACCTGGGCAAGGAGCTGGCGCAGGTACTCGAAGTGCTGCCCCGCGACGATCTGTTCCAGACCCCGGTTGACGAGCTGTTCAGCACCGTGATGTCGATCGTGCAGATCCAGGAACGCAACAAGATCCGCGTATTCCTGCGCAAAGACCCGTACGGCCGTTTCTGCTACTGCCTGGCCTACGTGCCGCGTGACATCTATTCCACCGAAGTGCGCCAGAAGATCCAGCAAGTGCTGATGGATCGCCTGAAAGCCTCGGATTGCGAGTTCTGGACCTTCTTCTCCGAGTCCGTGCTGGCCCGCGTACAGTTGATCCTGCGCGTCGACCCGAAAAACCGCATCGACATCGACCCGCTGTTGCTGGAAAAAGAAGTCGTACAAGCCTGCCGTAGCTGGCAGGACGATTACGCCAGCCTGACGGTCGAGAGTTTCGGTGAGGCCAATGGCACCAACGTGCTGGCCGACTTCCCGAAAGGCTTCCCGGCCGGTTATCGCGAGCGCTTCGCTGCGCACTCGGCTGTGGTCGACATGCAACACCTGCTGAGCCTGAGCGAAAAAAATCCACTGGTGATGAGCTTCTATCAGCCACTGGGCCAGGTTTCGGGCCAGCGCATGCTGCACTGCAAGCTGTACCACGCAGACACCCCTCTGGCGCTGTCCGACGTGCTGCCGATCCTGGAAAACCTCGGCCTGCGCGTGCTGGGTGAGTTCCCGTATCGCCTGCGCCACACCAATGGCCGCGAATTCTGGATTCACGATTTCGCGTTCACCGCCGCCGAAGGCCTGGAACTCGATATCCAGCAACTCAACGACACCTTGCAGGACGCGTTCGTCCACATTGTGCGTGGCGATGCCGAGAACGATGCATTCAACCGCTTGGTACTGACTGCCGGCCTGCCTTGGCGCGACGTGGCGCTGCTGCGTGCCTACGCCCGTTACATGAAGCAGATTCGTCTGGGCTTCGACCTGGGCTACATTGCCGCCACCCTGAACAACCATACCGACATCGCTCGCGAGTTGACCCGGCTGTTCAAGACCCGTTTCTACCTGGCGCGCAAGCTGTCGGGCGACGACCTGGAAGACAAGCAGCAACGTCTGGAACACGCGATTCTTTCCGCACTGGACGACGTCCAGGTGCTCAATGAAGACCGCATCCTGCGTCGCTACCTGGACCTGATCAAGGCGACCCTGCGCACCAACTTCTACCAGACCGACGCCAACGGCCATAACAAGTCGTACTTCAGCTTCAAGTTCAACCCGCACTTGATTCCCGAGCTGCCCAAGCCGGTGCCGAAGTTCGAAATCTTCGTCTATTCGCCGCGCGTCGAAGGCGTGCACCTGCGCTTTGGCAACGTGGCCCGTGGTGGCCTGCGCTGGTCCGACCGTGAAGAAGACTTCCGTACTGAAGTCCTCGGCCTGGTAAAAGCCCAGCAAGTGAAAAACTCGGTGATCGTGCCGGTGGGTGCCAAGGGCGGCTTCCTGCCGCGTCGCCTGCCGCTGGGTGGCAGCCGTGACGAGATCGCGGCCGAGGGCATCGCCTGCTACCGCATCTTCATTTCCGGCCTGCTGGATATCACCGACAACCTGAAGGACGGCGCGCTGGTGCCTCCGGCCAACGTCGTGCGCCATGACGATGATGACCCGTACCTGGTGGTCGCGGCGGACAAAGGCACTGCGACCTTCTCCGACATCGCCAACGGCATCGCCATCGACTACGGCTTCTGGCTGGGTGATGCGTTCGCCTCCGGCGGTTCGGCCGGTTACGACCACAAGAAGATGGGCATCACCGCCAAGGGCGCGTGGGTTGGCGTACAACGCCACTTCCGCGAGCGCGGCATCAATGTCCAGGAAGACAGCATCACCGTGGTCGGCGTTGGTGACATGGCCGGTGACGTGTTCGGTAACGGGCTGTTGATGTCCGACAAACTGCAACTGGTTGCCGCGTTCAACCACCTGCACATCTTCATCGATCCGAATCCTGAGCCTGCCAACAGCTTCGCCGAGCGTCAGCGCCTGTTCGACCTGCCGCGTTCGGCCTGGTCCGATTACGACACCAGCATCATGTCCGAAGGCGGCGGTATCTTCTCGCGCAGCGCGAAGAGCATCGCGATCAGCCCGCAGATGAAAGAGCGCTTCGACATCCAGGCCGACAAGCTGACCCCGACCGAACTGCTCAACGCCTTGCTCAAGGCGCCGGTGGATCTGTTGTGGAACGGCGGTATCGGTACCTACGTCAAGGCCAGCAGCGAAAGCCACGCCGATGTGGGCGACAAGGCCAACGATGCACTGCGCGTGAACGGCAACGAACTGCGCTGCAAAGTGGTGGGCGAGGGCGGTAACCTGGGCATGACCCAACTGGGTCGCGTCGAATTCGGCCTCAATGGCGGAGGCTCCAACACCGACTTCATCGACAACGCCGGTGGCGTGGACTGCTCCGACCACGAAGTGAACATCAAGATCCTGCTCAACGAAGTGGTCCAGGCCGGCGACATGACCGCTAAGCAACGCAACGAGTTGCTGGCGAGCATGACCGACGAAGTCGGCTCTCTGGTGCTGGGCAACAACTACAAGCAGACCCAGGCTCTGTCCCTGGCGGCCCGTCGCGCATTGCCGCGGATTGCCGAATACAAGCGTCTGATGAACGATCTGGAAGGTCGCGGCAAGCTGGATCGCGCCATCGAGTTTCTGCCCAATGAAGAGGCGATCAACGAGCGCATCGTAGAAGGCCACGGCCTGACCCGTGCCGAGCTGTCGGTGCTGATTTCCTACAGCAAGATCGATCTCAAGGAGCAACTGCTGGGCTCCCTGGTGCCGGACGACGACTACCTGACCCGCGACATGGAAACCGCTTTCCCGCCGACCCTGGTGAGCAAGTTCTCCGCCGCCATGCGTCGTCACCGTCTCAAGCGCGAAATCGTCAGCACCCAGATCGCCAACGATCTGGTCAACCACATGGGCATCACCTTCGTTCAACGACTCAAAGAGTCGACAGGCATGAGCCCGGCGAACGTGGCCGGTGCCTACGTGATCGTGCGCGACATTTTCCATCTCCCGCACTGGTTCCGTCAGATTGAAGCGCTGGACTACCAGGTCAGCGCTGATGTGCAACTGGAGCTGATGGACGAGCTGATGCGCCTGGGCCGTCGCGCCACGCGCTGGTTCCTGCGTGCCCGCCGCAACGAGCAGAATGCTGCTCGTGACGTTGCACATTTTGGCCCGCATCTGAAAGAGTTGGGCCTCAAGCTTGATGAGCTGCTCAGTGGCGAGATCCGCGAGAACTGGCAGACCCGCTATCAGGCGTATGTCGCAGCCGGTGTACCGGAGTTGCTCGCACGCATGGTGGCTGGCACTTCGCACTTGTATACGCTGCTGCCGATCATCGAGGCTTCCGATGTGACCGGCCAGAACCCTGCCGACGTCGCGAAGGCTTACTTCGCCGTGGGCAGTGCTCTGGACATCACCTGGTACCTGCAACAGATCAGCGCTCTGCCGGTTGAAAACAACTGGCAGGCCCTGGCCCGTGAAGCGTTCCGCGATGACGTCGACTGGCAGCAACGGGCGATCACCATCTCGGTCCTGCAACAGGGCGACGGCACTCAGGATGTGGAAACACGCCTGGCGTCGTGGATGGCGCAGCACGAAAGCATGATCGAACGCTGGCGCGCCATGCTGGTGGAAATCCGTGCCGCCAGCGGTACGGACTACGCCATGTATGCGGTGGCCAACCGTGAACTGCTCGACCTGGCGTTGAGCGGCCAGGCGGTAGCGCCTGTCGCTTCCAGTGTCGAACTGGAGCCGGCTGCCTGATCAGGCGCTGAATGAAAAAGCCCCGTATCGAGAGATGCGGGGTTTTTTTGTCTGAAGGTCTTGCAGTGATTGATCGGCCCCCTTCGCGAGCAAGCCCGCTCCCACAGTGATTTATGGCGGTGCCGGGGTTTGTGCCTGACGGTGATCGCCTGTGGGAGTTGGCCTGCCAGCGATGGCGGTGTGTCTGGTGACATCAATGTTGAATGTAATGCCCTCATCGCGGGCAACCTCCCACAAATTCACCCAGGCGTTATACAGTGAAGGGCCATGTCTGTATCAAGGATTGAATCACTCATGCCAGCTACCGATCCGGTCATCACTCTCGAACGCTTCAACGAATCCCACATCGAAGGCCTCGCTGCGCTTTACAACGATCCGCGCATCGCCCGGCAAACCCTGCAGATGCCCTTTCAGTCCACCGAGCTCTGGCGCAAGCGCCTGGAGCCGGATAACGAACGGCTGGTGAAAGTGGTGGCCCTGCACCAGGGCGCAGTAATCGGCAACATTGGCCTTGAGCAGTTTTCGCGCATCCGCCGCAGCCACGCCGGCAGCTTCGGTATGGGCGTGGCGGTGGAGTGGCAGGGCAAGGGGGTTGGTTCGAAGTTACTGGCGACAGCCCTGGATATCGCCGACAACTGGATGAATCTGCACCGGGTCGAGCTTGCGGTGTACGCCGACAATGAAGCGGCCATCGCGCTGTACCGCAAATTCGGTTTCAGGGAAGAGGGTCTGCTTCGTGATTACGCCGTGCGCGACGGTGTGCTGGTGGACACCTTGAGCATGGCGCGTCTGCGGTTTACGCCCACGTCCGGTTGAGTCATTCGCCCAGGGAACGGCACCGCCGACTGCGCCTGCAGTGCGGTGGTGTCGAGCAGGGCCGGAGTGAAGTGTGCGGATTTGATCAACAGAGTACCACTCACCCTTTTAGTCGTACGCCGGCCGCGCGCATCTGCCATGCTCAATATCCGCAGTACTGCTCCAATCAAAGGAACACCGCAATGGACGATGTACAGCAACTGGGTGAAATGCTACGCCACTACGCAGAAAGCGAAGCGCACAAAAAACAACTGTTTGAATCGCAGTCAACCGTGTGGGCGACGCGTATCAGTGAGCTTTTCGATCAGATCGGGCATTGGCTGGAACCGGTGCTGGCGCCCAACCTGCTGGAAGTGAATCGCGAAGTATATGTGGCTTCAGGGCCGAGCATTGCGCTCGATACTTCCCCCTTCAGGACCGAGAAGCTGTCCATTTTGATTGCCGGCAAACCGGTGGAGTTCGTGCCGGATGTGATGGGGGCGGGTGGGCAGATCACATTGGCAGTGATGGGGCTGACGGCGGCGCGCTTTGGCAGCGTTTCGCTGGTTTGCCAGCCACCGGCGAGCAGTTGGCAATGGCGCAAGACCAATGGACTGAAAGACCCGGATATCTTCCCGTTTGATGCGGGTTTTCTAGCGCAGCAGTTGCAGGGTCTGATTCCGCGCGACCGGATGTGAGATCAAACGCGACCTCGTCCCGCACCTTTTCGGGAGAGGGGCGAGGGGGCCGACCTCACCGACACCCCTCACATTTCAATATTCCCCCAGCCCGGCTTCGCCTCCTCTGGCACGCGGACGAGATCGAGCTTCCATGGGTGGACCGGACTCAGAATGCTCAGTTTTTCTTGGCCTGCTCCCACACCCTCTCTTCCTGCTCGCGAAGTTCAGGGGTGAACTCAGCCCCGAAATCTTCGGCTTCGAATACCTGGCGAATTTCGATCTCGGCCTCGGTGCCGGGCATCGGGTTGGGGCAGCGTTTGACCCATTCGATGGCTTCTTCTTTCGATTTGACCTGCCATAGCCAGAAGCCGGCGATCAACTCTTTGGTTTCGATGAACGGGCCGTCGGTCACAGTGCGTTTGTCACCTGAAAAACGCACGCGGGCACCTTTGCTGCTCGGGTGCAGGCCTTCGCCCGCAAGGAGGATGCCGGCCTTGACCAGTTCCTCGTTGTAGTGGCCCATGGCGGTCAGCAGTTCCTGACTGGGCATGACGCCGGCTTCAGAGTCCTGGCTGGCTTTGATGATGATCATGAATCGCATGGTTTTTTCTCCGGTGAATGTGGCTAATTCGCTTCTAGTCGAACGGGACGGTGCCAAATCGACAACGCTGCTGACGAATTTCATCCCCGGGTGCTACCGATCCTAATGGGCGCTGTGTGCCTTTCGTCATGAACAACGGATGGCGGGCCAGCGCAGGGGTAGGCTGGTCGATGGTAGCTCCAACACGGACAGTCATACGCACACACATACATACACATCGGACAGACCGATTGCGAAGGTGTATCCAGTTTTACGCTTCGACACATCACAAATCATGTTTGACCGTAGGTCGTCAGACCATTTCGTGGTTAACTTCGGCCTCGTCAAAATTCTCCACACCAACGTTCAGAAGGACTCCGTTCATGGCTCAAGTCACCCTTAAAGGCAATCCGGTTCAAGTCAACGGCCAACTGCCACAAGCCGGCTCCAAGGCGCCAGCCTTTTCCCTGGTTGCCGGCAATCTGTCCGACGTCACCCTGCAGGACTTTGCCGGCAAGCGCAAAGTACTGAACATCTTCCCAAGCGTTGACACTCCGACCTGCGCCACTTCGGTTCGCAAGTTCAACGCCCAGGCTGGCGACGTGGCCAATACCGTCGTGCTGTGCATCTCTGCCGACCTGCCATTCGCCCAGGCCCGTTTCTGCGGTGCTGAAGGCCTGGAAAATGTGCAGAACCTGTCGACCCTGCGCGGTGCCGAGTTCATCGAAAACTACGGCGTAGCCATCGCCGACGGCCCGCTCAAAGGCCTGACCGCCCGTGCTGTCGTGGTTCTGGACGAAAACGACAACGTGCTGCACAGCGAACTGGTCAGCGAAATCGGTCAGGAACCGAACTACGAAGCGGCGCTCGCTGTTCTCAAGTAATTGATTACAATTGTTAACGGCCTGGCCCTGTCCAGGCCGTTTTCATTTGTGCTTCAGTGTCTTAGATAAAACTCCTGCTACGTAAGCTGAAGGTAAATTGCCGGTAAAGGCGCTTTGCTTAAGACTCGCCAGTGCTTATCGTTCAGCCTCATGTAAAAGAAGCCCACGCGCCCAATGGTTGATCACTCAATGCAATCCTCCGCTTCCCGTAGTCCCCGTCGCTGGCTGTTCGGCCTGCTGGTCCTGTTGGTCATCGCAGCCCTGTGCTGGAAGTTCTGGCCCACCGGCGCGGCCCAAAAAGAAAGCAGCGGGCAAAAAGCCGTCGCCGGGCACACCGGCAAGTCGGGAGGGATGCGTCCGGGGTTCGGCGGCGCTTCAGGGCCGGTGCCGGTGCGTGTGGCGCCAGCGGTCAAGGGTGACTTCCCCCTGTATTACAAGGCGCTGGGCACGGTCACGGCGCTCAACACCATCAATGTGCGCAGCCGCGTCGGTGGCGAATTGATGAAGATCCACTTTGAAGAAGGGCAGATGGTCAAAGCTGGCGATTTGCTGGCCGAGATCGACCCGCGTCCGTACCAGAACGCCTTGCTCCAGGCTGAAGGCACCCTGTTGCAGAATCAGGCGCAACTGAAAAACGCCCAGGTCGACGTTGATCGCTATCGCGGCCTGTACCGCGAAGACAGCATTGCCAAGCAGACCCTGGACACCGCAGAGGCGCTGGTCGGTCAGTTCCAGGGCACGGTCAAGACCAATCAGGCGGCGGTCAACGACGCCCGGCTCAATCTGGAATTCACCAGGATCCGCGCGCCGATTGCCGGGCGTGTAGGCCTGCGGCAGCTGGACGTCGGCAACCTGGTGGCGGCCAATGACACCACGGCACTGGCGATCATCACCCAGACCCAACCGATCAGCGTCGCCTTCACCCTGCCGGAAAACAGCCTTGAAACCGTACTCGCCCGCTACCGTAGTGGCGCCAAGTTGCCCGCCGAAGCCTGGGATCGTGGCGATACAAGGCTGCAGGCCACCGGTGTGTTGCAAAGTCTGGACAACCAGATCGATGTCACCACCGGCACCCTTAAATTCAAGGCCCGTTACGAGAACCGCGACCAGTCGTTGTTTCCCAATCAGTTCGTCAACGTTCGCCTGCTGGCCGACACCCTCAAGGATGTCGTACTCGCGCCTTCCGCTGCCATTCAGTTCGGCACCAATGGCACCTTCGTCTATGCCCTGGATGGTGACAAGAAGGTCAAGATCCGCCAACTGAAGGTCGGCGCCAGCGACGGTGAAAATACGGTGGTCACCGAAGGCCTGCAGCCAGGCGACCGGGTCGTTCTCGAAGGCACGGACCGCCTTAAAGACGGCAGCGAAGTTGAAGTGGTCAACGACAGCCAGGACGTGCCCTCTACGCCAACCGGGAATCTGCAAGGCAAATCGGCGGTCGACGCGCTTGAGCCGGCGGCCCGCGACAGGGCGAAAAAGGGCGGCGCATGAATCTCTCGCGGCTGTTCATCCTTCGCCCGGTAGCCACTACCCTGAGCATGCTGGCCATTATCCTGGCCGGTGTGATCGCCTATCGCCTGCTGCCGGTATCGGCCTTGCCTCAGGTCGATTACCCGACCATTCGCGTCATGACCCTTTATCCCGGCGCCAGCCCGGATGTCATGACCAGCGCCGTGACGGCTCCGCTCGAGCGGCAGTTCGGGCAAATGCCTGGCCTGACGCAAATGGCCTCCACCAGCTCCGGCGGGGCGTCGGTGCTGACGTTGCGGTTCAGCCTCGACATCAACATGGATGTCGCCGAACAGCAAGTGCAGGCCGCGATCAACGCAGCGACCAACCTGCTGCCCAAGGATCTGCCGGCACCGCCGGTGTACAACAAGGTCAACCCGGCAGACACCCCGGTGCTGACCCTGGCGATAACCTCCAAGACCATGCTGCTGCCCAAGCTCAATGATTTGGTTGACACCCGCATGGCGCAGAAAATCGCCCAGATCAGCGGCGTCGGCATGGTCAGCATTGCCGGCGGCCAGCGTCAGGCCGTGCGCATCAAGGTCAACCCCGAAGCCCTGGCGGCGAACGGCCTGAACCTGTCGGACGTGCGCACCCTGATCGGCGCCTCCAACGTCAATCAGCCCAAAGGCAATTTCGACGGCCCGACCCGAGTCTCGATGCTCGATGCCAACGACCAACTGACCTCGCCCAAGGACTATGCCAACCTGATCCTGGCCTATGCCAACGGTGCGCCGTTGCGGCTCAAGGACGTGGCGCAAATCGTCGACGGGGCGGAGAACGAGCGTCTGGCCGCGTGGGCCAACGAAAACCAGGCCGTACTGTTGAACATCCAGCGTCAGCCCGGCGCCAACGTCATAGAGGTGGTGGACCGGATCAAGGCCCTGCTGCCGAGCATCACCGACAACCTGCCGGCCGGTCTCGACGTCGTTGTGTTGACCGACCGCACCCAGACCATCCGCGCTTCGGTCAAGGACGTGCAGCACGAACTGCTGATCGCCATCGCGCTGGTGGTCATGGTGACGTTCCTGTTCCTGCGCCGGGCCAGCGCCACGATCATTCCTTCGGTGGCCGTGCCACTGTCGCTGATCGGTACCTTCGGCGTGATGTACCTGGCCGGGTTCTCGGTGAACAACCTGACCCTGATGGCCCTGACCATCGCCACCGGCTTCGTGGTGGATGATGCGATCGTCATGCTGGAGAACATTTCCCGCTTCATCGAAGAAGGTGACAGCCCGTTGAATGCGGCACTCAAGGGCGCCAAACAGATCGGCTTCACTCTGATTTCCCTGACCCTGTCACTGATCGCCGTGCTGATCCCGCTGCTGTTCATGGCGGACGTGGTAGGGCGGTTGTTCCGCGAGTTCGCCATCACCCTGGCAGTGGCGATCCTGATTTCCCTGGTGGTCTCCCTGACCCTGACGCCAATGATGTGCGCACGGCTGCTCAAGCGTGAGCCCAAGGAAGAAGAGCAGGGCCGTTTCTATCGGGCCAGCGGTGCAGCCATCGACTGGATGATTGCCGCGTACGGGCGCAAGTTGCAGTGGGTGCTCAAGCATCAACCGCTGACCCTGATGGTGGCCATCGGCACCCTGGCGCTGACGGTGTTTCTGTACCTGATTGTGCCTAAAGGCTTCTTTCCGGTGCAGGACACCGGGGTGATCCAGGGGATTTCCGAGGCCCCCCAATCGATTTCCTTCGCGGCCATGAGCGAGCGTCAGCAGCAACTGGCCAAGGTGATCCTGGCTGATCCGGCGGTCGAAAGCCTGTCGTCCTACATTGGCGTGGACGGCGATAACTCGACGCTCAACAGCGGTCGCATGCTGATCAACCTCAAGTCTCACGGTGATCGGGACCTGAGCGCGACTGAAATCATCGCGCGCCTGCAGCCGGAGGTCGACAAGCTGGTCGGCATCCGCCTGTTCATGCAACCGGTACAGGACCTGACCATTGAAGACCGGGTCAGCCGTACGCAGTACCAGTTCAGCATGTCGTCACCAGACTCGCACCTGTTGAGCCTGTGGAGCGGGCGCCTGGTAGACGCCCTCAAAGACCGGCCGGAGCTGACCGACGTTGCCAGCGACCTGCAGGACAAAGGCCTGCAGGTCTATCTGGTGATCGACCGCGACGCCGCCTCGCGGGTCGGTGTATCGGTGTCGAACATCACCGATGCGCTGTACGACGCTTTCGGCCAGCGGCAGATTTCCACGATCTACACCCAGGCCAGCCAGTACCGCGTGGTCCTGCAATCGCAGTCCGGAGAGAAGCTGGGGCCGCAGGCGCTGGATCAGATTCACGTCAAGACCACCGATGGCGGCCAGGTGCGCTTGTCCAGCCTGGCGCACATTGAGGAGCGCCAGGCGCAACTGGCGATCACCCACATCGGCCAGTTTCCAGCGGTGATGATGTCCTTCAACCTGGCGCCCGGCGTGGCGCTGGGGCATGCGGTAGAGGTCATCGAGCAGGTGCAGCAGGACATCGGCATGCCGCTTGGCGTACAGACCCGGTTCCAGGGCGCGGCCGAGGCTTTCCAGGCGTCGCTCTCGAGTACCTTGCTGCTGATTCTGGCGGCGGTGGTGACCATGTACATCGTGCTGGGCGTGCTGTACGAGAGCTACATCCATCCGATCACCATTCTCTCGACCCTGCCGTCGGCCGCGGTCGGCGCTTTGCTGGCGCTGATTCTCAGTGGCAATGACCTGGGCATGATCGCGATCATCGGCATCATCCTGCTGATCGGCATCGTCAAGAAGAACGCGATCATGATGATCGACTTCGCCCTCGACGCCGAGCGCAACCAGGGCATGGACCCGCAGACGGCGATCTATCAGGCTGCATTGCTGCGCTTCCGGCCGATCCTGATGACCACCCTGGCGGCGTTGTTCGGTGCGGTGCCGCTGATGCTGGCCACCGGTTCCGGTGCCGAGTTGCGCCAGCCGTTGGGGCTGGTGATGGTCGGTGGCTTGTTGCTGAGCCAGGTCTTGACCCTGTTCACCACGCCGGTGATCTACCTGTACTTCGACCGCCTGGGGCGGCGCTGGGGCCGCAAGCCTGAGTCAATGGAAGCGGTAGAACAGCCATGAACCTCTCCGGCCCCTTCATCAAGCGCCCGGTCGCCACCATGCTGCTGAGCCTGGCGATCATGTTGCTGGGCGGCGTCAGCTTCGGCCTGTTGCCGGTGTCGCCACTGCCGCAAATCGACTTCCCGGTGATCGTGGTCCAGGCCAGCCTGCCTGGCGCTAGCCCCGAGGTCATGGCTTCGACCGTGGCCACTCCGCTTGAACGCTCCTTCGGCGCCATCGCCGGGGTCAACACCATGAGCAGCCGCTCCAGCCAGGGCTCGACCCGGGTGATCCTGCAATTTGACCTCGATCGTGATATCAACGGCGCGGCGCGGGAAGTCCAGGCGGCCATCAACGCCTCGCGCACGCTGCTGCCCAGCGGCATGCGCAGCATGCCGACCTACAAGAAGGTCAACCCGTCCCAGGCGCCGATCATGGTGCTGTCGCTGACCTCGGATGTGCTGGAAAAGGGCCAGCTCTATGACCTTGCCTCGACCATCCTGTCCCAGAGCCTGTCCCAGGTGCAGGGCGTCGGTGAAGTGCAGATCGGCGGCAGCTCCTTGCCCGCGGTGCGCATCGAGCTCGAACCCCAGGCGCTCAATCAGTACGGCGTGGCTCTGGATGATGTACGTAACACCATCGCCAATGCCAACGTGCGCCGGCCCAAGGGTTCGGTCGAGGATGATCAGCGCCTGTGGCAGGTCCAGGCCAACGACCAACTGGAAAAAGCCAAAGACTACGAATCGCTGATCATCCACTACAACGGCGGCGCGGCCTTGCGCCTGAAGGATGTAGCCAAGGTCAGCGATGGCGTGGAGGACCGCTACAACAGCGGTTTTTTCAACGATGACGCAGCGGTGCTGCTGGTGATCAACCGGCAGGCCGGCGCCAACATCATCGAGACGGTCAACGAGATCAAGGCCCAGTTGCCGGCGTTGCAGGCGGTGCTGCCGGCCAGCGTCAAACTGAACCTGGCCATGGACCGTTCACCGGTGATCAAGGCGACGCTGCACGAAGCGGAAATGACCCTGCTGATTGCCGTGGCCCTGGTGATCCTGGTGGTGTTCCTGTTTCTCGGTAACTTCCGGGCGTCGCTGATCCCGACCCTGGCGGTGCCGGTATCGCTGGTGGGTACGTTCGCGGTCATGTACCTCTACGGTTTTTCCCTGAACAACCTGTCGTTGATGGCGCTGATCCTGGCCACCGGGCTGGTGGTGGATGATGCCATCGTGGTGCTGGAGAACATTTCCCGGCATATCGACGAAGGCGTGCGGCCGATGAAGGCGGCGTACCTTGGGGCGCAGGAAGTTGGTTTCACCTTGCTGTCGATGAACGTCTCGCTGGTGGCGGTGTTCCTGTCGATCCTGTTCATGGGCGGCATCATCGAGAGCCTGTTCCGTGAGTTTTCCATCACCCTGGCCGCTTCCATCGTGGTGTCGCTGGTGGTCTCGCTGACCTTGACGCCGATGCTCTGCGCGCGCTGGCTCAAGCCGCATGTGCCAGGGCAGGAGAATCGACTGCAACGCTGGAGCCGGCGGGCCAACGACTGGATGGTCGGTAAATATGCTACCAGCCTCGACTGGGTCTTGCGTCATCGGCGCCTGACGTTGCTCAGTTTGTTCGTGACTATTGGCGTTAATATCGCGCTGTATATCATTGTTCCTAAAACATTTTTGCCTCAGCAAGACACCGGGCAACTGATCGGTTTCGTGCGCGGCGATGATGGTCTGTCGTTCAGCGTGATGCAGCCGAAAATGGAAATCTTCCGCCGCGCGGCACTCAAGGATGACGCGGTGGAAAGCGTCGCCGGTTTCATCGGCGGCAGCAACGGCACCAACAACGCCTTCATGCTGGTGCGGCTCAAGCCGATCAAGGAACGCAGCATTTCCGCGCAAAAAGTCATCGAACGCCTGCGCAAGGAAATGCCCAAGGTCCCTGGCGCGCAACTGATGCTGATGGCCGACCAGGACTTGCAGTTCGGTGGCGGCCGCGAACAGACCTCCTCGCAGTACAGCTATATCCTGCAAAGCGGTGACCTGGGGGCGTTGCGCGAGTGGTATCCGAAAGTCGTCACCGCTCTCAAGGCCTTGCCGGAGCTGACGGCGATCGACGCTCGCGAAGGCCGGGGCGCGCAGCAGGTTACCCTGATCGTCGATCGCGATCAGGCCAAGCGCCTGGGGGTCGACATGGACATGGTTACCTCGGTGTTGAACAACGCCTACAGCCAGAGGCAGATCTCCACCATCTACGACAGTCTCAACCAGTATCAGGTGGTGATGGAGGTCAATCCGAAGTACGCCCAGGACCCGATCACCCTCAAACAGGTCCAGGTGATTACCGCCGACGGTGCGCGAATTCCGCTGTCGACCATCGCCCATTATGAGAACAGCCTGGAAGACGATCGGGTCAGCCACGAAGGCCAGTTCGCCTCGGAAAGCATTGCTTTCGACATGGCCGAAGGGGTGACGGTGGAGCAGGGCAGTGCAGCCATTGAGCGGGCGATTGCCAAGGTGGGTTTGCCGGAGGACGTGATCGCGAAAATGGCCGGCACTGCCGATGCCTTCGCCGCGGCCCAGAAGAGCCAGCCGTGGATGATCCTCGGGGCGCTGGTGGCGGTGTACCTGGTGCTGGGTGTGCTGTATGAAAGCTACATCCATCCATTGACGATTCTGTCGACCTTGCCGTCCGCCGGGGTCGGCGCGTTGCTATCGATCTATGTATTGGGTGGCGAATTCAGCCTGATCTCGTTACTGGGGCTGTTCCTGCTGATCGGCGTGGTAAAGAAAAACGCCATTCTGATGATCGACCTTGCGCTGCAACTTGAGCGCCAGCAAGCCATGGCGCCACTGGAGTCGATTCGCAGTGCCTGCCTGCAACGTCTGCGTCCTATCCTGATGACCACGCTGGCGGCGATTCTGGGGGCCGTGCCGTTGTTGCTCAGCCGTGCCGAAGGGGCGGAAATGCGCCAGCCCCTGGGCCTGACCATCATCGGCGGGTTGATCTTCAGCCAGGTGCTGACCCTCTACACCACCCCGGTGGTTTACCTCTATCTCGACAAACTGCGCCATCGCTTCAACCACTGGCGTGGTGTGCGTACCGATGCTGCTCTGGAAACTCCGCTATGACTGACCGCTCGCTGTTCAACCTGGCTGCACCGCTGATCACCGCCCGAGGCTCGCGGTTGCTGAGCTTGTCGCTGTGTGTAGCGTTGCTCAGTGCCTGCGCCATCGGCCCGGACTACCAGCGTCCGCAAGCCGCCGCGCCGGCACAGTACAAGGCCGCGCCAGGCTGGCGTCAGGCCAGCCCGAGCGACGCCCTCGCTCGCGGCGCGTGGTGGGAGCTGTATGGCGATCGGCAACTCAATGGCCTGATCGAACGACTCAATAGCTCGAACCAGACCGTGGCTCAGTCCGAAGCCCAGTATCGCCAGGCTCAGGCCCTGGTGCGCAGCGCCCGTGGCGCGTTTTTCCCGACAGTGGATCTGACTGTCGGAAAGAACCGCTCCAGCCAGGGGACCGGCAGCAGCAGCTCCAGCCTCAGCAGTTCCTCCAGTGGCATCCGTGATACTTACACGGCACAGGCCGGAGTGAGCTGGGAAGCGGATATCTGGGGTAAGTTGCGCCGGGGCCTGGAAGCCGACACCGCCAATGCCGAGGCCAGTTTTGCCGACCTTGCGGCCATGCGTCTGAGCCAGCAATCGGAGCTGGTGCAGAACTACCTGCAATTACGGGTGATTGATGAGCAGAAACGCTTGCTCGAGGCCACCGTTGAGGCCTATCAGCGCTCGCTGAAAATGACCGAAAACCAGTATCGCGCCGGCGTTTCCGGCAAGGATGCGGTGGCCCAGGCGCAGACCCAGCTCAAGAGCACCGAGGCCGACATGATCGACCTGATCTGGCAACGCGCACAGTTCGAGAATGCCATTGCGGTGCTGATCGGCGTACCGCCAGCCGAATTCGGCCTGGGGCAAACCCAGGACATCCCGCAATTGCCGCAAGTGCCTCTGGCGCTGCCATCGCAATTGCTCGAACGACGCCCGGACATTGCTTCGGCGGAGCGCTCGGTGATTGCCGCCAACGCCAACATCGGCGTAGCCAAGGCTGCGTACTACCCGGACCTTACCCTGAGCATGAACGGTGGCTACAGCAGCAGCACCTCGAACAATCTGTTCAGCGTGCCGAACCGTTTCTGGTCGGTCGGGCCGCTACTGGCCATGACCCTGTTCGATGGCGGCCAGCGCTCGGCGGAAGTCGACCGCAGCGAAGCTGCCTATGACGAAACCGTGGCCAAGTATCGCCAGACGGTGCTCGATGGTTTTCGAGAAGTGGAAAACTACCTGGTGCAGCTCAAGGTACTGCAGGACGAGGCTGTCGTGCGCCAGCAGGCGCTGGACGCGGCCCGTGAGTCCTTGCGCCTGACCCGCAACCAGTACAAGGCCGGTCTGATTGCATACCTCGATGTGGTGGTGACCCAGGCGACGGCGTTGAACAACGAACGCAGTGCGCTGGACCTGCAGCAGAGCCGGTTGATTGCCAGCGTCCAGTTGATTGCAGCCTTGGGTGGTGGCTGGGACGGGCAGCTTGAGGACCGCGACAGCCAATGAACACACTCCGCCAGGAGGGCCCGGTCGGTGGCGAGGGGGCGTATCGCAACGTTCCTTCACCTCAGTCAAACGCCCGGCAGCCCCTGCGCAAGAGTCACCTTTTGCACGATTCGTACACACGGCCGCGCCATTCCCAACTTAACCCTCTACCTTAAAACAAACGTTTTATCGAAATGATGGCAGTTTGCTAGTTTTGTCGGTACGTTCATTTGCGTAATCTGTACAACCTAGGTAGTTTTCAGGCCGTGAATGGCATTCATTCCCGGCGGCAATCGCGAGAAGACTCATGCTCATCGGTAACTATTCACCCACACTGGTTATCATTTCCCTCTGTGTAGCGATCCTGGCGTCATACACCGCACTTGATCTGTCCGGGCGTATCGCCACTGCCAAGGGCCGGGCCGCGCACTTATGGACGGTGGGCGGCGCGATTGCCATGGGCGTCGGGGTTTGGTCGATGCACTTTATCGGCATGCTCGCGTTCAAGCTCCCGATCCAACTGGGCTACGACATCCCCATTACGCTGCTGTCGTTGTTGATCGGCGTTCTTTCCTGCGGTTTCGCCCTATGGCTGGTCAGCCAGCCGCGACTGCCCGCCTGGCAACTGTCATTCGGTGCACTGGTCATGGGGGCCGGTATCTGTGCCATGCATTACACCGGCATGGCCGCGATGCGCATGCAACCGGGCATTGATTACGACCCGACGCTGTTCGGCGCATCGCTGATCATCGCGGTGGGCGCCTCGGGTGCGGCGCTGTGGATCGCCTTTCGCCTGCGCCAGCACGCACCTTACGTGCGTGTGATCCGTGCCGGTGCGGCGGTGATCATGGGTATCGCCATCGTCGGCATGCACTACACCGGCATGGCCGCGGCGCGCTTTGCCGACGGCAGCTTTTGCGGGGCGGCCGCCACCGGCCTGAATGGCAAGGGCCTGGATAACCTGGTGCTGATCACCACATTGGCGGTATTGAGCATTGCCTTGCTGACTTCGATCCTCGATGCGCGACTGGCCCGTACCGCGAGCCTTGCGCAGTCGCTGACCGTGGCAAACCGTGAACTGACCCAACTGGCCTCGCATGACACCTTGACCGGTCTGCCAAATCGTATGTTGCTCGCTGAGCGAATCGATCAGGCGATGGCGCGAGTGCAGGAGGAGGGCGGCTGCATTGCACTGATGTTCATCGACCTGGATGGCTTCAAACCGGTTAATGATGCCTTCGGGCACCACATGGGTGATCTATTGCTGCGCGAAGTCGCCCTGCGCCTGCGCGAGGATCTGCGCAGCAACGACACCCTGGCGCGTATCGGTGGCGATGAGTTCGTGCTACTGGTGCGACTGGCCAGACAGAATGACGCCTTGATTCTCGCCGCTCGACAGGTCGGTTTGATCGCTCGTTCGTTCCGGGTCAACGAACATGATTTGCAGATATCCGCCAGCATCGGGATCGCGCTCTATCCGGGCAATGGCCAGACCGCCCACGAATTGCTGACCAATGCCGATGCGGCGATGTATCAAGCCAAAGGCGCAGGTAAAAACGGCTACAGCTTTTTTGACGCTTCGATGAACAGTCTTGGGTGCGACCAGCCGCAATTGCAGCAAGACCTGAGTCATGCCGTGGAACAGCAACAATTGCGCCTGCATTACCAGCCCAGGTTCGATGCCTCCAGTGGCCGCCCGGTGGGTGGCGAGGCACTGTTGCGCTGGGAGCACCCGACCCAGGGCTTGCTGCTGGCGGACAAATTCATCGACCTGGCGCAAAAGCCCGGCCTGATCATTTCGATCGGCGAGTGGATGCTCAATGAAGCTTGCCAGCAGATGCGCCAGTGGTACCTGCTGGGACACACCGGGTGGCGCATTGCGGTGAATCTTTCGGCTATCGAATTTTGCCACGCAGGTCTGGTTCAAAGTGTTGCCAAAGCGCTGGCCACCCATCAGTTGCCGCCCAATTGCCTGACCCTGCAAATCACTGAGACCACCGCCATGAGCGATGCCGATGCAAGCATGGTGGTGCTGCAGGAACTGTCGCAAATGGGTATTGACCTGTGCATCAATGACTTTGGCTCCGGTTATTCGAGCCTTAAATACCTCAAGCGCCTGCCGGTCAACGAACTGAAGATCGACCGCAGCCTGGTCCTTGACCTGGAGCGCGACAGTGAGGACGCCGCCATTGTCTCGGCCATTGTCGCCCTCGGCCAGTCCCTGGGGTTGCGCATCGCCGCCGAAGGAGTGGAAACCGGATCGCAGCAGGATTTGCTGACCCGGCTCGGCTGCGAATCGCTGCAGGGTTGCCTGCTGGGACATCCGCTGCCGGCTGAGCGGTTCATGGTGGCAATTCATCGTGGGGAGCAGTTGGAGGCGGTTTGAACCTGCGCGTAATCTTTCATCGCGGCCAAGCCTCGCTACAGGTGACCGCATTCCCATGCAGGAGCGCGCATGCTCGCGATGGTGGTTAACGATGTCGCGGGGTGTCTGGTTCGCCGCGGTGGTCTTGAGTCCATCACGATCAGGCTCGCTTCAGGTTTTACATGGCCTGTAGCACCGAGGCTTGCCCGTGATGGCGTCAGCAGATGACATTGCTAGCGCCATGCAAAAACCTGAAATGGCGGTTATTCTTCCCCCGTACCGCTTAAGCGTTGATTGGGGAGAAAACTCACATGGATAAAGTCATCGTCATCACCGGCGGCAGCCGTGGTATCGGAGCCGCCACCGCGCTACTGGCTGCTGCGCAGGGCTACCGGATCTGCATCAACTATCTGGCCGACGAACAGGCGGCCCTTAGTGTGCTGGAGCAAGTGCGTGGCCTTGGCGCCCAGGCCATAGCCGTGCGGGCGGATGTCAGTATCGAAGACGAAGTCATCGCTTTGTTCAATCGCGTGGACAGTGAGTTGGGGCGGGTCACGGCGTTGGTGAACAACGCCGGAACTGTCGGGCAGAAGTCCCGGGTCGACGAAATGTCGGAATTTCGCATTCTCAAAATCCTCAAGACCAACATTCTTGCGCCGATGCTTTGCGCCAAGCATGCGATCCTGCGCATGTCGCCCAAGCACGGCGGGCAGGGCGGCAGCATCGTCAACGTGTCCTCGGTGGCCGCCCGCCTGGGCGCGCCGAACGAGTACGTCGACTATGCCGCATCCAAGGGCGCACTGGACACCTTCACTATCGGCCTGTCCAAGGAAGTGGCGGGCGAGGGGATTCGGGTCAACGCGGTGCGTCCCGGTTACATCTATACCGATTTCCATGCACTGAGCGGTGATCCTGACCGGGTCAGCAAACTGGAGTCGGCGATCCCGATGGCGCGGGGTGGGCGTCCGGATGAAGTGGCCGAGGCGATTGTGTGGTTGCTGTCGGACAAGGCATCTTATGCGACGGGGACTTTTGTTGATCTGGGCGGTGGGCGGTAGACAGACAACACCAAGCCTTCAGAAAGACCTGACTATCCTGCCCAAGGTCTCCATCGCCTTCTCGGCAGCCTCATCCCACGGGCTGCCATAATTCAACCGGATGCAATTGCTGAAACGCTGCGCCGGCGAAAAGATTGGCCCCGGCGCAATACTGATGCCCTGTGCCAGGGCCATCTGAAACAACTTCAGCGAATCCATCTGCGGCGGCAACTCCAGCCACAAAAAGTACCCGCCTGCTGGCTGGCTAACCCGCGTCTGTGCCGGGAAGTAGCGGGCGATGGCGGCAAGCATGGCGGTTTGCTGATCTTCCAGCGCTTGACGCAGTTTGCGCAGATGTCGGTCATATCCACCGTGCTGCAGATAATCGGCGATGGCAGCCTGGGCCGGCATCGAAGCGCACAGCGAAGTCATGAGCTTGAGCCGTTCGATCTTTTGCGCAAAGCGCCCGGCCGCAACCCAGCCAATGCGGTAACCCGGGGCCAGGCTTTTGGCGAACGAACCACAGTGCATCACCAATCCTTGGGTATCAAACGCCTTGGCCGGTTTGGGCGCCTGCTGGCCGTAATACAACTCGGCATAGACGTCGTCTTCGATCAGTGGCACCTGGTGGCTGCGCAAGAGCTCAACCAGTTCCTGTTTCTTCGCCTCGGGCATGGTCGCGCCCATGGGGTTCTGAAAGCTGGTCATGCACCAGCAGGCTTTGATTGGGTGCCGCTCCAGGGTTTGCGCGAGCATGCCGAGGTCGATGCCGTCGCGCGGGTGTACCGGGATTTCCACGGCCTTGAGTTTCAAGCGCTCGAGGATTTGCAGGCAGGCGTAGAAAGCCGGGGCTTCGATTGCCACCAGATCACCGGGTTGAGTCACCGCTTGCAGGCACAGGTTGAGTGCCTCCAGGGCGCCGTTGGTGATCAGCAGTTCTTCCATGGGCAGCATCAGGCCGCCGACCATGTAGCGCAGGGCGATCTGTCGGCGCAAGTGCGGGTTTCCCGGGGACATGTCGGTGACCACCATGCGCGGGTCCATATCCCGCGTGGCACTGGCCAGCGAGCGTGACAGCCGTTGCAGCGGAAACAGGGTCGGGCTGGGGAAGGCCGAACCGAAGGGCACGGTATTGGGGTCCTTGATCGAATCGAGCACCGAGAACACCAGTTCGCTGACGTCGACTTCAGTGGTTTCGCTGACCTGACTGCTGATCACCGGCTCGGAAAACGGCGTTGGGGCATGGGCGTTGACGAAATAGCCGGAACGCGGGCGCGCACGGATCAGGCCGCGGCGCTCCAGCAGGTAGTAGGCCTGGAATACGGTGGAAGGGCTGACGCCGTAAGTCTGGCTGGCGTAGCGCACCGATGGTACGCGCTGGCCTGGGCCCAGGACGCCGCAGCGGATCAGTTCAGCGATGTCGTCGGCGAATTTTTCGTAGCGTTTCATCGGGGGCCTTGTTGCCAGTTGTGTTTGTGGTGTGTCAGGGGGAACTGCCCTCACCCTAACCCTCTCCCAGAGGGAGAGGGGACTGATCGTGGTGTGTCAGGAATAGGGCGACCTGAATTATCCGGGCGAACTGAGGTTTAAAAAGCCCTCACCCTAACCCTCTCCCAGAGGGAGAGGGGACTGATCGTGGTGTTTGTCAGGAATACGGCGACCTGAATTATCCGGGCGAACTGGGGTTTAAAAAGCCCTCACCCTAACCCTCTCCCAGGGGTAGAGGGGACTGATCGTGGTGTTTGTCAGGAATACGGCGACCTGAATTATCCGGGCGAACTGGGGTTTAAAAAGCCCTCATCCTAACCCTCTCCCAGGGGTAGAGGGGACTGATCGTGGTGTTTGTCAGGAGTACGGCGACCTGAACTATTCAGGCGAACAAAGCTTTTGAAAACGCTGAAGATCGGCTCCCTTTCCCCTCGCCCCCTCTGGGGGAGAGGGATGGGCGGGCGGCGTTCCGATGAGGGGGTGGATTTTAGCCTCAACGATTCACCGGGGAAACAAACCGACTCTTCGCCACGCTGTAAATCTGCGGTTCGTCGCTGTCGATAACCTTGAAACTGATACTTTGCGAGCTGCTTCTCGGCCGTTCCGTGGTCATGGCTACCGACACCGGCACATCGACAATCTCCCCGGGAGCCAGGCTAAACCCGGTTTTGCCCTGCAACTCAAAGCCGTCGCCATCGACCAGTGTCAGCCGATAATCCTGGCGCTGCTGTGTCTTGTTGATCACCTTCAGGCTATAGATATTCTCGATCTGCCCCTGGCTGTTTTCCCGGAACAGGCCGCGGTCCTTGCTGACGTCCAGCGACACCATCGGGCGCTCGACCAGTGCGACCACCAGTGCAGCGATCATCACCAGCAACACGGCGCCATAGCCAATCAAACGCGGACGCAGCAGGTGGGTCTTGCCACCTTGCAACTGATGCTCGGAGGTGTAGCTGATCAGCCCGCGGGCATAGCCCATCTTGTCCATGATCGAGTCGCAGGCGTCGATGCACGCCGCACAACCTATGCATTCCATTTGCAAGCCGTCGCGGATGTCGATGCCGGTCGGGCAGACCTGCACGCACAGTTGGCAGTCGATGCAATCGCCGAGGCCGACTTCGGCGGGTTTGACTTCGCGTTTGCGCGGGCCTCGGTTTTCGCCACGGGCCACGTCGTAGGAAATGGTCAGGGTGTCTTTGTCGAACATCACGCTCTGGAACCGTGCATAGGGGCACATGTGCATGCACACCGCTTCGCGCAGCCAGCCGGCATTGATATAGGTGGCGCCGGTAAAAAACAGCACCCAGAACAGGCTTGCGCCGCTCATCTGCAGGGTCAGCAACTCTTCGGCGAGCGGGCGGATCGGTGTGAAATAGCCAACGAAGGTCAGGCCGGTCAGCAAGCTGATAGCCAGCCACAGCGTGTGTTTGGCCGAGCGGCGCATCAGCTTGTTCAGGCCCCAGGGCGCTGCTTGCAGTTTGATTCGCTGATTGCGTTCGCCTTCGGTGACTTTCTCGCACCACATGAAAATCCAGGTCCACGAACTCTGCGGGCAGGTGTAGCCGCACCAGACTCGGCCGGCAAACACCGTGATCGCGAACAGGCCGAACGCGGCGATGATCAACAGCGCCGACAGCAGAATGAAATCCTGCGGCCAGAAGGTCGCACCAAATATGTGGAATTTGCTTTCGCCAAGATCCCATAGCACAGCCTGACGGCCACCCCAATCGAGCCATACCGTGCCGAAAAACAGCAAAAACAGCAGACTCGCGCCGCTGATGCGCAAGTTACGGTACAGGCCGGTGAAACTGCGGGTGTGGATCAGGTTGTCGCTGGTTGCGGCCTTCTTTTTCGTGCGTGAAGGCTCATAGGTTTCAACGGTTCGGACGGGGATTCTCTCGCTCATGGTCTTTCGCTCATCAGCCTCCATCAGGCATGAGCACTATGGGCGGTGATCTGTTTGCATAACAGACTCAGGTAAAGCAATAAAAAGCGGATCAGATGGCCTTTGAACGCTTGCCTGCAGCAAGTTGAAGCACCTTTTACTTGCAAGTACAGACGCCTGTATCAGACGTCTGCGTCGGTTGTTGATCAAGGTCCGTCAAACCACCGAATCACCATCCGTTTCCTTCAAGTGCCGGCGGCCATCCACTGCGCCTGCTACGGTCAATGCGTCGGCTTCAGCTTCGGTGATGTAGATGCGCTGGCCGCTGAGATCCACCGCCGACATGGCTTTTTCTCCGTCGGTGATGATGGTCACATCGGGGCACAGGCGAATCTCTTCGCCATTTTCAGTGGTCAGGAAACAGGTCTGGTTTTCGATGCGCACGGTCATGGCGTGATCCTTTTTTTACAGGGGCCTGAAACATTAGGGCGTCAGCGCGGGTCATCGTTCTATGCAGCCGATTAATGGTCACTGCGATCACTCTCCAAGGCCCTCCATACAAGGACAACAACATGAACGCCTGGTGGCATGAAGTATGGGCAACCCTGCAAGCGGAGTTCGCCGACATCGGCGATGCCTCACAGCTGACCCGGGTTACCGTGCGCCTGTTGACTGCTGCGTTGCTCGGCGGAATTCTCGGTTTCGAGCGTGAACACAAAGGCAAGGCTGCCGGGGTTCGTACCCACATGCTGGTAGCGATCGGTGCCGCATTGTTTGTGTTGGTCCCGCAGATGTCCGGCTCCCAGGCCGACGCCATGAGCCGGGTGATCCAGGGCGTCATCGCCGGCATCGGCTTCCTTTGCGCCGGCACCATCCTGAAAAACAACGAGGGCGACGAAGGCCACGTGCAGGGCCTGACCACCGCCGCCGGCCTGTGGATGACCGCCGCTATCGGTGTTTCGGCGGGGTTGGGCAGGGAAGCGACGGCGGTGCTCAGTACATTGTTGGCGTTGGGGGTTTTCAGTGTGATGCCGAGGATCGTGAAGATGCTCGACAAAAATCCGCCCGTGTAGGAACAGCCCTCGACAGCTCCTATACGGGCTAAACCATCACTGGTCAATGGTAGCGATTGTATTGTGAATGTGCGGTTAGTAGTTTGATTGTCGTTGCCAGTGTGCAGATAAAGAATAAGCTAATACAGCATGCGATAGACATGCTTTTAGCCGGGTCGTCGGTCATTAAATGTTTTGCGAAGCTTAGAGGGTTCGTCCAGCTTATAAAGTCTGTGATGTTGTTGGTGTCGGCGTCTGCCATGACCCCGGTTAGAACCAAGCATAATATTATGATGGCGGACAGTTCTCGAAAATGCCCTGTGCTTATGGGGAGAAATGTGATCAGTAAGCCGATACCGCAAAACATCAGAAAGCAAATGTATGAGCGTGCCACGATACTTGATAACTCTCCGAGTTCGAAGGCCCCGAAAGGCAGCTTTGTGGTCAGGTAAAAAATCAGGCAATAAAGGATTGATATTATCGAGTAGGCCACAAAATGGCTGATGATAAACGAAGCTTTTAATTTTTTACTGCAAAGGAAGCAGCGTATGAATACGCTTTCTCGACATTTCACAACATCAGATGAATATCCGGAGAGTGCAAGGCTTAATGAGATGTAGGCATAAAACCAGCCTGTCTCCAAGGCGTAATCACTTTGTAGGCGGCTTGTGTCTTGCGCGAAGATCGTCAACAAGCAGAACAAAGCGCAGGGTAATGCCAGAGCCCAGACAACAGTCGCGGGATCCTTTGTGCATTCTTTTATAAGTCGTATCGAACGCGGAAAAAATAACGGCGCTTTAGGGGTTCTCATTGCAAATCTCGCACTGATGGATTTTTTGTTGCTCCAGTGATTCAGTAGTCGAATGCGTGGAAGCTTGTTCGCGAGAAAGTGGGAGGCTTTTTGAAAGCTCATTTTTATTGAAATCGAATTGTCTGTGGTGTGCATGATCTTCCAGGTTTTTCAGGATCGAACTTTTTTCGATTTTCTCAGCAGGGTTTAACTTCGCTTGGAAGTATAAAAGCTCGTAGTTGTATATTTTCAAGGTCAGCCCAACCTTCAGTCAAATACTCATTGGGCGCATATGTAAGTGCGCTCTCTGTCCGACTTTTCATCAAGCTAAAAAAATCATGGCTGTACGCTCAGGGCGGGTGCTGGCCTATGTAAACTCATGCAACATATTTTCGTAAGAGGCAAAAGGGTGAAAAGTGCAGTACCAGATTGGTACTACAAAACGTTAGGAAAGGTCGCACGGATATTGAAAGTGGAATTAATTCCTACAGGGGCAGGTGTAGGAACTACCGAAAGCTACTCAAGCTTGCGGCGGTTCCTACTGGGAGTCATCGATCAACTGTCTTTAATTGGGCGCAACAATCACTGGCGGCATCGTTGTCGGTGGCTCTTCCCTGGGCGGCGGGACGGTGCCTGGAGGGTCCTGCTCCGGGACCGGTTGCGGATCGGTGGGGGGGATCACCGGGTCGTCGATGTTCGGGTCGGGTGTTTCGGCCGGGAATGGATTGGTCATGATTCGAGCCTCCAGTGGCACATGGCGTGAGTCGTGCTTAAGTTGGTTGACCACAACGGCAAGGATTTGATTCCGGCAATTTGCGCTGAACTTTTCCCGGCGCCAGCCGCTCGGAACCTAAGTGAGTCCATTACGGTGCACTCCGGCGGGGACTGACGACCAGACACAAGAGCGTCCTTTGGGCGTACAGGAGAGATGCTCGATGACGGCTGAAAAACCTGATGAGTTGAGCTACAACCCGCATATACCGCTGTCCCAGGCGCTGTTGTTACCGCGCATTGTCATTGAAAACATCATGCCGACCCTCGATGCCGGGCAGTTTGCCGTGAAGGCGGTGGCTGGGCAGGACGTGGTGGTGACGGCCAAGGTCTTTGCCGACGGCCACGACAAGTTGGCGGTGCGGGTGCGCTGGCGTGCCGAAGGCGAGGAAATCTGGCACAGCGAAAGACTGAGCGATCTGGGCAACAATGGCTGGCAGGGGCAGTTCAGGGTCCAAAGCCAAGGCCGATATCTGTACTGCATCGAAGCCTGGATCGACCAGTTCGCCAGTTTCCGTTATGAGTTGGAGAAAAAACACACTGCCGCTGTGCCGGTCAGCCTGGAATTGCAGGAGGGCCGGCAACAGGTGCAACAAGCCGCCGAACGCGCTGAAGGGCAGTTGAGCGAACAACTGGCAGCGTTACATCATGAATTGTCCGGCCTGCTCGAAACCGAGCAGGTCGCCCTGTTTTTGCACCAGCGTAGCGCAGACCTGATGGCCCAGGCCGATCACCGGGCTTATTTGAGCCTCAGTCCCGAGTTCCCGGTGGACGTCGAGCGCCAATTGGCCGAGTTCGCCAGTTGGTATGAGTTGTTCCCCCGCTCAATCACCGATGACCCGGCGCGACACGGCACTTTCAATGACGTGCATTCGCGCCTGGCGATGATTCAGGACATGGGTTTCGATGTGCTGTATTTTCCGCCGATCCATCCTATCGGGCGCAGCTATCGCAAAGGCCCCAACAACTCCTTGACCGCCGGCCCTGATGATCCGGGCAGCCCCTATGCCATTGGCAGCGAAGAGGGTGGGCACGAGGCGATTCATGCGCAACTCGGTAGCCGCGAAGACTTCCGGCGCCTGGTGGCGGCAGCCGCGGCCCATGGGCTGGAAATCGCC
This sequence comes from Pseudomonas sp. PDM31, assembly GCF_019218965.1. Classification (NCBI taxonomy): domain Bacteria; kingdom Pseudomonadati; phylum Pseudomonadota; class Gammaproteobacteria; order Pseudomonadales; family Pseudomonadaceae; genus Pseudomonas; species Pseudomonas sp. PDM31. The sequence continues at coordinate 329,977 of NZ_JAHUWS010000001.1, read as the reverse complement.
CTGGATTTTGCCATTCAGTGTTCCCAGGATCACCCCTGGCTCAAGCAGCATCCCGGTTGGTTCAATTGGCGGCCCGACGGCACAATCAAATACGCTGAGAACCCGCCGAAGAAGTACCAGGACATCGTCAACGTCGACTTTTATGCGGCCGAGGCGATTCCCAGTCTGTGGGTTGAACTGCGCGACATCGTGGTCGGCTGGGTGCTGGAGGGCGTGAAGATTTTTCGCGTCGACAACCCCCACACCAAGCCGTTGCCGTTTTGGCAATGGCTGATCGCCGATGTGCGGGCTTTGTACCCCGAGGTGATCTTCCTCGCCGAAGCCTTTACCACTCCGGCGATGATGGCGCGCCTCGGCAAGGTCGGTTACTCCCAGAGCTACACCTACTTCACCTGGCGCAACACCAAGACCGAACTGGCGACCTATTTCACCGAGCTCAACGCGTCGCCGTGGCGCGAATGCTACCGGCCGAATTTTTTCGTCAATACGCCGGATATCAACCCGGGGTTCCTGCACGAATCCGGGCGTCCCGGTTTTCTCATTCGTGCGGCGCTGGCGACCATGGGGTCGGGGCTGTGGGGCATGTACTCCGGTTTCGAGCTGTGCGAATCGGCGCCGGTGCCGGGCAAGGAGGAATACCTTGATTCGGAGAAGTACGAAATCCGCCCCCGGGACTTCAACGCTCCGGGCAACATCATTGCCGAAATCGCCCAACTCAATCGCATCCGCCGGCAGAACCCGGCGTTGCACACTCATCTGGGCTTGAAGGTCTACAACGCCTGGAACGACAACATTCTGTATTTCGGCAAACGCAGCGCCGATGGCAGCAATTTCATTTTAGTGGCGGTGAGCCTCGACCCGTACAACGTGCAGGAAGCCAACTTCGAGTTGCCGTTATGGGAAATGGGCTTGCCTGACGACGCCAGCACCCAGGGCGAAGACCTGATGAATGGCCATCGCTGGACCTGGCATGGCAAGTACCAGTTCATGCGGATCGACCCGGCTTATCAGCCGTTCGGAATCTGGAGGATTACCGCCTAGACCTCAAACCTGTGGGAGCGCGCCTGCTCGCGATAGCGATCAAATATTCAACATGGATATTGCCTGAACCACCGCTATCGCGAGCAGGCCCGCTCCTACAGGAAAATCGTTGCGCCAGGCGCTGCGACTTACCGAATTCAGCAGGAGTTTCAAATGGCGAAGAAACCCAAGGCAGCCACGTTCATCAAGGATCCGCTCTGGTACAAGGATGCGGTGATCTACCAGGTTCACGTCAAGTCATTTTTCGACTCAAACAACGACGGTATCGGCGACTTTCCCGGCCTGATCGCCAAACTTGATTACATTGCCGATCTGGGTGTCAACACCATCTGGCTGTTGCCATTCTACCCCTCGCCACGGCGCGATGACGGCTATGACATTGCCGAGTATCGCGGCGTGCACAGTGACTACGGGACCATGGCCGATGCCAAGCGCTTCATCGCCGAGGCGCATAAACGCGGGCTGCGGGTGATCACCGAGCTGGTCATCAATCACACCTCCGACCAGCACCCCTGGTTCCAGCGTGCGCGCAAGGCCAAACCGGGTTCGGCCGCCCGGGACTTCTACGTCTGGTCCGATGACGACCAGAAATACGACGGCACCCGCATCATCTTTCTCGACACCGAAAAGTCCAACTGGACATGGGACCCGGTCGCCGGCCAATACTTCTGGCATCGTTTCTACTCGCACCAGCCGGACCTGAACTTCGATAACCCGCAAGTCATGAAAGCGGTGCTGTCGGTCATGCGCTATTGGCTAGACATGGGCATCGACGGCCTGCGCCTGGACGCCATCCCGTACCTGATTGAGCGCGACGGCACCAACAACGAGAACCTGCCGGAAACCCATGTCGTCCTGAAGCAGATCCGCGCTGAAATCGACGCCAATTACCCAGACCGCATGTTGCTGGCCGAGGCCAACCAATGGCCCGAGGATACCCAGCTGTACTTCGGCGACACCGATAAAAAGGGCTTGAATGGCGACGAATGCCACATGGCCTTTCATTTTCCGTTGATGCCGCGCATGTACATGGCCCTGGCGCAGGAAGATCGCTTCCCGATCACCGATATCCTGCGCCAGACACCGGATATTCCCGCCAATTGCCAGTGGGCGATCTTCCTGCGCAATCATGATGAACTGACCCTGGAAATGGTCACCGACAAAGAGCGCGATTACCTGTGGAATTACTACGCCGCGGACCGCCGTGCGCGGATCAACCTGGGGATTCGCCGCAGACTTGCGCCGTTGCTGGAGCGCGACCGGCGTCGGGTGGAACTGCTCAACAGCCTGCTGCTGTCGATGCCCGGCACGCCGACCCTGTATTACGGCGATGAAATCGGCATGGGCGATAACATCTACCTCGGCGACCGCGACGGTGTGCGCACGCCGATGCAATGGTCGATCGACCGCAATGGCGGTTTCTCCCGCGCCGACCCGGCCAGCCTGGTGCTGCCGCCGATCATGGACCCGCAATACGGCTACCTGTCGGTCAACGTCGAAACCCAGGCCGGCGATCCTCACTCGCTGTTGAACTGGACCCGGCGTCTGCTCGCCGTGCGTAAACAATCGAAGGCCTTCGGCCGTGGCACTCTGAAGATGCTATCGCCGAGCAACCGCAGAATCCTCGCCTATACCCGTGAGTACACCGGCGCGGACGGCAAAACCGAGGTCATTCTGTGCGTGGCCAACGTATCGCGCAGCGCCCAGGCCGCCGAGCTCGATCTGTCGGCCTACGTCGGCATGGTTCCGGTGGAAATGCTCGGTGGCAATGCGTTCCCGCCCATCGGCCAATTGAATTTCCTCCTGACCCTGGCGCCTTATGGTTTCTACTGGTTCGGTCTCGCGGCGGAAAACCAGATGCCGAGCTGGCACGTGGAACCGGCGCAAAGCCTGCCGGACTTCACCACGCTGGTGCTGAAAAAGCGCATGGAAGAATTGCTCGAAAGCCCATCTCGCGACACCCTGGAGCAGGGCATCCTGCCGAACTGGCTGCAGAATCGCCGCTGGTTCGCCGGCAAGGACACCGCCATCGATCGGGTCGATCTGGCCTATGGCGTGCGCTTCGGTGACGCGCAGCATCCGGTGCTGTTCAGTGAAATCGAAGTCAGCAGTGGCGGTCAGACCAGTCGCTACCAACTACCGTTCGGCTTCCTCCCGGAAGATCAGGTCGGCGCCGCGCTGCCGCAGCAACTGGCGTTGTCCCGGGTCCGGCGCGGGCGTCAGGTCGGCTTGATCACCGATGCGTTCAGCCTGGAAACCTTTGTGCACGCGGTGCTCCAAGGCATCCAGAACGGTACGGTGTTGCAAACGAACGATGGCGACATTCGTTTCGTGGCCACCGCTGAACTGGACAAACTCGGGCTCAACGCAGAGTCGCCGGTGCGCTACCTGTCCGCCGAGCAGTCCAACAGCTCGGTGGTGATCGGCAACAGCCTGGTGCTGAAGCTGATCCGCAAGGTCGCCTCAGGCGTGCACCCTGAACTGGAAATGAGTGCTTTTCTGACCGAAGCCGGCTTCCACAATATCTCACCGCTACTGGGCGCTGTGGTGCGTCGGGACGCGGCAGGCGATGACAATTTGCTGATGATTGCCCAGGGCTATCTGAATAATCAGGGCGATGCCTGGGAGTGGACGCAGAACAACCTCGAACGGGCGTTGCGTGATGAGCTTGCCGATGCCATGTCCGAACAGGAGCAACACTACAACGCGCTGGGTGAACTGAAAGATTTCGCTGGCATGCTCGGGCAGCGCCTGGGTGAAATGCATCAGGTCCTGGCCTCCGGCAGTGGCAACCCGGACTTCGCGCCGCAGGTCACTTCGCACAAAGAAGCATTGGCCTCGGCCAAGGACGTCGCCGGACAGATCGAACACGCGCTGAAACTGCTCAAGCAGCATCAACACGAACTGAACCCGGGGGACAGGACTCTGGTCAGCCAGTTGCTGGACAATAAAAAAGCCATCCTCGCCCACGTCCTGGAACTGGGAAAACACACCGTCGGTGGCTTGAGGATTCGGGTGCACGGCGACCTGCATCTGGGCCAGGTGCTGGTGATCAAGGGCGATGCCTACCTCATCGACTTCGAAGGCGAGCCTGCACGGCCGTTGCACGAACGGCGGGGCAAACACAGCCCGTACAAAGATGTCAGCGGCGTGCTGCGCTCCTTCGACTACGCTGCGGCCATGGCGATCAACGTGCATAACGTCGACAACACGGCGTTGGCCGACGCCGCCCGCTTGCGGGTCACCGATCGTTATCTGAGTGAAGCGCGACAGGCATTTGTCGACGCTTATCGGCTGGCGGCAGCCAGCCTTGACCATGCGTGGCAAGATCGTGGAGGCGAAGATGCCGCGCTGGCGTTGTTCGGTCTGGAGAAGGCGGCGTATGAAGTGGCCTATGAGGCGGAAAATCGCCCCACCTGGCTGCCCGTGCCCTTGCACGGTTTATATGGATTATTAAGTGGACTTGAACCCTTTTCCGGTCTTGGTGGAGAGTAGTCATGAGTGTCACGAACAAGGAACAGGGTCAGCACAAGGAAGCGCTGCTACCCAAGGCGCGTGATATCGATGCGCTGGTGCGCGCCGAACATACAGATCCCTTTGCCATCCTCGGCCCCCACGACGACGGCGCTGGTGGGCAATTTATCCGGGCTTATCTGCCGGGTGCCCTGAGTGTGCAGGTTGTCGCCAGGGACTCCGGCGAAGAACTCGGCGACCTTGAGGACACGCAGACACCGGGATTGTTTGTCGGCCATTTCGACCGGGCGCAGCCGTATTTGCTGCGCGCCCGTTGGGCCGGTGGTGAGCAACTGGCCGAGGACCCGTATAGCTTCGGGCCGCTGCTGGGCGAAATGGATATGTATCTGTTCGCCGAAGGCAATCACCGCGACTTGAGTTCGTGCCTCGGTGCCCAGCTCAAAAACGTGGATGGCGTCGATGGCGTGCGTTTCGCAGTGTGGGCACCCAATGCACGGCGGGTGTCAGTGGTCGGCGACTTCAATGTCTGGGACGGACGCCGTCATCCGATGCGCCTGCGTCATCCAGCCGGGGTCTGGGAGTTGTTCATCCCGCGCCTGCAGGCCGGCGAGGCATACAAGTATGAAATTCTTGGCGCCCACGGCATTCTGCCGCTGAAGGCCGACCCGGTGGCGCTAGCCACTTCTTTGCCTCCGGATACCGCGTCGAAAGTCGCGTCGCCGCTGCAAGTCGACTGGCAGGACCAGGCGTGGATGCAGTCCCGGGGCGAACGTCAGTGCTCGAGCGCGCCGCTGTCGATCTATGAATTACATGCAGGCTCCTGGCAATGCGAGCTGGACGATCTGGGTGAAGTTGCCCGCCAGTACAGCTGGCCAGAACTCGCCGAACGGCTGATCCCGTACGTCAAGGACCTGGGTTTTACCCACATCGAACTGATGCCGATCATGGAGCATCCGTTCGGCGGGTCCTGGGGTTACCAGTTGCTGTCGCAATTCGCCCCGAGTGCGCGCTATGGCTCGCCGGACCAGTTTGGCGCATTCGTCAACGCTTGCCATCAGGCTGAAATCGGCGTGATTCTTGATTGGGTGCCGGCGCATTTTCCGACGGATACCCACGGCCTGGCGCAGTTCGACGGCACCGCGCTGTACGAGTATGGCAATCCCCAGGAAGGCTTCCATCAAGACTGGGACACGCTGATCTACAATCTGGGGCGCACCGAAGTACACGGCTACATGCTGGCGTCGGCGTTGCACTGGCTCAAACATTTCCACATCGATGGCCTGCGGGTCGATGCGGTGGCGTCGATGCTGTACCGCGACTACTCGCGCAAGGCCGGCGAGTGGGTGCCGAATCGGCATGGCGGCAGGGAGAACCTGGAAGCCATCGACTTCCTGCGCCACCTCAACGACGTGGTGGCCCTGGAGGCGCCGGGCGCGCTGGTGATCGCCGAAGAGTCCACGGCATGGCCGGGCGTGAGCCAGAGCACCCAGCAGGGCGGCTTGGGCTTTGCCTACAAATGGAACATGGGCTGGATGCACGATTCGCTGCATTACATCCAGCAGGACCCCATGTATCGCGCCCATCACCACAACGAACTGAGTTTCGGACTGGTGTATGCCTGGTCCGAGCGTTTCATCCTGCCGATTTCCCACGATGAGGTGGTGCACGGCAAGCACTCGCTGATCGACAAGATGCCCGGCGACCGCTGGCAGAAATTTGCCAACTTGCGCGCCTACCTGAGTTTCATGTGGACCCATCCGGGCAAGAAGCTGCTGTTCATGGGCTGCGAGTTCGGCCAATGGCGAGAGTGGAATCACGATCAACAGCTGGACTGGTATTTGCTGCAGTATCCAGAGCACAAGGGCGTGCAGAAACTGGTCGGTGACCTCAACCGTCTGTACCGCGAAGTACCGGCGCTGCATGAGCAGGATGATGTGCCACAAGGCTTCCAGTGGTTGATCGGTGACGATGCGATCAACAGCGTTTATGCCTGGCTGCGCTGGAGCAAAGAGGGCGAGCCGGTGCTGGTGGTGGCGAACTTCACGCCGGTGCCGCGAGAGGCTTATCGCGTTGGCGTACCGCTTGCCGGGCACTGGAAGGAGTTGCTCAACAGTGATTCGGCCACCTATGCCGGCTCCAATTATGGCAACAGTGGCGGCACCTCCACCGAGGCCATTGCCAGTCATGGGCAGGCGATGTCGCTGGTGCTGAACCTGCCACCGTTGGCCGTGTTGATTTTGCACCCGCAGGGTTGAACCGGGCCGCACCGCCGCTCCTACAGGGACCATCGGGTCTTTGCAGGAGCGGCGCAGCAGCAAGCCGACGGTCACACAAGCCGCGCGCCAGAGCTTTTCATCAGCATTACCAGCGGCCCCTGAGGCCCATGTTGACGAACGTTCCACGCTGCTGGTTGCTGTCGATATTACTGGTGTAGTCGAGACCTGTGTACAGGCTGACCGCATCCGAAAGACGCACTACCACACCGGCGCCGAGATCGGCCGATGAGCTGCGTTGTTGGCTGTCGATCTTGTCCCGGTGATCAAATGTGGTGGTATCGGTTGCGGAAAAAGTGTGCCAGAGATTGGCGCGCAGATAGGGTTCCACCGGCCGGCCACTGACTTCGTAACGCCCCTTCAGGCGCGCGCCGACACGTCCGGTCCAAGCGCTGTCGGAGTCGAACGAGACATGGGAAATGCCATCGTCCTGGCTGTCGAGCTCGACCTTCTGATAGATCGCCTGCACCTGGGGTTCGACTACCCAGTTGGCGGCCACCGGGAATGGGTGACCGGCTTCTGCTGAAAGCGTTACCACCTTGCCTTCGTTGTCGATCTTCAGGCCGCGCTCGGAGCGATTGTCGCCGTCGAGCCAGGTGTACATCGCCACGAGGTCCAGGTAGGCACCACGAGGATCAATCAGGGTCCAGTACCCACCAAGGTAGTCGCCTTCAAGATCCATCTTGCCGGCATGCTTGCCTTCGAAACCCTCGTTGAAACCAAAGACGTCGCCTTTGAGACGGCTGTGACCGACGAAAACACCGCTGCGCTGGGTTTGTCCGCCGGCCCATTGCGAACTGTACACATCGTTACCGACCTGAAAGCCCTTGATCGATCCGTCGACTCGCGGGTTGACGGTGCCGGCCCATGTCTGGTCAAGGTTCTTGCCATAGATCCGGCCCCAACCAGCACTAAAGGCGCCGGTTTCGGTGAGCAGGCGCTGGTCGCCCTGGCGGTCATGGAAAGTGCCGAGGGCGTTGAGGGCCAGTTGTGCAGCGGCTGGCGGCATCACCGACCAGACCGGGACTTCCGGTCGGTACAGGGGAATCGGCGCAGCACCCGGTTGCGCCGCAGGCAGCACCGGCGCTTGAATGGCTATAGCCTCTTGATCTCCCGTACCTCCGGTATCCACCACGATTGGCGCCGCCACGGGGACAGTCACTATCGGTACCAGGATCGGCGGCAATGCCGGGTTCGGATTGGGCACGGCGACCACGGGTGGCGCGACCACGGAGGAGCGCAGGTACCAGCTGTTTTCGCTGCCGGCGGTCACGCCGCCCTTGAACAGGTAGTACTGGTAGGCTCCCACCGACAGCGGGCCTTTGAGCGCGAAGGCCTTACTGTCGCTCACGGCCTGGCCCTGCGCCTCTACTACCTGTATGCCGTTTTGCTGGGTCAGGGCCCCCAGACCTCCGACGTTGTTCACGGTAATCAGGGTGTTGCCGGTCAATGTCCCGTCGCTGACCACCAGCTTGTCGCTCGGAGAGCTGTCATCGCCCAAGCTGGCTTGCAGGAGCAACTTGCCATTGTTGCCCACGTAATTGCCGTGAACGGTGAAGGTGTCGCTGGTGCCGGAGGTGGCTCTGGCGAGGTCGATGGTCCCGCCGTTGTTCAAGGTGGCGAGCTGTCCGGCAGTGAACGGAGTCAGACTGCCGTTGGCGGACGTCAGCGTACTACTGCCGTCAATGTTGAGTACACCGGTGCCGCTGCTGTTGTCACCCAGTTGCAAGGCCCCGTCGAGGTCCAGGTGCGAGCCGTTGTTGAGATTGACCGTTTCCCAGTTGATGTAGCGCTCGACGCCGGAGGAGGTCGTATTGTCGAAGGTCAACTGGTCGTTGTCGCTGCCACCATCGACGCTTGGCGTGTGGGCCAGGACGCTGTTGTCGAGATGGCTCAGGGTTGCGCGATCATTACCCGCACCCATGAGGATGGCGGAGAGGATGGTCCCGTCACCGCTCCACACCAGGGTGTCATCGCCGGCGCTGGCACGGATCTCGCCGGCGATTTCGCCGCCAGTCACGGTGATGCTGTCATTGCCACCGCTGACACTGACATTGCCACCAATCTGGCCCCCGGAAATGATAATGGTGTCGGTGCCGAAACCGGTGACCAGGTTGCCGAGGATCCGCCCGGCTTTGAGGTCGAAAATATTGTTGTCGAGTTTCATGTCGACCCGACCAATGCTGCCGCCGGTCATTTGAGCGACGTCGCCGTCCTCGAAGGCGCCAACGATAGTGCCACCAGTCATCTGGAAGGTATCGCGACCGTCTCCCTGGGCCAGGGACTTGATGGTGCCGCCGTTCATGACGAAATCGTCGACGCCATTGCCCTGATTGACCGCCCCGGTGACCTGCCCGCCGTCGATGGTGAGAGTGTCGTTGCCGTCACCCTGATCGAGGGTGCCATCCAGAGTGCCCGAGCCGATGGTCACGCGGTCGGCGCCGGCACCGAAGGCTACATTGCCATTGATGGTGCCGGTGCCTGTGAGGGTCAGGCTGTTATTGCCGAACAGATCGGTGAGCGGCCCGCTGGTGCCGCTGTCACAGGTGAAACTGTCATTGCCGGCGCCGGGGGTGAGGGTACAGGCCGCCTGGCTTGGCTGAGACCAGCTGGCACATAACCAGATTGAAAACAGGCAGGTGATGTAGCGGTACTTGGGCAGGTCGGACGAAATTTCCATGTTTGTCTCCGCGAATGGTTCGGCGCCGCTTTCCGTCATCTTGGCGAGAGTGAGCGGCCGCCCTCGGCAGCACCAGTTGCGAGACAACATCAACGGGACAACATGAACCCGGACAACAAACTTCAGCAACGCAGGCTACAAGTGAGTCGCAAGCCTTTTTCGATAGTCGATTCAGGCTCGAAACCAACGTAGCAACTTGAGCAGGGTTCAACAACTGTCAGAAATTACAGGTCGGGTGTGGGAGGTGCGCCTGAAACAGTCGATTGATATTCGATCAGAGATGAACTTCCACCGTCAGGGGCAAATGGTCAGACAGGTGCGTCCACGGCTTGTTTCCGAGGATTTGCGGGGCATGACTGCGGGCGTTGCGCAGGTAAATCCGGTCCAGACGCAACAGCGGAAAGCGCGCGGGATAGGTTTTGGCGGGGCGCCCATGATGACGCTCGAAGGCTTCGTGCAGGTAATCGCGGCGGGCGAGGGCGGCGTTACCTTGCAGTTTCCAGTCGTTGAAATCACCGGCAATGATCACCGGTGCGTCATCGGGCAAGGATTCCAGCAGTTGACAGAGCAACTGCAGCTGCAACTGGCGATGGCTCTCAAGCAGGCTCAGGTGCACGCAGATCGCATGGACCTCTGCGTGACCCGGTACATCCAGCACGCAGTGCAGCAGGCCCCGGCGTTCCGGGCCGGTAATGGAGACGTCGAGGTTGCGGTATTCGCGGATCGGGTATTTCGACAACAGCGCGTTACCATGATGACCGTCCGGGTAGACGGCGTTGCGGCCATAGGCGAAATCGCTCCACATGCTGTCGGCGAGGAACTCGTATTGCGAGGTTTGCGGCCAATCGTCGTAGCGCGAAGAGTGGCGCTCATGTTCGCCGACGACTTCCTGCAGAAACACCAGATCGGCCGAGGTACTGCGCACCGCTTCCCGCAGCTCCGGAAGGATGAAGCGGCGGTTGAACGCAGTGAAGCCTTTGTGGGTATTGACCGTCAGAACGCGTAGCAGGTGAACCGCTGGCGGGGAGTTCAATGGCGCGGCCTCGGCCGCCTGAGACTTCGAATTGCTGGCCACATTCACTCCTCTGTTTCACGCTTGCCTATGCATGCGACTGATGCCCCGGTGGGCAGTTCAGTTTTGTCTCGATAAGTGTAGGCGTTGCCGCAAGCCGGTCCACACAGATGCCACATCACACGACACAAGACTTGCAGGAGCAGGCTTGCCAGCGATGACGCCCGAACGGGCAACACAAAGTTCAAGACCGCATCGCCAGCAAGCCGGCTCCTACAGGCACTGTGATTGGTTGAAGAGCCCTGTTTATTCCTCTTCCTCATGCTGTAATTCGAACAGCAGCAATGACCGGCCAGTGACCGAGTATTGGTGACCGAACTCGAAGCGTTCCTGGCCGCGGATCGACGGTTGATGGGTGTCGATCATGCATGTCCAGAACCCGCCATCCGGCACTTGCGGCAGCTCGAAGTTGACTACGTCGTGGTGGGCGTTGACCACCAGCATCAGCGTGGCGTCGCCACCTTTGCGGCGGATACCGGTTTCCTGCGCGCGGCCGTCGAGCAGCATGCCCAGGCAGCGATTGTGCGCGTCATGCCAGTGTTCGGTGGTCATTTCGCTGCCGTCCGCCGCCAGCCATGTCACGTCCTTGACGCCAATGTCCTCGTTGTAATTGCCTACCAGAAAGCGCCCGCGTCGCAGGATCGGATAGGTCAGGCGCAGTTTGATCAGGCGTTTGACGAACTTGAGCAGGGCCTTGCCATCTTCGCTGAGGTCCCAGTTGACCCAACCGATTTCGCTGTCCTGGCAATAGGCATTGTTGTTGCCATCCTGGGTGCGGGCGAACTCATCGCCGGCCACCAGCATCGGTGTGCCCTGTGCCAGCAGAAGGGTCGCGAAGAAGTTGCGCATCTGGCGGTGACGCAGCGCGTTGATCTCGGGGTCGTCTGTGGGGCCTTCGACGCCGTGGTTCCACGACAGGTTATTGTTGCTGCCGTCCTGATTGTTTTCGTCGTTGGCTTCGTTGTGCTTGTCGTTGTACGACACCAGGTCGTTGAGGGTGAAACCGTCATGGGCGGTGACGAAGTTCATCGATGAATAGGGACGCCGACCCCGTTGGTTGAACATCTCGCCGGAGGCGGTCATGCGGCTGGCGAAGTCCGCCAGTTGGCCGTCGTCGCCTTTCCAGAACGCGCGCACGGTGTCGCGAAATTTGTCGTTCCATTCAACCCAGCCCGGCGGAAAACCACCGACCTGATAACCGCCAGGGCCGCAATCCCAAGGTTCTGCGATCATTTTTACCTGGCGCAGCACCGGGTCCTGGCGGCAGGCGACGAGGAAGCTGTGGCGTTCATCGAAACCGTCGTGATAGCGCCCCAGAATCGTCGCCAGGTCGAAACGAAAACCGTCCACGTGCATTTCCGTGGCCCAGTAGCGCAGCGAATCGGTGACCATTTGCAGCACGCACGGGTGGCTCAGGTCCAGGGTGTTGCCGGTCCCGGAATCGTTGATGTAGAAGCGTTTGTCGTCGGGCATCAGGCGGTAGTACGAAGCATTGTCGATGCCACGCATGGACAGGGTCGGGCCTTGTTCGTTGCCCTCGGCGGTGTGGTTGTAGACCACATCCAGGATAACTTCCAGATTGGCTTCGTGCAGGTGCGCAACCATTTCCTTGAACTCGGCAATCTTGCCGCTGGCCAGGTAGCGCGGGTCGGGGGCGAAGAAGGCGATGCTGTTGTAGCCCCAGTAATTGGTCATGCCCTTGTGCAGCAGATGCTGATCGTTGACGAAGGCGTGGATCGGCAGCAGCTCCACGGTCGACACCCCCAGCTTGCGGATATGCTCTACCACATCCTCGACCATCAACCCGGCAAAGGTGCCACGCACGTTTTCGGGGACAGAAGGATGGCGCATGGTGAAGCCGCGCACGTGGGTTTCATAGATGATGGTTTTGTCCCAGGGCACGCTGACACGATGGTCGTGGCCCCAGGTGTGCGCCGGGTCGATCACCTTGCATTTGGGCACGAACGGGGCACTGTCGCGCTCATCGAAACTGAGGTCGGCATCGGGGTGGCCGATGGTGTAGCCGAACAAGGCTTCGGACCACTTCAACTTGCCCACCAGTTGCTTGGCGTAGGGGTCGATCAGCAGCTTGTTATGATTGAAGCGATGGCCGTTGGCCGGGTCATACGGGCCGTAGACCCGATAGCCGTAGATCAACCCCGGATGGGCGTCGGGAAGATAACCGTGATAAATCTCGTCGGTGTATTCGGGCAGTTCGATGCGCTCGAGTTCCACCTCGCCGGTGTCGTCGAACACGCAGAGTTCGACCTTGGTGGCGTGGGCGGAAAACAGCGCGAAATTGACGCCCAGACCATCCCAGGTCGCCCCTAGCGGGAATGGCAGGCCCTCGCGGATTCGCGAGGGTTCGGATTTAGGCGCGGGTGCGGTTTTTTTTGGATGGGTCATAAGTGCTCCCAGCAGTATTTATTCGGGCGCACGGGCCCACGCTGGCGCTTGAACGCGCCATGAATACAGTCAAGACAATCCGCTGAAGCGTCAGGACGCCGGAGGCTTTTTCGCGGTGCGGGGCTTTTTCTCTGCCACTTTTTCCCCCGGTGGAATCACTTTCGAAGCCGCAGCCGGTTTGGCTTTGGCCTTGGCGGTGGACGCGGCGGGGGTGCCGTCAAGCTTGCCGTTGAGCTTGCTGTTGGACTTGCCCGCTGCGGGTTTGGCAGCGGTGCCCTTGACGGTCGTGGCCTTTGGCGATTTGCTCGGTGCAAGGGCTTCGGCTTCCGCCAGTTTGCACGCCATCTCCCAGTGGCGGGCTTCCTGGCCTTCGGGTTTGCCTTCCGATTCCCAGATCTGATAAGCGAATTCGCGGATGCGTTTATCGTCGGTACTCATCGCAATGCTCCTGAACTGAACTCAAGTGTGGGTAGTTTGGATAATGAGATTGACCGGGAAGTCCCCCAGCGCGGCGCTGATCATCAGCTCCCTGTGTTCTGTGACTGCAACGTCTGAAAAAAATCCCTTCAGATTTTCCCCAGGCCGGGTGAACGGCAATATGACCCGGGTATCGCCCCACAGCGGCGCGCCAACCTGTGGCCCGGCACTGTTTTCCAGCAGTCCGGCGCAGCGTATCGGCACAAGGACGATGGCACGCTTTGCCTCGTATTCCCGTACAAAACCCAGTACTCGATGGGCCTGGCTGCCGAGCACTTCCAGGGCCCGATAAGTGCCATGCCTGAACAGCCCGGCGTTCGCGGCACGCAGGTTCAGGGTGCGGGCGATCAAGATTTGCTTGATGCGCCCGTCGTGCCAGTTCGCCAACAGGTCAGGCAGTTCAACCGCCTGCTGCAGGGCCTGTTCACGACTGGCGTAATCCACTGCCCGGCGATTGTCCGGATCGACCAGGCTGAAGTCCCAGAAGTCATTGCCTTGATACAGGTCCGGTACCCCCGGCACGGTCATTCGCAGCAAGGTTTGCGCCAACCCGTTGAGCGCGCCTGGCGCGGCGATCGCACGCACCGCCTTGGCGATGGCAGTGCGCAGCAGGTCACCCTCGGGGCTCAGTAGCAGGCGCTGGATAAAGTCCTCGGTTGCCTGCTCGTAGGCTTCATTGGGGGCACTCCAGCTGCTTTGCAGTTTGGCTTCGCGCAGGGCTTTGCGTTGCCATTGCCAGAGGCGTTTGGCGTACTCCTGCAAGGCCGTCTGATCGTCGACTTTCAGTGTCAACGGCCAGCTGCCGAGCAGGGCTTGATAGAGAATCAACTCATCGCCGGCCGACGGCATTTGCTCGTCATTGCGCAATGGGCGGGCAAGGGCGCGCCACAGCTCGACCTGATCGGCATACCAGGCACTGCGTTCGCTCAGCACCGCCAGCCGTGCGCGCGTGTCTTCGCCACGTTTGTGGTCGTGGGTGGCGGTGGCGAGCAAGTTGTCCGGGAAGCTTGCAAGACGATCGAGGCAGGCCCGATGGAAGTCCGCCACCGGGGTGCTGAACTGCTCGGTGCTGAACCCAACGTCGTTGCGTGACAGCAACACGGCCGAGCGATAAAACGCAGTGTCTTCCACCGCCTTGGCCGCTGCCGGAGAGGTCAACTGTTGAAAGCGCACGCAGGCATGTTTCAGGCGCTTGCGCTGGCGTCCCGCAGCGCATTGACGCCAGGGTTCGCCACCGAGCCAGTTGGCCAGGCAATCGAGCACCGGCCAGTCGGCTTCGCCCAGGATCTGCCGTGCACCGTCCATGGCCTGCTGGAAAAATCCTTCGTCCTGGGGCGAGCGGCCCAAGGGGCTGATGTAAGTGCGGTACACCGGGAAATGCACGATCAACGCTTGCAGTGCCCGGCGAATCGCACCCAGGGTCAAATCGCGGGTCATCAGGTCATCCCGGGCCACCTGCAACAACGCCTGGGCAACACTTTCGAAGTCGCCGGCCAGGGAGCCGTTGAGGATTTGCTGGCGTGCCAGTTGGGCTTCCTGTGTGAAGTCGGCGGGCCGCTGACTGTGGTGCTGCCACAGCGCACCCAGCACCTGCGCGCCCTCGGGGTCGTGTTGCAGCAACGACACCTGGTTCATGAATTCGTAACCAGTGCTGCCGTCAACCGACCAGTCGCGGTGCAGGGTTTCGCCTTCGCCGAGGATCTTTTCGACGAAGATGGGCAGGTGCCGACCGGGCGTCAGGCTATCGACCCGGCGCCTTAACTTGCGGCAATAACCGCGCGGGTCGGCGAGACCGTCGATGTGGTCGATGCGCAAACCGTCGACCAGTCCTTCGGCCACCAGCTGGAAGATCCTGGCATGGGTCGCTTCGAACACCGCCGGGCGCTCCACGCGCAATCCGCCCAATTCGTTGACATCGAAGAAGCGTCGCCAGTTGATGTCGTCCGCCGCCGTGCGCCAACTGGCCAGGCGATAACTCTGGCGCTCCAGCAGATTATGCAGGCGTGGAAAACCTTCGGCAGTTAGCGAGTCGTAGTTGTTCAGGTGCCGCTCAATGGCAGAGGCAATGGCCGGATCGCTGGCGAGTTCACGCAGCTGCGCTTTAAGTGGTTGTGCCAGGCTGTGCGCGTCAGTCTGATAGCTCAGGGTACTGAAGCGATCAGCCAGGGCTTTGAGTTGTTCGCCGTGCAGTACGTTGAGCGGTGCGTCAATCTTGAGCAGTTCGCCATAATCACTGGGGCAAATCGGGAAACGATGTTCATAGTGCTCGACATGAAACGCGCCCAGCTGAGCATCGAAACGCAAGGGCAGGGTGCCTTCCTGCAGCGCGATGCCATAGTCGCTACCCAGGAACGGCAGCAGCAGTTGGCCTTCCATCAACGGGTCGGGTGAGTGCCACTGGATATCGAAAAACTCGCCGTAGGGGCTCAGGCGTCCCCACTCCAGCAGGTCGAGCCACCAGGGGTTATCGCCGCCGCCCACCGCCATGTGGTTGGAGACAATGTCGAGGATCAACCCCATGTTGTGCCTGCGCAGCGCGCTGACCAGACGCCCAAGCGCCTCTTCGCCGCCCAGTTGCGGGTTGATCGTGGTCGGGTCGACCACGTCGTAACCATGCATGGAGCCGGCGCGGGCGCTCAGCAGCGGCGAGGCATAGACATGGCTGATGCCAAGGCGGGCGAAGTACGGCACCAGCGGTACCGCATCATCCAGGGTGAAGTCCTTGTGAAATTGCAGGCGCAGGGTGGCCCGCAGTGATGGGCTGAACGCTTCGGTCATCGATCACGCTCGACGGCTTGAAGTCGCGCACAGGCGAGCAGCTCCAGGCGCCGGGCGGCGTCCACACCATCGAGCAGTGCTTCACTGTCGCCCGATAGCCGTCGTGACCAGTTGGGGTGGATATCGACAGTGCCCGGCAGGTTGGCCTGTTGTTCGATGCCCAGGGCATCTTCGAGCGGCAGCAGCACCAGAGGCGCCCGGGTATGGCCGAGAAATCTTACGCTGGCGTCGAGGACCTGATCGGTTTCATCATGGGACTCTTCACGGAAATTCTGCGGGTCCTGGCTCAACGCCCGGCGCAGGCCTTCACGCTCGCGTTCGCGGTGTTGTCGCCATTCGATTTCGCCGCTGGCATCGACCAGGCCAAGGCGGGCGTACCAGTCGATATCGCGACCGTGCCACCAGCCGTTCAGAGTCGGCAGGTCATGGGTGCTGGTGGTCGCCAGGGCGTTGTCCGGCCAGTCGAGGATTGGCTTGAAGTGGGTGTTGTCCTGTTCGAACAACAACACGCGCATGCCGAGCATTGAACGGGCGATGAGTTTTTCCCGCAGGCCTTCGGGCACGGTGCCGAGGTCTTCGCCGAGCACGATGGCCTGATGGCGATGGGACTCCAGCGTCAGCAGGCGCAACAGATCGTCCACCGGGTAATAGAGGTAGGCGCCGTCGGCCGGTGGCGAACCGTTGGGAATCACCCACAGCCGTTGCAGCCCCATGACATGGTCAATGCGCAAGCCCCCGGAGTGGGCGAAGTTGGCCCGCAGCATCTCGATGAAAGCGCGGAAGCCGTGACGCACGAGGCCTTCGGGCGCGAACGCAGAAATCCCCCAGCCCTGTCCGCTACGGTTGAGTATGTCCGGCGGCGCACCCACGGTGAGGGACGCGAGCAGTTCGTCCTGGCGGCTCCAGGCCTGGCTGCCGGCGCCATCGGCACCCACCGCGAGGTCAGCGATCAGGCCGATGCTCATGCCGCTGCTGCGGGCGGCGGTTTGCGCGCGTTCCAGGCAGCGAGTGATCAACCACTGGCAGAACGCATGGAAACCGATGCGCGTGGCATTCTCTTCGGCGAATTCGGCGAGGGCGGCACTGCGCGGGTCGCGCCACTGGTCCGGCCACTGCCGCCAGTCGAGGCTCTCTCCGCGCGCCGCGCGGGTTTCCTGGATGGCTTCGAAGCGGCAGTGGTTCTCCAGGGCTTCGCCGCCGGCATGACGGAAGCTGCTGAAGTCCGGGTGCAATGGGTGTTCGCCCTGGACAAAGCCTTCGTACAGCGCCTGCAACAGTCGATGCTTGGCTTCGGCAGCGGCCGGCCAGTCGATCAGTGGACGTTGTTCCAGATCCTTCAACTCGGCCGCCAGACCGGTAGCATCTATGGCGCTGCGCATCGCGCGCTCGCCAAGAATCGCCCCCGGTGCGCAGTACAGGCTATTGAGAAACAAGCGGCTGGACGGTGAGTAGGGGCTGTAGCGCCGGGTGTCGCTGGAAAACATCGCGTGCAACGGGCTGATCGCCAATGCCTCGGCGCCGCGTTCGCCGGCCACCCGGGCCAGGTCTTCCAGGGCCTGGGTATCGCCGAAACCGCCATCACCGGGGCGGCGCAAGGCGTACAGCTGCACGCTCAGGCCCCAGGCGCGGGGAATCGGGCTGTCCACGGCATCGCCCACACTGAAACAACGCTCAGGTGCGACGGCCAGCGTGAAGGATTGCCCGTCGATCCTGACGTGCTGGTAGCCGACCGGAATCAGGCCGGGCAATACCGCGTTGGCGTCCAGTTTCAGGTGCAGCCACGCGCCATCCTCAAGCTGAATTTCACACGGGGTGTGCGGGGCAAAGTAGCGCGCCAGGTTCAGACCAACGCCAAAGTCGGCGGTAATCAGTGGCGGCAGGTGCAGAGTCTGCTGCGCCGCCTGCAACTCCAGCAGGCTGGCGTCGATTTCCTGAGCGCTGCCGGCGGGGTGGCCGAGCCCGGTCAGAACGGCGCGCAATACCGAGGGTGCGACTTTTTGCGGCCGTCCGTTGGCGTCGATCCAGTCGACCGCAAGTCCGGCTCGGCTGGCCAGTGTTTCCAGTTGCGCATCACTCATGGGCGCTCTCCATCCAGGGGTAGCAAAGGGGCTGCGATCGTCAGGCTGACGATCGCGCAATACGCAGCAAGGGTGCCCTGATCAAGCAGACCGGCCGATTGCGGCGGCTCTTCGAAGAGTAGCTCGGCACCGGCCTGTGGGGAGTGGACCACGGCCTTCTCGCTGAGGTTCAGGTCAATTCGCAACTGACTGCCATCGCCCAGCCGCCAGGTTGCGCTGACGGCGCCCGGGCCCAATACGGCGGATTGCAGCGCCTGTGCACCCGGCAAGCGCGGGACGATGTGGCGATGGCGCAGCTGCAACAACTGGCGATACAGTTCGTGCATCGGCCCATGGCCGGTCGCCGGCAGCCCAGGGCGTGATGCTTCAAAGGTTGCCTGGGCGTTAGGGTCGGGAATCTGCTCACGCCGCTGCGGGTCGGCAAAGGCGCTGAATGCGGCGAACTCGTTGCGCCGACCATCGCGTACCAGCTGCGCCAGTTCACCGTGGTGGCTGGTAAAAAACAGGAAGGGCTGCTCGGCTGCGAACTCGTCGCCCATGAACATCAAGGGAATCATCGGCGCCAACATCAGCAGCGCGGTGGCTGCCCGCAACGCTTGCGGGTGCGCCAACTGATGCAGGCGCTCGCCAAAGGCGCGGTTGCCAATCTGATCATGGTTTTGCAGAAACAGGATAAAGGCGCTCGGCGGCAAGTGCCCGCTGGGCTCGCCGCGGGCGACGCCGTGGCGGTTGATATGGCCCTGGAACACGAAGCCCTGATTCAGGCAGCGCGCCAGTTGTTCGGTTGGGTTTTGCGCATAATCGGCATAGTAAGCGTCGGTTTCGCCGGTCAGCAGCACGTGCAGGGCGTTGTGGCCGTCGTCGTTCCACTGGGCGTCATAGCCTTGCTCGAGCAGGCTGGCCTGGTTGTGTTCGTTTTCCACCATCAGCCACACATGCCGCTGCGGCGCGATCTGCCGGCGCACCCGTCCGGCCAGTTCCTGGAGGAAGTCCGGGTCTTCTATGGCGTGAACCGCGTCCAGGCGCAAGCCGTCGAAGCGGTATTCCAATACCCACATCAAGGCGTTTTCGATAAAGAAGTTGCGCACCTCGCGGCGGCGCAAGTCGATAGCCGCGCCCCAAGGTGTGTGCCGGTCTTCGCGGAAGAAGCCCTTGGCGTAATGGTGCAGGTAATTGCCGTCGGGCCCGAAGTGGTTGTAGACCACGTCGAGAATCACCGCCAGGCCGTAGCCGTGGGCAGTATCGATCAAATGCTTGAGCTGTTCTGGAGAACCATAAGACGCCTGGGGCGCGAAGGCCAGGACGCCGTCATAGCCCCAGTTGCGGTCGCCGGGGAATTGCGCCACCGGCATCAGTTCGATCGCGGTAATACCCAGGTCTACCAGATGCGCCAAATGCTGCTCGACCGCGCTGAAGCCACCGAGCGCCCCCACATGCAGTTCGTAGATCACCGCTTCGTGCCAGGGCCGTCCATACCACCCGCTGTGGCGCCACTGATAAGCCAATGGATCGACGACGATACTGGGTTGGTCGATACCCCCGGCCTGGGCGCGGGAGGCCGGATCGGGGACCTCCAGTTCGCCGTCGATGCAGTAGCGATATCGCATGCCTGCCGGGCATCGGACGTCGCTGACAAACCAGCCATCGTCCTGAGGCAGCAGTGCCACGGATCGTCCATTTTCCAGTTCGACGCTGACGTAAAACGCATCTGGCGCCCACAACGCAAATTGCGTGTGCTGATCGTCCAGCATGAGTGCGCCGTGGGGCCAGGTCTCAAAGCTCCGTAACGGCATCTAAAAAGTCCCTTACTGTTTGCCCGATTTACCCAGGGCTTTAGCCACCAGCTGTTCATAAAGTTCGGCGTAGGGCTCGACCGCCTTGCACCAGTTGAACGGCGCGGCCATGGCCCGGCAACGCATGGCGTTGAGCAGGTCGGGGAAGGCGAACACCTTGAGTGCACGGCTCACGGCTTCCTGGTAGCTCTGCACCGTCGACTCGTCAAAGAGGAAACCGGTCACGCCGTTTTCAATGGTGTCGGCCAGCCCGCCGGTGTTGCGTGCCACTGGCAGCGAACCGAAGCGCTGGGCGTACATCTGGCTCAGGCCGCAAGGCTCGTAGCGCGAAGGCATCAGCAGGAAATCGCTGCCGGCAAACATGCGTCGGGCATCGGTTTCGTTAAAGCCGATGCGTACGCCGATCTGCCCGGGGAAACGCACGGCCAGTTCACGCATGGCCTGTTCTTCTTCCGGTTCGCCCCGACCGATGATCGCGATCTGGCCCCCGGATTTGACGATGTATTCAGAGACCGCTTCGGTCAGGTCCAGGCCCTTTTGGTAGACCAGGCGCGAGACCACGGCGAACAGTGGGCCCTCGCAGGCGTCCAGGCCGAACAGTTCACGTACGTGGGCGGCATTGGCTGCCTTGCCTTCCCATTCGCCGATTTTGAACGGGCAGAACAGATGGGGGTCGGTGGCCGAATCCCAGCTTTCATCGATGCCGTTGGGGATGCCGCTGAGCAGGCCTTGCTGAGTCTTGGAAGCCAGAAAGCCGTCCAGGCCGCAGCCGAAGTCCGGGGTGGTGATCTCCTGGGCGTAGGTCGCACTGACCGTGGTGATGTGGCTCGCATAGGCCATGCCGGCCTTGAGGAACGACATCTTGCCGTAGAACTCCATGCCTTCCTGCTGGAGCGCATGATGGGGGATGCCCAGCTCAGGGCATGAGCCAAGACTGGTCACGCCCTGGTACGCCAGGTTATGGATGGTGAACAGCGTAGGGGTCCGCTGCCCTCGCCAGTGCATGTAGGCGGGCGCCAGCCCCGCCGGCCAGTCATGGGCGTGCACCAGGTCCGGGCACCAGTGGATTTGTGCAAGATTGGCGGCCATGTCGGCAGCAGCAAGGCCCAGGCGGGCGAAGCGAATATGATTGTCCGGCCAGTCACGACCGTTGTTGGCACCGTAGGGCGAGCCTTCGCGCTCATAAAGCTCGGGGCAGATCAGTACGTAAATGACCAGACCGTCGGGCATGTCCATGCGCCCGATCTTGCACGCGGGCACAGCGGCGTGCCCACCGAGTTCGCCGACGATGTGAATCGGGTTTTCACTGTTGAGCACTTGCGGATAGCCTGGAATCAGCACCCGCACATCATGCAGATGGGCCATGGCACGGGGCAGCGCTGCAGACACGTCGCCCAGGCCGCCGGTTTTCACCAGGTCAGCGATCTCCGAAGTGACAAACAGCACTTTCTTGCGGTTGGGATTCTGGTTGACCACTGGCGTCAGCGTCTTGGAGCCTGGCACGTTGACAGGTTGACTGGTGGCGACAGTCAAGGCGCTCGTTTCGCCGACCTGATGAGCACGCTCTCCCTTTAATTCCAAAGCCGTACTGATCATATGAATCTCCCGTGTTGTGATCTAGTTCTAGGTCTGGCGAACGGTGTTCCATGGCCAATCCCGTGGCCGGGCGCAAACGCGCCGCGCATCAGTGAGCAAGCGCTGCCCAACGCGCTGAAGCAGGATGTGTGAATGAGCCGTTGCAAAGATTGCACCAGTCGCAAAGCACCTTCTTGTCAGATGACCGACCGGTATAGGTAAAAGTTTCGACTATTTTTCCAGTTTGTGACCGACCGGTTTCATCTCGAGAAAATGAGTCTAGGCCAGAAGTTAGAGCGGTACAGGCTTGATGGCAAAATTGTTCGACAATCGGTTTAAAGCGGCACGGACGTGCCTGATAGAGAGGCAAGCGCACCGACGAAGGGCATGTTTTTATGCGTTTATGCCTCAAAATTTAACCATTTGGTCATATGAATGTGCGAGGGCTTGAAAGCGTGCGCACCGTTGTGGTGCGCGATAGGCGAGTCCCGCATTTGGCCGAACCACTGCCTTACTCCCCACCTTGGTGCCTTGTTATAGTTCTGTCCTCTTTTTTGCCCGCTAAAGGATCACAGGCATGTCTCAATACAGCGCGTTCAACGTCGAATTGGTCGAAAAAATCGCCCATGTGCAGATCAATCGTCCGGAGAAGATCAATTCGATGAACGCGGCGTTCTGGAGCGAGATCGTCGACATATTCCAGTGGATCGATGACACCGATGAAGTGCGTGTCGTGGTGCTGAGCGGTGCCGGCAAACACTTCTCGTCGGGCATAGACCTGATGATGCTGGCCGGCGTGGCCAATGAACTGGGCAAGGACGTGGGCCGCAATGCACGCCTGCTGCGGCGCAAGATCCTCAACCTGCAAGCGTCGTTCAATGCGGTCGATAACTGCCGCAAACCGGTGCTTGCGGCGATCCAGGGATATTGCCTGGGCGGCGCCATCGACCTGATTGCCGCGTGCGACATGCGTTACGCCGCCGAAGACGCCCAGTTCTCGATCAAGGAAATCGACATCGGCATGGCCGCCGACGTTGGCACGCTGCAACGCTTGCCCAGGATCATCGGTGACGGCATGCTGCGTGAGCTGGCTTACACTGGTCGCACCTTCGGCGCCGATGAAGCGCGGGGCATGGGCCTGGTCAATCGCGTGTACAGCGACAGCGCCAGCCTGCTTGACGGCGTGATGGGCATTGCCCGCGAAATCGCCGGCAAGTCGCCGATTGCCGTCACCGGCACCAAAGAGATGATCAGCTACATGCGCGACCATCGCATCGATGACGGCCTCGAATACGTCGCCACCTGGAACGCCGCCATGTTGCAATCGACCGATCTGCGCGTGGCCATGGCCGCCCATATGAGCAAACAGAAACCTGAATTTCTGGATTGATTAAAAATGATTTCTCGCTGGACCACTGCAGTACTGGATACCGATCAACCTGGTGGCTGGGCCGTCGCGCGCAGTCCCGAAGGCTTTCTGTTCGATGACAACGGCGCGCTGTTTCCCCGGGAATGGCTCAAGCGCCAGGATCTGTCGATCATCGCCGAACATGGCATCGGTCATCTGGATGGCGAGCCGGTGTATCTGCTGGAGCTGCGCAGTCACAGTGAAGTGCCGGGCTGCAACTGGAAGGGCTTGCGGGCATTCATGCTCGAAGGCGATCCCACGCTCTACAAGGTACTCGGTTACGCCGCACAGATTGGCACCTGGGCCCGCGAGCACCGCTTCTGCGGCAACTGCGGGCAGGCGACTCACCAGGTAGTGCGTGAACGGGCGATGTATTGCCAGCCCTGTGATCTGCGCTATTACCCGCGAATCTCACCGAGCATGATCGTGCTGGTGACCCGTGGTGACGAGATCCTGCTGGGGCGCTCGCCGCGCTTCGTTCCAGGTGTCTACAGCACCCTGGCAGGCTTTGCCGAGCCGGGCGAGTCGGCCGAGGATTGCCTGATTCGCGAGGTTCGCGAAGAGGTGAGCATCGAGGTCAGGAACATCCAGTACATGGGCAGCCAGTGCTGGCCGTTCCCGCATTCGATGATGCTCGGTTTTCATGCCGAATACGCCGGGGGCGAAATCAAGTGCCAGGAAGACGAAATCGAAGACGCCCAGTGGTTCAACGTGCACGAGCTGCCGCCGTTGCCGGCGTCACGCTCGATTGCCCGCTACCTGATCGACGTCTATGTGGCGCGACGTTTAGGTCACGCTGAACCAGTGTTGCCAGGCTAGCCGTACGGTCAGGCCCAGCACCACGGTAATGAACACCGGACGAATGAATTTGGCACCGCCACTGATGGCGGTGCGCGCGCCGAAGAAGGCGCCGACCATCAAGGACGAACCCATGCACAGGCCGATGACCCAGTCCACCTGACCGGAAAAAATGAACACCGACAGCGCCGCCGCGTTGCTGACGAAGTTCATGCTGCGCGCCACGCCGCTGGCCTTCACCAGGTCGATGGGGTAGAGCAGTAGGCTGCTGACCGTCCAGAACGCCCCTGTACCGGGGCCGGCCACGCCATCATAGAAACCCAGGCTGAAGCCCTGGGTCGATTGCCATTTCTTCTTGATGGGTGCCTCGCTGTCGAGCGGCGCCTTCGGCGTGCCGCCAAACAGCAGATAGACGCCACAGGCAAACACGATCACCGGCAGCATCTTGTTCAGCCATTCCGCCGGCAGGTAATGGGCGACCACGGCACCGGTCAGCGCGCCGACCAGAGTGCCGACGATGGCGTGCACCCATTGTCCGGGGTGGAACAGCTTGCGACGGTAGAAGGTGAAACTGGCAACCGCCGAGCCGAAGGTCGAACTGAGCTTGTTAGTGCCCAGCACCAGGTGCGGCGGCAGGCCGGCGGTGAGCAACGCCGGGGTGGTCAACAGACCACCGCCACCGGCAATGGCATCGATGAAACCGGCAACAAAAGCAACAAGGGCCAGAATGGCCAGGGTAGAGAGGTCAACGCTGAGTTCGAAAGGCATGGGATCGGCTTATTCGGCGGGAGCATGAAGGCTGCGGGGAAGGGGTGACATATTACCCACCTGAACATCACAAAACCAATGTGGGAGCGGGCTTGCTCGCGAAAGCAATGTGTCAGTCAACGTTGATGTTGAATCTGACGGCCCCTTCGCGAGCAAGCCCGCTCCCACAGTTTTATCGGTGTTTACAGGCCCAGATCCGACAGCCCCGGATGATCGTCAGGACGACGTCCCAAAGGCCAGTGGAACTTGCGTTCGCTTTCCTTGATTGGCATGTCGTTGATGCAGGCGAAGCGGTGGGCCATCAGGCCGTCTTCGTTGAATTCCCAGTTTTCATTGCCGTAGGAACGGAACCAGTTGCCCGAATCGTCGTGCCATTCATAGGCATAGCGTACGGCGATGCGGTTGTCGGTGAACGCCCACAGCTCCTTGATCAGGCGATAATCCAGCTCCTTGGCCCACTTGCGGGTCAGGAAACCCTTGGCTTCTTCCCGGTTATAGGCGAACTCGGCGCGGTTTCGCCATTGGGTGTCCAGGGTGTAGGCCAGGGACACGCGCTGCGGGTCACGGGAGTTCCAGCCATCTTCGGCCAGACGTACTTTCTCGATAGCCGATTCACGGGTGAACGGCGGCAATGGCGGACGAACTTCGGCGTTAGACATTTCAAGTCTCCGTATCAAGTTGACGTTAAAACATATTGTCGGGCTTGATGAAGCTATTACAGGTCCAATAACTTTCGCGCCATGCATTGCGCATTATCGGCGGCACTGTGATCACCCATTACAAGCGCCACGGTAATGGCACCGTCGATCAGGATCAGCAGCTGCTTGGCCAGCATTTCCGGATCTTGAGCGCCATGTTCGGTACACAGCTCGCACACATAGTCGAGCAGCTTCTGTTTATGTTCTTTGGCGACCAGACGCACCGGGTCTTGCGCGTCGCCGGTCTCGCCACTGGTATTGATGAATGCGCAGCCGCGAAAGCCGTCAGAGGCAAACCAGCGGGTGAGCACGGTAAACAGGTTGAGCAGTCGGTCGCCCGGGGTATGGGCCTGGCCGACTTCGTTTCTGTACCACTGCATCCAGCGTCGGTCGCGGCGTTGCAGGGCGGCGACGACCAGGTCTTCCTTGTTGTCGAAGTAGCGATAAATACTTTTTCTGGAGACGCCGGCGGTTTTCACCAGAAGATCCATTCCGGTGGCGGCGATGCCATTTTTGTAGATCAACTTTTCGGTGACATCCAGAATGATGTCTTGGGTGTCGTTGCTGGTGGTTTTGTTCATGTAATTGATAGTAGAACGATCGTTCTCCTGTGTCTAGGGGTATTTTGTTGCCTGTGAAGCCGCTTTCGCGAGCAAGCCCGCTCCCACAGGGAAATGTGATTCAAAGGTGGGAGCGGGCTTGCTCGCGAAAGCGGCTTCACAGACAGTGACAAGACCCGACCCCGTCGATGGTGTAAGCTCTTGGGTTCTTCGGATTCGACCCATTGCGAGCCCTATGCCGTCGCTTTTCAAACGCTCTCTGCTGCCAAAACTGCGCAGTTTTCCGCTGACCGCCGATAGCGTCAGCATCCTTTGCGGCGCAGCCGAATTCCGTCGTTGCCTGCTGGAAAAGATCGCCAGTGCAACCCGGCGCATCTATATCGTTGCCCTGTACCTGCAACAGGACGAGGCCGGCCAGGAAATTCTCGATGCCCTGCACGCGGCCAAACTGGCGCGTCCTGAACTGGACGTGGTGGTGGCCGTTGACTGGTTGCGCGCCCAGCGCGGCCTGATCGGTGCCGGCAAGCAGCCAGGCAACTCCGCCTGGTATCAGGAAATGACCCGCACCCACGCAAGCGTAGTGCCGGTGTACGGCGTGCCGATACAAACCCGCGAGCTGTTCGGCGTATTGCACCTCAAGGGCTTCGTGATCGATGACTGCGTTATTTATAGCGGGGCGAGTCTGAACAACGTCTATCTGCACAAGTTCGACAAGTACCGTTACGACCGTTATCACTTGCTGCACAACCGCGACCTGGCCGATTCGATGCACCACCTGGTGCAGCACGGTCTGGTCGCTTCCAAGGCCGTGCATCGCCTCGACCTGCCGAACCTGCCGACCACCCGCAGTCTGCGCAACGATATCGGCGACCTGCGCAGCCGCCTCAAACACGCCGCGTACGACACCACTGCAGGCACCACGGACAAGGCGGGGCTGTCGGTCAGCCCGTTGCTCGGGGTTGGCAAGAACAACCCGTTG
Organism: Pseudomonas sp. PDM31; assembly: GCF_019218965.1. NCBI lineage: Bacteria > Pseudomonadati > Pseudomonadota > Gammaproteobacteria > Pseudomonadales > Pseudomonadaceae > Pseudomonas > Pseudomonas sp. PDM31. Next base: position 303,119 of record NZ_JAHUWS010000001.1, on the reverse strand, counting down.
AGCCGGGTCATTGGCGAATTGATTGCCGGCGCCCGGGATCAATTGACCATCTGCACGCCGTATTTCAACCTGCCATTGGCCGTGACCCGGGAAATCAACCGGGCGCTGGCGCGAGGCGTGAAGATTGACATCGTGGTTGGCGACAAGACCGCCAACGACTTCTACATTCCGCCGAGCGAGCCGTTCAAGGTCATCTCGGCGCTGCCGTACTTGTACGAAATCAGTCTGCGCCGGTTCGCCAAACGGCATCAACGCAACATCGACAGCGGCCAGTTGAACCTGCACCTGTGGCGTGATGGCGACAACACCTATCACCTCAAAGGTATGTGGGTCGACCAGCGCTACACCTTGCTGACCGGCAACAACCTCAATCCGCGGGCGTTCCGTCTCGATCTGGAAAACGCCTTGTTGATCGATGATCCGAAAAGTGAACTGCAGGCGCCGCGCAGCAAGGAACTGGCGGAAATCTTCCAGCACACCCGGCGCATCGAGCGCTTCCAGGATCTGCAAACCCTCGCCGAATATCCGGAAGGCGTGGCCAAGTTCCTAAAGCGCGTCAGCCGGGTGCGCATCGAGCGGTTGCTCTACCGCATCCTGTAATGGGTTCTGACTTGCCAGCGATGGTCATTTCACTAACGCCATCGCTAGCAAGCCGGCTCCTACAGTAAATCTGCGTACGACTAAAAACTCCCCTGTGGGAGCTGGCCTGCCGGCGATGGCGGCGTGTCAGTCGCCAGTGATGTCAGGTGTGCCGGCCTCATCGCCAGCAGGCTAGCTCCCACAGTAAATCTGCGTACGACTACAACCCCCCTGTGGGAGCTGGCTTGCCAGCGATGAGGCCCTTGCAGGCGCTAGAGGCTTCAGTTCAGCCCCAGCTTGCCACGCAACGTCGACAAATCCTCAGCCAGCGTATTAACCGGCCCCACCAGAGCCTTGCGGTCGTTGTCCTTCACTTTGTCGTAGGTTTCGAAACCGCCGTCCTGGGTTTTGTACCTGGCCAGGATCTTGTCCACGGTGGCAAAGTTCTTGTCGACCTTGGCCACAAACGCCGGGTCCTGCTGCTCGATCTGCGCACGGAACAGGTCGACGATTTTCTTCGCGCCGTCGATGTTGCCCTGGAAATCGTAGAGGTCGGTGTGGCTGTAGCGATCTTCTTCGCCAGAGATCTTGGTGGCCGCCACTTCTTCAAGCAAAGCGGCGGCACCGCCCACGACTTTCTCCGGCGGGAAGGTCAGGCCGGCGACGCGCGACTGCAGATCCAGGATGTCCTTGCTCAGGCCATCCGCCAATCCATCCAGGCCCTGGGTGCTCTTTTGCGAGAACAGCGAGTACTCGATGCGGTGAAAACCCGTGAAGTCTTTGGCCTCCACACCCTGCTCGTGGTCGTCAACGCGCGAATCGATAGACGCATCCAGGTCACTGAACAATTCGGCGATCGGCTCAATCGACTCGTAGTACACCCGGGTTGGCGCATAGAGTCTTTGCGCGGTGACCAGGTCGCCTTTTTTCACCGCATCGGTGAACTGCCGGGTATGGCTGGCCAGTTCGTCCAGTTGTTCGGTGACGTAAATCTTGTAGTCCGAAACCGGTCCCACCAGGTCCATGGGCGCTGTCGCAGCGAAAGCTGAAAGCGAGGTGTTGAGCAAGCCGAGGGTCAGGATTAACGCGAGGGGGGACTTTTTCATTGCAGGGTTCCGTGCGGGTGGTGCCGATCAGGCGGTGGTCTTCGGGTGTGTAGATTCAAGCAGCGAGCGACCGATGAAATCCTGCTCGCCAGTAACACCGGGCAAGGTAAAGAAGTACCCGCCACCGACTGGTTTGAGGTATTCCTCAAGTGGTTCGCCATTGAGTCGGGTCTGCACGGTGATGAAGCCTTTTTCCAGGTCGGCCTGGTAGCAGATGAACAGCAGGCCCATGTCGAGCTGGCCGTTCTTGTTCACACCGTTGGAGTAGTTGAACGGCCGGCGCAGGATCAGGTTGGCCTGGGTCGCGGCGGTACGCGGATTGGCCAGGCGGATGTGGGCGTCGAGTCGGGTCAGCTTGCCTTCGGGGTCTTTGTGATAGTCCGGCACTTCGCTTTCGTGGGAGCCACCCATGGGCGCGCCGGTGCTTTTGACCCTGCCGAGAATGCTTTCCTGTTCCTGTAGCGGTGTGCGGTCCCAGCGTTCGACGAAGTTACGGATGATCCGCACTGCCTGGTAACTGCCGTTGGCTGCCCATGCCGGTTCGTCGCTGCCGGACTGCACCCAGACAAGGCTGTCCATGGCTTTGGCGTCGTTGGAATCGGGGTTGGCCGAGCCGTCGCGAAAGCCGAGGAAGTTGCGCGCGCTCTGGGCCGGCAGGCCGGGTTTGGCCGGGGCCTGGGGCGGCACGCTGCCTTCCTGTTTCCAGCGCACCAGCAGCAGGTCCGGCAGGTTCTTCACGATATCGCGCAAGGCATGGATATTGGTGTCAGTTGTGTTGGCGCAGAACTGCAGGCTGAGGTCGCCGTGGCAGCAGTCTGCCTCCAGCGCATCGTTGGGAAAGCCAACCATGCGCGTCAGCCGGCGCGGCTTGGCGTCGGCCAGGCCAAAGCGCTCATCGAACAATGAATGGCCCACCGAAACGGTAATGGTCAGGTTGTCCGGGGTCACCACCGGACCGAGGATGCCCGAGTCCACAGGCGGCAGTTTCGGGTCGACCTCGGCCACCGGGCCACCCTTCATCAGGAACGCGATGCGCTCGTTGAGTGTACGAAACAGCCGCTCGAGATCTTCGCGATCGCTGGCAAGCACATCAAACGCCACCAGCATGCCCGACGCCGGGCGGGGCGTGACGATGCCGCTCTGGTGCTTGCCATGAAAAGCGTGGCGGTCTTCGGTCTTGTCGCTGCTAGGCGCTTCGGTGACTTGCGCCGGGCTTGCGGCCATGGCCGGACAGCTCAGTGCCGTACCTGCCAGGGCAACACCGGCGGCCCCCATGCCCATCAATACACGACGGCGCTGGAGATTGAATTGCTCTGAATCATTCATCGAAAAAGGGTCTTCTGTTTACAGGCCGCAAAGGCCAAGGGCGGGATCGATTGCATCGAGTGCGGCGGCCAGTGCCTTGGCCTTGTCGGCGATCTGCTGGCGTTGCCCGGCACTGACACTGTCGTAACTGGCATAGCCGTCGTTGACCTTGAAACCATTGAGTTCGGTATCAAAAGCGTTGAGGGCACTGTCGATTTGGAGCAGCAGGTCGGCGGCGGACTTCACCAGCAGCGGACGTAACAGATCGACGACTTTGCGCGACGCTTCAAGGTTGGCGGCGAAGCCGTTCAGGTCGCTGTGGCTGTAGCGTTCTTCTTCACCGCTGCTGGCGCGAACATCAGCGAGGTTGTTGAGATTGCGCAGGACGATGCTGACCAGTTGCTCCGGCGGCAGCGACTGGGCCAGCAGTTGCTGCTTGAGGCGGGTGACATCCGTCAACAGGCCCTGGGCGACCGGCGCCAGACCGTCGAGATTGCGCTGCTGGAACAGGGCGTATTCAATGCGGTGGAAGCCGCTGAAGCCCGGGTCTTGCTCGCGCTTTTCGAAATAGTCGGCGCGCGCATTGATCGCATTATCCAGCTGTGCCAGACGTTGCGCGGCCGGGGCGAGCCGTTGATAGGCGGCGCGGGCCGGCAGGTACAAGGCTTGCGCCTGGCTGAGGTCGCCGGCCTCGATCGCCTGTTCAAGGGCGCTGACGGCCTTGATCAAGGCGCTGCCCTGGGTGCTCAGGTACACGCGAAATTCCGACAGTGGCCCGACAAAAGCCACCATCGATGGCCTGGCCTTGGCGGCCGCATCGGAGGCGGCGGTGGGTGTGACGTGCAAGGTGCCGCGCGGGTTGCTCAGCAGGCCGCAGGTGATTGCGTAGTCGCCGGGTAACAGGTTGGCATTGATCACCTGGCTCAGGCCGGGGGCGATGTTTTCCCGTTCCTCCACCACCAGCACACCGTCGAGGATCTCCCATTCGACGGCACGCTCAGAGCGATTGACGATGCGGAAACTGGCGCGACCGGCCGGGACCGTCAGGGCATTGGGTTCACAGCTGTGCGGATGGATGGTCACCAGTACTTCATCGTGGTTGGCCTGGCGCTTGGCGGCAGCGATGGTCGAGGCGTAGTAGAACAGGCCGCCGGCGGCGATCATCACGATCACCGAACCGGCCACCGCCCAGCGCAGGACGCGGGGAGAGGGTGGGGTTTGATTTGGCATGGGTGCCCTTACTGACTGGAAATGCTGGAAGACTGTTTGACGGGAGTGGCGACCGGGTAAAAAAACAACACCAGCGCCACCAACAGATACAACAGCCAGGCGCCAAGGGTGCTGACGGTGGGCGCATCCTGATAACCGAACATGCCGGCCAGCACCGAGCCCAGGGGGCCATCCATCGGCAGCGTGGCGCTGATGTCGAAAAGTACCGTTTGCAGGTGATTCCACAGCCCGGCTTCATGCAAAGCCTGCACAGAGTTGGCGAGGATTCCGGCGGCGACCACGAGGATGAACAGCCCGGTCCAGCGGAAAAACTCACTGAGGTTCAGGCGCATGCTGGTGCTGTAGATGAGCACGCCAACGATGATTGCCAGAACCAGGCCGAGCAGGGCGCCGACTGGTGCCGCCGGGCCTTCGCTCTGCTGGAACACGGCGAGCAGGAAGAACACTGTTTCCAGGCCTTCCCGGGCCACGGCGAAAAACACCATGGCGATCAGCGCGGTCACCTGGTGCTTGGAGCCGCTCAAAGCGTGGTCAAGGGAGACGTGCAGCGAATGCTTGATCGAGCGGGCGACCTTGCGCATCCAGAACACCATGGAACTGAGGATGCCGACCGCCAGCAGACCGATGACGCCTTCAAACAGTTCTTGCTGCTTTTGCGGGAATTCGGCGCTGACCAGTTCCAGGCCACCGCCCACCAACAGGGCCAGGGCTGCGGCAAGGAATACGCCAATCCAGACGGCGGGCATCCATTGGCCGCGGCCGGTTTGTTTAAGGTAGCTGGCGATGATGCCGACGATCAGCGCCGCTTCGATGCCTTCGCGCAGCATGATCAGAAAAGGAACAAGCATTCAGCGGCGTCTCGGATTTAGATAGGGAGCTAAGTTGTAACATAATGACACTAATTCCTATATGGCATTGATTGCTATTTCCTGAACCTAAGCTGAACAGATCAAAAGATCGCAGCCTGCGCTAATATGCCAGCCACTCAAACAATAGGGTTCGCCTCGCTCAATGTCGGAAAAAGACACCATCTCCATCCACTTGGTGCGTGAAGCGCTGTTGCAAAGCTGCGCCCCGGGCGTTGCCACTGAAGAGGTGTTGAGCAAGGTCGGCATCGATCCGCAGTTGCTGGGCAGTGCCGACGCCCGCGTACCGGCCAGCGCTTATGCGCGTTTGTGGCGACTGCTGGCGCGGCGGGGGGACGATGAATTTTTTGGCATGGACCCGCGCAAGCTCAAATCCGGCAGTTTTGCTTATCTGTGTCGTTACGCCATGGCCCAGCCGAGCCTGGCGGCTGGCCTGAACTGTGCTTTGGGGTTCCTGTCGTTGATGTTCGAGCGCATGCCGGCGCTGCTGGTGCGCCAGCAGAGCCTGGCAGAAATCGTCCTGCTCGAAGACGACCATGAACCGCGCCGGGCCTTCAGCTATTTCACCTACTGGATGATCGTGCACGGTGTTGCCTGCTGGCTGGCGGGACGGCGGATTCCGATCCTGGCCATTGAATTGCGCTGCCCGCGGCCGGATTTTTGCGATGACTACCAGGTGATGTTCTCCGAGAACCTGCGTTTCGACCGCCCACGCACGCGGATGATTTTCTCGGCCGACTGCCTGGACCTGCCGATCAAGCGCAGCGCTGAAGAGCTCAAGCGGTTCCTCGCTTATGCACCGGCCAACATACTGGTCAAATACCGCGATTCGCAGAGCCTGGCCAGCCGCATCAAGCATGACCTGCGGCAATTACCCGGCGAACATTGGCCGGAAACCGAAGCGCTGGCGCAGCGTCTGTGCATGTCGGCCTCGACTTTGCGCCGCCGCCTGGCCGAAGAGGGCCAGACCTATCAGGGGCTCAAGGACAGCGTGCGCAAGGAGTTGGCCATCGTCTGGCTGGCAGAGCCGAGCATCAGCTTCGCCGAGATCGCCACGCGCCTGGGCTTTGCCGATGTCAGCTCGTTTTACAAAGCCTTTCGCAAGTGGTCCGGTTCCAATCCGGGGCATTACCGCAGCCTGATCCTCAATGAAGTTGAGTAATCTCAGCGGCGCTGCAGCCACTCCTCGCGGGTGATTTCCCAGACCTCCCGGGTGAACTGCCCGGCGACAAACCTGCCTGAGTCGCTGCGAATCAAGCGCATGCCGGTGCGTTCGGAGAGCTTGCGCGAACCGATGTTCGGTGCGGCTTTCGGCACCCGCAACACGGATCGACCCAGGGTGTTGAACCAGAACTCGGTGACCGCGGCGCTGGCTTCGCTGATCAACCCCTGGCCCTGCCATTTTGGTCCCAGCCAGAAGCCACGGTTGTTGTCCTGTTCGTTCATCAGGCTGATGTTGCCGATCAGTTGCCCGGGTGCTGATTTCAGGCGGATCGACCAATGCCATTCTTCACCCCGGGCAACCGCCGGCAGGGCATTGTCGCGCAGATAGGTCAGCGCGCCATCAGCCGGGTAGGGCCAGGGCACGAAAGCGTTGAGGTAGCGCACCACTTCCCAGTGCGGGAACTGCTGCTGGATAGCATCGGCGTCTGCCAGTTTCAATGGCCGCAGGATCAGGCGCCCGGTGACAAGCGTGGGTGTGTCTTCCATAGGGGGAAACGTTCCTTGAGCAGGCTCTGTTAACGGCTGCCGGTAGTAGGCCCCGGCAGGTTTAGATTGCCACTATCGATGAAGCGCGTGGTGCTGAACCAGCCACCGCCCAGTTTTCCGCGCAGAATGTAGGGCATGTTGTTCAGCGATTGCATCTGGCCCAAGCCGTAGGTCTGGCGGATCACCGAAAACGCCGAAACGCTCACCGGAACACTCACCACCGTATCGGAATAACCTTCAACCGAACCGTACCCGTCCGTGACCCCTGAGGCAAATGGATGGCCGTTGATGTCCATGTCCAGTGCCACGCCGTGGAAGTTGATGGCCGCTCGATTGGGGTTCAGCACGCGGATGTGTACCGTATATCGCATCTCCATACCCTCGCCCCGCAGCGGTTCGAGGCCAACAACGCTGACCTTCACCGGATCGCGATGGGGATATGAATAGGGGTATGTGGTACAGGCACCCAGCAAGAGCAACAGGAAGGAAATCAACACCGCGTGGACGCTACGCATGGGTATGCTCTCGTCTGGTAAAGGGCTGGACCGCCGACGGCGCAACCCTGAGCCAGTCTAGCGGTTTGACTGTGTGAGACCTGCCGGCGTCGAGGATCCACCCTTGGCCGGTACCTCCGGATTCTCCATGACTTGCAGAATCGAGGCTTCCGGATCGAAATCGTCTTCTTCCAGCTCGATGAATTCTTCAGGCAGGAAGATATTAAGAACGATAGCGCACAGCGCGCCAACGGTGATGGGCGACTCGAAAATGTTGTGCAGCGCCTTGGGCAGCTCGCGCAAGACCTCGGGCACCGCGGCCACGCCCAGGCCCATGCCGATGGAGATCGCTACGATCAGCATATTGCGCCGGTGCAGCCCGGCCTCGGCGAGGATCTTGATGCCGGCCACGGCGACGGTGCCGAACATCACCAACTCGGCACCGCCCAGCACGGGTTTGGGCATCAGTTGCAGCAGCGCGCCGATCATCGGGAACAATCCGAGCAGCACCAGCAGGCCGGCAATGAAAAACGCCACATAGCGGCTGGCCACGCCCGTCAGCTGGATCACCCCATTGTTCTGGGCAAAGGTCACCATCGGCATGCTGTTGAAGACGGCGGCCATGGCCGAATTGAGCCCGTCGGCGAGCAGGCCGGACTTGATCCGGCGAATGTAGATCGGGCCTTTGACCGGTTGCCGGGAAATCATCGAGTTGGCCGTCAGGTCACCGGCGGCTTCCAGCGGCGACACCAGGAAAATCACCGCCACCGGGATGAATGCCAGCCAATCGAAGGAGAAGCCGTACTTGAACGGCACAGGTACGCTCATCAGCGGAACGGCGGGCAGGCTGTTGAAATCGACGTGTCCTATCAGCCAGGCGACGAAATAACCGAGGGTCAGGCCAATTACAATGGCGCCCAGGCGCAGGAACGGCACATCCACCCGGTTCAAGACGACGATCGTCCCCAGCACCAGTGCGGCCAGCCCCAAGTGGCTGGCGGCACCCAGGTCAGGCGCGCCAAAGCCGCCAGCGATATCGGTCATGGCGACTTTGATCAGCGACAGCCCCATCAGGGTGATGATAGTGCCGGTGACGACCGGAGTGATCAGCATCCGCAGCTTGCCGATGAACTGACTCAACACCACTTCGATGAATGCAGCGAAGAAACACACGCCAAAGATGGTCGAGAGAATCTCATCGGTACCACCGCCCCGGGCCTTGACCATGAAACCGGCGCTGAGGATGACGCTGATGAACGAGAAGCTGGTGCCCTGCAGGCACAGCAATCCCGACCCGACCGGGCCGAAGCGCCGCGCTTGAACAAAGGTGCCCAGGCCGGAGACGAACAACGCCATGCTGATCAGGTAAGGCACTTCACTTTGCAGCCCAAGGGCGCTGCCCATGATCAGCGTCGGCGTGATGATGCCGACAAAACTCGCCAATACGTGCTGCAGGGCGGCGAAGATGGTCGCGCTCAGGTGTGGGCGGTCATGGAGGCCGTAGATCAGGTCATTATTGTGCGGGCTTAGGACTTTTTCAGAGGCGGTCATGGTGGTCTGCGTGCCAAAAGGCTGGCCGGGTCGGAAAATGGAGGCGCAGGATGCCAGAACCGTCTGCCTACCGCAAAAAAGACTCGGCGCGCGTTTGCTCAGAGCCGTGGCGCCAGTACCTCGCTGACGCTACGGCGCCTGGCATGCAACTCGCTGGCGTGTATCAGTTGTTCGAGGTCTTCGGGGGTGACGTCAAAGAAAGCCTCCATGTCCGCCAGTGCGCGTTTGAGATCCTCGGTGGTGATTGCCTGGCTGTCGACAGGCGGGTGATCGGCAGGAATAAGGGCCACCGGTTCACTGGCACGCTTGGGGTAGCGAACCCGCGTCAGGTTGTTGTAGGCAAGGGCGCACAGCAACATCGTCGCCGCGCCAAGCATGACTGGTCCCAGGGCTTTCCAGTCCATGGCGATGGTGGCCGGATCGGCCAGCACCAGCGTCAGGGCCAAGGCGCCGGCTGGCGGATGCAGACAGCGCAGCCAGCACATCAGGACCACGGCCAAACCCGCTGCCAGGCAGGCGCTGCCGAGCGTGCGGCCCAACAGATGGGCCATCAACAGGGAAACCAGCGCGGCACTCAGGTAGCCGCCGAGAATAGACCAGGGCTGGGCCAGGGCGCCGGACGACACGGCAAATAGCAGTACTGCTGATGCCCCCAGCGGGCCAATCAAGTGTTGTGCCACATCGATACCGAACACCAGACTGCAGACCCAGACACTGAGCAGTGTCCCCACTGCCATGCCGATGGCGGCACGACTCCATTCGCTCGGGCGGGTATTGATGGTGGCAGGTAACCAGCGGGAAAACATTTGCAAAAAGCTCCAAAAAAACGAGGTAAAAAAAGGGCTTGGCCGGGAATCCCGGAAAGCCCTTGAAGTTGTTCCTGCCATTGGGGGAGGAACGGGCGATAGTGTGCCGTTCAGCTCATATGCTGACAAATTCATATTAATGAAGTTTCAGTGCATTAATTTTGCTTTAACGAAGCGCGACGCCCGCTCATGAAGCACAACAGACCGCCCACCGCCGCCAGGGCGCTCAGGGCATAAAACATCGTTGGAGCGGGTGTGTGCATCAACAGGAAGCCGCAAATCACCGGGCTCAATGCGCCGCCTAGCGCCGCCAGGTTTTGTGCGCCGTAGTAACTGCCACGCAGTTCTTCCGGAGCCAGGGTGTCGACGAAGAGGAATTCGGCCGGGTAGATGATGATTTCCCCGAGGGTAAAAATGAACATCGCCACACACCAGGAGATCAGGCTGTCTGCCAGGCTGAAGCCAATCAGGCCGACAATGAACAGTGCAGTACCCGCGACTATCCAGTGACGCAGCTGTTCTCGCTTGAGGAAACGCCCGATCTGGTATTGCAGCAGGATCACGCTGAAGGCGTTGCAAGCCAGCAGAGCGGCCATGATCTGCATGGTGTGCCCGGGATTGCTGGTCACCAACAGGTATTGCGACAAGTAGAAAGTAAAACGACCATGGACCACGGTGCTGAGCAGGCAACCACAGGTGAACATGATCAGCGTGCGGTCGTTTTTCAGGGTGATCAGGGTTTTAAGGAAGCTTTGAGCCCGACCGATGACAGGAGCCTGCGGCGTATCCCCGGGAATCCCGGTCATCAGGAAAATGCTGAAAAACGCGATGCCCGCTGCAATCAGGAACGGCGCAGCGGTATAGGTACCGGCGATCACCACACCGAGCATCGGGCCGACAGCGTAGCCGATGTTGGTCAGGGTGTAGCTCAGGGAAAACGCCTTGGCACGCTGACCCACGGGCAGGTTTTCACTGAGGATCGCCTTGGAACCGATGAGGAACAACGCTGAGGCAGTCTCGGTGACGATCAGGGTGAGAGTGGTCAGGTAGAGGTTGGTGGCAAACGTCAGCAATATCAGGCCGATGGCGCTGGAGAGCATGGCGAGGATCAGCAACCGACGTTTTTCGAAGCGATCAATGATGTAGCCGCCATAAAGGGCGAGCAGCGTGGCGATGAACACCGCTATGCCAAGCAGCAGGCCGACGTCTTGTTGGTCCAGGCCAAGCTTGTCGCTGACGAAGATCGTGAGCAGCGGGCTGGTGATGGCGCGGCTGACAACAATGGTCAGAGAGCAGATCAGTAACCGGCGAATAACGAGGGAATAGGTGGCCACTGGAACGAATGTCCTTATTCACAGGCAGGCTGGGTCGTCGGAGTGATCATGCTGCCTTTAATGTGACAGTCAAGGCAATCCAGAGCGCATCGCACTGCGTCGATGGCCACAAAGGCAATGCGTTATCGCCGCACATCGGCCGGGGGAAAGCAGGTTGGCAAGCTGTTCATTTCCTGCCATTGAGCGGGAAAAGTCCTGCAGTAGTTTTTAGCTGTATCCGAAAAATGTTCTAATTATCAATTTTTTCTTTCTGTCGTTATCTCTCAAGGCTGTTCCGTTTGATTGACTTGTCTACTGCTGATAAACGTAATTCCATCACCAGTCCGCTGACCCTGTACCTGGCGCGACTGGCGCCCTCAAGCCAGTTGACCATGCGCTATGTGCTGCAAGATGCCGCCGACCGTCTCGGTTTCGAAGACAGCGACATCGAGGAAATCCCCTGGCATCACCTGCAGCCCGAGGATGTCATCGCACTGGTGGCGACCTTGCGTACGGACGGCTACGCGCCCAACACCTCCTCGCTGTACGTCAACGCAGTGCGCGGGGTGATGAACGAGGCCTGGCGCATGAGCCTGATCAGTCAGGAGCATTTGCTGAAAATGCGTACGGTCAAGGGCATTGCCGGCACGCGGCTGTCCCAGGGGCGCAATCTGCGCCGCACGCTGATCCAGGAGTTGATGGCCGTGTGTGCGGCCGATCCACGGCCACAGGGGCTGCGCGACGCGGCGATCATCGCGATTCTGTACGGCTCGGGGATGCGCAAGTCGGAGTCGGTCAACCTTGAACTGAGTCAGGTCAATTTCGCCGAGCGCAGCCTGCAGGTCACCGCCAAAGGCAATAAGCAGCTGATCAAATATGCCCCGGCCTGGGCCTTTGAGAAACTGGCCGCATGGCTGGAGCTGCGTCGCTCGCAGTTGAAGGAAGGGGAGGTGGACGATCCGTTCCTGTTCAACCGAATCCGGCGCGGCAGTCATATCACCCGCGAGCGCATCACCAAACACGCCATCTACTACATTGCCCGGCAACGGGGGACGCAGGTCGGAGTGAAAATCATGCCCCACGATTTCCGGCGTTCATTCATTACCCGCGTGATCGAGGAGCATGACTTGTCGATTGCGCAGAAACTGGCGCATCACAGCAATATCCAGACCACGGCCAACTACGATGTGCGCGATGACAATGAGCGGCGGCGGGCGGTCGATCGTTTCGATCTTTGAACTTGCTAGCTCAGGCTTCGTTCAGGACATGGGCATGGCCGATGGTCGAGACCTGAACCGCACTGCCGGCCGGTGGTGCGTACATGCCCGAACTGCGTACCAGCAGTGATCGACCGGGGAGTTCATCGCTGGCCGAAGTCTGCAGTTCCACCGTCAGGGTGCAGGTGTTGCCGCTGAAGTCGCGCTCGGTGACGACAGCTCTGCATCCGCCAGCGTCCACGTCATTGGGCAGAATACTGATCAGTTGCAACTGTTCGGGCCGCAGCATTATCTGTGCCGAGCTGTTGTTGCGATGGTTGTTGACCGGTATCCGCCCCAGGTCGCAATGGGCCCAGCCGGCCTCGATCCGCGCGGGCATGACCACGGCGTCACCGAGGAACAGCGCGGTTTGCTCATCCTCGGGGTAACGATACAAATCCAGGGGGTGCCCCGACTGGACCAGCCGGCCATGGCGCATCACCGCCAACTGATCGGCGAATGACAAGGCTTCACTCTGGTCATGGGTCACCAGAATGGTCGTGACGCCGGTGTCTTCGAGCAGTCGTGCGACCATTTTGCGCATCGCGGCGCGCAACCCCGTATCGAGGGCCGAAAACGGCTCATCCAGCAACATCAAACGTGGCTGTTGCGCCAAGGCGCGCGCCAGCGCCACGCGTTGCTGCTGGCCGCCGGACAGTTCGTGGGGCCAGCGCTCGGCCATCTTCGAATCCAGTGCCACGCTGTCCATCAACTCAGCGACGCGCTGCTGTTTTTCCGTGCCCTTTATCGACAGGCCGAAGCCAATGTTGGCGGCCACGGTCATGTGCGGGAACAGCGCGCCGTCTTGCGGCACGTAGCCAATCAGGCGTTGATGCGCCGGTACTTCGTGGGTGTTGTCGACCAGGGTCTGGCCATTGAGCGAAAGGCGCCCGGTGTCGGGTAATTCGAAACCGGCAATCATCCGCAGCAACGTGGTCTTGCCCGAGCCGGAAGGGCCGACGACAACCGTGCGGCTGCCGCTGGGCACCGACAGGCTGACGTTGTCCAGGGCGCGATAGGAGCCATAGGATTTGTTGAGGGCATGCAGTTCAAGTGTACTCATCGGCCGGCCGTTTTTTTCGATTGGTGATACAGGATTGCGGTCAGCGGAAGTGACAGCACAATCATCAGCAAGGCATAGGGTGCAGCGGCGGCGTAGTCGATTTCGCTGGTCATCGCCCAGAACCCGGTGGCCAGTGTGCGCGTGCCGTTGGGGGCGAGCAGCAGGGTGGCCGTCAATTCGTTGGTGATGGCCAGGAACACCAGCGCCGCGCCGGCAGCGGCCCCGGGTGCTGCAAGGCGCAAGGTGATCAGCCACAGTGCCCGGGAGGGTGAGCGACCAAGACTGCGGGCGATGTTTTCCAGCTCCACCGGCGCCTGGGCGATGCCTGCGCGCAGACTCACCAGGGCCCGGGGCAGAAACATCAGCAGATAGGCGAGCAAGACGGTGATCGTGGTCTGGTAGATCGGTCGGGCGAAATGGATGGTGACCGTCACCAGGGCCAGCGCGACGACAATCCCCGGCAGGGAGCTTGTGATGTAGTTGCAGCTTTCCAGCATCCGTTGCATACGGCCGGGGTAGCGAATCGACAGCCAGGCAATCGGGATCGCCGCGCAGGTTGTCAGTGCCGCGCCGGCAACTGCGAGCAGCAAGGTCTGTTCCAGGGCCGGCAGCAATTCAGCCATGTCCCAGACTTGTACGCCACCGGCGATCAGCCAGTTGCCCAGGGTAATCAACGGAACACCCAGGGCGAGGAGGCAGGTCAGGATCAACAGGGCCAGTGCGAGCACCGTCGACGTTGTCTTGAGGCGCAGCACCCGTTGCTCCCGGGCACTTCCCGAACCGACCCGGGCATAGCGCGCAGAACCTCGGGCCGCCGATTCCAGGGTCAGCATCGCCAGGCAACACAGCGCCAGAACACTGGCCAGCATGTGCGCGGCGGGCCCGTTGAAAGTCGACTTGAACTGGTCGAAGATCGCCGTGGTAAAGGTGTCGAAACGAATCATCGCATACAGGCCGTACTCCGCCAGCAGATGCAGGCCGACCAGCAAGGCTCCACCGCAGATGGCCAGGCGCAGTTGCGGGAGCACCACACGGAAAAACACCGCCCAGGGTTTTAGCCCAAGGGATTCGCCGACGTCTTCGATGGCTGGATCGAGGCGGCGCAGGGTCGCCGCCACTGGCAGGTACAGAAACGGGAAATAGGCGATGACCGAGACCAGCACCCCGGCAAACAGCCCGTGAATCGGTGGCACCAGACTGACCCAGGCATAGCTGTGCACGAAGGCGGGTACGGCCAGTGGCGCGGTCGCCAGCAAGGACCACCAGCGCCTGCCCGGCAGGTTCGTGCGCTCCGTGAGCCATGCCAGCGTCACGCCCAGTGCCACGCACAGGGGGATCGTCAGCAGCACCAGCAACACGGTGTTAACCAGCAGTTCGCCGACCCGTGGCCGGAACACCAGCGTCACCACGCTCGACCAGCCAGTCTGCAGGGAGACCCCGATGACGTAGGCGATTGGCAGCAATGCCAGCAACGAAACCAGCACGGATAAACCGATCACCCACGCACCGCCGCGTCCGGCGAACACTCCGCGGGACCGTCGACGCAGGTTTGCGGACGTCGCCTCGGCGACGTCCGCTGGCAGGCTTTCAGGTATCAATTAGAGCAGTCCGGCTTGTGTCATCAGCTCTACGGCCTTCTTGCTGTCGAGTTTCGAGGCATCGACTTTGGGCACATCGAGTTGCTGCAGGGGCATGAGTTTAGGGTTCGATTCTGCGTTCTTGCCCACGGCGTATTCGAACGATTTGCCGTTCTTGAGCACCGCCTGGCCATCCTTGCCGGTGATGTACTTGAGGAACGCCTGGGCTTGTTCCTTGTGCTTGCTTGAGTCCAGCACGCCGCCACCGGAGATGCTGACAAAAGCGCCAGGGTCCTTGTTCTTGAAGTAGTGCAAGGCTGTGTTTTTGCTGTTTTCGCCGGTCTTGGCCTGATCGACGAAGGCGTAATAGTGATAAATCACGCCGCTGTCGATCTGCCCGGCATTCACCGCTTTGAGCACCGAGCTGTTGCCTCGGTATGCAGTGAAGTTGTTTTTCATTGCCTTGAGCCATTGGAGGGTCGCCGCTTCACCTTTTTGCTCGAGTATGGCCGCGACGATCGCCTGGAAGTCCGCACCGCCCGGCGACGCCGCCCAGCGACCTTTCCAGTTTGGCTCGGCCAGGTCCATGATCGATTTCGGCAAATCGGCTTCTGCCAGTTTGCTCGGGTTGTAGACGAATACGGTAGAGCGGGCAGCAATACCTACCCATTTGCCGTGGGCCGGGCGGTAGGCGTTATCGACCTGCTCCAGGGTGGCGGCGTCGACCGGGGCGAACAAACCCGCGTTGTCGACCAGCACCATGGCCGGGGAGTTTTCGGTCAGGAACACATCGGCCGGGGACTCGGCGCCTTCCTGCACGAGCTGGTTACCCATTTCGGTGTCGTCGCCATTGCGCAAGGTGACCGGGATGCCGGTCTCCTCGGTGAAACCCTCGACCCAGGATTTCGTCAGGCTTTCGTGTTGTGCGTTATAGACCACGATGCCAACGGAGTCGGCCGCGTACGCCGGGCCCGCGCTCAGCAGGGCTGTGACCAGCAAGGCTTTTTTCAGCAACGAAGGGATCTGGGGACTCATTGTGCAGCTCCGGTATTGTTAGGATCGCGCACGCAGATTCGACGGAATCGACGGGAAAGGTCGTCGATCAGTGTAGAACAATAGGAATCATTTGCATGTTTGAGGTGCGCGAATGTAGAGGGCCAAATGAGAAAAAAACGTCAAATTATTGGTTAATTACCGTGAGCAATTGACGTGTCTGGGACGTTCGCTCAATGACGGGGCAAGCCGCCATTGAACGATGAGGGAATGACCGTCCCGCAGGTCAGGCCGCCGGGCAACCCCCTTGTGTTCTGGCTGAGGCCTGGCTGATCAGCGCGGCCAGGCGCTTGACGTTGGTCTGCTGCGCCGCCACCAGTTCATCGATGGACGGTCCGGAAGGCGTCTGCAAGGTACTGCGGCAAGTGATTAAGCCACTGTCACCTTGATTGACACCACGCAGGCGCCACTTCACGTCAATCAGGCCGTATTGCCCGGGAATCGAATCAAACCGCAGCACTTCCACCAGTACTGACACCTTGCGCTGAGGATTGTTGTTGACCATCTGGTCCGCCAGGGCGCTGCGCAGTTCGTCCACCAGGCTGGCACCCCACCACTGGGTTTCAAGAATGGCCATGCCCGTGTTGCCTTCGCGCACAACGATCTGTGGACGATCGACCTGTGGCGGTACGGTGAGTACCTCGATTTCAATCTCCGAGGTGGTTCTTGCGCTCGTGCCGAGTTGCACCGGGGTCAGGGTATGGAACTCGATAGGATCGCTGCGGCAAGCGGCGAGCAAAGCCAGCGCAGCGACCAGTGTGATCTTTAGCGGAAAAGCCATGGGGGTAGCTCCTTTGGTCATTTGCTCGGTGGCCCTTTCAGGTCCATGGGCGCGGCATGATCGGGACGGCCGCGAATCAGCGATTCCGGATGCCGGCCCAGATAATCCGCCAGGTCACGCAAGGAGCGCGATGTACGTCCCAGTTCATCCAGGGTCTGACTCAGTTTTTCCCTTTGCGGTGAATCCTCGGCCAGGGTCGAGCCGGCCGATTTCAGCGTTGTATCGGCGGTTTGCAGGGTCTTGCTGACGTCCTGCAGGGTGGTGTTCACACCGGGCAGGGTCTTGGCGTTGAACTGCACCAGGCCTTTGCGCAATTCCACCAGGTTGCTGTCGAGGTTGCCGGCAATGCGCTCGATCGGCAGCTGATTGAGTTTGGTGACCATGGCCTCGAGCTTTTCCTGCAATTGTTCAAGATTACCGGGCACCGTCGGAATGGTGACCGGGCGCGCGGCCGGATCGAAGGCGACTTTGTCGGCTTTCGGGAAGAAGTCCAGGGCAATGTACAACTGGCCGGTCAACAGGTTGCCGGTGCGGGCCTGGGCGCGTAGACCGTTTTCGATGAAGGTGCCGAATACGCGTACACCCGCCGCTTCGTCATTGGGGTCATGATTGAGGGCCTTGAGCATTTCGGTGTGGGCTTTGCCCAGGCGCTGCGGGTAAATCACGATGCCGACATTGAGCGGGAAACTGCGCTTTTTCGCATCGAAATCCAGATTGATCGACACCACCT
Source organism: Pseudomonas sp. PDM31 (assembly GCF_019218965.1). Lineage (NCBI taxonomy): Bacteria > Pseudomonadati > Pseudomonadota > Gammaproteobacteria > Pseudomonadales > Pseudomonadaceae > Pseudomonas > Pseudomonas sp. PDM31. Next base: position 285,699 of record NZ_JAHUWS010000001.1, on the reverse strand, counting down.
TGCCGATTTCCACGCCGAGGAACTCCACCGGTGCATCAATCTTGAGCCCGCGCAACGCCTGTTCGAAACGCAAGGCCAGGTACTGGGGCTTGCCGTTGGGCGGGGCGAGGGCGGTTTGCTGGTCTTCGAAGAGTTCGTAGGTGTATTCCTCGGCCGCAGCCTTGTCGCCAGGGCTGTATTCAGGCGCGCGGAACGCAATGCCGCCCACCAGCACAGAGGACAGGGATTCGGTCTTGACTGCAAAACCGTTGGCGCCGACGCTTACGTCAATGCCGCTGGCGTTCCAGAACCGGGTGTTTTCGGTGACGTACTGATCGTTGGGCGCATGGATGAACAGGTCGATGTTCACACCTTTACCGTCCGGGTCCAGGGCGTAGGCCACCACTTGGCCGACTGGAATCTTGCGGTAGTAAACCGGGGAGCCGATATCCAGTGACCCGAGGTCCTGAGTGTGCAAGATAAAACGCTTTCCGGGCTCGCCGTAGGTGATGGCTGGCGGATTCTCCAGGCCCTTGAAGTTTTTTGCCCGGCCATTGGCCTGGCCGATGTCGGCGCCAATATAGTCACCAGACAGCAGCGTATCGATGCCCGATACACCGCCAGCGCCAATGCGTGGCCTTACCACCCAGAACTGCGAGTCCGAGCGAGTGAAGGTTTCTGCCTGTTTGGCCAGTTTGATGGTGGCATTGACGCTTTTCTGGTCACTGCTCAGTTCCACATCCGAGACATGGCCGATCACCACATTGCGGTACTTGACCTCGGTCTTGTTGGCGGTCAGGCCGCTACCGGTCTTGAACGTGACGGTGATGGTCGGTCCTTCCTGCAACATGCTGTGAACCACCAGCGAAATCCCCACCAGGACCGCGACGATCGGTACGATCCAGACGAGCGATACGCTGAAACGACTGGTCTTGATCGGTGCCTGTCCAGGGGGTTGTAACCCGTCAGTGGCTTTCGACTGCATCCTTGACCTCCTCGTTTAGTGACTCTTTGCGCTTTGCATCCCAGATCAATCTTGGGTCGAAACTCATTGCCGCCAGCATTGTGAACACCACTACCAGACCAAAAAACAGAATGCCCAGACGCGGTTCGATGTCGGCCAGGGCTTGAAATTTCACCAGTGAAGCCACCAATGCGACGACGATGACGTCGAGCATCGACCAGTAACCGATGACCTCGACGAAACGGTACAGCGCCGATCGCTCCTTGCGCGCCCAGCGGCTTTCACGCTGCACGTTCACCAGCAGCAGGGTGAGGGCGACAAACTTGATGCCCGGTACCGCGATGCTCGCGATGAAAATGATCAGGGCGATGTCCCAGGCGCCTGCGGCCCAGAACTCCAGCACGCCGCTCATGATCGTGCTGTCCGCCCCGTTGCCGACCATCTCGGTGTTCATCACCGGCAACAGGTTGGCCGGAATGTAGAACACCAGCGCCGTGATCATGTAGGCCCAGGTACGGATCAAAGAATTGGGTTTGCGCCGATGCAGCGGTGCGCCGCAGCGCTCGCATTCGTGAGGGTCCAGGGTCATGTCGCAGGCCAGCCCGCAACTGTGGCACAGGCACAGGTTAAGTTCGCCGGCGACTGGAGGCCTGCTCATACGATGTCCCACAGTTCACGGATGTCGCGCCCGGCGATGCGGATCATCATCAGGCTGAGCACCGCCAGGGCAAACAGACCAATGCCTGGCAGTACGTCCAGCAGGCCAGCGAGTTTGATCACCGCGACCATCGCCCCCAACAGACAAACCTCGAGCATGCTCCAGGGCCTGAGGGATTCCAGCCAGCGCATGCAGAATTTGAACCCGGGCGCTCGCCGGAAGGTAAGGGCAAAACCCAGGACCCAGATCAACAGCAAAAGCTGGAAGATCGGCGCAATGATCATCGCGATCGCTGCCACCAAAGCGATGAAGGTGATCGGCCCCAGAGTCAGGGCGAGCACCGAGTCCCACAGGGTGGCGCTGTTTTTCATGCCTTTGAGGCTGATGCTCATGACCGGATAGAAATTGGCGAAAATCCACAGCATCAACGCCGCGAAGGTCAACGCCAGGCGTTGTTCCACCGTCAGGCCGTTATAGCGCTGTAGCACGCCGCCGCAGCGTGTACACAGGGTTTTCTGATGTTTGGCGAGCGTCACTTTTTCATACACGCAATCGCAGTGCTCGCAGATGATCAGTTGATCAGTATTTGCCATGGGCCAGGCTCGACAGGAGGCAGGAAATTCAGAGCACCCCCTCAATATAGAAGTGACTCGCGATTGAGCAAATCGAAAGTCGAAACAAGGGGATGGAATCAACACGCGGTGCTGGCGATGTCGTGAGCCGGGATTTGACAGTAGCAGTTGCGCGAGGCGCCGGTTGCCCGAATGGAGCGACTGCCGGCGGCGCTAAAATGGTCACCTGACCCCCGGCCTTGCAGGAGCGAGCATGCTCGCGATGGGCTCAAGAACGCCGTGGTTAACCAGTAGACACGCGTTATCGTTATCGACCATCGCGAGCTTGCTCGCTCCTACAGAAATACCACGGGTCAAGCGGCCATGTTGCCCGCTGCCCGATCCTTTTTGACACTGGCTCTCATGGCCTCCATCTGACTGCCGAGGTCATCAAGCCTGGCTTTGCCCAACAGCTTCTTCGCCTGAGGAAACATTTCGGTTTCCTCCTCTTCGATATGGTGTTCCAGCAACTCTTTGACCACCTTGACGCGACCCGCGAACTCCGGCGTGGACGGATCGGTCAGCTTCAGGTCCGGCAACACCAGCGAGTCCACGGTGCGGTGTTCTTCCTTGGCTTCAAAGTACATGATGTCCTGTTCCTTGCTGCCAGCCTCCTTGAACGCCGGATACAGAATCTCCTCTTCCAGCCGGGTATGAATTGAAATTTCCATTTCAAGTTTTTCCAGGAGCTCGGTGCGCTTCTTGATCGCACGATCCGTCGACTCGCTCAACTGGGCGAGGATGCTCTTTACCTTTACATGGTCGGCTTTGAGAAGTTCGATGGCATTCATGGTGGTGTGGCCTCTGCTCTTGACGGAGTGACGACCCGGGCGGGTCGACGTTGTGCATTCCTCAATGCAGTCGCATTTCCCATGCCAGCGCCGAAATCGGAGCCAGTGCTGAAAATTCAATGACTTGCGTGCGTCGGGCAAAAACAGTGGCGTGCAGTCTGCAAGAAACGCCTGGCAGAGCATTGCAGATAGCCGATATTCAGTTCCGCCGTTCGGCCACCAAGAGCAACGATTGCGGCACAGGACTCTGCGGATGCTGTGGCTCCTGCAGCCAGACCAACTGAAAACCGCCCATGTCCAGGGCATTGAGCCAACTGGATAATGTCCGCAAGTACCACGGCATGGGTTGCCACTGCCCCTTTAACCCGGCAAAGGTTTCCTCGCGCCAGCCGTCCTGATAGTCGCCCGCCGCCGCAGCCCAAGGGTGCAGCGTCTGGATCACCAGCGCACCACCCGGGGCGAGCAGGGCGTGCAGGGCGGCGAGCAGCGGGATGATGTCCTGGTGCAGCAGGGCGAAATTGGCGCAGATCAGGTCGTAATCCCTGCCGATATCCACGCTCGCTTCCACCAACGTTTGATAGCTGGCCAGATGCACCGGTGCAGATCCCGCCGCCCGTGCCGCCTCGACCAGGGCGGCATCGCCATCCACTCCAACCACCTCGACGCCGCGTTCACTCAGTGCACGCAGCAGCCATCCTTCGCCGCAGCCCAGATCGAGCACGCGCTGCGGTTGCCGGCCCAACACCGCCAGCAGGATTGCCTGGTCGGTGACCTTGTGCCGGCTTTCGATGCTGGCGCTGCGGATGGCTTCGATCCAGGCATGGGCGTTGAGGTGCCAGCTTTGGAGGAGGGTGGACTCAGGGTCGGGCATTTGCTAATCCGGCGGTTGAAGGATGCAACCAAGGATAGAACATGCGGGTCTTGCGAACCTTTGCCCTGCTGATGTTCGCAGGACTCAACCGCTCACCTTTTTCCTGATTGACGTGTCCGAAGGGTAAAGCCTTGGCACAATGCGCCTTGTGTACACTCACATCGATACTTTATCCAAAGTTCGGGGTGAGTGCCTGGCGTGGTTTTATCTGAGATCAACCGGGTTTCATGCCGCGCAAACCCCATAACCAGGAGTCGCAATGCCTGACCGAACAGCAAGGGACGCGTTTACGCGAGGTGTCCGGGCGCTCATTCCTTTGATTCCCGGTGTCATTCCGTTCGGTTTGCTGACGGGGGTGATGGCGATCAATCTGGGCATGTCGCCAGCCACGACCATGGGCATGACGCTGCTGTTCTATTCAGGGTCCGCACAGATGGTCGCACTGCAACTGCTGAACATGGGGGCAGTGCCCATGGCCATTGTGGTCACGGCCCTGGTTATCAACTTGCGCTTCATCATGTACAGCGCGTCATTGGCCCCTCATCTGCACCATTTACCCCGACGCTGGACGTGGCCGGTGTCCTATATGCTGTCGGACCAGTCCTACGCATTGTGCAGTCTCAAGCTTTCCTCGGGCGAGTTGGGGCAATACGCACACTACTATTACGCCGGCACAGCCGTTGCCATGTGGCTGTCATGGCAATTATCGGTATTGGCGGGCGTTTACCTGGGTGCAAGTATCCCCGAAACCTGGTCATTGAGCTTTGCCATTCCGCTGTCTTTTCTGGCGCTTCTGGTTCCCGGCATACGCAGCGCTGCGAGTCTGGGCGCTGCTCTGGTCGGTGGTTTGCTCGCCGTGTTTGCCGTGGATATGCCCTATAACCTCGGGTTGGTAAGCGCTTCCATTGGTGGGGTCATGGCGGGTCTGTTGATTGAGACTATTCGCCAAAAAAACATGAGCGAGGCGCTGACAGATGACGTCGAGAGGGACACGCAATGAGTGATTTAGCCTTGTGGGGGCTTTTCCTGGCGGTTGGCCTTGGAACCTTTGCCATGCGCCTTTCCTTTGTCGAGCTGTATGGCCGGCTGCGAATCCCGACGCTGCTCAGTCGCGCCCTGCTTTACGTGCCGGCGAGTGTATTGGCCGCCCTGGTGCTACCGGCCGTGGTCTACCCCGGCGGGCATGGTGAATTCGTGCTGGATAACCCTCAGATCCCCGCCGCCCTTATTGCTGCCTGGGTCGCCTGGAAGACTCGCAATACTTTGCTGACACTTGCGATCGGGATGGGTACGCTGTGGTTATTGAAGTTTCTGGATTGGTGAGGCGCCAAGTGCCACGGATGTCTGCAGGCAAAAAGCACAACACCGGCGCCAGGCCGGTGTTGTGCTTTGCATCGTGTCACCCGGGGGTAGCAGGGCTACCCCGACGAATGCCTTAGAAACGGTACTTCGCCGAAGCAGTAATGCTGCGCGGTGCGCCGTATGTCAGGGCACCGTAGGCATCGAAGATGTCGAAGTACTTCTCGTCGGTGATGTTGTCGGCATTGACCTGGGCCGAAAGGTTTTCGGTGATCTCGTAACGAGCCATCAGGTTGACCAGCGCATAGGCGTCCTGCTGGATCTTCTCGGAGTTGCCCGCCGGGTTGATGGCGTAGGTGTAGATCGAGTCTTGCCAGTTAACCCCGCCGCCAATGGTCAGCTTGTTGAAAGCGCCTGGCAGACGGTAGGTGGTAAACGTGCGCAGCAGCTTGGTCGGGTACAGGGTGTTGACGTCGTCGCCTGCGGCATCTTCGGCGTTGAACTGGGTGTAACCCACCGATGCATTCCAGTTTGGCGCGAGCTCTCCGGAAACTTCCAGCTCAAAACCCTTGCTGGTCGCGCCTTCACTTGCCTCGTAGGCGAAGCCGCCGACAGGGTTCGAAGGATCGATCAGTACGCCGGTGTTCTGGCCCAGATTGTCCTGTTTGATCTGGAAAATCGCAGCAGAGGCGTTCAGACGACCATCGAAGTACTCACCCTTCAAGCCGATTTCACTGCTCTCGCCAACGATCGGCTCCAATTGCTGGCCACTGGCGTCGCGTACCGACTGCGGCAGGAAGATTTCCGTGTAGCTGGCATAGGCCGAAAGATTTTCGGTGAGGTCGTAGACCACGCCGGCATAAGGAGTCAGCTCGTGATCGACATCGGTCTTGCTCACTTCCGAGAAAATGTCATCAGCGGTCTTCTCGTACCAGCTCTCACGCGCGCCGAGAATCACTTTCAATTCGTCGGTCACGTTCAGGCGGGTTGCTGCATAAAGCCCCTTCTGACGGGTCTCGCTGTAGCCATAGTCGGTTCTTGCACCCCAGATCGGTTCAGGGAAATTGCCGTTGTAGCCATCGAAATCGGCCACGCCGCCAAAACCTGATTGCGCGTCGCGTGAATCGGCGTCGAACTCCTGCTTGCTGTCCACATAACCGAAAGCCAGTTCGTGCTCACGACCCAACAGCGAGAACGGACCATTGAAGCGGATACCGTAGTCGTCCTGGGTGGTCTCGGTCTTGTAGGTCGCCGGGAACGAAGACATCGGCGCGCTACCGTTGCGGCCCGGGTTGCCGGACAGGTACAGCAGGGAAGAGTCACCGTGTCGCTCGCCACGGTTGTAGCTCAGGTTCATTTGCCAGTTGTTGGCAAAGGTGTGATCAAGATTGACGAAGTACGTGTCGTAGGAGGTATCCCACTTGCTCCAGTCGGCGGAGGTGGTCTTCGAGCGGCTCCAGTTGGTGCGGCTGCCATCAGCGTACCAGACTGGCAGACCACCCCACATTGGCGACTCGGCGTTGCTTTCCTGGTGGCTCAAACCGAACCACAGGGTGGTGTCGGGAGTCAGGTCGATATCCATTGTGCCGTAGAGGGTCTGGCGCTTGTTCGAGTTCATGTCGATCCAGGTATCGCCCTGGTTGGTCTCTGCGACAAATCGCCCGCGCACAGTGCCTTCCTGGTTCAGCGCCGTAGACACATCGGTCTCTACGCCAAAGGTGTCCCAGGTGCCAGCGCTCAGTTCTACCGAACCCTTGAGGTCAGTGCTGTTGGCGCGCTTGCGCACCATGTTGATAGACGCCGAAGGATCGCCAGCACCGGTCATCAGACCGTTGGCGCCACGCACCACTTCAACGCGGTCGTACATGGCCAGGCTGCTGAAAATTTCTCCCGAGCTCCATGGTTGTTCATAGATGGTGGGAACGCCATCGATCATCAGCGAGTTGAGTTCGAAGCCACGGGCGTTGAACTGCGCACGGCTGGTTTCGTAGCGGTTGACCGACACACCGGTGGCATTGTTGACCACGTCGAGAATCGTGTGCAGGTCCTGGTCCTGAATGCGCTGTTGGGTGATGACGCTGACTGATTGCGGCGTCTCTCGCAGTGACATGTTCAACGGCGTGGCGGTGCGCGCCGAATCGGTGGTGTATGAGTTGGTGTCTTCGGTGACGCCAAGGCGTTCACCCGTGGTGACTTCCGTAACAGCGATCGGGGCCAGGGTCACCGAGCTTCCCGTCTCGGTCTTCTCGTTCGGCTGCGCCGCGTGCGCTCCGGGCGCAGCGAAGGCGATGCCAGCCGCCAGCATATGCACTGCGAGAGCCAAGGGACGCACTGTCATTGGTGCGCGCGGCATGTCGGAGCTTTTTGAACACAGGAGAGTAGGGACGGGCATACGAACTCACATTTGGGATTTGGTGTTATTTGAGAATCGATATCATACGCAAATGTTATAGTTTGTTAAACACTTGTTTACAAAATGTGTTTTGTTGTGAAAATCGGTGATCTCCGCCTTAAAACGCGATGTGTGCGAGCAGTGATTTCGTAATTGAGAATCACTATCGAGCGTGATAGTGTCGGCAACCTTCTCTGGCGCGACCTTTAACCGATAATGGCCCTACATGAACGTCTCTCCCTGACCCAACTGGTCGAGCTCCATTACGAGGACATCAAGGGGTATATCCAGCGCAAGGCCGGCTCAGCGGTGACGGCGTCGGATATCGTCCAGGAAACCTGGCTGCGCGCGGCCAGGCATTCGACCAAGCAGCCCGAAAGACCCCTCGCTTATCTCTATCGTACGGCCGCCAATCTGTTGCTCGACAAGCAGCGCCATGACCAGACCTATATCCGTCACTTCGGTGATTGCGTCCTGGAGGAAGAGTTAGAGTGCCCGTTGGCACCACCGGACAAGGCTGCCGGCATCCGTCAGGAATTGGAAATACTGGCTGATGCGCTGGGGGATCTACCGGAGAAATACCGCGCGGTATTCCTGCTATCGCGTTGCGAAGGATTCACCCTGCGCGAGATCGCCACGCAGCTCGATATCAACGAAAGCACCGTCGAAAAGCAGATTGCCAAAGGCATGCAGCACTGCCGTGCACGGCTGCTTGGCACCCGTAGCGGCATCAGGTAACGATATCGAACACGCACATCGTTCCCATGGGTGGGACCGATCAAAATCAAAAGATCTCAGCCTCGTTTCACTCGACGGCTCCTGCAAGCCATTGACTTGCGCCCGTCGCCCGGCTAATTTTCGGGCATGACTTTCACCGTATTGCGCTGCCAGCCAAGCATTATTACCGCCATTCCTCACTTGGCGGGCTAGCTCACGACTGCAGCACCCAACCCGCCCTCGAGGCGGGTTTTCATTTTCTGTCTCGGGGCACTGATCAATGTCAGGAGACGATCATGTTCACGCCCGCCCAACAAAACCTGCTTGAGTATTACGTTAAGAAGATTCTTGCCGCGCCGGTCTACGAGCTGGCCGTGTGTACACCGCTGCAAGCGGCACCGGCGTTGTCCCAGGCCTTGGGCAATCAGATCCTGCTCAAGCGCGAAGACCTGCAACCAACGTTCTCCTTCAAGATTCGTGGCGCCTATAACAAACTGGTGAACTTGAATGCCGAGCAGAAAAAACTCGGCGTGATCACCGCTTCCGCCGGCAATCATGCCCAGGGTGTGGCGCTGGCAGCACGGGAGTTGGGCATCGACGCCACAATCGTCATGCCGGGCAACACGCCGGAGTTGAAGGTGCTGGGCGTACGCAGCCGCGGCGCCCAGGCCCTGTTGCACGGTGACAGCTTTCCGTTCGCCCTGGCCTATGCGCTGAAACTGGCAGAGCAAACCGGCAGGAACTTTGTTTCACCCTTCGACGATCAGGAAGTCATAGCCGGGCAGGGCACTGTCGCCATGGAAATCCTGCGTCAGCATCAAGGGGCGCTGGATGCGATTTTTGTCCCGGTGGGCGGTGGCGGTTTGATCGCGGGCATTGCGGCCTACGTCAAATACCTGCGGCCAGAGGTGCGAATCATTGGTGTCGAGTCGCAACACTCCGCTTGCCTGTACGCAGCTTTACAGGCCGATGAACGCGTGGTGCTGCCTGACGTAGGCACCTTCGCCGATGGCGTGGCGGTGGCGCAGATCGGCGCCCATGGTTTCGAAGTGTGTCGCTTCTGCGTAGACGAGGTGATAACCGTCAGTAACGATGAGCTTTGCACTGCGACAAAGAACATCTACGACGATACCCGCTCCATCACCGAGCCTTCTGGCGCCCTGGCCGTGGCCGGAATCAGGAAGTACGTAGCGCGTTCTGGTGTCCGGGGGCAAACCCTGGTCGCCATCGACTCCGGTGCCAATATCAATTTCGACACTTTGCGCTACGTGGCCGAACGCGCCGCATTGAGTGATGCGTCGGCCTGATGAAGGCTTCTGCTGAACGGCAGTTATCCAGATGTAACTGCCGGCACTCGACATATTATCGAACTGTTCGCTTCTGGCCGATTGATGCCTGTGACATGTGCGGCAGTAAAATACGGTCAAAGCCGGCAACTACAAAGCGTATTCAGCTACTTCCTTTTCTATCTCGACAAAATAATTTCTTATTATCCCAAAAGCCTGTTCTGTTGAAGGCACCAGGGTACGCAGCGCCAATCGTACGATTCCCAGCGTCATGTCCAGATCAAGTTTTGGGTACACGTCAAGGGCTACAACGGCTTTGCTCTTCAGTGGTTGCAGCATTGCGTTGTAGGTTGAGGGCGAGATCATGTTGGAGGAGGAGAGGAGTTTATGGATAGTTTCCAGATTGTTTATATTGACGGAGAAGTTTTTTTCAAGAGGTAGTTGCCAGCCATACAGCTGAGAAATCTTGTAGGCCAAGGTACCGCTAATGTAACCAGATCCAATGATTGGGTAATGTTCCAGTTCGCTGATTGTAATTTTCCTTTTTCCGGCAAGCGGATGATCATGCCTTACAAACCAGCCGTAAGTGCATTTATATAATGGCTCGGCCAACAGATCCGCCGAACTCGCCGCCGCGCTGACGTCGCCAACGAAGAAATCAAGTTTTTCCCTGCGCAGTGAATCCAGCAACACATCGGTGCTTTCGACCTGAGCCTGAACCCTCAGATTAGGGCCATTGGAAATCAATTCGTTGATCAAGGGCGCGAGCAGGTCTACCGCCAGGGAGGATCCGAGCCCCAACGCCAGTGGCCCATAGGCACCGTTCTTCATGAGACTCAATGCCCGCGCACCCTCGCGCTCGTCAAAGACGATGCGGCGCGCTCGATCCAGGTACTCGAGTGCGTAAGGAGTCGGGCGCAAGCGCCGGTTACTTCTATCAAAAAGCGATACACGGAGCTCGTCTTCCAGAGCTTTGAGGCTGCGCGACAGCGCCGGGAGGCTCAAGTGGACAGCCTCGGCAGCAGCGCTGAGCGACCCGGTATCCATAACCGCCACAAAATGGTGAAGCTGCCGGGTGTTCATGTGTGAGATCTCCAGTTGCAATATCTGCAAGATATTAAGCGGATAATTGCAATTTACCTAAATAAAGCTGACTCCTACACTCGGGTCATACACACAAATACAAGTACAAATTCATGACCAACGCATTGCCCCTCTCGCCAGTCAAGCCACTGGTAGCTATCGCCGCCGACCGCGTGGAGCGTTACGGTCATCAAGCACATGCCCTATTGCACGGCTACGTGGATGCGGTGGTATCGGTATCCGGTGGGATGGCCCTGGCGCTGCCTGCTGACGAAGCGGCAATCGATATCGCCAGTTTGATCGCCCATGTAGATGGCGTCGTGCTGACGGGAAGCCCGTCGAATGTTTCCCCGCATCAATATGGACAGACATCGATTGCGCCGGGGGCAATGCTTGACCTGGACCGCGATGCGACGGTTTTACCCCTGATCAAAATGCTCGTTGCAGAGGGTGTCCCGGTGCTGGGGATTTGCCGCGGGTTTCAGGAAATGAACGTGGCCTGGGGGGGAACCTTGAATGCCGCGGTTCACGAGAGACCCGGGGCCATCGACCATCGGGAGGGTGATCAGACCCGACCCATCAAGGATTGGTATGAGGACTGTCATTCGATCGAGATCATCTCTGGCGGAATTTTGTCAGTGCTAAGTGCCGAAAAATACGTGCTGGTGAATTCGCTGCACCACCAGGGCGTAGAGAGATTAGGCCAAGGATTGAAGGTTGAAGCGATTGCCCCGGACGGGTTGATTGAAGCTTTCTCGGTAGAAGGCGCACCCGGTTTTGCTTTGGCTGTGCAGTGGCATCCGGAGATGCGAGTAGAGGACAGCGACCTGGCTCGAGGGATATTCGAGGCCTTTGGGGCTGCATGCCGACAGCGAGCAATTATTCGCGCGCAATCGTGCAAGGCAAGTCAGTGAAAAACGAGATTCCAATGAACACCAAAACAATAACTCAACTATTCAGTCGGACCTACGCGCAATCGCGGGAAAAATTCCTGAGCGCTGCGCATTCTAGAGGCCTGGCGGTCGAAAGTTATGAACTGCAACTCAAAGGTGCAGAGGGTGAGGCGCTCGCCACCGATGTGGTGGTCGATGGTCCGCTGGACGCCTCCAGAATGCTTATGGTCATCAGTGGCGTTCATGGTGTCGAAGGGTTTACCGGCTCGGCCGTGCAAACCGGTTTGCTGAGGCTGGAACTGCCAAAACCTGACGATACGGCTGTGCTGTATGTACACGCTATCAATCCGTTTGGATTCTCGCACCTGCGCCGCGTAACGCAGGAAAACGTCGACCTGAATCGAAATTTTATCGACTTTGGTTCCAACCTGCCGCAGAACCCGGGTTACGAACAGATTCATGACGCCCTGCTTCCGCACAAGTGGCCGCCCGAGAGCGATGAAGTATTAGAGACCTATCGCCTGGAACATGGTGACAAGGCCCTGCAAAAGGCCATGTCCATAGGACAATACACATCTGAAAATGGCATGTGGTTTGGTGGCAAGGCGCCCACCTGGAGCAACGATACCTTTAGAGAAATCCTGCGCAAGTACACCGGGCAAACAAAGGTAATTGCTTCAATTGATATTCATACCGGGCTCGGGCCCTATGGTTACGGTGAAAAAATATTCGCCGGTCATGATCATGGCATTTTCAGCATGGCACAGGATTGGTGGGGCGAACTGACCAATGTACACACAGGCACTTCCACCAGTGTACCGATGAGTGGCCCGATACAGACCGCAATCGTTCAAGAGTGTATGAACGCCAAACACATCGGCATTTGTCTTGAGTACGGAACCTACCCTCTGGAACGAGTGATTACTGCACTTCGGGCCGATCATTGGGCTCACCGTCATGAAATGCGCATGACAGCACAGGGATCAGCGATAGCAAGTCATCTCAAGGACACCTTCTACCCGGACGAGTCCGAGTGGCAGCTAAAGGTTTGGCAGCAGGCGGAACAGGCAGTCGTACAGGCCCTTAATGGACTCGCAGTCTAGAATTTTGACTGCGTCAGTCAGAGTGCCAGTTGATTGTAAACTTTAACTATCCTGATGATTATAATATGAATAATCCAACAATATCCCAAACGGTCAACGCGAGCTGTTCAGGCACTGACACCGCCGTGGGTCATGCAAGCATCAATAAAAAAGCGATTGCGGCGGCTGTCGCTGGCAATGCTCTTGAGTTTTATGATTTTGTCATTTATGCCTATTTTGCTGTTTACATCGGCAAAGCGTTTTTTCCGGTAGCTGGCGAGTACGGCAGCTTGATGGCCGCTGTTGCAACTTTTGGCGTTGGTTTCTTTGCACGCCCATTGGGCGGCATTCTGATTGGCGCATACGCCGATCGGGCAGGGCGTAAACCTGCCATGATTCTCACTGTGGCACTGATTACGATTGGTACGATTGGTCTGGCGATGACCCCCAGTTATCAGTCGATCGGGGTTGCCGCACCGATCATTGTCGTTATTTGTCGCTTGATACAGGGTTTGGCGCTTGGCGGTGAAGTGGGGCCTGCGACGTCGCTTCTGATTGAGGCAGCTCCGCCTCATCGCCGTGGGTTTTATTCCAGCTGGCAGATAGCAAGTCAGGGGATCGCTGTTGCAGTGGGTGGGGTTCTGGGCGTTACCCTGTCCCTGTGGTTGAGTGCAGAACAGCTGCAATCCTGGGGATGGCGCGTCCCATTCCTCCTTAGCCTTGTACTGATTCCTATCGTTATCTACATGCGTAGAGAGTTACCGGAAACCCATGAGGCTGCGCAAGAGCGCACCAGCACTGAAATCGTTGGCGTCGTGCTGCGCGATCATAAAAAAGTACTGGTGCTGGGTATTCTGTTGTTCGCGTCTATTGGCGTTGCGTCGCAGATCGGCAACTACATGGTCAGTTACGCTGTGCAAGTCCTCAAGCTGTCGGCGCCGATCGCCCAAGGAAGTGTTCTGGTTGGCGGTGTGGTTACATTTGTTTTTGCACTGTTGGGCGGTTTGCTCAGCGACCGCCTTGGTAGAAGGATTACCAACTTCATTCCCCGGGTTATTTTGACGCTTGCCATTGTTCCTCTCTTCATGTGGCTGGTGAATGCGCCTGATTTGGTCACGCTCTTTACGGTAAATACCGTCATTGCCGCTCTGACTGCAATGTTCGCTACCGCCGGGCTTGTGCAAATTCCGGAATTGTTGCCGATCGCAGTGCGCAGTACGGGTTTGTCTCTGGTTTATGCACTGGGCACAGCCATATTTGGCGGCACCACTCAGTTTATCGTGACCTGGCTGATTGCCGTGACCAACAGCCCAATGGCGCCGGCATGGTATTTGGCTGCAATAAGTGTTGTGAGTTTGCTTGCCATGCTGTTCCTGCCTGAGTCAAAAAATATAGATGTTCGAAAGTAATTCGACATGAGTAGTTGAACAACAAATACGATGCAGTTCCATGTTTGTCTGTTTTTTGTCTGCATACAGGCATGGGTTTGCTGTGGGTTACAGATTGCTCAACTCATTGATCTGGCATGTTTGTTTTGTCTTCTGGAAAACCTGGTGCCAGTTGCAGGGTGTCGGGCGTAATTGGTTTTATTGAAAAAATTGTACTTCCTGATTCCTGATCTAATAATAAAAACGTTAGGTGGTAAAAATGATTTATATACAGCGTACCGTTTTACCTTTGCTCTTCCTCGTAGCGGCACCAGCGGCCCTGGCTGAAAATGCCAACCAGGATTTTATCGCCACCCAGCTCAAATCCAGCAGTGCCCAGGACGAAGCCACCGGCCTTATTGCCGGGCAGTCGTTGTCGGGCTCAACCAAAAATTTCCTGTCCAAGGAACAAACCGACCGTGAAACTACCTTTTTCATCAAGAAAAATGGTAGTCCACCGCAGACGACGGATCGTCGTGATACCTGGGTGCAGGGCACGATCCTGGACTATCGCTCCGGGTTTACTCAAGGTGCGTTTGGTCTTGGCGTTGAAATGGCTGTCTACAACGCCATTGCTCTGGAACAGGGCAAGGGGCGCATTGCAGGTGGTGGCAATCGTACGCTGACCGACAGTGACGGCAATGCGGTGGATCAGTGGAGTAAACTGGGACTGGCAAACGTCAAGGCGCGAGTATCGAACTCGACGTTGACTGTTGGCCGCCAGGATATGCTGACGCCGATGATTGCCAACAACACCAACAGAGCACTGCCTTCGAGTTTCGAAGGTGTGAATCTGAACAGTGCTGAATTCAATAATTTGAGTTTCGATCTGGGTGCGTTTGATAAGGTGTCTCCGCGCTCGGAGCAAAGCACCACGAAAATCGTATCCGAATACGGTAATCGCGGTGTGTCGAGCGACGAGGCCTACATTGCGGGGGCTACTTACACGCCAACCAAAAGTCTTAAAACCAGCGTTTATTCGACCCAGGTTGAAGATTTCTGGAATCAATACTATTTCGGCGTTGCGCACAGTGCTGGAGATCGCGCCACACTGGCTTTGAATACATCGTTTAACTACTACAAGACCACAGATCAGGGCTCGGCGAAAATGGGCCCCATCGACAATGATGCTTACAGTTTGTCGTTGAAGATGAGTCACGGTGCCCATGGTTTGCTATTTGCGTGGCAGCAGATCAATGGTAACGAATACTTTGATTATATCCATGAAAGCAAGGGCACGGCGCTGGCCAACTCATTCTTGTCCAATTATAACGGGCCTAATGAAAAGTCTGTGCAGCTTGCCTATCTCCTGGACACTGCCCCCTACGGTCTGCCGGGCTTCACACTTTATTTGTATAACGTGCGTGGCTGGGGCATTGATGGTACTCACTATCAGGGCAGCAGCTACAATGCGAGAAAACTGGACGGTGAAAAGCATCAGGAGTCAGGCCTTTTGACTTCATACACTGTTCAGAGTGGCGCACTGAAAAGCAGTACTTTTCAGGCAGGTTATGTAGCGCATCGCGCCACGCCTAATGAGATCGATGGCAGTGTCAAGGAATTCCGCATGGTTACAATGATTCCGTTCAATGTGTTTTGAATCATTATGCCAAGGCGCAGGTTTACCCTCTGTCGTCAGTATTGCAGACGGCGCAAGTGAATCACATATAGCAACGTCCTGAGCGAAACCACCCCCTTCCAGCTACGTGTTGGAAAGGGGGGTACTCGGTTATCCCTCCAGATCCTCGGCCCGATGCCGTTCCGGCACCTGGCTCGCCTCATCGCCCCAGGTCCGGTTGACTCGCTGCCCGCGAATCACCGCAGGCCGCTTGGCGATTTCTTCTGCCCAGCGCTGCACGTGGGTGTATTGGTGTGCTGAAAGAAACTCGGCTGCCGAGTACACGTTGTCTCGCACCAGTTGGCCGTACCAGGGCCAGACTGCGATGTCGGCGATGGTATAGCTGTCACCGGCCAGGTACGGACTCTCGGCCAGGCGTCGATCGAGGACGTCCAGCTGACGCTTGGTTTCCATGGTGAAGCGGTTGATCGGGTACTCGAGCTTCTCTGGCGCATAGGCATAAAAATGCCCGAAGCCGCCACCCAGATAAGGCGCCGCGCCCATTTGCCAGAACAGCCAGTTCAGGGTTTCGGTGCGTCCTGCCAGATCGGTGGGAAGAAACGCCGCGAATTTTTCCGCCAGATACAGCAGGATCGAGCCGGACTCGAATACGCGGGTGGCCGGTTCCGTACTGCGGTCCAGCAATGCCGGGATCTTCGAGTTCGGATTGATCTCGACAAAGCCGCTGGAGAACTGTTCTCCCTCGCTGATGCGGATCAGCCAGGCGTCGTATTCCGCTCCCCTATGACCAAGCGCCAACAGCTCCTCCAGCAGGATGGTCACCTTCACGCCGTTGGGAGTGGCCAGGGAATAAAGCTGCAACGGATGCGTGCCCAGCGGCAATGATTTGTCGTGGGTCGGTCCGGCCGTTGGCCGGTTGATGCTGGCGAACTGGCCGCCAGACGCAGCGATATGTTTCCAGACCCTGGGAGGACTGTAGGACGCTTTGCTCATGAGACGAACCCTGTCGTTTGCCGGTAGTGATCCCATAGACCATACAGGTCAACGATAGTGCTCGGCCAATGGATTGCCAGTGCCGCTCTACGAGTCCTGGCTGACCCCGGCGCGCTTCAACGCAGGCTCCAAGACACCCCGACATACATGGCCAGCCCCTCACCCGGTGTCGACCTTGCCGCGTCCAGCCCTTTATCGTCGTAGCCTGGCGTGACCGTGGCAGCGTAGTGCTTGTCCGTCAGGTTGCGCATGTCCAGCCAGGTCTGCCAGTCACCCTTGGGTGCGTTATAGCCCAAGGTCGCGCCGAATATCGCGTAGGGGTCGGCGTAGTAGCTGTTGGCGTAATCGACGGCCACTTTGGAGACCCACTGCGTATTGATCCCGGCGAAGAAGCCCTGGGGCCAGTCGTAACGCAGTTCGCCCTGGTAGTAATGCATCGGCAGGCCGGGCAGGCGGTTGTCGCCAAAGCGCTCGTCGTCACGGTAGTGGAAGTCGCTGAAGGTGTAGCTCTGACGCAGGCTCAGTTGGCCGCCATCACCCGCCGACCACAGGCTGCTCAGCAGGCTGGCTTCCACACCTTGGTGCACGGTGGGGCTGGCGTTGAGCTCATAGGGCGTCGTGGCGTTGGCGTCTGGCAATACCGAGAGCAATTCGTGCCGCACTTGGGCGTAGTACCAGGCCAGGCTCCATTGTCCCAGCGTGCTGTCGCCCCGGCCGCCAAGCTCCAGAGTGGTAGCCGTCTGGTTTTGCAGTTCAACCGGTTGGCGCTGGGCGCCCGTGGCGGGTCCGCTGCCTGCGGGGAAGCGCAGGTGGGAGCTGTAGATCAGCGACCAGGGGTGCGGCGCCTCCACCGAACGACTGAGATTGCCGAACAATTGCAGGTCTGGTGTCAGTTGGTAGCGCAGGCCTACGCGCGGGGCGTAGTCCCAGTCGTGCAGGCTGGTCTTGCCGCCACTCTGCGGATAGGTCACATCACTTTCACGGCGGGTGTAGATAGCCGCCAGGCCAGTGGTCAGCCACAGGTCGTCGGCGATCTCCAGGTCATTGCCTACATGCAGGACCGTGTCCGAGCCCTGGTAGGTGAAGTTGCGCATGAGCGTGCCCGGCGCATAGCCTGCGGTATTGCCGGTGGGGATGCGCACGAACTCGCTGGCGCCGGAATTGGGCAGGTGTTTCGTCACTCGCAGGCCCGCAGAGCTCTGGCTTTGCAAACCCCAGAGCGTGTCGCGCCGTTTGTAGTCGAAGGTGCCGCTGACGTCTGTGTACGCCACCTTCAGACGGTTGGGACCTTCGCGTAAATCCATTGGGTAGTCATGGTAGACAAGGCCGGTCTGGATACTGGAATCGTCATCGACGTAGTAGGTGGTCTTGTTGCCGATAAAAGTGCTGCCGGGCTGGTCGCGGCTGTCGTCCCGCGCCACGTAGGCGGGGTTGGCCGCCTTTGGGTCGTGTTCGATTGAGCGCTTGGTCACCCGTCCGGCGAGGTCATTGTCGGTCTGGCGATGGCGCAGGTAGAAGCGTGTCTCAAGGTTCGGGTTGAAACGATAGCCGAAGTTGGCGATCACCCCCTGGCTCTCACTGGCGGTGTGGTCCTGGTAGCCATCGGAATTTGCATCGGTCATGGCCAGGTAATAATCGAAGTCGCCCAGCACCTGCCCGGAGCTGATCTGGCGCTGCTGATAGCCGTGGCTGCCCATCGCGTAGCGCACTTGCAACTTTGCCGAGTCGTAGCCCGTGTGGCTGATGTAGTCGATGGCTCCACCCAAACTCAGGGCGCCCCTGTCAAAACCGTTGGCGCCGCGCAGCACTTCCACGCGCTCGAGCCACAGCGGCTCCAGCAACTCATAGGGCGTACCGCCCGGGCCAGTCAGCGGCAGACCGTCGAGCATGGTGTACAGGCCCGAGGCATGGGCACCCGGGGCCCGGTTGATACCCGAACCGCGGATCGAGATTTTCACGCCCTCATTACCCGCCGACTGGGCGTAAACGCCGGGCTGGTAAGCCAGCACATCCTGGTTGCTGGCCACGCGACCCTGCAAGGGACGGCGCATGTCGACCACATTGGTGCCACCAGGCACCTGCGCAAGCCGGGCTCTGGCGTCCTCGATCTGCTGGTCTTCGTCGCTCAGATCCTCTGCACCAATCAGCACTTGCCCCAGCTCCAGGCCTTCAGCGCCAGCCATGGCCGGATAAACAAGGGCCAGGCCCAGCAGAGCAGCGGGCAGGGATTTAGGCGAGGGCATCAAGGACTCCAAACGTACGGGAACGGGCAGTGAAAAGTGCGACGCAGGAAAATACCAAGGAAACACATGGCGATTTGTCTTTTTTTGTGTGCAGGTGCCGGCCGACGTTGCGATTGACCAAAACCTGCGTGGCTGGCAAAACTTCTGGCGGTAGACCTGGCAAGCAGGCTGGGCTATTTTGCCGCCGCTGCCGAACAAGGCGGCCACCGTTGCGTACTGGTTATGAATGGATAAAAGGACTGTTCATGGAAGCGGTAATGAGAAGTCGGCTTTTTGCGGTTCTGCTTGGCCTGGGATTCATTGCTGTGGAGCAGTGGGTAAAGGTACAGGCACTGGTTTCCCTGCAATCTGACAGTTTCAGGATTGGCGGCAGCTTCGCCTGGCTGGATATCGCCTTGAGCTTGAACCCGGGCGCCTTTCTGAGCCTGGGTGCGGGGTTGGCACCCGGGGTTAAACAGATGATCTTTATTGTCGGCGTGGCCGTCGTTGTTGTCTGGGCTACCGGGTGGGCGTTGGCACGTTGGGCGACGGTTCCTGTCAGGGCGGCAGCCGTCTATTTGATTGCGCTGGGTGGTGCATCCAATCTGATCGATCGGGTGTTTCGTGAGGGGCACGTGGTCGACTACCTGATCCTCAACCTCGGACCCTTGCACACCGGTGTGTTCAATATTGCTGACATCGCCATTATGGCAGGGGCCGGTGTGTTGCTATTGGATGAGCTGAGAGCAGCCAGGCGCAAGTAACAAAAGCGCTCCTGCTCAGATGCCCGCGATCACTTTGCCGTCTGACCACGCTCCAGTCCATGAGAGGTAGCGGGTGGGGGATATCCAGCCGATATCATCGCTTGCGTCTAAAATGCATAGTAATCACTCACCACGATGAAGGAACGACCCATGTTCAAATCTCGCGCATTGATCGCAGCTGTTACAAGCCTTGCGCTAGTCTGTGGTTCAGCGACTGCATTAGCTGATCAAGGTAATGGAAAGGGCCAGGGAAACGGCAAGGCGCATCCGCACAACAGCCAGGCTCATGGCAATCAGGGCGGTCAGGGCAACAGCGGCAAGAACTCCGGGGACAGTGATTGGAGTCATGGTCCCAGCATCAATCACGGCAGCATCCTGGGGATTGTCGGCACCCATCGGGACTACTGGAGCCCCGGCCCGGCATTGCCACCGGGTATTCAAAAAAACCTCGCGCGAGGCAAACCTCTTCCACCAGGTATCGCGAAAAAACTGGACGGTCGCCTGATCGGCACCTTGCCTCGTTATGAGGGCTACGAATGGCAGCAGGCGGGCACCGACCTGATACTGGTAGCGCTGGCCACCGGGCTCATTTACGAAGTTCTCAATGGTGCCTTTGATTAATATTTGAATTGCGAATGCGAACAGCTCAACTATTAAACACCATCCTTGTTTGCCTCTTTTGCAACTTGTTTATCGGGGCAGGGTGCATTGCATTCCATCTGTCGCCAGACCTGAACTAGCCGGGACTTGGTGAGTCTTATGGTATGAGATATCAACCCATGGAAGCTATCATGCTTTTATATAACAAGAGTTTCGTTGCAGTATTGTCGTGCACCCTGATGCTTGCAGCCGCTCCACTACTACCTGCTGATCTGTCCATCATGAGCTCTGCCTCTGCCAAGGATGGTGGTGGTGGTGGTGGTGGTGGTGGCGGCGGCGGTGGGGGCGGTCACGGCGGTGGCGTTGGCGGTGGCCACGGCAGCGGCGCAGGCGGCGGCCATAGCGGTTCAGGCCACTCCGGCAAGGCTGACAGTAACGGTCGAGGCAACGGACTGAGCAGTGATCATGCGGGCAAGGCCGTTCGCGATCATGGTGAAAGCGGGAATCACTACGGCAGTGAACGCAACAGTGACCGCGGCCATGGCACAACGACTTCGGGCATCGCACACTCCAAAGATACTCGCGGCGTGAGCAAAGCCAGTGCTATTGCTGCCTCGACGCCAGGAGATCACAACTCCAAGGGGTTGAGCAAAGCCGGAACGCCAGTCTCTAAAAGTCGTACCAGCTATCCATAACAGCTGATGGCAAAGTACAAAAAACTGAACTCAGGCCTGACCCAGGCCTGAGTTCAGTTCGATCTTCTTCAGGTGCTTCGTAATCGGACCTCCCGAAGATCTGGTGCCTGTCTTGCCCAGCAGGTCAGGCACTACCGGAGAAAATCGGGCAAAGGTAGGGCGCCATTACGGTGCACAGCTCGTTTCATCTCCCGTCTTCTGATACTTGCGCACAAGTTGCAGCCGTCAGTTAGAGCACTCCGTTTGTAATCGCTTTCAGTCACTGTTCATATCCAGCATAAATTTCTCTCATGCCTAGAGTGGGAAGCGCAATCCTCGTCTAACCTTTGCCAGAGGGTTATGCACGGTCAGGGAAAAATGAACTTATTCATGTTTCCGCTAACGCAGCCGATTGCATGCTGTACATCCGACTCGCCACAACGACTTGCGGGAAATTATGCCGAACAGTTTCGCCTCTATTGAAAACTCCCTCTCCAATCGTTCAAGTGTGTCGCTGGCAAGGGCCTCACTCTTCAAGTTTCTCGGGTTACTGGCTGGCGTGTTCGTGCTAGCCAGCGGCTCACTGGTTTATCTGGCCAATGACCTGGACCATACCGAACAGGTCGAAAGCGCCTTCTACACAAAAAAGGCTGTGCAATCGTTGGAAAAATCAGTGCGCGCGACCGTCAAGGATTACGCGTTCTGGGGTGAAACCTACAAGTACCTGCATGTTCAGGTTGACCCTGACTGGGCCTATGTACGACAGAACCTGGGGCCTTCGCTCTATCCTGACTTTGGATTTCGGGGAGTGTTTGTCGTCAGCGATGACAATCGCACCGTGTACTCGGTGGTCGAGGGCAAGTTGAGCAGTGTTGCAGCCGCAGACTGGCTCAAACAGTCCATTGCACCGATTCTCGAGAAGGCTCGGGAAGGAGAGCAAGCAGAAACACCGATAACCGCCTTCATCGATATTGCAGGTGTACCCGCCCTGGTGGCGGCTGCAGCCATTACCCCCGGAACCGACCCGACAGTGGAGGCTGATGCCAGGCCAGCGTCGGTGCTGATTTTCGTAGACTTTCTCGACAGCGCCAAACTCCAGGTGATGGGCCAGGATTTCGGTGTAGACGGCCTGCACGTTGGCACGCCTGAGGAAAGGGATGCGACGTATTTCCTGCCCCTGGGTGAGAACGGAGCAGCCGGCAGTCTGCGTTGGAGTCCTTCCCGCCCCGGGCTGCGGTTGCTGGGGGTAGGCTTGCCGTTGATTGGCATCGCCGCGCTGCTGGTGTGCCTGATGACCTGGGCCATCTTGCGCCGCACAACCGCCAGCGCGCTTGCCCTGGACGCCAGTTACACATCGCTGCATCGCAGTCAGGACGCCCTGGCCATCAGCGAAGCGCGCTTTCGAGACGTCGTTGAAGCCATCTCGGACTGGGTATGGGAAATAGATGCCCAGGGTCGTTTCACCTATTTATCCGATCGATTTGACGATGTGACCGGGCTCTCCAGGATCGCCTGGATAGGGGCGCCAATCGATGATTTGCTAGGCACGGAACCTGGGTCATTAAC
Source organism: Pseudomonas sp. PDM31 (assembly GCF_019218965.1). NCBI lineage: Bacteria > Pseudomonadati > Pseudomonadota > Gammaproteobacteria > Pseudomonadales > Pseudomonadaceae > Pseudomonas > Pseudomonas sp. PDM31. The sequence continues at coordinate 263,248 of NZ_JAHUWS010000001.1, read as the reverse complement.
TCAGTGGCTGAGCATTCCCAATCGCCGCCAGGATATCAGCCTGCAGTGCCGCTACATTGATAGCGCAGGCCGCGAACGAATCACGCGTATCTCGGCCAGGAATATGTCAGACACAGGCTTTCGAGGTACCGCAACGGATGTCACCGAGGAAGTCGAAGCCCGTCGGCGTATTGAATTTCTCTCCCAGCATGATGCCCTGACCGGACTGCCCAACAGAACACGTCTGCAGGAGTTTCTCGACGGTAAACTCAAGGCCTTGCCGACGCCGGAACAACCTCTGGTCATGCTCTGCCTGGACCTCGATCGTTTTAAACCGGTCAATGATTTGCTCGGACATGCCGCGGGGGATCTGGTGCTCAATGAAGTGTCGAGTCGCCTGGCCGAGTGCGTGCGTCACGGCGACCTTGTGGCCCGGGTTGGCGGGGACGAGTTTGTCCTGATACTCACAGACGTGAGTTCCCAGGATGAGGTCGAGGCACTGTGCCGTCGCCTGATCGAGTCGGTTGAACGGCCGATAGAGATTGATCAGCAGCAAGTGTTTGTCAGCGCAAGCATTGGCATCGCGATGGCGCCGAATGATGCTTGCGAGGCGGCGGAATTACTGCGCTATGCCGATATTGCACTGTACGAGGCCAAGTCGGCCGGCCGTAACACCTGGCGCTTCTATGCAGGCGATATGAACACCAGGATCATCGAGCGCCGCCGCCTGGAAAACGACCTGCGTTTCGCGATCAAGGACGGACAGCTGCGCCTGCACTTCCAGCCGCGCTACCGTATCGCTGACGGTCGCATGGTGGGTGCCGAAGCGCTGGTACGCTGGCAGCACCCTGAGCGGGGCCTGATACCTCCCGACACTTTTATCCCGATTGCCGAAGAATCCGGGCTGATACTTTCCTTGAGCAACTGGGTGATCAATACCGCCTGCGATTGCGCTTCGCGCTGGCCGCAAAACCTGTTCGTGTCGGTCAACCTGTCACCTACCGAATTCAAGCGCGGCGATCTGGTCGAGCGTATTCAGAAAGCACTGGTGGACTCGGCCATCGACCCCGCCCGGGTAGAGCTGGAAGTTATTGAAAGCGTGATGCTCGAAGACGCCACTGGCGCCCTGGATCTGATGCGTACCCTCAAACGCCTCGGCGTACGCATCGCCATGGATGATTTCGGAACGGGATACTCCTCGTTGAGCTATCTGCGCGCGTTTCCTTTCGATGGCCTGAAAATAGACCGCAGCTTTTTGAGCCGGCTCGATCAAAGCGAGGACGACAGGGCCATCATCCAGGCTATCGTGGGCTTGGGGCGCGCCTTGGCGCTGACGGTGACGGCAGAAGGCATTGAAACGGCCGAACAATTGAGTTTGCTCAAAACGGTTTCCTGTGACGAAGGTCAGGGCTATTTCCTCAGCCGGCCGCTGGATAGCGATGCGTTCGACGCCTTGGCAGGCGTCGGCGAAATACAGAAGGCATAAACTGCGTACAACGTCAGTCAAGGGTGCGAGGAAAGGTTGCCGTGAACGTTGTACCGGCTGCGAGAGAAGAGTCTACGACCACATCACCGTGGTGCGCTCTTGCGATCTCCCAAACAATGAACAGGCCCAACCCGACACTTCTGAGTTCTGCATTGTCATGACTGCCACGGATCATCGGCTCAAACAAATCCCTGAGTAATACCTTGGGTATCGGCGTGCCGAAATTGTGCACGGTGATAACCAGCGCTTGATCTTCAAAGGCAGTGGACACGGTGACTTCACTCTCGCTGGCGCCGTAGGCAAATGCGTTGGCGACCAGGTTGCCAATGAGCTGGTAGAGTCGATCACTGTCGGCAGTAAAGGCGCCTTGCCCATGGCGCAGATGGGTCAACTTATGCCCGGGAAAAGCCAGGCTCAACTCCTCCAGGCAGTCAGCCACCAATTCGTGTAAATCGACTGGTTTGGGTACGACGGCAATACCTCGGCCAACCTGCGTCAAGGTAAAATCCAGCAGGTCGGCAACCAGACGCTGAGCGCGATCGGCCGAATGGCTGATGTGTCCCAGTATTTGCACTTGCTTGGCATCCAGCTCCCGGCGACCCAACAGTTCCGTCGCCATTTTTATGGCCGACAAGGGGTTGCGCAGGTCATGGCTGACAATCCCGATGAGTTGCTCGGCGAACAGGGCTCTGTCCTCAGCCGCCGCATAGGTGATGCGCAATTTATCCTGGGTCAGATCCAGTACGCGCTGGTCCTTGAGGTGCTTGGCCAGATGTCTTTCGGCAAGCATTCGGGCATTGAGCAGCTCGCGTTCGTATCTTTGCCTGTCCGCGGCTTTGAACAACGTCATCTCATGAAATATGCCTTGAGAATGCTCACACGCGATGGCGCTGAGCATCATCGCCATGGAATGTCCGTTGTAGTGGGTCAGATCGAACTTTACGTCAGCAACCACGCCCTGTATCTGCATCAGGGGCGCCCAGTACGTCTTATGAAATGTCCTTCCCTCCATGCTCATCAGGTCCTGAATGTGCCGGCCGAGCAACTCTTCTCGCCGGTAGCCTAACCAGCGGCAGAAAGTCAGGTTGACCTGGGCGATCTGGCCATTTTCTGCGGTAAGCAGCACGCCACATTCAGCTTCGTCGAAGAGAACTTCAGAACCGGGTTTCGACTCGTAATCTTCCGGCATAGGGATCACAGAACAATGGGATGGCGATATTTCAAAATTATAGCCCCCACCTGTACAAGCAGCCTTAATACTTGGCCATAACGTGCAATTGGCGTCCTTTATCCAGGTTTCACTGATGACAAATGACCTTCGGCTTTGCTACTTCCGTTGACGGTTTCGCTGCTGTTTGACGTTATACATCTCGCGGTCTGCCAGCTTTGTGGCCTCGTCCACCGTCATGTTGCCCGGTATCACTGCCACGACCCCGACACTCGCGCCGGTATATTCAATATCACCAAGACCATGGCCCAGCTCATATCGCCCTATCGTCGCTTTGGACAGGCGCTCCTGTAGCAGTTCGGCGGCATGTCGCCGGTCACTTTCCAGTTCCGAGTGGTCAGCGGGTGTGCCCAGGGCGATCACGATGAATTCATCACCGCCAGTGCGTCCGATGACGTCGCTGGTTCTAAGGCCATGCTGCAGTTGGGCGGCCACACCGCGTAGTAGCTCGTCTCCTGCCAAGTGGCCGCGGGTGTCGTTGATTATCTTGAACCCATCCAGATCGATGACCCCCATCAGGATGTACTTGTTCTCCCGCTGGGCGAGGGCGAACATGCGCTCGGCATCGTTCAGAATGGCACGGCGGTTGGACAGGCCGGTGAGTGGATCTGTCAGGGCCAGCTTGGTCAACTCGGCGTTGGCCGCCTGAAGCCGCTCAACAAGCAGCCCACGTTCAAGGGAATATCCCAGCAACCCGGACAGCAGCATCAGCAAGGGTTCCACTTCAGCAGAGCGGGCCACCTGATTTGAACTGGCGGCACATACAGTCCCCAGCACTTGTCCATCCTGGGACCTGATGGGCGCGCTCACGTAAGTTCTGATGCCCAAGGCCGCGGCAGCTTCCGAGTCGCCCCAACATTCGGCAACGTTATCCGAATACATGCGATTCTCTTCCAGCGCCCGCTTGCACAGCGTATCTGTCCAGGGCACGACCAACCCTTCCGGGATCACCATGTCACCGACGTTGCGTGCGAACTCGATACGCTGCACACCCTCATCGGTATCAATGGTCGTCAGGTAGGTCGACTCCATGCCGGTGACCTGGCTGAGAAGGGTCAGCAGGGGACGCGTAAGTTGCTCCAGGGTCTGGGCTTTGGGAATGGTATCGGAGAGAAGAGAGAGAATCTGATCCATTTTGGCGTCCCCATGGCTAAGCGGTTTTTTGATTATCGTTTAATCGTTCGAATACTGAACAGGGCGAGGCTTCTCCAAGCCGAGGCGCGGCAAAGCCATTACTTGCGCACATTCTGGTACAGCATCAATCGAGAGGTTTCATGCATGGCGCGGGTCAGTTGTGACAGGCGCTTGAACTCCTCGGGGTTTTGCTCGGCGACGTTGTCCAGTGGCGTCTGGGAGGCCAGGTCATGGAGACTTGGCGCACTGCCGTCGTGCTCCATCTGCACCATGTAGTGTTGCGTCACGCCGGCAATCAGCGGGAACGTGCCTTCACGTAACACCAATGGCACCACGCGTTCGCCTTCGGGCGCGGGCTGCTGGATATCACGGCCCATGCCGCTGTTGCGAAACTCAAGGCCGGCCATGCCTGCCACGGTCGGCAGCAAATCCACCAGGCCAACGGCTTGCTCGACCTTGCGCGTCCCGATCAGGCCGGGTGCGTGGATGATCATTGGCACCGCGTTGCTTTCCAGTCCCAATAACTCATAGGCCGGCGGCAGGAAAGGGATTTGGGCGATACGGGTGTTGTGGTCGCCAAACATCACGAAAATGGTGTTGTCGTACCAGCCGCCGGCCTTGGCGATTTCCATCAGGCGTCCGATGTTGAAGTCCAGCAGACGCACGGCATTGTATTGCTCGACACTGCGCGAGCCTGCCGCCTGGACTTGCTCCAGGGTAGGGTGCTTGACCTCGAATCCGTCATTGGTCGCTGGAATTGTGAAGGGGCGATGGTTGCCGGCTGTTTGTACATAGGCGAAAAACGGTTTGTCCTTGGGCAGCGCTTGCAGGATCTGGTCGGTTTCCTTGAACAGGTCCAGATCCGAGATCCCCCAGACATCCACTACCGGGGATTTCCAGTCCCGCTCGTCGAACAGGCGAACGCCGTCGATGCTTTGCCGGATCAGGGCATTCATGTTGGCCCAACCGGAGTTGCCGCCAATGGTGTAGATCTTCTCGTAGCCGGTGAAGGCATTGACCAGCGTGTTTTGTCGGGTGATCAGCGGATTACGCGTCGCGGTTTCCTGTCGGGTAACGTCAGGCACTCCGCTAATGCTGGCCCAGACGGTTTTTGCGGTTCCCGTCACCGGTACGTAGAAGTGCTTGAAGAACCAGCTTTGGGTGGCCAGGCGATCGATATTGGGCGTTGGGTTGATCGGGTTGCCATAGGCGCCGACGGCGCTGGTGCCCAGCGACTCGAGCATGATGAACATCACGTTGGGTGGCCGCGATGCGGAAATTTTGTAGGGTTGCGGCCCCTGGTGGCGGACAAAGTTGAGGGTTTGCGGATCAGGCTGGTCGACACCCAGATAGTTGGCCATGACCGCGTAATGTTCGCGTACCAGTGCTTCGTCATAGCGCGACTGGCCGACCTTGACGGTGTCGTAGAGGAATATCACCGGGTTCAGGCCCAGTGCCGCGATCTGGTTATTGCCCGAGAAAAAGGCATCGCTCCAGCGCAGCGGTACCGGGTTTTCAAAGTTCAAGTGTTCGACTCGACCCAGAATACCCAGCAGCACCAGCACGACCATCAACGCACCACCCCAGGTCGCGGAGAGGGGGTGAATGGCTTGGCGGGGGCGATCCAGGGTGATGCGCTCCAGACGCACCAAGGCCAGTGTCACGATCGCGACAGTTGCCAGCCAGCCCAGGGAAATCCAGATGACCGGGTAGGTTTGCCAGACCATGTCACGGGATATTTGCGCATCCTCGATAAAGCGCAACACCGTGGCGTTGATCCTCACGCCGAGGTAGGCGTAATGGCCAAAGTCGATGATGTAGACAAGCAGCACGGCGCTGAGGATGGCGACCAGATACAGGCGGGCGACGCCGCGAAGGAGGCGGCTGCCAATCAGGTTCCAGCGGGGGATCCAGGCCAGCAACGCCACTGGCAGCATGACCAGAATGGCCAGGCGCAAGTCGAAACGAAAACCGATGCCCAGGGTTTGCAGGACGTTTTCGTCGCCCAGGGCTTTGGCGTCGAAACCGGAAAAGCCGAAAAAGAACACCACTCGCAGCAGTGCAAACAGAACAAACACGATCGCTGTTGCACCCAGCCAGTAATGCAGACGTCTCGATTTCAGCCAACCCATCATCTTTCCTTATTAAACAGTTTCGGTGAGTTTCAAACGGACTTGGTCATCATCGGCTCGCGCCGCGTGATCAACCTTTTATACGCCCGGCGCGCGGCCAGCATCAGCAGTGCCAGGCAGCAATACAGGCCCAGCAACGGGTCAACCAGGTAATCCCAATAGTTGTGGGAAGGTTTGATCCCGACGATGAAGGCCAGGGTCGCACAGGTCAACATCACAACGGCCAGGTAGTTGCGCAGGTAAAACAGGACAAATGTGAGCAGTGCGACGATAAACAACAGCGGGCGCGGGCTGTAACCACGCCGGTAAGGGTCCAGCTCACTCAAGCCCAGGGTAGCGGGGTAGAGCACCAGGGCCATCACCGCAAAGAGGATCAATACGCCTGTTCGATCACGCAGCGCCGGGGGCAGCATCCCCAGACGGCGCAAACACCCCCATCCCATGAACACCATTGAGGTGATCGCAAGGTCATCAATGTGGCTGCGCAGGTAAGCGGCCAGCGACAACCCGCCCAGCGGTATGAAGCTGGCCGCCAGCAACGCAAGCAGCAGCGTGATGCGCCAGCCCCTGTTCAGCCCGAACGAGGGCAATAGCAGGAAGATGATCATCGCGAAAGTGGCGTGGGCTTGCCATAGGTTGATCATTTGAGACGCTCGGACAGCCAGGCATCGTTAAAGGTAACGTGCTTGATGAAAGTGTTGTTCCAGGAGTAAACCAAGTGATACATCCCGTCGGGACTGCGGATGAAGTACGGGTATTCGTATTCGAATTCACACCCGTCATTTTTACAGACTCGGTTATCGAGGTTGGCGAGGAATTGCGCCTCCAGGGGTTGGCGCAGCTTGCCGCTGGAACCGCGGAACTCAATCCCGATGATTTCCTTGTAGGCGAGGGGTGAAAACGGATCGCCTTCAGGATCCGGTGATTTGTCCAGATCGTGCAAGAAGCGCCAATCGATCATTTTTGCATCGGTGAGATACAGGCTCAGCTTGAAGCGGCCCTCCTGCAGGTCATTGAGCGCTACCAGCAAGCCGTGACCGGGCGTTGCCACGGCCGCCAACGAAGAGTTCGGGTTCGAGGGCACGACCGGATAAGGTTCACTCCAGTTTTGTCCGGCATCCTCGGTGCGGCTCGCCAGGACTCTATGGTGGGTGTCGCCCGCATAGCGCAACAAGGCGATACCGCGCTGACCATCCAGCGGAACGATCGCCGGTTGCAATGAGTTTTTGCCGTGGCTGATGCGGTATTTATCGATTACTTCACCGTCCGGGCTCAAATACAGGTACTCGGCAAATTTGCCCAGAAATTCGTGATAGACAGGCAAGCCGATGGAGCCGTCGACATGAAACACCGGTGCCGAACGCACCAGGGTGCTGATGTTCAAAAAGGGTGAGGTGATCAATTGGCGCGGCGCTGACCAATGCGCACCAAAGTCATCTGAAACCATCACATTGACCGCGCTACCCGCCCAGCCGCCCATGGATACGGAGACGAAGAACAGCCACAGGCGATTGTCCGGCGCTAATGCGACGACCGGGTTGCCAAGTTTTCGGATGTATCTACGAGTGCTTTGCTGGGTCGAATCCCGGGTCGCCATGACCTGTTCCTCCCCCCACTCGCCGGTGCTGACGTTGAAGCGGGCGGAGCGCACCTGTACATCGGCTGCGCCTTCGCGACTGCCGGCGAACCAGACCGCCATCAGGCTACCGTCAGGCATGGCCGTTACCGACGAGGAATGGACGAAGTCCACCAGCCCGGAGGAGGCGAATCGGCTGGTATAAATGGGCTTTGCATCGGTTTCTGCCAGTGTCTTTACCGGAGTGATCCGGGCAAAGGAAGAATGCATGGGTGCAGGGTGGGTGATCCATGCGCCCGCAAAGAGGCAAGCCAAGGCAAGGTAAACGCCAAGGGCAGCAATGCCGGGGAATTTTATGCGCATAATTAAGCCTTTAGCATCTCCTAGCCCAATAAAGCGCCCACGGTAACACTCTAGTACAAGATTGCGACTCAATTGATCTCAATTATCCAGGCAGTTACTTCTAGTGTGCGGCGCCGCGTTATGACATGAGCCCGCGCAGCTGAGCAGGGCTCAGGCCAAGGCGTTGCCTGAAAGTGGTCGACATGTGCGCCTGGGAATTGAAACCGCAGGCGTTGGCGATCGCCACCAAGGGCATTGTCGAATCGCACATCAGTGCACGGGCCTTGGCCAGGCGTCGGTCGATCAGGTAGCTGTGTGGGCTTTTACCCGTTGCGTGCTTGAATGCGCGTATGAAATAGCCTTCGGACAGTCCAAGCAGCCCCGCCATTGCCTGAATTCCCAGGGGCCCGTCCAGGCCCGCGTCAATGAACTCATCGAGCAAACGCATACGGCCAGCGGTCATGGCGTCTTGGGGCGGTGCGGAGAACGCTTGGTGACTCGTCACCCGTTCAGCCAGGGCCAGCGCCCAAGCCTCCCAATCGTCCGTCACCGAGGCTCGTAGCAGCGCGCTGCGCATTCGCAGCGCGAGGGCGATTGCATGCGGGTCAATGCGATTGTTGAAGGCACGGTCCCCGGGCAAAGCGCTGCCATCAGTGCGCAAGACCCGCAGGTACTCACCGCCCCTGGCGGACTCGGACAACACGTCACAACCTGCGGGAACGAATGCCAGGCCATTGGGCAAGGCGTCAAACGGCTGCACCCGGTCGCTGCCAATGGCGTGCACACCGCGCTGGCTGTCGAAGGCAAAGCCAATCGCCGATTGCGCCGCGACATATCGGGTTGCGTAGGCGGCGCCGGGCAGCAACTCGATGGCCCATGGACCGGCCTCGATACGACGGACCGGTTCGGCGGGGAGCGGGAGCAGGGGGCGATTTTGACGGATCATTAACAGCATAGTAATGAAGAGCGAGCCTAAAAGTCAGGTCAGTTTTCTGAAAGCCGATGTGCTGTGCCTGTGTCTAGACTGGGCAAAACATTGGGAAGTCCACTGATGCAGACACTGACTCGCGACGAAATCGAACAAGCGGCCCGCCATGTCTACCAGGTCATGCCCGCTACTGCCCAGTACGCCTGGCCACTGCTGGCCGAGCGATTAGGCTGCACCGTATGGGTCAAGCACGAAAACCATACCCCTACCGGGGCCTTCAAGGTACGCGGTGGCATTACCTTCATGCACTGGCTCAAACGCGAGCACCCGGGCGTCAAGGGCATTGTCACCGCTACCCGCGGCAACCATGGCCAGAGCCTGGCGCTGGCGGCCGGCAAGCTTGGTTTGAGGGCGTTGATCGTGGTGCCCCAGGGCAATTCGCCGGAAAAGAACAACGCCATGCGCGGTTTTGGCGGCGAAGTGGTCGAGTATGGCCGCGATTTTGACGAGGCCCGGGAAGAGGCCGCGCGCCTGGCGCAAGTACATGGCCTGTACCTGGTGCCGCCGTTCCATGTCGAATTGGTCAAAGGTGTGGCGACCTATGCGCTGGAGCTGTTCCAGGCCGCGCCGGATCTGGACACCGTCTACGTGCCGATCGGTTGTGGCTCGGGCATTTGTGCGGTGATCGCCGCGCGCGACGCGTTGGGCCTGACAACCCGGGTGGTGGGCGTGGTTTCCACAGAGGCCGCAGCGGCCAGGTTGTCGTTTGAAGCGGGCGAAATCCTCGAAACCGCGACGGCAAACACCTTCGCCGACGGCCTTGCGGTGCGTAGACCGATTCCCGAGGCCTTTGCCATCTACGGTGCGGCTGCGGCACGCATCGTTTCTGTCAGCGAAGCAGAGATCGCCCAGGCCATGCGTGTGTATTACACCGACACCCACAACCTGGCTGAAGGGGCGGGTGCGGCGGCTCTTGCGGCGCTTATCCAGGAGCGTGAAGCAATGGTAGGGAAAAGGGTCGGGGTGATTCTGTCGGGTGGCAATGTTGATCGATCGGTGTATGCAGGAGTGATTGAGTGAAGTGGATCAGCTTTGCGGGGAACCGGTCGAGTCAGGGCTGGACTCGGCAGCGAGCTTCAAGCGGTCAGCTTTACTGATGTACCTGGTCTTGCTTTGCGGTGCCAGTTTGGCGCTGGCCTTTTTGGCGTGAGCCTTTAATAGCTGTTTGATTTTTTTACGACGGTTCATGTCTTTCTACCCAGGCTGTTTATTCGTCAATCATATCAGCTTAGGCAATGGCCCAGACCCGCTGCGACCGGCGAGTAGTTTGCCTTCCAGGGTTTCGATGGAGTCGAAGACGTCGTAGATCACCTTGATCCCCATCGTGGCCTGGAAGTCGGCGAGTGTGGTTTCGCCAATGTAGTCGGTCCAGTTGTAGACGCTGAGCTGTGGCTGAGCCTGGGCACCGGCGCTGAAGGGCGCGGCCAGCGCGATCGGGAAATGGATTTCAATCCATGCCTATCGAAACCTCGTGGAGTTAGTGGCTTTTTCAGGGCATTTTTCGGCGTTGGGGGGGGCGTCTTCGCGAGCAAGCCCGCTCCCACAGGGAAATGCATTCCAAATGTGGGAGCGGGCTTGCTCGCGAAGGGGGCGGGTCAGTCACCATCTGTTTTGAATGGCACACCGCATTCGCGAGCAAGCCCACTCCCACAGAGGGGCGAAAACAGTCAGCATCCCAAGAAGAAGGCGAATGACGGAAAGTCCGAGAATCATCGAGAGGACGGTGGCAACAATGGGGAAGTTGCTCATGGTTCTTCCTGCCCGGGAATGTTCCGGCAAGCGTAGACCAGTGGTTCGGGAAAGTTTGACCGCAGCACCGGGGCAGGTATTTGCCGTGTCGCAAAAATGACAAGGTTCCCGCGCACCTTATTTTGTCTTTTCCGAGGTGGTGCAGATGGTGTGAACCTGGAACTGAACCCCGGCCAGTGATTCCCTGATCTGATCGGCCGCATGCTGACAGGCCTCCAGATTCGTGTACTCGGCATGGTCGATTGCCGGGGCCGGCTGAGCGCCGTTTGTAGCGAGAATGACCCAGAGAATGAAGTTCATGATGTCTCCGACGCGGCAGGTGGTAATGAGTCTAGCCCGGATTGATTTCCAGCGTGGGCAGTGTTCATGACTCTCCAGCTGACGCTTTTACCATCATGATCGGCAGCGGTCATTGCGCCTGATCAAGGAACTCGAGAACCCGCAGCAGGCAGTCGCGCTCCTCAAGGTGCCCAACCGGCTCAATGAGCGGGTAGAAACATCAATCAGCACGCACTGCACGCCGCTTACAGCGGGTTTGTCAGAAGTTTTCAAAGATTTTCAGCGCCCGGCAGAACAGCACAAAGCATTTCAGAACACCCATGTAATTGGCATGCGTTACTGCTGTCACTCGGCAAAAGCGACGATTATGTCCGCCCCCCCCCGTCGTGCTCGCGCGGCACAACCTTTGCCCCTCCGGCTGCCTACCGCCCCTTCTTTGACTCCGTCACGAGGATGTCCAGTTGAACTGTTCGACCCCAGGTCCAACCGTGCCGGTGGCCGACGATCGCCCTCGCGTTCATCGACTGGATGCAGCGGCAGTCTCACTGGTTATCCATCTGCTTGCCCTGGCCTTGCCCCTGGCATTGCTGCAGATCTACGACCGCATTCTGCCAAGCCAGTCTTACGGCACGGCGGTGTTCCTGGTGGTTGGTGTCGGTATCGCCATCATCCTCGAAGCTATCTTGCGTTACGGCCGCACGGCGCTGTTTGCGCACATCGCCGCGCAATACGAGAGCGAAACGACCACGCGCATTTTTGACAGACTGCTCAAGGCGGATATCAACGTCGTTGAGGGCATGGGCACCGCCAGCGTGATTGATGGCATACGTTCGGTCGCGCAGGTGCGCGATTTGTCTTCCGGCAATGCCGCGGTGGCGCTGTACGAAGTGCCGTTCATCGCTATTTATATAGGCCTGGTGGCGTACATCGGTGGCTGGCTGGCCTTCATTCCGCTGGGGTTGTTCGGGGTCGCCGTGGGCATGACCCTGCTGGTCAAGACTGCCACCGAACGCACCCTGAGCCGCGCCGAGGCGGCCGACATCCGTCGCCGCAACCTGTTGTGGGCGTCCTTCGCCGGGCTGCCCGAGGTCAAGTCGCGCGGCGCCGAGCCCGGGCTGAGTCGCAACTACACAGGGATCAATGCACGGTACATGGCCGCATCGGCACGCCTGGAAATGCTCATCGCCTGGGTCCGCGAGAACGCTGCGCTGTTGGGCCAGCTGTCTACCGTACTCATCGTGATCTTTGGCTCGATCGACGTGATGAATGGCGAACTGAGCACCGGCGCACTGACTGCCTGTACATTGCTCGCCGGTCGCTCCATCGGGCCGGCGATGCTCGGCTTAGGCTACTTCGCGCGCCAGGCGCAAGCACGGGAAGCGCAGGCCAAAGTCCATCGCTTGCTGGAGCTGCCGGTCGGCGATGCAGCGCGTTATCGGCAGGCACCCGACCAGCCCACGGCATCGCTCATCGTGACCCAGGGGTGCATTGAACTGCTCAGGGATAGCAATCCCGATTTGACCATCAACATTGCCTCGGGCGAGCTGGTTCATCTGGATGCTGCCGACGCGGCGCTGGCGTCAAAATTGCTGGCGATGGTGGCTGGCACAGGGTTGCAACAGGGGTTGGAAGTGCGCCTGGACGGTCATTCGGTGCGTGAGTATTCGGCCGCCAACCTGCGCCAGAGTGTCAGCCTGGTACCGCGTCATCCTGCTTTGGTGGCGGGATCGATACTCAACAATCTGACCCTGTTCGATCCGCGCTACAACGAACTGGCCCGTGAATATGCCGAAGCGTTGGGCCTGTTGCCATTTCTCGGCCGTCTGCGCAGTGGCGCGTTGACGGAAATAGGTACCTTGGGCGCCGAACAGTTCGATGAAGGTTTTTACCAGCGCATTGCGCTGATCCGGGCGCTTGTGCGCCAGCCCAGGATTTTGCTGCTCGATCATGCAGGCAGCGGTCTTGATCTGGACGGACAAAAACGCCTGGCCATGCTGCTGCAAAACATGGCCGCACGCCCCACGATTCTTGTGGCCAGCAACAAGCCGATCATGATTGGTGCCTGCGATCGCAGCATCCGCATAGGCAGGAGCGACCCGCATGCAAACTGAAAACTTCGCTTGTGACCCGACGGATACCGCCGACAGACTCGATATGTTCTGGAGTGAGCGTGCGCGCATGCAACGCATCGCCACGCTGCTGGGCGAGGCACGACTGGGTGCCTCGGCGATCGCTCGCTGCCTGCCCGCACTGCTGGTGACGCTGGACTGGTTTGGTGCGCCGCGCAATCTGGTGCCCAGCCTCCCAGCCCAAGGTGCCGGGTTTACCGTTGAAGACCTGCGCACGCTGTTGGTGGACATCGGTTTCCGTTCCGATTACCTGCCCCATGGCAAGCGCCACAACCTGATGGAAAGCCTTCCAACAGGCACTCTGGCAATTACCGATGAGCGTTGCATGCTCTATCTTGGCCGTCTGGATAACCAGGACTGGTGGCATGACGGGGAAAGCCCGGTCCATGATTGGCAGCCGTCGAGCGACAGCGAATTTTTGCTGATCCAGCGCAAAGCGGGGTTCATACCCATCGATGCACCGCAGCCCGACTGGTTTGCGGGACTGATGGCCAAGGCTCAGGGCGAACTGTTCGGTATCGGGCTGATCAGTCTGGTCACTAACGTCCTGGCATTGTCGGTGTCCTTGTTCACCATGACCGTCTACAACTCCGTAATTCCCAGTGGCGCCACCGGCACCCTGACCACACTGGGGTTGGGGGCGATCATTGCCGTCATCTGTGGTTGGGGGCTGCGCCTGGGACGCGCGACACTGCTCGCACGCATGGGTGCATGGGCAGGTGCCAGCATTGGCACCGCGGCGTTTCGCAAGACCCTCGGTTTGCCATTGGAGTATTCGTCGCGACTGGGCCTGAACAACAACCTCGCCCGCATGCGTTCGCTCGAAGGCGTGCGCCAGTACCTGAGCGGCGCTGGCGGTGTGGCGCTGGTCGACTATCCATTCGTGTTGGTGTTCATCGTGGTGATTGCCCTGTTGGGCGGTTGGATCGTGTGTGTGCCGATCATCGGACTGCTGCTGTTCTTGCTCGCTGCGTGGTTAGTACAGCCTTATTTGCAGCGCAAAGCGGTGCACGCCGGGCGCGTCGGCAACCGGCTGCTGGAGGAGTATGCCAGCGGCATCCAGCGGCTTCGCTCCCTTCAGGGCATCAGTGGCAACCACCACTGGCTGCGACGCATGCGCGACATGTCCAGCCAGGCAGCGCAAGCCAATCGTGATCTGGCCCTGGCCCAGGCGTTGATGCAAAGCATTGGTCAGGCGCTGAGCATGTTCATTGTGCTGGGCACCATGGCCGCCGGCATCGCTCTGGTCCTGGCCCAGGGCATGACGGCTGGCGGGTTGATCGCCACGATGATGCTGGTCTGGCACGTCACCACCCCGGCCCAGCAATTCTTTTCGCTGAGTCTGCGCATGAGTCAGATCAAGGAATCGCGCTTGCAGCTGGACCGGCTTATGCAGTCCGCTGGCGAGGCGCAGCACCCGCAGATGTATTCGCCGATCGAGCCGCTGGCGCCTCGCATCGCCGTGGACCATTTGTTTTATCGCTATAGCGTGGAGCAGGAGCCTGCGCTTAACGGCGTCAGCTTCGAGTTGCAGCCGGGCCAGCGTGTGGTGGTGGTCGGGCCCAACGGCGCTGGCAAGAGCACTTTATTGCAGTGTCTGTCCGGGGTGCGCATGCCTCAAAGTGGCCGCGTGGTGCTCGACGGACGTGATATCCGCCAGTTCGACCCGGCGGATTACCGGGTCTGGGTCGGCTTTCATGCACAGACCCTGCAGAACCTGCCGTTGTCAGTGCGTGACTTCCTCCAGTTGTCTCATCCAGCTACCTGTGATGCACGGATCGTGGCCTGCTTTGCCCGGGTTGCGGGCGAAACCTGGTGGCGTTTGCTCGGCTGCACCGGCGAGCAAGAGGCACTGAACATGCAGCTTGATCCCTGGCGCGAAGACCCCGATGCCCTGCGTATACGCCACGTGGTGGGCATGGTCGAAGCCGTGCTGGGCGATCCGCCCCTGCTGTTGCTGGATGACCCGCTGCGTGACGGCGATCCCGTGCTCGATGACATGTTCAAGCGTCTGCTCGACGACTTGCGCGGCACCAGCACCGTGGTAATCGCTACCCACCGTGCGGACCTGATCGAAACCGCGGACCTGATCGTGATTCTCGAACAGGGCAAATTGATTCATGTCGGACCAGTCGCCCTTCAGAACCCCAAAGGTGTGGCGCAAGACAGCTTAAAAGGACCGGTTCATGTTTAAGATCGATTCACTGCCCAAGATCATTGCCATCACCGGGGCCGACGACCGTGCCGGTGCCAACATAGCCAACCTGCTCAACGATGGCCGCAGTTCCCGGCATTTGCGGCGCATGCTGCTGGCCATTGTTGCCCTTGTGTTGCTGTTCCTGCTCTGGACGCTGGTCGCACAGGTGGATGAGCTGGCCAAGGCGCGCGGGGAGGTTCAACCGGTGTCGCGCATTCAACTGCTGCAATCGAAGGAAGGCGGCATTCTTACCGAGTTGCTGGTCGAGTCGGGCGAGCAGGTCAAGGCAGGGCAGGTCATCGCCCGGTTTGCCACCACCGATGTGCAGAAGGATCGCGCCCAGGCCAGTGTGCGTCGCGCCGCCTTGCAGATCGATCTTGAACTGTGGGGGGCTGTCATTGAGGCACGTCAGCCGAAATTTTCAGGTTTCGCCGATCAGCAGGGTCTGGTGGATGAGGCGATCAAGCGTTACGCCAACGAACTGGCACTCAACACCTCGCTCGCCGATGCCAAACGAACAGTCTTCGAACAGCAGAAGGCGGCACTGCTTGGCGCACAGAGCGAGTTGCCTGCGATGCGCAATCAATTGGACCTGGCTCTAAACGTCCAGGCCCGCTACGAGGATGGCTACGCCAGGGGGGCTATTTCTGCTGTGCGCATGGCCGAGGCGCAGGGGCATGCGGCGGAGCTCGAGCGCAATCTGGCGCAATTGCGATCGCGTATCTCCGAGCTGAACAAGACCATCGCTGTTGCCCAGGCGGAACACCAGCAGGTGCTGGACGAGATCAAACAGAAGGCTGGGGCCAAGCGCAGCGAAATGATCGAGAAGATTCATGAACTGGATGCCGAGTTGGTTGCGCTGGAAGACCGCCAAGGGCGTACCGAAGTGGTGGCGCCGGTGGCCGGGTTCATCAAGCAACTGCCCGATACCCGCGCCGGCGCTGTGATTGCACCCGGCGGTACGGTGGCGGAGCTGGTGCCAAGCGAAGGGGGTGTGGTGATGGAAGTCCTGGTCTCACCGCGCGATATCGGGTTCGTGCGTATTGGGCAAACCACACTGGTAAAGGTCGATGCTTTCGATTTCAGCCGGTTCGGCTCAGTGACGGGCGAGGTCAAACGCATCTCCCCATCGGCTTTTCGCCAGGAGCAGAACGGCGCGACTTACTACAAGGTGGATATCCAGCTCGATCAGGACCATGTCGGCAAAGACACAGACCGGCGACTGATCCCCGGTATGACGGGCGAGGCGGATATCGTCACGGGGCGAAAGTCGGTGTTCCAGTACCTTGCCAAGCCCGTATTCATCGGTGCCGACATGGCATTCCACGAACGCTAGGCCCAGGTGCACAGGTAATCGACCATGACCATTAATAATGAAGGTTCGACGTTGGGCGCACATCCGCGGATGAGCCAGGACGAAGCCGCCAGGCGCCTGGGTGCGCGTGAGCAGCCACTGGGCACGCAGACTCAGGTTGACCAACGCAACCCCCTGGGCTGGACCGAAGACAAGCAAGGGCAAGCACTGCCTGGCCAACAGCCCACCGCTGGTGGCGCCCCGGGGCCACAGCATGCCGGTGTGCCGGCCAGTCAAGAGGCCGTTGTCGAGCAGATGTGGCCCGGTCCTGACCTGGTGCCGGTACCCCATGCGCCTGCAGCCAGCGAGACTGGCGCCACTGCTGATGCCGGTGACTATGGGTCGTTGCCGGGCAACGACAAGCCTGCCGGGATTTTTGTGGCAGCCGATCATGGCTCTGCAGCGCTGCCGGTTGCCACCCTGGTGCCAGTCGCTGACGGTGCCAGGGCTCTGCGCGGCGGTGGGTCGTCGGGATTGGCGGCTGCCGACGCAGTTGCCGGCAGCGTCCAAGTGCCGCCATTGCTGCCCGCCGAAGAGGTCGCGGGCAATGATGGATCGGTGCCTTTTTTCGCTGTTGGCGATCTGGCCGGCAACGTGATCGAGGACTACGAACAGCAGATCAGCGGCCAGCTCAGTGCAAGCGGTGGTGAGAGGGGCGTGGTCACCCTCTGGCGCGCGATGGCGCCGGACGGCGTTTATGGGACATTGCAGGTTGCGCCCGATGGCAGCTGGCATTACATCCCAAACACCAACAGCGCGGCGTTTCAGGGGCTCAACGAAGGGCAGCATGTCATCGAGGAGTTTGTGGTGCGCGCCAGTTCGGGCGCTATGGCGCCCGTCGATCTGCTGATCAGGATTGACTTGCGAGGTACGAACGACCGCCCCGAAATTACCCCAGGCTCGGTACTCACCGGCAGCAATCGCGAAGACTTGCAAACGTTTGCCAGTGGCCAGCTCGAGGCCCGGGACGCGGACCTGGACGCCCGGCTGCATTGGCAGGTCGACACCGTGCACGGCCAATACGGCGAGTTGACGCTCGATGCTGGCACCGGCCAGTGGCAGTATCAACTCGACAACGACCGCGCGTCGACTCAGGCGCTCGCCGAGGGCCAGGTGGCCAGCGAGTATTTCCTCGCCAGTGTGGTCGACGAACACGGTGCGACCTCCACCGCGCGCCTGACCATCACCATCGTCGGGCTCAATGATGCCCCGGTCATCGCACGCATCGACGCGCTTCAGGCGACGCAAGATGGTGAGATTGTGCACGGGAAAATCCCCGCGACCGATGTCGACACGCTCGACCACCTCACTTTCAGTACCACTGCCAATGTGCCGGGCTTCACCCTGGCAGCGGACGGCAGCTATCGTTTCGACCCGAGCAATGCCGTCTATCGCTCCCTCGCAGAAGGTGCCACGCAGCAACTGATCATCCCGGTGACGGTCAGCGACGGCCATGGTGGCGTCGCCACGCAGAATTTGTTGATTAACCTCACCGGCAGAAATGACCTGCCAGTACTCGACACTCTTGTTACCCGCGCAGCCAGTGAAGGTGGCGCGCCGTTGACCGGCCGCCTCAGCGCAACTGATGTGGATGCCGGCCACACGCTGACCTACGGCACCACAGCCCACGTCGACGGTTTCACCATCGACGCGCAAGGCAATTACCGCTTTGACCCGGGCCACAGCACTTATCAGTCGTTGCCCGCCGGTGTTCAGCAAACGCTGGTTATCCCACTGACTGTCACCGACGAACACGGTGGTTCGGCCACGCAAGATCTGCGCATCATTTTGACAGGGACCAACCAGGGCGCCGTCATCAGCGGCGTGATCAGCGGCACCGTCACCGAGGACAACACCAGCGGCGGTACACACCTGCTTGAAACGGGTGGTCAACTGACGATCAGTGATCCGGACCTCGGCGAAAACCGGTTCTCACCCCACGGTGGTGGCGATGCCCTGAGCGGTGAATACGGCGTGCTGACCATTGACGCGAGCGGTGCCTGGCATTACGTGGCAGATCCCGACCAGACAGTGATCCGGCAACTGGGGCAAGGCGACACGCTGACCGAACACTTCACGATTACCAGCATCGACGGCACCCGGCAGAGCATCGATATCACCCTGACCGGCTCCAACGATGCGCCGCAGATCGGTCACGACTCGATCACCAGCGGCGCAATTTCAGAGGACGACTCGGCGAACACCCTGGTCGGTGTGCTGAGCGCCAGTGACGTCGATTCAGGTAGCCGGCTCAACTGGAGCCTGGCGCCAACCGAGGGTACCTATGGTTCGTTGGCCATCGACCCGCTCAGCGGGCAATGGACTTACACCCTGGACAACAGTCGTCTCGCCACCCAGAACCTGGCAGAGGGGCAGCAGGTCACTGAACACTTCATTGCGCTGCTCACCGACGAGCATGGCGCAGTGGTGCAACAGCCAATCGAAATCAGTGTGCGCGGCACCAATGACGCCCCTGTACTGCTGCAGGTCCCGGCGCAGAGCCTCACCGAAGGTGACGCCGTCGTGCACGGCCAGCTTATTGCTACCGACATCGACACCGCCGACACCCACACCTACAGCACCAGCGCCCAGGTCGCCGGTTTCATCCTCAACCCGGACGGCAGCTACAGCATGGATCCGGGGCATGCTGCCTATCAGCACCTCGCCGAGGGCGCACAGCAAACCCTCACAATTGCGGTCACCGTAACCGACAACCATGGCGCCACGGCCATCGAGCAACTGGTGTTCAGCCTGACCGGCACCAATCAGGTCGCGGTGATCACCGGCATCGACAGCGGACTCGTTACCGAGGACGGCGTCAGCGCCGGCACACACCTGCTGGAGACCGGTGGCCAACTGGTCGTCGTCGATCCGGACCAGAACGAAGCTTACTTTGTGAGCCATGCCGACACAGCGGCGTTAACCGGCAACTACGGCAGTCTGACTATCGATGCCAGTGGTGCCTGGCACTACAGCGCAGACAACGCTCAGGCGGCGGTGCAGCAATTGGGGCAGGGTGCGTCCCTGACCGAACACTTCATCGTTACCACCGTCGAGGGCACCACGCACCAGATCAGCGTGACGTTGATGGGTACCAACGATGTGCCGCTATTGAGCGCCATCGCCAAACAAAGTACTGACGAGGATGGTGCGAAGGTCTTCGGGCAGCTTGTCGGCACCGACGTGGATATCGGCGACACGCTCAGCTACGGCACGTCTTCGACAGTCGCAGGTTTCAGCCTCAATGCCGACGGCAGCTACAGCTTTGACCCCGGCGATGCGGCTTACCAGCACTTGGCCGAAGGGGCACGACAGATTCTCTCGATCCCGGTGACGGTGACCGACTCCCATGGCGCCGCGGCCACGCAAAACCTGGTGATTACGATTACCGGCAGCAACGACTTGCCGGTGATGAGTCTGCTCACCCCATGCACAGCCATCGAAGGCGGCGGCGCGATCACCGAGCAGATTGTCGCCACCGACATCGACACCGGTGACGTGCTGACTTACAGCACTGGGGTCACAGTCGACGGTTTCAGCATCGACCCGGACGGCACCTACCATTTCGACCCGAGTCACGCAGCCTATCAAAGCCTCAATGCCGGTCAGACGCAGATTCTGAGCATCCCGTTGACGGTGACCGACAACCACGGCGGCACGGCGACGCAAATCCTCACCATCACCCTGACCGGTACCGATCAGAGTGCGCTCATCGCTGGTGTGGATGTCGGTGGCGTTACTGAAGACCAGGGTAGCGGTGACTCTCAACTGCTGGAAACCGCAGGGCAGTTGAGCATCACCGATCCGGATCACGGCGAGGCCTGCTTTGTCGCCCACAGTGGCGACGAAGGGATCAATGGTGCCTATGGCGTGCTGACGATTGATGCTTCAGGCGCCTGGCATTACGCGGCGGACAACAACCAGGTGGCGGTCCAGCAGATGGGGCAGGGCGACACGCTGACCGATCACTTCACCATTACCAGCGTCGACGGCACCCGGCACAGCATCGACATCACCTTGAACGGTACCAACGATGCGCCGGTGATCAGCCAGAGTTCGATCACTGGCGGTGCGATCAGCGAAGACGCCACATCGAACACACTGGGCGGTGTACTGATCGCCAGTGACATCGATATCGGCAGCCGGCTCAGCTGGAGTCTGGAGGCGGGGTCTGGCACCTACGGCACCTTGTCCCTTGACGGGGCCAGCGGCGAGTGGATCTACACCCTGGACAACAGCCGTGCGGCCACCCAGGCCCTGGCGCAGGGACAACAGGCCAGCGAGCGCTTCAGCGTGCTGGTCACCGACGAGCATGGCGCGTCCGCTCGCCAGGATGTCGTCATCAGCGTGCAGGGTACCAACGACTATCCACTGCTGCAGAATGTCCCGCCACGGAACGTGATGGAAGGCGGTGCGGTGGAACACGGCCAGCTCGATGCCCGTGATGTCGACAGCGGCGATACCCTCGGTTTCAGCACTTTGGCGCAGGTCCCGGGGTTCACCCTGAACGCGGATGGCGCCTATTCGTTCGACCCGGCGAACGCCGCGTACCAGCACTTGAATGCCGGTGAGACACAGACCCTGAACATCCCGGTGACGGTCACCGACGGCCACGGCGGCACGGCGACGCAGATACTGACTTTCACCCTGACCGGCACCAATCAGGGCGCCATCATTGCCGGCGTGGACACCGGTGGCGTCACCGAAGACCAGGTATCTCCCGGCACCCAGCTGTTGGAGGCTGTCGGCCAGTTGACCATCAGTGATCCGGACAGCGACCAGGCGGTATTTACCGAGCACTCCGGCGCCACGGCACTGACCGGCAGCTACGGCAGCTTGAGTATCGACGCCAGCGGCGCCTGGCACTACAGCGCCGACACCGGACAGCAGGCGTTGCAGCAATTGGGGCAGGGCGCCACGCTGACCGAGCACTTCACCATTAGCAGCGTCGACGGCACCACGCATAGCGTAACGATCACGTTGAACGGTACCAACGATGCACCGGTGCTCAACGCAATCAGTGCGCGAAACGCGGTGGAAGACGGTGCCAAGGTGACGGGGCAACTGACGGCGAGTGATATCGACAGCGGCGATACCCTGAGCTACAGCGCAACCTCTGTCCCTGCGGGCTTCACGCTCAATGCCAACGGCAGTTACAGCTTCAATCCCGGCGATGCGGCTTACCAGCAACTGGCCGAAGGTGCACAGCGGGTCCTGACTATCCCGGTGACGGTCACCGATAACCACGGCGCCACGGCCACGCAGAACCTGGTGATTACCATTACCGGCACCAACGACCTGCCGGTAATGAGCGTGCCGGTCGCGCGCGTGGCCACCGAAGGCGGCGCCGCGATCAACGGCAAGGTGTTTGCCACCGACATCGACACTGGCGATACGCTCACCTATGGCACGTCAGCGACGGTTGACGGTTTCAGCATCGAGCCGGATGGCAGCTACCGTTTCGACCCGTCCCACGCGACCTATCAAAGCCTGAACGCCGGTGCGCAGCAGGTGCTGAACATTGCGGTGACGGTGACCGACAACCACGGCGGCACGGCGACGAAAATCCTGTCCATTACCCTGACGGGCACCAACCAGGGCGCGGTAATCGCCGGGGTGGACAGCGGTAGCGTCACCGAAGATCAGGGCACCGCCGGCAGGCTGGAAACCGGTGGTCAGCTCACCATCAGCGACGTGGACAATGGCGAGGCGGTGTTCACGCCGCGCAGTGGCGCCGGCGCCCTCGTGGGCACCTATGGCAGCCTGACGATCGATGCCAGCGGCGCCTGGCACTACAGCGCCAACAACAATCAGGCGGCAATCCAGAAACTGAGCGAAGGCGCGACGGCAACGGACACTTTCTCCGTGCGCAGCGTTGATGGCACGGCGCACCAGGTCACGATCACCTTGCTGGGCACCAACGATGCGCCGCAGATCGGCGGCAGTTCCGTTATTACAGGTGCGGTCACTGAAGATGCCGCCAAATCCAGCGCCACCGGGCGCCTGGTGGCCAGTGATGTCGACACCGACGCACAGCTGTCCTGGAGCCTGGCGTCAAACGCAGGTAACTACGGCAGCTTGGCGCTCGATGCGTTAACCGGCAACTGGGTCTACACCCTGGACAATAGCCGCACGGCAACCCAAGCCCTGGCGGCCGGTCAGAAGGTGCATGACAGCTTCGTTGCCACCGTCACCGACAACCACGGCGCCATCTCTCAGCAGACCGTGGACATTGTCATCACCGGGGCCAATGACCTGCCAGTGATCAGTGGCAGCAGCGCCGCAGCGGTGACCGAAGATGACCCTCAGAGCGTGGTTGGCGGCACCCTGACCCATGCCGACGCGGATACCGGCGATACCTTCAGCTGGTCACTGGTCGATGGTAACGGGACCTACGGCGCCTTGACGTTCGACACTTCGACCGGCATCTGGAACTACAGCCTCGACAACTCACGCGCCGCGACCCAGGCCTTGGCAGCTGGCGAGCGACACACCGAGACCTTTACCGTGCGCGGCGTCGATGGGGCTGGCAAGCCGGTCAATCAGGTGATCTCGATCGAGGTCAACGGCAGCAACGATAATCCGGGCATCAGCGGCGCCCACCAGGGTAGCGTGGTCGAAGACAGGACCATGAGCGCCAGCGGTGCGCTGTCATTCAGCGACATCGACACGGGCGACAAGCTGGGGGCTTGGCAGGTGCTCACCCCGCAAGGCATCTATGGCGCGCTCAGCATCGACCAGAGCGGGCGTTGGACCTACCGCCTTGATGAAGCGCGTTCTCAGTCGATCAAGGCCGGCGACTCGCCACAAGACAGTTTCATTGTGCGCGTCAGCGACAACCACGGTGGTTATGCCGATCAACAGGTCACTATCCAGGTCACCGGCACCAATGACGGCCCGGCCATCGACCCCAATTCACCAGCGCTCACAGGGGACGTGACCGAAGACCAGATCGGCGCGACCACAGCCCAAGGTACCATTGCCAGTGGGGACACGGACATTGGCGACCCCCTGTCCTGGTCGATCGACGGTTTTATCGGACAGAGCGTGGGCAGCTACGGCACGCTGTCGCTCGATCAGAGCGGGCATTGGACCTATACGCTCGATCACACCAAAGCAGACAGGCTGGCCCAGGGCGCGACAGTCGTTGAGCGCTTCGTCGTCAATATCACTGATGCGGCTGGCGAGCGCAGTTCCGCCACTATCCAGGTGCAGGTACACGGCACCAATGACGGCCCGCACATCGGCGGGACCAGCAGCGGCGAAGTGACCGAGGACATCGCCACCCGTGTCAGTGGGCAGTTGCTGCCAGGGGATGTGGACAGCGGCGATACCGCGAACTGGGCAGTGGTTGGCGACCCCCATGGACAGCTCGGTACGCTGATCCTCAACGCGCAGGGCGTCTGGACTTATCAGCTCGACGCGGGCTCGGCCACTGTCGATGCCTTGGGTGAGGGCGCAAGCGCAACCGAGACGTTCCGCGTCCAGGTCACTGACTCGCATGGTTTGACTGACTTCAAGGACATCACCATCAGGGTTCGCGGCCACAATGATGCTCCGGTTATCAGTGGCGTCGACAGCGCAGACATCACTGAAGACCAGATGGACAGCGTCACCGGGAGCCTCATTGCCCGGGATGTGGACAGCGGCGACCAGACGAGCTTCGAGGAGAATCAGTACGCCGGCGCCTACGGTCAGTTCTCGCTGAATACCGATGGGCAGTGGATCTACCAGCTGTACAACTCCCAGGCGTACGTTCAGGCCCTGGCCCAGGGACAGACAGCCACTGAAACCTTCACTATCGCGGCGCTCGACCAGAACGGCGGTGTCACTTACCGGCCGGTTACGGTCACGGTGCATGGTACCAACGATGCGCCGCTCATCAGTGGCGTCGCCACCGGCGTGGTGTTCGAGTTCATCTCGCAAACCGCATCCGGACGGCTGGTCGGCCAAGACCCGGACCAGATCGACAGCACCACCTGGAGCCTCAGTGAGGGGCACGGTGTGTACGGTACGTTGACACTCGATGATTACGGCCGCTGGACCTACACGCTCGACATCAACGACGCCGACACCAAGGCGTTGCAGCCTGGAGAGCAGAGGATTGACAGCTTTCGTGTGCAACTGACCGACAACCACGGCGCCAGCGCAGAGTGCTTCGTCAATGTCACCGTGGTCGGCACCCAGCCCGCCAACGCGCCGCCCGATCCAGACACAGGCGCTGGCGGCGGTGGTGGCGGTACGCCGCCGCTGACCCTGCCGTCGGTCAGTGTCAGTGTGACCGAAGATGTTTCCATCGTACGTTCTGGCCAATTGGTCGGCGCATCGCCCGAAGGCAGCCCGGTCACCTGGCAAGTAACGCCCGTCAACGGCACCTTCGGTGTCCTTACCCTGGGGCCCGACGGATCGTGGGTCTATAACCTGCATAACGACGCGCTGCAGGTTCAGGCGCTCAATCTCGGACAGTCCGTCCAGGAGTATTTCAACGTCCACGGCGTCGACGCCAGTGGCAACAAGGTGCAGACACAGTTCACTGTGACGATCAATGGCACCAACGACACGCCACACATCGTTGGAGTGGATACGGGCACGACGATCGAGGACCAGCAACTCACCGCCGTTGGCAGTCTCGCGGCGCGAGACCTCAATACCGGCGACAGTGCGACCTGGAGCGTTCAGCAGGGCACAGGCCTGCTCGGCGACTTCAGCATCGACGACAAAGGCGACTGGACCTACCACCTCGACAATGCCAAGGCGCAATACCTCAATGCCGGCGAGTCCGTCGTCGAGCGTTTCCTGGTCAATGCCACCGACGGTCAAGGCGCGACAGTGTCCCATGAAGTCCTCGTTACGGTGCATGGCACGGCCGATGGCCCGATGGTCCCCAGTGTCATTGAAGGCATCGCCCAGCCCGGTGCCAAGGAAGTGCTGAGCGGCAAGATATCGATCGACGATCCGGATATTGGCGATACCTTCAGCTTCAGCATGGTGTCGAGCGCGCACGGCCAGGCCGGCACGTTGTCGATCGAAGCGGACGGCAGCTGGCACTACCAGCTGGACCAGGCCGCTGCCAACACCGCACTGAAAAGCCTCGCTGCGGGCCAGCAGCTCACAGACACCTTCACCGTGCAGGTCAGAGACAGTAACGGCCATATCGCCCTGGAGCGGATCCATCTGGTGGTGAGCGGGGTTAACGATGCGCCGGTGATCAACGGCGCTATCAGTGGTTCCGTTACCGATCGCAGCCAAGTGCAGGCCACTGGCAAGCTGATCGCGAGCGATCCGGATGCCGGCGATGTCGCGACGATCGAACCGCAGGCTGTGGACAGCGCACTCGGCCATTTCGAGATCGCAAGCGATGGCCGCTGGGTCTACACACTCGATGGGCTCAATCCAACCGTCAAGGCACTCAATGCCGGTGCCAGCCTCACCGAGACCTTCCATGTCACGGCAATCGACGGCAGCGGCGTCTCGGTGGGCAAAGATGTGGTCATTACCATCTACGGAAGTAACGACCTGCCCGTGGTGGCCGGCGACGTGCGTGGCAGCACCACGGAAGACACCACCGTCGAAGCCCATGGCCAATTGACCACCACCGACGTGGATAGCGGTGACACCACGCAGTGGACCGGCATGAACACCGCTGGCGCCTATGGCCGTTTTACGATGTCCGCCAATGGCACCTGGAGCTACGTGCTCAATGGCAACTCGCCCCAGGTGCAGGCGCTCCAGGAGGGGCAAGTCGTTAGTGAGACTTTCACCGCTCACGGCAGGGACCAACACGGTGGCGAAGTCACGCAGGTCATTACCATCGACGTCCACGGCACCAACGATGCCGCCATCATCAGCGGACAACGCACTGGCGACCTCACCGAGGACCAGAATGTCAGCGCGGGCCAACTGGTGGTTTCCGGGCAGATCCGCCTGACCGACGTCGACACCGGCGAAGGCATTCTCACCGCGCAGACCGTACAGGGCGCCTATGGCACCCTGGAGCTGAACAGTGACGGCACCTGGCGCTACTCGGCGGACAATGCCCAGCAAGCCATTCAACACCTGGGCCAGGGCGCGACCCTGACCGATCATGTCAACCTGACCAGCGCCGACGGTACGCCGTACCAGATCAGCGTGACGGTGCACGGCACCAACGATGTGCCGGTGCTGAGCGCGCTCACCGCGCAGAACGCGGTGGAAGACGGAGCCAAGGTCACTGGCCAGTTGCTCGGCAGTGATACCGACACGGGCGACACGCTGCTCTACAGCAGCACCTCGAGCGTCGCAGGTTTTACCTTGAACGCCGATGGCAGTTACAGCTTCGACCCGTCCGATGCGGCCTGGCAGCACCTCGCCGAAGGCGCGACCCAGGTACTGATCATTCCGATGACCGTTACCGACAGCCAGGGCGCGAAAGCGACGCAGAACCTGGTCATCACGCTGACCGGCAGTAACGACCTGCCGGTGATGAGTGTGCTCGTGGGCGAGACAGCTGCCGAAGGCGACGCAGCCATCACCGGCCATGCCAGGGCGACGGACCTGGATACCGGCGATACGTTGACCTACAGCAGCGATGCCACGGTCGACGGTTTCAGCATCAGCCCCGATGGCACCTACCATTTCGATCCGGGCCACCCGACGTACCAAAGGCTGGTGGCGGGGGAGACGCAAACCCTGAGTATCGCGCTGACCGTCACTGACAACCACGGCGGCAGCGCCACGCAGACGCTGACCATCACCCTGACCGGCACCAACCAGGAGGCAGTGATTGCCGGGGTGGACAGTGGCAGCGTCACCGAGGATCAGAGTGCGAGCGGCCAACTGGAAACCGCAGGGCAGCTCACCATCAGCGACCCCGACAACAACGAAGCGTCGTTCGTAGCGCATACCGGTGCGGACGCGCTAGTGGGTGCTTACGGTTCGCTGACCATCGACGCCAGTGGCGCCTGGCACTACAGCGCCGACAACAACCAGGTTGCCGTGCAGCAATTGGCCGAAGGCGAACAACTGACCGAGTCCTTCACGGTCAGTAGTGCCGATGGCACCACGCACAATGTGACTATCACCCTGAACGGCGTCGACGCTGTACCCGACCCCGGCATCCTGAGTGCGGCCGATGGCGACGATACAACAAGCATGGAGGTCCCTCTGGCCAATTTGGCTGTCGCGCTCTCGGCATACGCACTCGACGCCAAGGCAGCGGAGCCAACTACGGACGTGACGGTACAGCAAACAAGCGCTGGTGATTTGGCGAACGCTACAACGACCCAGCCATCGCCGCTGGATCACTACCTGCAATTTGCCCATACCGAGACTGATTCTTTGGCGGCTGGGGGCGAGGTGCCTGGCGACAGCAAATTGGCCGAATATGCAGGTGCCCCGGTATTACCGACAGTCGAGGTGTATCTGCAACTTGGCGGTGTGGATTCGGCGCACCTCAGCACTCCGGAACCGGCGCAATCGCCACATGACCAGCCGCCACCGGATAGCCCCTTGTACCCAGGTACTGCAACGCCCGAGCCGATGGATTTGGCGTACATCGATGCGAGTCTGGCGGATGTGCCAGTCATGCCGATGCCGGATCCCACTGCGCAGACTCACGGTTGAGGTCTGGACAATTGCCTGGGGGCCGGGTCGCATAAATTTGAAATAAACGGCATTGCTCGACACAATCGCCCCCGATCCGGCCAACGCTGGCGGACGTTCGCGTTGAAAAGGGGCAGCAGTTGAACGAACAGACATTGTCCATGCGCCTGGAGCGCGTCGCCGCGCATGTGCCGGCGGGGGCGCGCCTGGCCGATATCGGCTCGGATCACGGTTACCTGCCAGTGGCGATGTTGCGTCGTGGCGCCATCGTGTCTGCGGTGGCCGGCGAGGTGGCGTTGACGCCATTCAGCGCGGCGCAGCGCACCGTGCGCGAGAACGGCCTGGAGAAGCACATCACCGTGCGCCTGGCCAATGGGCTGGCGGCGATCGAACCGTCAGACGGGGTCACCGCGATCAGCATCTGTGGCATGGGCGGCGAGACCATCCGCGACATACTCGACAGCGGCAAGTCACACCTGAGCGGCCAGGAGCGCCTGGTCCTGCAGCCCAACGGCGGCGAGCAGCCACTGCGCCAATGGTTGATGGAAAACGGCTACTGCATCCTCTTTGAGGAACTGCTGCAGGAAAACCGTTTCTACTACGAAATCATCGTTGCCGAACGTACCGGCCCGGTGGTGTACAGCGCCGAGCAGTTGTACTTCGGCCCCCTGCAGATGCAGGCACGCAGCCCGGCGTTCCTGGCCAAGTGGCAGCGCATGTTGCGCGTGAAGCAACGGACCCTGACGCACTTTGCCCGGGCGCGGCAGGCCGTGCCCGAGGATAAGGTGCAAGAGATCGCCCGGCAGGCCATGTGGATCACCGAGCTGTTGGAATAATTGTGCGGCGATTGCAGAAGGCCGGCGCCGTCAACACGGGGCCTACCCACCAGCAGACAGGCGCCGATAAGCCGCCTGTTCAGCCTTGAGGATCGCCGCGCCCATCGCCGAATACACCGCGTCATCGACGATATCGGCGGCGCACAACCCCCAGGCGAAGCCTTGGGCGGTTGAAACGTGGGGCGGTTGAAATGTCGGAGCGCAGGTGCTCAAAGCCGGGTTTATGCAAAACCGATAAATGACAGGATAAACAGGACAATCACTACAGCACCGACGATGTAGATAATATTGTTCATGGCATCACCTCTCCGTTTCGATTGGCTTGCGACACAGGGGTGTCTTAATACAGCTGACACCAGCGCGCGCAATTGCGTTCCGCAATCCATTGCACGGATGAGTGTGTTGCCACGCAGGCAAGCGTCAGCGCTGCTGCGACTCGTGCAACGCAAAGGTCCCAATGGAGGAGGCAGGCGGTGGATATGCCGTGGCCGATAGATGCCTGTTGCCCGACGGGGCAACAGGCGCTGATGGCTAGCGGTTAAAGCGTTCGGCGAGGCTGTGCAGGTACTCGGCCATGGCTTCCAGATCCTGGCTGATGGCGGCGCCTTGCTTGGCCTGTGCGGCGCTGTCGTCACACAGTTGCGCAATTCGCGTGATCTGTTGATTGATATCTTCAGTCACGTGGCTTTGCTCTTCGGAAGCCGACGCCATTTGCTGGCTCATGTCGGTGATGCGGCTCACGGCCTGGCTGATTCCCACCAGGGCTGACTGCACCGCCTCGACACGCTGCATGCTGTCGCGGGAGATCTGCTCACCCCGGCTGGCGGTCGTGACTGCCCGCTCGGCACCGACATGCAGCGAGGCGATGATGCCGTGGATCTGCTCGGTGGATGTGCGCGTGCGTTGTGCCAGTGAGCGTACCTCATCGGCAACCACGGCAAATCCCCGACCTTGCTCGCCTGCCCGGGCCGCCTCGATCGCCGCGTTGAGCGCCAGCAGGTTGGTTTGTTCGGCAATCGAGGTGATGACGTCCACGACACTGCCGATCGACTGCGTCTCGCTGGCCAATGCGTTGACCGCCTCGCCGATTTCGTTGACCGCGTCTTTCATCGTTGCCATGGCGAGCAGACTTTGCCGGGCCAGTTCACTGCCGTCGCGAGTCAACTGGTCGGCTTCGGACGCGGCATGGGCAGTACTCACCACGTTCTGCGTGACTTGCTGGTTCGTTGCCGCCATCTGCGAGATGGCAGCGGCAGACTGATCCGTCTCACTGCGCTGGCGATCAAGGGCCTGGGCTTGGGAACCTGAGAGTTCCGATGACTGTGCGGCCTTGGCCTTTACATTGATCCCGGCATCGACAAGTCGGCTCAAGGCGGTCTGCAAGCGAGCTTCCTCACTTCGCATGGCCATATCCAGTCGCCCCTGGGGACCGTGGTTGTCGCTATAAGTGAGCGCGACCAACGGGTCGGAAAACGCTTTCGGATGTTCGGCCAGAGTGCGCTCGATGGCTCTACGTTGTCGGGACTCGATCAAATACCAGGCGAAAAACAGACTCGCCACCAGGGCCCCCTGGGCCGCTGTTTTTGGCAGCCACTGATAGGCCGACAGAGAAATACCGGCTGCCATCAATAATGGCCAGCCGTGTTGCAACGGGCGAAGAATGCGCGCGCTCAGCGAAACGATCGGCTTACCGGCGCGCATCCTTGCATAAAGTGCTGCTGCGCGACGCACCTGGTCGCGGCTGGGTACCGAGCGAACCGACTCGTAACCACTCATGCGACCGTTTTCATAGATGGGCGTGACGTAGGCACTGACCCAATAGAAGTCACCATTTTTCGCGCGATTTTTGACAATGCCCATCCAGGGTTTGCCTTGCTTGATGGTGTGCCACATGTGAATGAAGACCCCCGGTGGCATATCGGGGTGGCGAACCATGTTATGGGGCTGGCCGATCAATTCGTCGTAGGTGAAACCACTGATGGCAACAAAGGCGTCATTGCAATAAGTGATGCGGCTATCGAGGTCAGTGGTGGAGATCAATCGTTGGTCGGCGGGAAATATTCTTTCATGCTCGGTTACGGGCAAATTCACACGCATAGAGTGCGATTCCTCTTGGAATTATTAGTATGAGTCAGAGCATGTAATTCGGAACCATGGCGCAAGGCATCCAACAAGTACGCTGTGCTACAGCCTCCCCATGTACTTGTATGACACCGTGGCTCGCGTCAATCAGGTGGTCACCGACACTGCTGGCGATCGTTTCTACGCGAAAAACATGGCAGATGGCCATGCTTTCAGCGACAAATACTTTTCATTCCATGACAATAACGGTGTGTTAAACACAGATTTTCCAGGCGTGCAGCCGGGGCAGATTTTCTGTGGGGGGCGGGTAGGGGGATCGACCGAAGTCAGAGGTGGATCGACTGGCCGCACAAGTACGAATCCTCCCTGCCCGTTGGCCAGGAAAGGGAGGTTCGCAATGGACTGGCGTCCATGGTGCACAATCGTGGCTGCGTACGCATCCATTCAGATGAGTCGCAGCCGGTTTACAAGGCTGGCGTTACAACAACGAAATCGGGTAGCTGACGAAAATCCGGTTTTCATCGAATTCATTGGTGCTGAAGTCCCGACGAATGCTGGAGTTGCGCCACTTCACACTCAGGTTCTTCAAGGCGCCGGACTGAACGACATAGGCCAACTCCGATTCGCGACCCCATTCCTTGCCATCGGTGATTGCACCGATATGCACGTTATCGCCACTCAAGTAGCGGTTCATCATCGTCAGCCCGGGGACACCGACTGTTGCGAAGTTGAAGTCGTGACGAACCTGCCAGGACTGTTCCTGCGCGTTATCGAAACTGGAGTTGTAACTGTCGTTGGCCAAGGTCCCGCCGCTGGCACCGTTGACGCGCATCCACGCGGTATCTCCGGTGAGCTTTTGCAAGCCGACATAAAACGTGTTGCCGCCCAGTTTTGCAGAGAACAGACCGAAAGCGGTCTTGTTGTCCATGTCACCGGCCAGGCTGGCACCGTCTTCCTTGCCAATGAAGTAGCCCATGTTGGCGCCGAGCGTCCAGTCACCTACAGGCTGGCTGTGGCTGAGGCTGAAGTACTGTTGCTGGTAGATGTCCTGGAGCTCGTCGTACCAGAGCCCGACCGTAGTGCGCTTCTCGTTGAAGGTGTACTCACCGCCGCCGTAGTTGAATCGGTCGGAAGTGAACGCCGCTTTGCCGTTCATGGACATGTCTTCCATGCTGGCGTCATTGCGTGGGCTGTTCTGCCTGATCTGACCGCCATACAAGGTCAGCCCGCCGATTTCCTGGGAGGTAATCTGCGCACCACTGAAGGTCTGTGGCAACGAACGACCGTCGTCGGAGCGCAGAATCGGCAGTGCACTGACGAATTCGCCTACTTTTACCACGGTTTTTGAAACCTTGGCCTTGGCGGCAACCCCCAGCCGACCAAAATCATCAGCCGGACGCCCATCATCATGGACCGGCAACAGCTGGGTGCCACGGGTGCCTTTGCCACCGTCGAGCTTTTGCGAATAAAGCCCCAGTACATCGACGCCAAAACCTACCGGCCCCTGGGTATAGCCGGAGCGGGCATCGAGGATAAAGTTTTGCGTCCATTCCTCTGCTTTGTTCTGAGGTGCAGCGCTGGTCGGGTAGGCGGGGTTGACGAAGTTGCGATTGATGTAGGCGTTGCGCAGATTGAGGGTGGCAGTAGCGCCCTCGATGAAACCGCTGTTTTCGTCGGCATGGACAACAGTCGTCGAGCCGGCACCGAGTGCCAGGGCCAGGCCGATCAATGAGTATTGTGCGGGCACGTTACGGCGAAAAGGGGTGTGGCGCATGTTGGTTTCTCGCAGTGAATTATTATTTTTTCAGCAGTGTTTTGCAGCCGGCGACGCAATTTCAGGTGCAGGCGGCCCTGGCAACAATTTGCCGAGAGACCGCCGTGCAAGCGTCTGGAGAAGAGGTGGATCAGTTGTTGGCTGACTGACGATGCAACAGGTCATCAATGGCCCGGATTGCCAGGGGATACCCATCGGCTCCCATGCCGCAGATCACCGCATTGACCGCGCCGGACATGATCGAGTGGCGATGCAGTTCATCGCGGGCATGGATGTTCGACAGGTGCAGTTCAATCAGCGGTGTACTGAGCAACTTCAGGGCATCGAGTACCGGTATCGAGTGAAACGAAAAGCCGGCCGGGTTGATGATCAGTGCCGCGCCTTGTTCGAAAGCCTCTTGAATCCAGTCGACCATCACGCCTTCGTGGTTGGTCTGGCGAAAGTCGCATACCAGGTCAAGTTCCTCGGCCAGCCTTTCACTTTGCTGGCGAATCTGGTCGAGTGTGGTGTGCCCGTAAATGTGCGGCTCACGACGACCCAGCAGGTTCAGATTAGGGCCGTTGAGGATGAAGACGGTGCGGTTCATGGTCGTCCTGCTGCGTTATTTGGAAAGAATGGCTGAAGCGCGAGTGTCGACCGCGTCGTCTTCGGCGACAGCGTTCAGGTCGATGCCGCGGGTTTCCGGACCGATGACGATCATTGCCAGCGAGATCAGGTTGATCACCGCGCACAGGGTCACCAGAGGCCACGGCGAGTTGTTCGACTGGCTCATCAGGTACACAGCGATCATTGGCATAGGGCCGCCGATGACCAGGTTCGCACCGGTGTAGGCCAGCGCCGAGCCCGAGTAACGGACCTGGGTCGGGAAGGCTTCGGCGAATGCCACCGGCTGAATGCCGCTCTGGAACTGGGTGAAGCCCAGGAACAGCCCCATGATCGCCATGATGGCAGGGACGTTCATCGTGTTGAGGATCGGGAAGTAGACGAACAGGATCAGCAAGGTCATGCACGAACCAAACGCCAGCGCCTTTTTACGGCCCCAACGGTCGGACAGATAACCACCGGCCAGCGCACCGAAAATCGCACACATGTTCGCCACCATCAGCGACATGAAGCCCGTCGACTGGCTGAAACCCAGGTGCTTGGTCAGATAGCTGAGGGAGAAGATCACGATCAGATAGAACAGTGCTGCGGGCGAGCAGAAGAAAAACATCAGGCGCAGGATGGTTTTATAGTGGCCACCGACTGCGGATTTGAGTGGGCTTTTTTCCTGCTTGACCGGGGTCTTTTTCAAGGCGACGAAGGCCGGGGTTTCATCGACTTTCAGGCGAATGAAGATCGCGACAATCACCAGCACAAAGCTCATGAGGAACGGAATTCGCCAGCCGAAGCTTTCGAACTGCTCGCTTGAGAGTGTCGCTGCCAGGCCCATCAACACGCCGTTGGCCAATATCTGACTCAGTGGTGAGCACAAGCCGAGCATGCCCGAATAACGCCCGCGACGATCTGGGGTTGCGTGCTCCAGCGCCATCAGTTGCGCCCCGGTGGACTCACCACCCAGAGCAAAGCCCTGGATGATGCGCAGCAGTACCAGAAGAATCGGTGCCAGGATGCCAACCTGAGCATAGGTAGGCAACAAGCCCATCAATACCGACGCCAGGCCCATCATGCTCACGGTGGCCAGCATCAGGTTGCGGCGCCCGAGTTTATCGCCAAGGTAACCGCAGGTAATGGCGCCCAAAGGCCGTGCCGCAAGGCCCACGCCGAAGGTCGCCAGGGAAGCGAGCAGGCCGGCAGTCGGTTCCATCGCCGGGAAAAACAGCTTGGGCAGAATGGTCGCCGACACGGCGCCATACAGGGTGAAGTCAAACCATTCCAGGGCGGTGCCAATGGTCGCGGCGGTCACCGCTTTGCGAGGCATGCGCAAATCAGGAGTCTCGTGACTGGTTGTGCTCATTGAGGTGCTCGTCATGTTTTTTATGGTTATGGGGTGCCCCTACGATCCAGTCCGGGCTAGGGCGCCAGCAGGAAACGTCGAAGTGAGTAGACGTTAACCGATACTGCCTGCAGAATAATTATCGAAATCCAGACAAATAGATAAGCCAGCCTTATGAGTGGAGGAATATGGAACTGCGTCACCTGAAAGCCTTTGTGGTAGCCGCCGACCTGCAGCACTTCAGCCGCGCCGCCGAGCAACTGGGCATTGCGCAGCCGGCGCTGAGCCAATTGATGCGCACGCTCGAATCCGAGTTGGGGCTGGCGCTGTTCCGGCGGGAAAACCGTGGAGTGGCGTTGACCGCTGCCGGCGAGGCGTTCCTGCCCCATGCGCGGCAGTCCATCGAGTCCAGCGAGCTGGCAACCGCCGCCGCGCGGCGTGCCCGGCGCGGGGAAGTCGGCGAAATCAACATCGGCTATCACTCGGCGTTGTTCGAGGCCAATTTGCCGCAATTACTCCGGCATTACTTCAGCACCTTTCCCGAAGTCAAAGTGACGCTGGTGGATGCCGGTATTCGTGCGCAGTTCGACATGCTGCTCGACCACAAGCTTGATCTGGCCTTCGCGCGGGTATTCAAGGATCACCTGCCAGACCGTTTGCGCACCCATCATTTCAGTCAATCCAATCTTGTGCTGCTCATGCCGGACAACCATGAACTGGCCGAGACTTTTGCCGGAGAACTGGCGATGTTGCGCCACGAGAAGTTCGTTTTCCTGCAGGACACCTCGGGTATCGGGCTGACCTCGCACACGCTTCAGGCCTGTCGCCAGAATCAATTGCATCCGAAGAACATCATGTACGTGCCGTCGCTGATGAGTATTCCCGGATTGGTTGCAGCGGGCATTGGCCTGAGCATCGTGCCTGAAACAATGACACGCCTGAGCATGCCGGGCATACGCATTGTACCCCTGGCTCAACCGGAGATGGTCAGTGAGTTGTCGCTGATTTCCAGGATCGACGAGCGTTCAAGCGCGGTGCTGCACTTTATCGAAGAGGCTCACGGGTGGGGATGAAGACTGTGAAGGACAGAGTGATGTAGCAGGGCGCTGGCATCGGCCGCCATCACTCGTCCGATGCCCAGCCAGGCGGAAGGTACTAGCGTTTGATCAGGGAAATTTTCGTCCCTTCGATGCTGACCCCGGCCATTAACCCTTGCTGGTCGAAGATGAAGGCGTACGCATCTTCTTTGAGCGTCGAGCTGGAGAGATTCTTCGACACCCCTTCATCGACTACAACAACCGTTGGCCCGACACCGATTTCCCAGCCCTTGGTTTCAGCTACGTATTTCACAGCTTTGTCGGACATCAGAAAAACCGCATAGCCATATGACTGGGCGCCAGCCTGCAGACCCCAGGATCCGCTGACGGAGTTGTAATAATCGACAACCTGGGTGCCTTTCATCAGTACGCCTTCACCATAGCTGCCGCCGAATACCAGGCCCGCCTTGATGATTTTCGGGAAGACGAGCACTGCCTTGGCCTGGCGTGCGATGTTTTCAGCAGCTGGATTGGCTTTGAAGAGACCTTGCAAGGCTTGTTTGGAGTCAGCATTCAGATCTTCGGCCGTGGCCGCGCCGGCGGTATTGAGGAGGCTGGCCGATGCCAATGTTGCGACGGCGAGGAAGAACGACAGGAAGTAGCGCATTGATTGATTCATTTCCGTACTCCGATAAGGGAGCAGTGGATGGGATCAGCAGGCAGTGCCTGAGTGAGGCAGGAACCGAGCCTGATGAAGTTATCCGGCGCACCCTGAAATTGAGGATTGCAAGCATCGCACTTGAGTGAAACAGGCCCAATGCCATTGAACAGGCGCGATGCCATCACCTGTTGTGACCACTGGGCAAGGGCAGGGTTCGTTGCCCGGACGTGGATCGAAAGAATAAATCGATTATCGTGCGCCGCGCTGTCTTCTCCATTATCTGGCCTGATCCTGACCTTTGTAAGGTAACTCAACCCGCGCCACCAATCCTTCACCCTTGCGATTGTGCAAAACCAGGTTCCCGCCCAGCTCGCAAACGATCCCCCGCGCTGCCGAGAGCCCAAGCCCGACCCCGGCGGTGTCACGGTTGTGTGGCGACTCGAGGCGAAAGAACGGATCGAACACCCGTTGCAGTGCCGCTTCGGGAATACCCGGCCCCTCGTCGCTGACTTCGATGCAGACCCCATGGTCGTCACAACTGAGCGTGGTATGGGGATGCTGCCCATACTTCACAGCGTTTTCCAGCAGGTTGACGATCACGCGTTTGATGCCCAGGGGGCGGCCGTCATACACCAGCTGTGGGGGGCCGGTGAAATCGATGACGATGTCCTGTTCTGCGTAGTCATCGATGATGTTTTGCAGCAACTGCGACAAATCGAATGCAGTGGATTGCTCGCGCTGAAAGTCGTCGCGAAAAAAAGCCAGGGCGCCGTTGATCATCGATTGCATCTCCTGGACGTCGCTGATCAGTTTGCGCTGCTGGTCTGGATCCTCAATAAATTCGCAGCGCAGGCGCAATCGGGTCAAAGGCGCACGCAAGTCATGGGAGATGGCCGCGAGCATGTGGGTGCGTTGCGCGATGTAGTGCTGGGTCTGCGCCTGCATGGCGTTGAACGCCATGATTGCCTGGCGTATCTCCAGTGGGCCCTCCATTGCGACTGGTGGTGCGCTGAAATCTGCGCCGAAGCGCCTTGCGGCACTGGCAAGACCCTGCAATGGTCTGGCCAGTTGGCGGGTGGCAACCCAGGCGACCAGCAAGGCGGCGATCAGCCCCGGGGTGATCACCCGGGCAGCCGCTGCTATCTGGTCCAGCAGGCCAGCAGGCTCGATGGATGGACGAGCCCAGGTGCCGGTCACCTGAATGAATAGCGCATTGAGCACCAGCGATATCAGCATTGCCACGACGATGGTCAGGGCAATCCGTCGCCTGAGGGAGTCGCGCCCCAACATCCGGCTGATCACGAATGGGTAACCCTGGCGGTGAACATATAGCCTCCATTGCGCACGGTACGGATCAGGTCCGGGCGCTTGCTGTCCGGTTCGATCTTGCGCCGCAGCCGGCTGACCTGCACGTCGATGCTGCGATCGTAGGCATCGTGGTCCCGGCCGTGGGTCAGGTCGATCAGTTGTTCGCGGGTGAGGATGCGCTGGGGGTGTTCGAGAAAGACCACCAGCAAGTCGAACTCTCCTGCGGACAGCGCAATCATTACCTGTTCGGGTGAGCGCAACTCACGGCAGGTAATGTCCAGGTGCCAACCTGCAAAAGCGATGACAGGCCGAGTCAATTCTCCGCCTTGGCTTTTCTGTTCACCGGCGCGACGTTGAACGGCGCGCAAACGCGCGAGCAGCTCCCTGGGGGCGAATGGCTTGGTCAGGTAATCGTCCGCACCCATTTCCAGGCCGACAACGCGATCGCTCAGCTCGGCCATGGCGCTCAGCATGATGATGGGGATCGCTGTTCTTGCCCGTACTTTCTGGCAGAGGCTCAGGCCGCCTTCACCGGGCAGCATCAGGTCGAGGATGATGGTGTCCGGACGATCTTGCGCGATTGCCGCCCACATGGCCTCGCCATGAGGGGCTACTTGCACCTCATAGCCGTGCTGAACGAAGAATTTTTTCAGCAGGGACAGGATTTCCACATCGTCGTCGACGATCAGCAGTTTGCTCACGTCTGCACCAGTGATAAAGCGCAAGGAGGGGAGGGATGATCAGATCTTGCATCGAGCAACCGGCACGGCCGCTCGATGCAAGCGGGGCTTAGAAGAGAATATAAGCAGAGGCAGTTGTCTGATTCAGGTCGATGTCGCCGACCTCCAGCACTTCGTATTCAGCACGGATGCCGATGTTGCGAAACACATCAAATTCAACGCCCGCACCGTAGGTCAGATCCACGCCGGTGTCGTCATCGTTGGCATTGCCATCGCTATCCCAGGCGTGCGCACCGACGCTGCCAAAGAGTCGCACCCGATCTCCCAGGGGAAAGCCGAGATGGGCCGCGGCCTGGACGGACTTGCCATCAAAGTCCAGGTCCTTGTCTTCGAACTGGCCCAGATCAACGTAGGCGCCTTCGAACGCCAGATAGCTGTTGAGACGATAGCCGGCAAAAACCTTATAGCTGTTGTCTTCATCACTGAGCTGGGATTCGTCGGTTTCAATGCTGGTAACACCGGCGCCAAGATACAGGCCTCTGTCATCTGCAATCGCTTGAAAAGACAGTAACGAAAGCAGTGAAACGAAGCCAAGGTTTCTTAATAGCATTTGAGGCAGGGTCCTTCTACGGGTTGTCGATTGTTAGGGGTGTTTGCCAAGAATTTGAGTGAACGCCAGGACTGATAAAAATCATTGATTGATATTTTTGATTCACTTCATTCAGCGTAAGGATCGACGTTCATGGGGGGCTGAAAATGCCGCCTGGCCAATGCCTGCACAGAGAGCTCTTTGGAAAACAGCCACCCTTGAGCCAGTAGCACACCCTCTGAAGCCAGGTGCGGCAGTTGCTGCCTGGTTTCAACGCCTTCGGCGACGACCTTGAGCTTCAGCGCCTGGGCAATTTTGGCAATGTGGCGCCACAGGGCATCCTTGCCAGCGATCTTCTCGTGCGCGATGAATGAGCGGTCTATTTTCAGTATGTCGACAGGCACTGATTCGATGAGCGAGAGACTGGAATAGCCAGTACCAAAATCGTCGATGGCAATGCGATGCCCGCACGCTCGAAGCCTGTGCAATTGAATCGCTGCGCTTTTCTGGTCCAGCAAGGCTCGTTCGGTGACTTCAAAGACGATGGCTGAGGCCGGCATGTTGTACGTGGCGATGATGCTGGCGACAAAGTCCGCAAAGGTTTGATCTTGAATGTCTTGGGCGGAAATATTGACCGTGACGTAGAAGTTCTTGCACGCCCAGAGATAGGTGCTGTAATCCTCCGCAACCTGGCGTATGACCGAGCGCGTAAGTTCGCGGATCAAGTCGGACTGCTCCGCCGCCACGATGAAGACATCCGCCGGGACGCTGACGCCTTTAAAGCGCCAACGCGACAGCGCTTCGGCGCCGACCAGGTCTCCGGTGCACAAATTGACGATAGGTTGGTAGTGAACCGCCAGTTGGTTCGCCCTTATGGCCTTGCGCAGTCGAACGGCAGTGGAGGTGCAATACCTTTGGGTCTTCCAGGCGATGAAGAGCAGTACCCCGAACATGAGGACCAGGCCAAAGAATAGCTTCCATCTGAGCGCTGTCAGGTCGCTCAGAGGCATTGAAATGACAGAGGTCAGTTCATCGCGATTACCCGCAAAGGCCACATAGACCTTGTCCGGTGAAGTACCGAGTTTGCCCACGGGAGGCAGTGCTTGCAGATTCAGGGGCCCTCGGCCCACTGGAGTAACGGAACTCACACCATCTGGACCGCGCAACTCCAATTGCACACCTTGCGGGATATTCAAGTTGTCCAGAAGGATTTTCCTGTTGATCCAGACGTAGATTGACTGCTCCGATACGATGATGAAGTCCTGATCTGCGGTGACGTCCTGGCCGGAACTGACTTCATAGGATCGGCCTTTAATCGAGGTCCGGCTGCTAGCGCTGCCTATTGATACCGATGAAATTTCACGTCCGTAGGATGAACAGATCTTGCCATTGTCGAGCTGGACTGCAGCCTGGTAAATAAACCTGTAGTTTTTCACCAGATCGGCAATGTGTGCATATTGCCCGGCGGAGCATTGCTCGCCTGAACGATCGAAACTACCCAGCGAGCGCATAACTTTATCTATTTGCGTATTGGGTTCGACTTGAGCTGCGCGCAACTCCTCATGGATGGTAGTCAGGCGCTGTTCAATACGATATTTGGCGAGACTCCCGGCACAAAACCATGCGAAGGTACCGACCGCAGCACTTGCACATAAAGCGAGCGCGTACCTTTTGATCAAGGCTTTATACGCTGCAATCATAAGTAGCTCCGAAAACAGATTGACTCACCGGGCGGGGCGGTCCTGAGGAAAACAGGGCGGGGTCAGTAGTAGTCAATCAACCAGGCCAATGCGACGCCAAATAAATAGGCTGCAAGACAAAAGATGACTTTCTGTTTGAGCGGCAGTGAATTCAATCGGTAGCGCATGCTTGGTCCCTTGATCAAGAAATGGCCAATCCTGGCAATTGAGCTTGGCGGACGGAAATCATTGATTGTCATTTTCGCGCCTTGCGCCGCTTGAAGGCCTGTCAAATGCGGCGCGTGCGATCCTGCCCAGGCAGCGGGCCTGGTGGGTATTACGCTTTATTGCCAATGACGACGCTTCGCCATATCAAGATTCAACGTCGCGGCAATGCCGGTTTTGCAGAGCTGCGCCGGGCCGTTTCCGAAGGTATCTCGCCATAAGCATCCTGATAGGCCTTGGAGAACCGGCTCAGATGCTGGAAGTTCCAGTACATCGCCGTTTCGGTCACCGTTGGCCAGGTGTTGCGGATCAAGTCCCGACGCACATTGGCGAGCCTGAGATTTCGAATATACGCAATCGGCGATATTCCGAATGTCTCGACGAAACCGTGGTGCAAGGTGCGAGTCGAGGTTTCCAGGTGTTTTACCAGCGCCTTCATGCAAAGCGCCTTTTTAATATTCTTGTGGATGAACTCGATGGCCTCTATCGCAACCTTTCTTCTCGTCGGCACTTTAAGCGCAGAGCGGCCAACAGGTTTCAGTGCCCTGAGTAGCGCAATCAGCAGCGCGCTTTCCAGCGCTAAAACTTGCTCACTGCTGCGCGATTCTGCTGAAGGGGTTTTGGCGTCGACGGAGTAGGCGCTGATGGCCTGAATGGCAGATTGCATCAAACCGAAGTTAGCAGACTGAAAACGATGTTCCTTTCGATGTGCCAGTATATCGAAGGTCGAGTGGTTTTCGAGGCACTGTTGGTAATGTTCTAAAGTGGTAGTCAGGGTAAAAAGCGTTTCATTTGGCTCGCAGGTGTAGTGCACCGGCTCGTCGCTATACAGCACGATGATTTCGTTGGGACGCAACTCATGATTGTTTACGGTAGGACGGCCCACGGTAGCCTGTGAGATGGCAACGGTCACGCAGCCATGGGGAACCGAGCTGATCAGGGTGACAGCAGAGTCGAACTCCAGTCGACTGCACTGGATCCTGGGGCTATGGATCAGTTTATGTTGTCGAATGCTTGCTTCTTGCTCTGATGGCGTGAGGCTGACTTCCCACCGGCCAATTTTTCTATTGGCGTTTTGCTCGGGAGTAGAAGTTATATGAAAGACTTCGTCAGGGATGCTCATGGAGTTGAACGCTCTTCAGCTAAATGGTAAGTGCCAGGCAATGTCTGTCAAAGGCGGAGAAGTTGCTTGTGAATTCAGGAATCGACTATGACGCAACGGTCCCTGAGTTGACCTCGACACTGGTGTTGTTTTTCTCAGGGGTGGAAATGGAAGACTCCGGCGTCAGCTCCAGCTCAGCTGAAAAAACATAGGCATCGTTCAATGGTATATCCAACAGGCTTTCAAGCTTGCTCGGTGCGATGCGCGAGCCAAAGATGGCCGACTGTTGTGAACCCAAAGCAGCAGCATTAAAGGCGGCAAGATCATTGGCACGATAGTCAGTGCAAATTTTATAGCTCTTCTGTTCGTCGCTCAGGGTCTTTTTGCTACTTGCAATACGGGTCTGTTCGACATTGCAAGGCTCTTTGTCATAGGCCATCGCCTTGACCGAAAGCAATACACCAAAGGTTGCGGTTGCGATATTTTTCAGCTGCATGACGTGCTTTCCTTATTAATGATTTATCAGTCAGAGCAAAGTGTCGGCCGCTTTGCTGTCACGGCTTGGTTCGAAGATGTTCTCGCTCCCACGATGCGTATAGAAGTCAAAAAGTCATATTTTCGAAAATCAAATGGGCAGGCTGTTGGCTGGTCACGCAAGGAGTAGTTTCGCCCTGGATGACAACGCAGGCTGCCAGGCAAAAATCATCATCAAAGTGCAATGAATGAAAAGTCGCTTTCGTCGGCAGTATTCTGTGGTGGCAAAGGGAGGTCGTCATCAACGACCCCTTCGTCGTCATGGAGTTCGTTTTCGGAGTAGATTTTCAGGTGCGACATCTTCAGCTTTTCATTCGGACTCAATTCTATTTCGTAGAATTCGATTTCCGTGCTGCCGATCGAGTGTTCGTTGTGCGCCATCGAATGAAAGGGCAGCACCGCGAGCGTTAACGCTGCCAGGACTCTGCACATCATAGGCATGATGGCTCGCAAATTTGTGTTTTCACCTGACCCCCCAGGAGATGCTGTCTCGGATGAACCATGAAGCTCAAACATGGCGTCAACAGGCATCATGATTGTTGAAAGCGTGGAGCCGGCCTCGTACCGATTGACGGCAGCGCGGCTCCGAAAGCTATAGGGGGGCGACTTTGGAAGGCGGGGGCGTCTGATTCAAATTAGTAATTATTATTTTCTTGTCGAATCGGCATCAGGGAGGCAGCGCTCGTCGACTCCTGGGGCCTGGATCAGGCTGGGCGTGACGTCATCGGCCAGCGAAGGCTCAATGGTTCATGCAGCGCAAGCGACCCAATTCGTGGACATAAAAACATACTGCGTTTTTATTGTTGGTTGGAATCAGTTCATAGTTCAGAACAGCGCCTTCCTGCAGAACGTACTGGCGTCTGAAAAAGAGGTCGGGTGTCTTTTCTATGGCGAACAATTCGTTATCCTGACTCAGCCTGACGTTACTGATTTTTATCTGAACGTGATGATTGCTTTCCCGGATCACATCCGCGGAAATAGTCGCGTTACGGATTTTTCCGTTCAGGCTTTCCAGCGTTGTTTGTGTCAGTCGGCCATGTCCGATGGTCAAATATTCTTCAGTGTTGAGCTGATTCAAATCTTCGAGCCACTGCCGGGTGATTGTCTGGTAGCTCGTATTTTCCATGTAATAGGATGGCGAATAGATCAATGAAAAAATACAGGCAGCGTTGATAATGCCCAGCACTACCCAGTGAGCCATTGAAGGTATGCCTGGCTTCATATCGTTGCTTCCATACATTGGCGAATCATCAAGGCAAGGTCTTTTTGATCGCTATTCAATTGCAGGTTTGCGGTGCTCATGTCCGGGCGAATGCAAGAAACGGAATAGTTTGATTTAAACAGATTCAGCCAGACTTCGCCTTTCAGATTGGGTGAGGACTGTTGCACCTGTTGCGCCGTAAGATCACGCAGTGATTCAGCCTCAGTCACGCTGTGTGCGACCGCATGGATGACCAGTTCGTTTTGTTTAAGGCTGGCAATTTCGATTTTCGGTGTATCGAAGCCCGAGTGGAAACCGGTGAAGGCGCACACGCCCAGGGTCAAGACATAGCCCAGGGACTGAATCTTTGTAATGTAAGTTGACTTCGCGGGCTTTTCTTCAGGCAACAAGACATCGCCGGTAGCGGTGGGTACAACTTCCTCGACGACGGGCGCAACCGGTTGTTCCGTTTTATCCGCAGGCATCGGCAAGTCAGTTGGTGTATCCACAACGTAGTGACGATTGAAGCAATAGCCTCTACGAGGAACCGTCATCAGAATCTCGTGATCCCGGCTGTCATTGAGTATGTTTCTAAGGGAGAAGACGGCCTGGTTCAAACTTCCGGAGGCGACGACGCGGTCATTCCAGGTGTAGTCGATGATCTCCTCACGGCTTTTGGTCTGGCCGGGCTCCTTGAGCAGCAGGTCCAATAGACGCGATTCAGCTCGGCCTATCGTGGAGCTTTGTACATCGCCATGGGGTGACGTGATGGAAAGCAAAGCGGTGTCTGGGTCGAAAAGGG
Organism: Pseudomonas sp. PDM31; assembly: GCF_019218965.1. Lineage (NCBI taxonomy): Bacteria > Pseudomonadati > Pseudomonadota > Gammaproteobacteria > Pseudomonadales > Pseudomonadaceae > Pseudomonas > Pseudomonas sp. PDM31. The sequence goes on along the minus strand of NZ_JAHUWS010000001.1, from coordinate 218,649 downwards.
CCATGGCACCATTTTTCAACTTGAAGGCGTAGCGCATGGGAGTCCTCCGTTCAGGTGTTTCTGGCTGAGTGTCGAGACGATGCGATGGGCTGGAGTTACCGCTATGCATTCTGGTCGGCGGAGATGAATAGCCGTGTGCGGGCAAGTGCGCAAGGTGCAGAAGGAGCCATTAGATGATGCTGGGACAGCCCATCAAAAATCTCACTGGAATCAAGCAAGGGTAATCCACGGGGTTTCAATCGGGGGCAGTAATGATGCCCGCTAAGCGTGATTTACGCTATCCGAAAAGTGCGAGCAAGGGCGCCGGGGCGCATGAGACAGGGCCGCAAGCGCGGCTGCCGGCAGAACTGATTCGTATTTGCCGAGCTACTGGCCGTGGCCGGTCTAGTCGCGTTCGAGGCTCGAAGGCGTGAAGGTTAAGACAGGCGTCGATGTTGCCTTCACGGTGCCAAAAAGCGGCGGGCTCAAGGCAGAACGTTATAGCCGCGCTGTTGCAGGCAACTGCTGTAAACGGAGTTGTTGGCGGTGATGTTTTGCTCGGTGGCGCCCGTGTTCTCTCTGCGCTCCTGACGTTGTCTTGAAGCACCGACAACCGTGCCGGCCGCCGCGGCACTGCGCGCACGGTTCTGGCGATAGTCTTGCTTGATATCGTCGTCGACCTGGTCATAGAAATTGTCATGTTGACGGCCCCGGGACTCAGCGGCAACGGCCCCGGCGACGGCGGCCGCGGTAGCGCCTTTGACCCGGCCGCCCGTTGGCGCTGGTGTCTGAATCGGGAACTGAGCATTGGCCTGTGATTGGCAGGCGCTGGTGTCTTGCTGGATCGTCTGGGAACTCTGGTTTTTGAGTGGAACGACGGTCACCGCCAACGCACTGGTGCTTGCGAGCACTAGCACGGCCGGTAAGGTAAAGGTCAGAATTTTCATCAAGTCGGACTCCCGTCAGGCGCAATTGCGTGGCATGACGATTTGATCAGGCAGGTGTAGCAAAATAGCCATTGTGAAACCCCATGCCCCGTCTGCCCGTGATGCCATCCCATGACAATGGATGACAGGCAATTGAACGGTTGTGATGGGGTATCCTGCAGTTGTTACTGTTTGTTAAGCATCGCCTGCATATCTTTGCTCATGCCGTTGAGTGCGGCCTTGAAATCATTGGCAGCGATTGGCTGGCTGGCATTTTTCAATGTCTCGCCGAAGACCTTGCGTACCACCTTGGCTACCGGCAGACCGGTTTTGGCATCGATCAGGTCGGCTTCGATATACAACTCGGCAGTCTGATCGCGATGACCGGTGGCAGCCTGGGTGGCACCGACGATAGCGGCGATGGGTACCGCCTCATACCAATGCATGCCTTCGTTGTTGGCGCCGACTTCGGTGATCGCCGCGTTCAGGATCAATGTCCGTGAATGGGCCGGTGCTTGCTGGGCATTCGGGACGATCTTGTAGGAGGGGGCAACGGCGTTTTTGACACTGTTGCTGGCCATGGTCTGCACATCTTGCAGGGTTTTGAGGTTAACGCGTTCGGTCGCTTTCGGCGCCGGGTACAGGTCTACCTGGTTGAACACGACAGTGGAGTAGGCTTTGGGATCAAACCCCGGGGCTACCCAGCGCAGCACCTTCTGTTCAGACGGGGTGGTTTGCTCTTCCAGGCCCTGGTAGTTGGCCAGGAAGCCGGAATACTGTTCTTGTTCCGTTACCTTCGAAACACAACCGACCTGAAACACGCAGCTCAGGGCAATACCCGCCATCCATTTATTCGACATGGTCATGTGTTCTGTTCTCTAGTTATGAAAGTTGTCATTCAGGTTCCAACCTGGCCCCGGTACCGACCCGAGCTACGCAAAACTTGCGCTTGCACGTCGGTCATATGCGGGGCGGATGCTCGCCGCAGCGGCTGGAGAATCCGAATCAAAAACCCTCAATAACTATTAAACAAAAGCGTAAATGCCTATCAGGGCAGATGACTTACAAGCTTCACACGCTTGGGGTATCCCGATCATCCAGGTGCAGATCAGGCACTGGCATCGTCTTCATGCTCATCGGCGAACGCCATGAGTACCTTCAGATCAAGCACATCCAGCTTGATCCGGGAGATGAAGGCAGAGAAGGCCAGATTGGCGGCCAGACGCCGCAGGTCAGAGGCCCAGGCCGGCTGATAGACCGGACCCTTGAGCCATCCGGAGTCGAAAAGCGGAGCCAGGCGTACGGTGTCCCCAAGGCTCAGGCGCCCGGCAAACAGATGGCTTACCAGTTCCGGGCGGTTGTCGCGGATGGCGATACGCAGCAGGGTATGCACGCCGAGCAATCCTGTCAGGTAGGCGGCGTCCTTGGTGAACGCCGAGCCTCCATGCAGGGACGCACCGCGGAAAATCCTTTGGCTCGAGCGGAAGGACTCCTCCTGTGACTGACCAGCGGCCAGGAAACCTTCGAAGACCTCGATGAAATCGGCGCCATCGAGCGCCTGTTTTACCGCGACCACGCGCAGGGCCAGGCGCCGCAGGCGGTTGATGTCCATGCTGGCGGTAAACAATTCGGCCAGGGTGGCAATGCCTTCCTGGGTCTGGGTGGTGCGTGGCGCCCCCAGGCCGAGGCTTTTAAGATTGGGTTGCAGAGCTCCGTTTTGTGCAGTGGCGACGTGCACAAAGGCCTCATGTTGCAAGAGCTGGTTTTTGTCCAGTTCGCAAAACAGGGCGTTGGCACGCAAACGGATGCGGCTCGACCCGGCGATGGCTTTGGCGGCCAGGGTCGTATCAAGCACCACAGTTACCTGACCGGGGCCAAAGAAAGCGTCCAGTTCCGGCTGCATCCAGGCCGCGAAGTCCTGAGCCGGAATGTCGGCCGGGCTCGGTGGAATCCGCGCACCGCCCAGGAGTGCGTCGGTGGTCTTGAGGAAAAATTCTGCCGCGTCGAGCATGCTCAGATTGAGGCTCGGGTAAATGAAATCCGGGCGTCGGTACAAGGCTTGGGAATATTGAGTGAAAGCGGGCGTTCCAATGGCGCCCAGCATGCGTGCGGCCGTGGCATAGCTGCGTGCGGTCATGGCGAGGTAGTTTGCGGCCGGATGTCCCACATCGCAGCGATCGATGAAGGATTCCAGGGCGGCGATGTCGGCGCTGTGCTCGCGCGGGTGCAGTTCTACAGCGGGCAACTGTGGTTTGCCGGCGCGCCAATGGGCCAGGAATGCCTGCTCGACACCATCGGGCCAGGAAAGGGCGTCGAGCACGCGAATCTTGCGGGCCAAACCTGGCAGAGCGGCATCGAGTTCGCACAGCGGGGCGGCGCTCATGGCGTTCTCCTTGAGAGACTTTGCCATTGCAAAGCTTAGCCCCTGTGCGTCGCAACAGGGCGATGGCGGCCCTTTTTCTCACTGAAAGACAAGACTTCAGGATGAAAAGCCGGATAATGGCGGCCAATTCGCTTAGCTCGTTATTCTGGTAATCCCGCATGGAAATCAAGGTCAACTTTCTCGACAACCTCCGACTTGAAGCCAAGTTCGATGACTTCACGGTGGTGGCCGATCAACCTATTCGCTATAAGGGCGATGGCTCGGCACCGGGTCCGTTCGACTACTTCCTGGCCTCATCGGCTCTGTGCGCGGCTTATTTTGTGAAGTTGTACTGCGACACCCGCAATATCCCAACGGAAAACATCCGCCTGTCGCAGAACAACATTGTCGACCCGGAAAACCGCTACAACCAGATTTTCAAGATTCAGGTCGAGTTGCCGGCGGATATCTCGGCCAAGGACCGCCAGGGCATTCTGCGTTCCATCGACCGTTGCACGGTAAAAAAGGTCGTGCAGACCGGGCCGGAGTTTGTGATCGAGGAAGTGGAAAACCTGGACGCCGATGCCCAGGCATTGCTGATGCCGAACCCGGCTTCGGATGCAGGCACGTACATCATGGGCAAGGATCTGCCGCTGGAGCAGACCATCGCCAATATGTCGGGCATTCTGGCCGACCTGGGCATGAAGATCGAAATCGCTTCATGGCGCAATATCGTGCCCAACGTATGGTCGCTGCATATCCGCGATGCGCACTCGCCGATGTGTTTTACCAATGGCAAGGGCGCGACCAAGGAAGGCGCATTGGCCTCGGCCCTGGGCGAGTTCATCGAACGCCTCAATTGCAACTTCTTCTACAACGATCAGTTCTGGGGCGAAGAGATCGCCAACGCGGCGTTTGTGCATTACCCGGACGAGCGCTGGTTCAAGCCAGGCGCTGGCGATGCGCTGCCGGTTGAAATACTCGACCCGTACTGCCTGGACATCTATAACCGCGATGGCGAGCTGCGAGGCTCCCATCTGTACGACACCAACTCAGGCAATACCCAACGCGGCATCTGTTCGCTGCCCTATGTGCGCCAGTCCGACGGCGAGGTGGTGTATTTCCCCTCCAACCTGATCGAAAACCTGTACCTGAGCAACGGCATGAGTGCCGGTAACACCCTGGCTGAAGCGCAGGTGCAATGTCTGTCGGAGATTTTCGAGCGCGCGGTAAAACGCGAAATTCTCGAAGGTGAAATGGCACTGCCTGATGTGCCTCAGGAAGTATTGGCGAAATATCCGGGCATTCTGGCCGGTATCCAGGGGCTGGAAGAGCAGGGCTTCCCGGTGCTGGTCAAGGATGCGTCACTCGGTGGCGAGTTCCCGGTGATGTGCGTGACCTTGATGAACCCGCGCACCGGCGGTGTATTTGCCTCGTTCGGCGCGCACCCAAGCTTTGAGGTGGCGCTGGAGCGCAGTCTGACCGAGTTGCTCCAGGGCCGCAGTTTCGAAGGCCTGAACGATCTGCCTGCGCCAACCTTTGAGGGGCACGCGGTAACCGAGCCGAATAACTTTGTTGAACACTTCATCGATTCCAGCGGTGTCGTGTCGTGGCGCTTCTTCAGTGCGACTTCCGATTATGAATTCGTCGAGTGGGATTTTTCCGGCAAGGGAGAAAACTCCAATGCCGAGGAAGCCGCGACCTTGTTCGGCATTCTCGAAGACATGGGCAAGGAAGTGTACATGGCCGTGTACGAGCACATCGGTGCAACGGCCTGTCGTATTCTGGTTCCCGATTACTCGGAAATTTATCCGATCGACGATCTGATCTGGGACAACACCAACAAGGCACTGTTGTTCCGCGCCGACATTCTCAATCTGCACAGTTTGAGCAAAGTGGGGCTCAGAACACTGGCCAAGCGTCTGGAAGACAGTGAGCTGGACGACTACACCGACATCACCACCTTGATCGGCATCGAATTTGACGACAATACGCCCTGGGGCAAGTTGACGATTCTGGAACTGAAGCTGCTGATCTACGTTGCCTTGCAGAAGTTTGAAAAGGCCAAAGACCTGGTTGAAGCCTTCTTGCAGTACAACGACAACACGGTGGAGCGCGGGTTGTTCTACCAGGCCTTGAACGTGGTGCTGGAAGTGCAACTGGACGACGATCTGGAACTGGACGATTACGAAGTCAATTTCCGCCGGATGTTTGGCAATGAGCGGATAGACGCTGCGATCGGCTCAGTGGACGGCAGCGTGCGTTTCTACGGCTTGACGCCTACGAGCATGAAGCTGGAAGGGCTCGACAGGCACCTGCGGCTGATCGACAGCTATAAAAAACTGCACAAGGCGCGAGCTGCTGTGGTGGCGTCAGCGAAGTGATCGCGCTGACAAAAAAGCACCTCGGGTGCTTTTTTGTTTTGCTGGCCAGATAATCGTCTAGATTCATACCGGTAGGTCGTGGTCTTGATTGCGCAAAACTATTGAAAAAAACTTCTATTAGCTTTAAATGGGTAGAATGAAGGCATTGCGCCACCATTGAATAAGTAAGCATCGCCATTTTGGGCTCAGGGAGCGCTGATGAGTTTTCCTCCATTGACCGACTCCCTGCGACAAACGAACTCCCGCGAAGTTATTTCCTCTAAACCCAATGTAAACCCGGATTCTGTCGGCATGGCCTACGCGGGCAACAGCGGCATGATCGAACAATTGCTGGACTCGGCGCGAAACTGGGTCCCTACCACCGCGTGGGCGGTTTACCGCGCGGGTGAGCTAATGAACCTGGTGGGGCAGGGCGACCCGGGTTTGCCGTGGCCGTCAAGCGTTGCCAATGAAGAGTTCGACGCCTTTTGCCAGAGCCGGTGCTTGCACCGCTGGCCCACCGGCAAGGGCGAAAGTGAGCTCGGTTGGCTACTTGCTCCACTCAAGGATGCTGCAGATCCGGCGCTCGCCGAGTTTTCCCGGCAGTTGAGCATTGAAGTCCAGACTAATACCCTTGCCCGTGCGCAGATCACTCAGCGTGTGTTGTACGAAATTACCTATCTGGCCAGCTCGACCCGCGACCGATCGGTGTTCCTGGTGGGGGTTCACCAGTTGCTCGCCAGCCTGATCGATGCCGAGAACTTCTATCTCGCGCTGTACGACCCCCACACCGGCAAGATTGATTACCCGTACTACGTCGACATCATCGACGTTGATGCCGTCGAGTCCCAGCACTATGAATTCCTTGACCCTTCGCACCTGTCATTGACCGGGCAGGTGTTGACCTCTGGCCAGCCGTTGCTCATCGACTCCGCCGGGATTCTCGAGGCTCAGGCCCAGCAGCGCTTCTACTGCGTGGGTGATCGTCCCGAATTCTGGATGGGCGCACCGTTGAAAAACGCCTCCGATGAGGTGTTTGGCATGTTGGCCATGCAGGTCTACGACGTTTCCCGTACCTACAGTGCCGAAGACCGCGCGCTGTTCCTGGTGGTGGCTCGCCACGTGGCCATGGCGCTGGACCGGATTCTGCATCGCGAGGACCTGGAAGCGACAGTGGTACGTCGCACCCTGGAGCTTTCGGCACTCAACAATGCATTGAGGCAGGAAGTGACAGACCGCGAGCGCGCCGAGCATCTGCAGAGCGCGCTGTTCCAGATTGCTGAACTGTCCAGCCAGCCCGGCGACATGGCCGAGCTGTTTCAAACCTTGCATGGCATCGTTGGTGAGCTGCTGTTCGCGCGCAACTTCTATATCGCACTGTTCGATGACGCGAGCGGTGAAGTGACCTTCCCCTATTATGTCGATGAGCGGCAGACGACCTGCCCTGCGGCACGGCGTGGCCGCCGGGGGTTGACCGAGTACGTTATCCGTCAGCGGCGCCCCTGCCTGATTGATCGCGCAAAAGCAGAGCGATTGTCAGCAGAAAGTGAAATCGAACTGGCCGATGAGTATGTCCGGTCCAATTCCTGGCTGGGCATTCCATTGTTTGATGGCGATGTGGTGCGGGGGGTGCTGGCGGTGCAAAGCTATACCTCGCAGGTACGTTATACCCTGCGCGACCAGGAGCTGCTGACGTTCGTGTCCCGGCACATTGACACGGCGCTGTCGCGTCGCACCGCCGCCGAAGCGATTCATGCCGCCAACCTAAAGCTCGAAGCCCGGGTGCAGAGCCGCACCCGCGAACTCGATCACGCCAATGCCAAGTTGCAGCACGAAAACTCCCACGATGCGCTGACCGGGCTGCCCAATCGTACTTACCTGCAACAGCGCCTCAATCACGCCTGGTCTCGATTCGGCAGCGAAGGCGGGCACCTGGCGGTGATGTTCATCGACCTCGACCGTTTCAAGATGGTCAACGACAGCCTTGGTCACCATTTTGGCGACCTGCTGCTGATGCAGGCCGCCCACCGTTTACGCGGTTGCTTGCGCGATACCGACATGCTGGCGCGTCTTGGCGGCGATGAGTTTTCGGTGCTCGCTCCCGAAGCGCCGCTGGAGGTGATGATCGAAATCGCCGAGCGGATCCTGGTGGCGTTCGACCTGCCGTTTTTCATCAATGGCTACGAAGTTTTTTCCTCGTGCAGTATCGGTATCGTCAGCGCCGACACACAGTTTCATCAGGAACCGGCCGACTTGCTGCGCGATGCCGACGCGGCCATGTACCGGGTCAAGAGTGCCGGACGCGACAGCTATGCGGTGTTCAACCAGGAGGTGCGCCGGGAAGTCTCGGATCAGGTCGAGCGGGAAGGGGCCTTGCGCAACGCGCTCAAGCGTACGGACGAACTGCTGCCGTATTTCCAGCCGATTGTCAGCGTCGAAACCGGCGAAGTATTGGCCCTGGAGGCACTGATCCGCTGGCATCAGCTGGGTGGCCGGGTAATAGCGCCGGGCGAGTTTCTGCCGGATGTCGAGGGCTTGCGCCTGATCGGTCGACTGGACCTGTACATGCTTGCCAGCATTGCCGCAATTCTCGCTCGACCCGAACACGCCAACTGGCCGCCTGTGCACGTCAACTGCTCCAGCTACAGCATGACCCGTCCGGATTTCGCCGGTGATGTGCTTTCACTCCTGGCCCAGCACGGGGTCGAGCCGTCGCGGATTTGCCTGGAATTGACCGAAGGTGCGCTGGTGGCGGAGCCGGCCATTGCCCGATTGACCATGCAGCAATTGGCTGACAACGGCATGTCGGTGGTACTCGATGACTTCGGTACCGGGTTTTCATCCCTGAGCTATGTGCATCAGTACCGTTTCAACGGTCTGAAGATCGACAAGTCATTCATCTTCGAACTGACCAGCAGTTCGCGCAGTCGCGCGATCGTCCGGGCGATTGTGCGCATGGCCCAATCCCTGGACCTCAGCGTGGTGGCTGAAGGTGTCGAGGATGAAGCAACCCTGGTATTGCTGCGTGAAATGGGCGCAGAGCAGGCCCAGGGTTACTATTTTGCCAAGCCGATGGGGCTGGAGGCTTTGTTGGCGACGACGCTGGACGTCACCAGGCAGCGTTGAGTTTTCGGAAAATATCGACACGCTGCGCTTGAACCGGGCTTTACTGGAATAAAGTGTGCCTATCAGGTCGAACCCCTTGCCCATGTCCCGGTTCTTCCCCGCCATATTGCTCGCACTGCTGCTCGCCGGTTGTGCCACCGCGCGCTTGCCTCACGACTATAGCGAGGCGCTTCCCGCCACCGATTCGTCGTTCGGGCGCTCGATCCAGGCCCAGGCCGCGCCGCATGAGGGGCGGTCGGGTTTTCGCCTGTTGCCCAACAGCAGTGAAGCGTTCCGCGCGCGCGCCGAGTTGATCCGCAATGCGCAGAAAAGCATCGATCTGCAGTACTACATCGTACATAACGGCCTCAGTACCCGGGCACTGGTACGTGAGTTGCTGCTGGCGGCCGATCGCGGTGTAAGGATCCGCATGCTGCTCGATGACACGGCCAGCGACGGTCAGGAAGAGGTCATCGCGACGCTGGCCGTGCACCCCAACATCCAGGTGCGTGTCTTCAACCCCTTGCATCTGGGGCGCAGCACCATCGCGACCCGAACCATGGGCCGTCTGCTGAACCTCTCCCAGCAGCACCGGCGCATGCACAACAAGCTGTGGCTGGCGGACAACAGCGCAGCCATCATTGGCGGTCGCAACCTGGGAGACGAATACTTCGACGCCAAGCCCGATCGCAACTTCACCGACATGGACCTGCTGTGCATAGGTCCGGTCGCGCAGCAGTTGGGCCACAGCTTCGATCAGTACTGGAACAGCGCCCTGAGCCAGCAGATCAGTGATTTCGTGCTCAACAAGCCAACCGCCGAAGACTTGCAACAGAGCCGCCAGCGCCTGGAACAATCGCTGCAGTCCACGCGTATCGAGAACCAGGCTCTGTATAACCATCTCATGACCTACCGCACAAAACCCCAGCTCGAGAAGTGGCGCAAGGAATTGATCTGGGCCCATGGCAAGGCGATGTGGGATGCCCCTAGCAAGGTACTGGCCGACGGCGAACCGGCCCGTGCGCTGTTGATGGCTACGCAGCTGCGACCGGAGCTTGATCGCGTCAACAAGGACCTGATCCTGATCTCGGCCTATTTCGTCCCGCAACAGCAGGGTTTGCGTTACCTCACCGGTCGTGCCGATGCCGGCGTCGATGTGCGCCTGTTGACCAACTCGCTGGAAGCCACCGATGTTCCGGCGGTGCATGGTGGCTATGCGCCGAATCGCAAGACCTTGCTCGAACATGGCGTGAAGCTCTATGAGTTGCGCCTGCAGCCGGACGACCCCAGCGGAGGTTCTTCCCGTGGCTTCAGTGGTGGTTCGGACTCCAGCCTGCACACCAAGGCCATGATCCTGGACAAGCAGAAGGTGTTTATCGGCTCCTTCAATTTCGACCCGCGTTCGGTACTGTGGAACACCGAAGTCGGCGTGCTGGTCGACAGCCCTGAACTGGCCGGCTACATGCGCGATCTGGCGCTGGAAGGCATGGACCCGTCCGTGAGTTACCAGGCTCGCCTGGAAAACGGCGAAATCGTCTGGATCGCCGAAGACGATGGGCGCCTGCATACCTTGCACAAGGAGCCCGGCGGCAAATGGCGCAGCTTCAAGGCCTGGCTCAGCGACAAGGTCGGCCTGGAGAAAATGCTCTAGATCCAGGCCTGCGCCTGCAGGTCATCGGGCAGTCAGCCAGCACAACGGCCCCCGACCTTGCCGGCCTTGTGGGGAGGCCTACATCGTCTATCGTTAAAGCTCACCCCCAGGATGATCGTTTTGGGTTTCGTGCGATTGAACGGGGACATCGAGTGATTGAGTACACTTGAACAGGAGTAAATCATGATGCGCAGCCTTTACATGACTGCACTGGCGACACTGGCCATCACGGCTGGGGTGTACGGGGTATCGCTGCCGGCCTACGCGACCGACCAGGCCGATCAACGACAGGAATCGCGCGATACCAAGCAGGAAGGGCGCGATGCCGCCAGGGAGGTCAAGGAAGAATGCAAAGAGGGTGATGAAAAGAGCCGAAACGACTGCCGCCAGGACAAGCGCGACACCAAGCAGGACAACCGCGATACGGCTCGGGATATCAAATACTGACAGTCAGTGATCCCCGGTTGCACCTGGCTGCCGGGGCTCAAGCGCTAGCGATGATTGCCACGGCTTGCTGCCATCCGGACTCTTGCCCATGGAGAGAAGAGTCCGGATGCGGTCCGCAAGTGACCTCTGGATCATGGATCTCAGGGCAGGGCATACACCCGGAACAGTCTTCTGAGCGGCTCGCTGATTCCTCCCAGATACTTGTCGTAGCCTTGCTCGACGGAGCCGAGGCGATAAGCCTCGCTCAGTGCCGTATCGACCAGCAGGCGAAAGTCTTCGTCATTGCGATCGACGATCATGGCCACCGGCGAGTACTCGAAGATGCGGTCCAGGACCATCAGGTCATCGTTGGTGCCGCCTTTGGCCACCTGGTTCTTCAGCAGTATGCGTTCGGCGAAGAAGGCATCGGCCTTGTGCTCGGCCACCAGCCTTGCACCTTCTTCAACACTGGGCACAGTCACCAGTGAAGCGATGACGTTGAGCAAGCGCATGTGAACGCGAATCCAGTCTTCGGTCACACCACCCTCGATGGAACTGAAGGTCTTGTTGGCGAGCCCGCGATTGACCGTAGCCCGCCAGGTCGGACCGCTGTAGGCCACCTGCCCGTTGAGTACGTTGAGCAATGGTTCGGCGGCGTCCTTGCGCACCAGGACCGAAAGCCCGGCGGTGTACACCGGGATCGAGTAACTGACCGACTTGCGTCGCTCAAGGGTAGGCGCGGTCGGCGTGCAGAGGATGTCGACCTTGCCCAGTTTGACCGCGCTGGTCTCGTCGGCCACCGTGACGGGCAGGTAGTGCACCTGCAGGTCGGGCAGGTCCAGTTCACTCTTGAGTTTGTCGGCGATCTTCAGGCACAGATCGATGGCATAACCGCTGGCCTTGTCGCCTTCCTGGACACTGAACGGCGCCAGGTCCGGCACGTAGCCAAGGTTAAAGGTATTGCTGGTGCGTATGCGCTCCAGGGTGTTGGCGCCGGCCACCATCGGTAGCGCGGCGAACATCAGGGTTAGCAACAAGCGGGTGGTTTTTGCAAAAGGTGCGTTCATGTCCTGTTTCCCCGTTTACAGATGTCTGTGCAGTCCCGTCTGGCATGCCTAAACATTGCCGGTCCTGGCTTGGCTAGCGTCTGGTGCGTCAACGAAACGCTTGGCGAGGAAGCCATAGAGCAGGTAGCCGAAGGCGAGCACCAGGGTGCCCCCCATCACCGCATCCTTGCCGCAGGCATACAGGGCGTACAGCGAGTAAGTTACCGCAATCAGCAACACCACCACGTTGCGCGTGTACACCCCGGGCGCGACGCCAGCCTTGTGCATGATCACCAGCAAGCCGGTGAGTGCAGTCAGGTAAGGAATGAGGTTGGTCACGGCCGCCAGGCTCACCAGCTTGCTGAATTGCGCCGCCGCGTCAGGCGAGATGGTCGACAGCGCCATGGCGGTCTGCAACACGCCACACACGATCATGCCGACCACGGGCGCGTTCATGGAGTTGACCTTGCTGAACAGCTTGAGGAACAGGTTCTGGTCAGCGGTCATCTTGGCGGTCTGGGCCAGGGTGAACTGCCAGCCCAGCAACGAGCCGACACAGGCCATGACCGCCAGGGCCATCACGATGTTGCCCACCATGGGGCTGAATATCTTGGCGTAGACCAGCGCAAAAGGCGCCGAGGAGTTGGCCAGTTCTTCGTTGGGGATGATGCCCTGGATGACGGTGGTAGACAGGACGTACACCACCGCCGCACCCAGGGTACCGAACAGACACGCCAGCGGCACGTTGCGTTTTGGGTTTTCCACGGCATCGGTCGCCTGTGCCGCCGACTCCATGCCCAGGAAGGCCCAAAGGGTCAGGGGGATGGCCTTGGAGATGGCTTCGGAGATTGGCAGGCTGTTCGGGTTCCAGGCGGCAGCCAGGACACTGGAGTCAAACCAGAACCAGCCGATGATGCTCAGGCCCGCTACCGGAATGATCACGCCCCACACCGTGAAAGCGCCAATCTTGCCGGTGATGTTGGGGCCACCGAAGTTGGCAAAGGTGGTCACCCAGATCAAACCTATTGTGCCAATGCACAGCGGGATGGCGCCGGTGCCCAACCAGGGTACGAACGCGGTCATGTAGCCCACCGCCGAGATGGCCACGGCCACGTTGGCGATGGCCAGCGAGAGAAAGTACAGGTACGAACAGAGGAAGAACCCCGACTTGGCATGAGCTTCTTCCGTGTAGGCAGACAAGCCACCGGAACGCGAACAGAACACGCCGCATTGAGCGAAGCAGTAGGCAATCGCCATGGAACCGATTGCCGTGAAAATCCACGACAACAGCGAAACCGCACCCAGTTGCGCCATGTTTGTGGGCAACATGATGATGCCTGAGCCCATCATGTTGACCGTCACCAGCGTCGTGAGCCCCATCAGACCCATTTTCTTGCTTGAATCTGCCATCGCAAACTCCTTGCCCTGTTCAGGTTATTGGCCCTCGGCCTGGCGTGTTGCTACTGATCGCCAGGCCGGGGCTAGCCTTGATGCTTGTTCAGATAGACGTTGTACGTTGGCGGCTACTGGTTTTTTGCCTTCCATCTCGACGCCGTGTTTGAAGCGCATGAATCCGGAACAACGATTCTCCTTTGGGCAGGCTAAGGGTCAGGTCTTGAGTACGTATCCGTAGGCACGAATCCGTCCTCCTTGCTCTTTGAGGTACACGCCTTGAAGTTCCGGGGTAAATCCGGGCAAGGCGTTGATGCCTTCTTCCAGTGCCAGGAAATACTTGAGCACCGCGCCACCCCAGATTTCCCCCGGCACCACGCACAAAACGCCGGGCGGATAAGGCAGCGCCCCTTCGGCGGCGATGCGGCCGTCGGCATCGGCCAGCGCCACCAGCTCGACATTGCCGCGGATAAATTCGATCTGTGCTTGCTGCGGGTTCATGGCTTTTTTCGGGAAGTGTTCCTTGCGGAACATGTCCTTCTGCAATTGCTGCACGTTATGGCTGCGGTAGAGGTCGTGCATTTCCTGGCAGAGCTGGCGGATGGTGTAGTCGCGGTAGCGATCCTCGTAGCGCGCATAGATGGCCGGCAACACACGGCTCATGGGGGCGTTGTCGCTGAGGAACTGTTCGAAACGGGCCAGTTGCGCGGCCAGATGGCTCATCTTTGCCCAGTCTTCGGCTGGCGTGAGCAGGAACAGAATCGAATTGAGGTCGCACTTCTCGGGGACTATGCCGTTCTGGCGCAGGAAGTTGGCCAGGATGCCGGCGTGGATGCCGAAGTCGGTGTAGCTGCCATCGATCGGATCGATGCCGGGGGTGGTAAACAGCAGCTTGCAGGGGTCGATGAAGTATTGCTTGTCGGCATAGCCTGGAAAGGCATGCCAGCGATCCTTGGGGTGGAACTCGAAGAAGCGAATATCGCTGGCGATATCATCGGTCGGGTGGTCCTGCCATAGACGCCCATCGATGGTTTCCGGCACGAATGGGCGGACCAGGGTGCAGGCTTCGAGAATCAACTTGCGCGCGTTGATGCCGAACTTCACGCAATCTTCCCACAGGCGCAAACCACTGCGTCCGGCATGGATGCGTGCATTGACGTCCAGTGAAGCGAACAGCGGATAGAAAGGGCTGGTGGAGGCCTGGGCCATGAAGGCGTTGTTCAGCCGTGCGTGATTGCAGTAGCGAGACTGGCCCTTGATGTGGCGATCTTTCTTGTGGACCTGTGAGGCCTGGGAGAAGCCGGCCTGTTGTTTGTGTACCGATTGGGTGACGAAAATTCCGGGGTCGTCCGGGCCCAGGTCAAGCAGCATGGGCGAGCAATCCTTCATCATCGGGATGAACTGCTCATAGCCCACCCACGCCGAGTCGAACAGGATGTAGTCACACAGCTTGCCGATGCGGTCCACCACCTGGCGCGCGTTGTAGATCGTGCCGTCATAGGTGCCCAGCTGGATGATGGCCAGGCGGAATGGGCGTGGCAGCTGCGCCTTGTCCGGGGCGACCTCATTGATCAGGTCGCGCAAATAGTCCTCTTCAAAGCAGTGGGCATCGATGCCGCCAATGAACCCGTAGGGGTTGCGCGCGGTTTCCAGATAAACCGGCGTCGCTCCGGCCTGGATCAGTGCGCCCTGGTGGTTGGATTTGTGGTTGTTGCGGTCGAACAGCACAAGGTCGCCAGGGGTCAGCAGGGCGTTGGTCACCACCTTGTTCGAAGCCGATGTGCCATTGAGCACGAAATAGGTCTTGTCGGCATTGAACACCTGGGCGGCATGTTTTTGCGCCAGCAGGGCAGGGCCTTCGTGGATCAGCAAGTCACCGAGTTTGACGTCGGCATTGCACATGTCGGCGCGGAACAGGGTTTCGCCGAAGAAATCGAAAAACTGGCGGCCGGCGGGGTGCTTGCGAAAGAACTGGCCGCCTTGGTGGCCCGGGCAGGCGAAGGTCGCATTGGCGGCCTCGGTGTAGTGCTTTAGGGCATCGAAGAAGGGTGGCAGCAAACACTCTTCATATTGCCTGGCGGCGGTCTCGAGCTGGTTGCCGTAGTACTCGGCGTTATGTTCGTCGAGGTCGAACACGCCATTGACCAGCAGGATCACCTCATGCAGCCGTTTATAGACCTCCAGCGCTCGGTTGCCACCATCTCTGGGTATCACCAGAAACAGCGGGATATCGAAGCCTGTGCGCTTGATGGCATCCAGCACGCCACCCATGACATCGTCCACTGTAAGTACCGCAGCGGCGACATTGGTAAAGTCGGTATGGCCCAGGGCAACGATAGGGCGGGAAGTACGGAAGCAGTCTCGTACGGTATCACCGGCAGCGATTTTCAAAGCACTCATAACCAGAGTCTCTCCGTCTGTCTTGACGTTGAGTTACGGGGACAAGCGCCTGCAAGGGCGCTAGCTTCACAGTCAGAACTGATTGCCCTTTCGGTATAGTCTATTTTTGAGACGATGAACTAATTGGTGAGGTTTTTTCGTATTATCTTGAAACGATTCTGCAGTCGCTCGCCTTATCGCACTTTAAGTCCATGACCTTGGTTGATTACATCGGACCAGGGCAGTCTCAGATTGACCGCTGGTTTACGCGCGCCATCAGTTGCTCGGCAGTCTCTTTGCGCTCCGAGTAGCGATCTACCAGAAATTCCTGGCGGTCGCGCAGCAGCACGGTGAACTTCACCAGTTCTTCCATCACGTCGACCACACGGTCGTAGTACGCCGACGGCTTCATTCGGCCCGCGTCGTCGAACTCGGTGAAGGCCTTGGGTACCGAGGACTGGTTGGGGATGGTAAACATCCGCATCCAGCGTCCCAGCACACGGAGCTGGTTGACCACATTGAACGACTGCGAGCCGCCACAGACTTGCATCACTGCCAGTGTCTTGCCCTGAGTGGGGCGAACGGCGCCGAGCTCCAGCGGAATCCAGTCGATCTGCGCCTTGAACACCGCCGACATCGCGCCATGCCGTTCCGGCGAGCACCAGACCTGACCTTCTGACCACATGACCAGCTCGCGGAGCTCCTGCACCTTGGGATGGTCTATCGGAACATCATCGGGCAATGGCAATCCGGACGGATTGAAGATGCGCGTCTGTGCACCAAAGTGCTGCAGCAGACGAGCAGCCTCTTCGACCAGCAGACGACTGAACGAACGCTCGCGAGTCGACCCGTACAGCAGCAGGATGCGCGGCTTTTTGTCATCGGGGTGTTGTGGGACCTGCGTGTCATCGAACAGCGTTGGATCAAGGTTGGGAAGGTGGTCTGACATATGTCCTCTTGCTCAAAGAGAGCCGATTCGATCCAGCTCACGCATCAGTTCGTCGCGGCTGAGGTTTTTGAAGGGCAGGGCGAGAAAGGCTATGCAGCGTTGCTCGATGTGCGCCAGTGTGGTGCGGAAGGCGGCGTCGACCAGCGCATCATCACCCGTCACGTCGGATGGATCCTCCAGCCCCCAATGGGATTTCAGCGCCGGGCCGAAATACACCGGGCAGGATTCGCCCGCTGCCTTGTCGCACACGGTAATGACGATATCCGGGGGATTGTCCTCGAAAGCGTCATTGCCCTTGCTGCTCAAGCCCTGGATGCTGATGCCGGCCTGCTTCAGGGTGGCAAGACTGCGCGGCAGCACCTGGCCTCTGGGAAAACTGCCGGAGCTGACCGCTTCGAATCCTTCGGGCGCCAGGTGATTGAACATGGCTTCTGAAAGGATGCTGCGGCAGCTGTTGGCCGTGCACATGAACAGGACTCGCATGGGTTTCTCCTGCCGCTACGGGCGACATCAAAGGCTCAGGCGCAGTGCCAGGGCCGAGAGGGTGATCAACAGAACCGGAAGAGTCAGCAGGATGCCGACCTTGAAGTAGTAACCCCAGGTGATGCGCATGCCCTTGCGCTCCAGTACATGCAGCCAGAGCAGGGTGGCAAGGCTGCCAATGGGGGTGATCTTCGGGCCCAGGTCGCAACCGATGACGTTGGCGTAGATCATGGCCTCGCGGATCAGTCCTTCGGCGCCGCTGGCCTGGATAGACAGTGCTCCGATCAACACGCTGGGCATGTTGTTCATCACCGAAGACAGCAACGCGGACAGCAATCCGGTACCCATGGCGGTAACCCACAGACCCTGTCCAGCCAGAAAGTCGAGCACCTGGGTGAGCAAGTCCGTCAGCCCGGCGTTCTTCAGACCGTATACCACCAGGTACATGCCCAGGGAGAAGACCACGACCTGCCAGGGGGCTTCGCGCAACACCCGCCGCGTGGAGATCCTGTGCCCTCTGGCAGCCACCGCGAAAAGGGTTGCCGCACAGGCCGCCGCTACCGCACTGATGGGAATGCCCAGTGGTTCCAGGGCGAAAAGGCCGACCAGCAGGACGAGCAACGTCCACCAGCCAACCACAAAAGTAGCGCGGTCGTGAATGGCCGCCGCAGGTTCCGGTAGTGCATCGACGCGATAGCGCGGGGGCAAATCTCGCCGGAAATACACAAACAGCACCAGCAAGGTAGCAACCACACTGGCCAGGTTTACCGGCACCATGACGGAGGCGTACTCGGCGAAACCCAGCCCGAAGTAATCGGCCGACACGATGTTCACCAGATTGGACACCACCAGCGGCAGGCTGGCGGTGTCGGCGATAAAGCCAGCGGCCATCACGAAGGCCAGTGTTGCGGCGGGCGAGAAGCGCAGGGCCAGCAACATGGACATGACGATGGGCGTGAGAATCAGCGCCGCGCCATCGTTGGCAAACAACGCCGATACAGCGGCGCCCAGCAGCACGCAAAACGCAAACAATCGGTAGCCGCTGCCATTGGCCCAGCGTGCCACGTGCAGGGCGGCCCATTTGAAGAAGCCGGCTTCATCCAGTAACAGACTGATTATGATAACGGCGATAAAAGTCGCGGTTGCGTTCCAGACAATGGCCCACACAGTGGGAATGTCCTGCAGCGACACCGCGCCGACCGCCAGGGCGATGATCGCGCCGATTGTTGCACTCCAGCCTACGCCGAGGCCTTTGGGTTGCCAGATGACCAGAATCAGGGTGAAGACGAAGACTGCAGTAGCAACCAGCATCGAAAGTGCTCTCTATCAGGGATTCAACAGCAGGCAACATCGCGGACAGGGCGTCCATCCATGTTCTGCAGGCGGGAGGCATCGTTTTTCAGCCATTCGGTATTGGCCTGCAACGTCATCTGAAGGATTTCGTGTACCCAGGCCGGCAAGCCCGGATTGAGCCGGTAGTAAACCCACTGCCCCTGACGACGATCGAGCAGCAAACCGATGCTGCGTAACTGGGCAAGATGACGGCTGATCTTCGGCTGGCTGTCATCGAGGGCACACATCAGCTCGCAGACACAAAGCTCGCCTTGACCTGCGATCAGCAAGGTGGCGCGGGCACGGGTCTCGTCGGCCAGGCTCTTGAAAACTTCGGGAGGGGTCATCATGGGGTGAGTTTTTCACATATGGATAATCTAATATACGGATATCCATATGTCTAAGGCAAGCCGCAAAGCGAGCTTCCAACCCAATGCGGCGCCTCAGCAACGCCTGCAAAGCATAGCGGCGACCGAGCGTGGAAGGCGTATCCGGGGTTGCCAGCCTACGTCTGACAGCACGAACTCGATCGCCTGGCTATAGCGTTCAGTTCTTCTTCTTTAGTAGTTTGCCCAGGTAGTACTTGAGGCTGAAACGGTCTTTGGGCCGTGGCTTGTAGTGGGTCTTGTTTCTTTGGGTCGGATCGATCGCCATGGTTCCTGCGGTGTAGTAATACAGCGCGATGGACCTGCGGGTGATGTGCTCGGGGGTCGTCAAAGGCTCCGGGTGCCCATGATTGCTATCTTTATCGGTATTGAAAATGACGCAGCGGTTGAAAATCGGCAGGATCTTCTTGACGCAGTTCTTCATGCCGATATCCCAGATCTCCAGGTTGCCGCCATATTCCTCTTGCCAGTTTTCATTCAGATAAATGATGACATTCAGTCTGCGCTCGACATTAAGCTTTTTGTTGAGCCGGAAGTCCGAGTGCACCCCCAGGAAACCACCACTTTTGGTTTCATGCAGACCGCCACCGGTGAAATAGGGGTCAGGTATCAAACCTTCGATGCCGGTGAGCTTTTCAAGAAACTGCAGCATCGGCGCCGAGTTGAATGCGTTAAAAACAGTTTTCAGAAAAGGCGGACATTCGTTGGGGCTGATTTGACGTTTAAGCTGACCCTTATAGCCGCGCTCATAGAGCATTTCGTTGTTTGTTGGCTCGGCCGGGAAGTGTGAGCAGATCGCTGCAATCAGCTCTTCGTGCAAGAAGTTATCGATGACGATGTGCGGAAATGGCTCGGCCTGAACATAGTGACTGGTCAAGGAGTGCCCAAAGTCGCTGGCCGCGTTCTGGTCGAAATCAAGCTCCGCAGACAAGGTGATAGGTAGTGCTTGAGTGATGGGTGCCATTACCGCTCCAATAACTTAATGTAAAAACCTGTGGATGCCTCGCAGCAGGGCTGGCAGCACGGCTCGTGCATGCCTGCTCAGCTTAAGCCTTGCCGGCATCCTTGTTCAGGCGTTTAAGAATGTTGTTGTACATTTTGGTTCGTCTGTGGGTGGTCTCATAGCCGCCCGTCGCTGCGACAGTTCCGGCCTGGATATGATCGAGATAGCTGAATATTTTACGTGGCGATAACATCTCGACAACATAGCCAAGCTCGGTCATGCGGTCCTGGAGGGTATAGCCGGGAACACGATCATCCATCGAGAAGTGCATGCCGTGTTGCTTGATGAGCTTGCAGTTCCACAGTGTGCAGAAGCTCTTCAGATAGACTTCTTTATAGGGCTTTGGCTCTCTGGATTTTAGCCCCATGGAAATTTTCAAACGCCTGAAGTGATGCTTGAACAAACGTGAGCTAAACCGCCAGAATGTTCGCACGGTTCCACGGTTTAGTTGTTCGACACAGCCGACGGCTACGACGTTGCGGTTCTTGATGCACTTGTTCAACATCAGCGAAAAGATATTCTTATCAAAAACAAATGTGTCCGTGTGCATCAAAAATAAATAATCAGTTTCAACTCGCTGCAGCACCATGTCCAGTGCCTTGCCATGGGCGATATGACCTGCCTCCGGTTCGGAAACAGAACGCTCTATCAAATTGATCCAGTCGAGTGTCCGCAGGTATTCAGTGCTTTCATCGGCGGAGTAGTTATCCACTACCCATATCGGCACGTTGTCGCTGGACAGATGCTGGTGCAACAGATCCAGGCAGATCTTGGTGATTTCCGCTGTTTTGTAATTAACTATTACAACGCTGAAAGTTTCAGGGCTTTTAGTCGCAAAACTGGTGTTGTTCATCGTTCAGGGCACTCAGTAATATTATAGTTAGATGTAGAGATGATTGATCCTGTGTCCAGTTTTCGTTTGTATGTATACATGGGTTTCTTGACAACTATAAAGCCCTGTTTGCAGCTTGCTTCTCATACACTGAATGATCATGGCTTAGACAGGCCTGATGGCGAGCAATAGACGCGGACTTCATCGTATTAGAGTCCACTCGTTAGGTAAATATCCATGTAGCAATTTTTTCATTTTCAGACTGATCAGGCAGCGGTGTGGTTGCATGAGATTCAGTTCTGAAGTACGAACCCATCGCAGGTAGAGCCTGCCATTAGCCGATTGCTGCCTGCCGCACAGCGCGCCTTCTTCTGATTTTTCCCTGATTGGCTCGGCCGCCTGGCCAATCCTGAAAATGCAACGTTGTGCTTGTCAGTGGCTGTCGAGTGGCGCAGTCAGGCCTGGCAACGACTGTCTTAAAAGTGAAATAAATAGTCGCTCAGAAATATTACTGAAATATTTCATTCTTATGATCCAGAGAGGTTTTCTAAAAGGTCACCCGTCCATGCGTCGAGCCGTGTTCAATCTGAAAGGGGGTGTTGGCAAGTCAAGCATCGCCTGCAATCTCGCTGCCGTGAGTGCTGCCGAAGGCTACAGGACGCTACTGGTGGATCTCGATCCCCAGGCCAACTCGACCTGCTACCTGACAGGGCTGGCCGGTGATGATATTCCCATGGGGATCGTCGATTTCTTCAAACAAACCCTCTCCAGCGGCCCGGCCAGTAAAAGGAACCGCGTGGCCATCACCCAAACCCGCTACGACAATCTGCATCTGGTCACGGCTCACCGCGAGCTGGCTGACCTGCAGACCAGGCTCGAGTCCCGGTTCAAGATCAATAAGCTTCGTCGTTTGCTGGTAGAACTTTCCGAGGATTACGAACGCATTTACATCGATACGCCGCCGTGCCTGAATTTTTATACGATCAGTGCGCTGATCGCCGCCGAGCGGGTGTTGATTCCGTTCGATTGCGACAGCTTTTCCCGGCAGGCGCTCTACAAGGTCATCGCGCAAGTGGCCGAGCTACAGGCCGACCACAATGAGTCCCTGGTTGTGGAGGGCGTGGTGGTCAATCAATTTGTGGCGCGTGCCAACTTGCACCAGATGCTGATCAACGAGTTGGTGGCCGAAGGCTTGCCAGTGTTGCCGGATTATTTGAGCAGCACAGTCAAAATGCGTGAATCCCATGAAGCCTCGGTGCCGATGATCCATCTGGCACCACGTCATAAGCTTACGCTGCAATACGTAAGCCTGTTTTCAGCGCTGGAAGGGGCCAGTCATTAGCCGGGCTCAATGTAAGTTCTTCCGATTTGACGCCGGCTATGCAGTTCAGGAAAACAACAGCTAAACTTTCCTGCGCTGGGGTGGAATGTCGCCTTGGGATGTCAATGTCTGGCAAGGGAGCCACCCGCCATGAGTGTCGAACAGAGTCATTACAGTGCGCCGACCCTGCTGGTGGTCGATGACACGCCCGATAACCTGATGCTGATGACTGATCTGCTCAAAGATCACTATCGGGTCAAGGCCGCCAATAGCGGAGAAAAGGCCCTGCGAATACTGCAGGGCGACGCACTGCCGGACTTGATTCTGCTTGACGTGATGATGCCCGGTTTGTCCGGCCATGAAGTGGCAGAACAGATCAAGCGCGATCCACGAACCCGCGACATTCCTATCATCTTTCTGACAGCGCTGGCCGGAACCGAAGATGAGATCCATGGCCTGGAACTGGGGGCTGTCGACTACATCACCAAACCCATCAGGCCGGCGCTGGTTCTGGCGCGGGTCGACACCCAGCTCAAGCTCAAGGCTGCCAAAGACTTCCTGCGCGATCACAACGACTATCTGGAGCAGGAGGTCGAGCGTCGCACGCGCGAGGTGACGGCGATCCAGGACGTAGCCATTCAGGCCATGGCTTCCCTGGCGGAGACTCGCGATAACGAAACGGGCAACCATATCCGCCGGACCCAGCACTACATAAAGGTTCTGGCGCAATACCTGCTTGATCATCCACGATTCAGTCACTTTCTCAACGAGCAGACGATCGAGTCGCTATTCAAGTCGGCACCGCTGCACGATATTGGCAAGGTCGGCATTCCCGACCATATCCTCCTCAAGCCAGGTCGTTACACCGAGCAAGAGTTCGAGATCATGAAAACCCATACGACCCTGGGGCGTGACGCCATCCAGCTTGCCGAGGACCGGCTTGGTTTTCGCGCCGACTTTCTCAACCTGGCCAAGGAGATTGCCTACAGTCACCAGGAAAAATGGGACGGCAGCGGCTATCCCCAAGGGCTGGCTGGCGACGACATTCCCATCAGCGCCCGGTTGATGGCGGTAGCCGATGTCTATGACGCGCTGATCAGCCGACGGGTCTATAAAGCCGGGATGCCCCATGCGCAAGCCGTCGAGATTATTCGTCAGGGGCGGGGTACGCACTTCGATCCGGACGTCTGCGATGCCTTCCTGTCCTGTGTTGAACAGTTCCAGGCCATTGCCTTGCGTTTCGCCGATACCGATCAGGACATGGCCGACAAGCTGGTTGCCCAGGAACGTCTCGGTCAGAAGCCCTGAACCCGCTCCTGCGAGCTCCCTTTGCCAGTGTTTTTTTCAGGTTTACGAGGATAGGTCATGGCTCGATTGCGCACCCTGCTTGAGCGCCTCGCGCTATTGCACAAACTGATCCTGGGGTTTTCGGCGCTGTTGGTGTTGGTGCTGGTGCTTGGTGCACAAAGCCTGCGGACCCAGCAATCGCTCAAGCAGGACATGCAAAACCTCCACCTGCAGGAACTGGTCGGCATGGAGCACTTGCAGGAAGCTCGGGTGCAATTGCCGCATATGATGCAAGCGCTGCAGCGTGCGGTAGGCACCGACAGCGCACAGTTGCGGGTCGAATCGCTGCAGCAGTTGAGGGAATTCCAGGACCGTCTGCAAAAGGCCTTGGCGCGCGCCAAAGTGACGCTCAGGCTCGCGGAGAACCTGGCGCGCCTGGCCGAGTTCGACATGCTGCTGCAAAGGTTGCAGCATTATGGCGAACAGGCGTCCCTGTTGATTAACCAGGGCAAGCAGACCCAGGCGCAGTCGCTGGTCAACAGCAACGAGTTCCAGCAGATTGCCCGGCAAGCCGACACCCTCCTGTACGCCATCGCCCAGATCAAGGAAGCCTCGATCCGTGACACGGCCAAGGATATTGCCGAATACGCCGAACGCAGTACCCGGCTGACCTACGTCCTGTTGTTCGGTGGCTTGTCTCTGGCGCTGCTGCTGTCCTGGCTGGTCAGCCAGTCGATTCGCAATCCGCTCAACCGGGTGCGGGTTGCGGTCGATCAGTTGGCCGCCGGACAACTCGATCAGCCGATTCCCCACACTGATCTGAACAATGAAACCGGCGACCTGGCGCGGGCCATCGCCAAATTGCAGACCGAGTCCCAACAACTGGAGCGTCAGCGCTGGATCAAGGCGCATACGGCCCAATTGCAGGTCGATCTGCAGCAGACCGAAACGCCCGCCGAACTGGCGCAGGTATTCCTGCAACACATGGCCGGCCTGCACGGAGTCTGCCAGGGGGTGTTGTACAGTGCCCAGGAAGACGGCGACCAGTTACTGCTGATGGGACGCTATGCCACCGATGCCGAGCGACCACCGCAGGAGCAGGTTCTCTTCGGCGATGGGCTGTTGGGACAGTGCGCGGTGGACCGTCAGCCGCGACAGTTTCAGGCGCCGCCCGAGTATTACCGGCGTCTGCACACACCGCTTGGCGAGACCGTGGCCAGTTGCATGCTGTTGCAACCGATCGTGCATGGTGCGCGGTTGCTTGGGGTACTGGAGCTTGCCGCACTGGCGCCGTTAGGCGAGCGCGAGATGCAGCTGTTGCATGAAGCCACCCCTCGCCTGGCTGCGGCCATGGCGATCATGGAGCGCAATCAGGCGGTGAAGTCGCTATTGGCAGAAACTCGTCGCCAGGCCAGTGAAGTCGCAGAACAGGCGTTGCAACTCAAGGAGCAGGCAAAGGTACTCGAGTCCCAGCAATCGGCGTTGCGTGCTACCGAGGCACAGCTGCGCGCAGTGCTCGACAGCAGCCCGGTGGCCATGGTGATCAGAGGTGCCGATGGCCGTCCGACTTACTGCAATCCGCAGTTCGAAAGCTTGTTCGGGGTCCGCTTCGCTGAACTTGAAGCGACGGACCCGGGGCAGTTCTGGGTTGACCCGCAGGCACACCAAAGTTTCCTCGCCGCGGCAGCCCAGGGTACGGTGCTGAACTTCGAAGGCAGCCTGCAGTGCGCCGCCGGTGAACACCTGGAAGTACTGGTTTCGGCGGTCACGCTCAAACTGGGGGAGTTGGGCATCGGGGCCAACTGGTACTTTGACATCACCGAGCGCAAGACCGCCGAGGCCGAGGTGCAACGCGCACGCGAGGCGGCAGAAGAGGCGACTCGGGCCAAGAGCAACTTCCTGGCGACCATGAGCCACGAGATCCGCACACCGATGAATGCCATCATCGGCATGAGCCACTTGGCATTGCGCACCGATCTTGACCCGCGCCAGCGCAACTACATCGAAAAGGTTCATCGCTCGGCAGAGTATTTGTTGGTCATCATCAACGACATCCTCGATTTCTCAAGGATCGAGGCCGGCAAGCTGCATCTGGAGCACATTCCCTTTCACCTGGAGGACGTGCTTGAAGGCTTTGCCAGCATGATTGGCCTCAAAGCCGAGGACAAAGGCCTGGAATTGCTGTTCAGCATCGCAGCCAAACTGCCGACCGCGTTGATCGGCGACCCATTGCGCCTGGGCCAGGTGTTGGTCAACCTGGGCAACAATGCGACGAAATTCACCGAGCAGGGCGAGATCGTTCTCGGCGTAGAGCAGTGCGGCGGTGCAGGGGAGCAGGCGCAGTTACACTTCTGGGTGCGTGACAGCGGCATCGGCATGAGCAGCGAGCAATGCTCACGCCTGTTTCAGCCGTTCAGCCAGGCCGACAGCTCTACCACGCGCAAGTACGGCGGGACCGGGTTGGGCCTGGCCATCTCCCGACATCTGGTGGAGCTGATGGGCGGTAATATTTGGGTCGAGAGCGAGCCGGGTCAAGGCTCCGTTTTTCATTTCGAGGTGAGCCTGGGCGTGCAACGCGAAGGCCAGTTGCGGCGCATGGCGACCGCCGACGAATTGGTCGGCACCCGTGTGCTGGTGGTCGACGACAATGCCAGCGCCCGCGAGATTCTTTCCACCATGGCACGCAGTTTCGGCGTCCAGGTCGACGTCGCACACAGCGGAAAAGTGGCACTGAGCATGCTGCAGGAGGCCCAAACCAAGGCACGGCCCTATGACCTGGTGCTCATGGATTGGCGCATGCCGGGCATGGACGGTGTGGAGACGGTGCGGCAGATGCATGCCGCCAAAATGGTACAAACGCCTCAAGTGATCATGGTCACCGCGTTTGGTAACGAGGAGATGCGCTTAGAGGCCGACCGGCATGACATTCAATTGCCGATGGTGCTGACCAAGCCAGTCACTCCGTCGACTTTGCTTGAGTCGTTGTGCGCGATGCTCGGCAAGATCCCCCTCAGCGATACCCGGGCCAGCGCGCGGCTCGGCCAGAGCGCCAGCGTCATGGCCAGCCTGCGTGGCGCGCGACTGCTGCTGGTGGAGGACAATGACCTGAACCGGGAACTGGCGTGTGAACTGCTCGAGAGCGCCGGAATCGAGCTGTGTCTGGCCGTCCACGGAGCAGAGGCGCTCGAGCAACTGGAGCGAGACGCCGACTTCGACGGGGTGTTGATGGACTGCCAAATGCCGGTGATGGACGGCTACACCGCTACCGCCAGAATACGCGAGCAGCCACGCTGGGCGCAGCTGCCGGTGATCGCCATGACCGCCAATGCCATGGCCGGGGACCGCGAGCGGGCGCTTGCCTGCGGCATGAACGATCACATCTCCAAGCCGTTGAACATCGAAGACATGTTCGCCACTCTGGCCCGGTGGATACATCCGCGGGCGGGCCGTAGTACACCCGCGACCGAAGTTTCACCGGTCACTGCAGTACCGACCACGGGCTTGCCCGGCAGCCTCCCTGGTATTGATCTGCAGGCGGGTCTTGCCACCTGCATGGGCAAAGTCGAACTGTACCTGCGCCTGCTGCGCAAGTTTCACGCCAGCCAGCAGGATTTCTCCACTGCGTTCCTCGCAGCCCAGGATGAAAGTGATCCTTCGGCAACGGCCAGGCTGGCCCATACCTTGCGCGGTACGGCGGGCAACATCGGTGCCCTGGACGTGGCGCAGGCGGCCAGCGCCCTGGAGCTGGCGTGCCAGAGGGGAGCAGACGAGCAGGAACTGGCACAGCGACTGGAGCAAGTCGAACGCTGTCTGACACCGGTGCTGGAAGGATTGTCGGCGCTGAACGAACCGACCTCGTCTCTGGATTCATCTGCCACGCCACCTTTGGACAAAGAATGGCACACGCAATTGGCCCACGTCCGATACCTGCTGGCCGAGAGTGACACCGAGGTGCTGACTGCCTTGCACAAACTGCAGGGGCTGGCGTCAGGCCCTCGGGTGGTCGAGCAGTTGCATCGGGTTGTCCGGCAAGCCGAGAGCTTCGATTTCGATCAGGCACTGGAATTACTGGAAACGCTGTCCTGATCCTCCCGCCGGCGAAACAGGCGTATAGCCGGGCTGATTGGCAAGACTGATCTGCCAGCGCTGATCTGCCAGCGTTGGTTGGCCAGGTGCTGCAATGTGCATAGCACCTGGCCCGCCGGTTTCAGTTCAACAGGGCCAAGCTCAAGCTTGCGCCACACCCACTTCAGCTGAGGTCGAGGCGTTGCTGCGCACAGCCTGATACAGCAGGCTGGACACCATGAACCCGATAACGGCCAATACGCTCATCAGACTGAACACGTAGTTGTAGCCCTGCTGTCCAGGGAAATGGTCGAGTATCGCGCCGTAGATCACGTAAGCGAACATGCCCGGTGCATAGCCGATCAGACAACCGATACCGAACGCCGAGCCAGTGATGTGCTGAGGGATGCCCACTTCACCCATGGGTGCCCAGAACACGCCGCGCATGGAAAAGACAATCAGCGCGAAGGACAGGGTGGCGGCCATGCCCGCGTAGATGAAGCTGGGGCTCTTGGGGATCAGCAGGATCACGCCCATCAGCGGCAGCAAGGCCAGGAACGCCCATTTCAGGTAACGACTGGTGCTCTTGAACTGCTTGTCGGCGATAAAACCTCCGGCCGGGCCGCCGAGGATCTTGAGGAAATACTGATTGATGATGCCGTAGGCGCCTACCAGTGCCACCGGCAGCCCATACATCTCTTTGAGGTAGGGAATGAAATAGGTCAAGCCGCAGTAGACGATGTAAACCATGAACACGTTGAGGCTGACCAGCCAGATGCCCGGCACCTTGACCGCCTCGAGCAGGTTCGCCAAACCGTTCTTCGGCTTGGCAGCCGACTGTGCGGTGCCGCTCTTGAGCAGGATCCAGGTCAGGATTCCGGCCAGAATGTCGATGACCGAGTAAAACGCAATCGCCGACTTCAGCCCGGCTTCCCCGGAACCCATGGCGACGAAGACTCCCAGCGCAGAGAAGGCGACCAGGGTATCAATGACACCACGGCCACCTTCCAATAGACCGAACAGCCGGCCTTGCTCCTTGTCGTCGCCGAGATTGCGGATGGCCTTGAGCAGCGATGGCCAGAAGAGGCAATCGGCGCAGACCGCCAACAGGCAAAATACAATCAGCAGGCTGTTGAAGGGCGGGAAGGTCGCCAGGTAGAGCCCCAGGCTGCCGGTGCCGAGCAGGCCCAGAGGAATCAGTTTTCGTGTATCGAAACGGTCCGCCAGCATGCCGCCCACGACAAACAGCGCGGTGGCGATGATGGCATTGGCGCTGAGCAGCAAGCCGATTTGCGTGTGGCTCAGGCCCATGAATTCCTGCATGGGCACATAAAAGGCATCCTTGAGGTTTGCCAGCTTGTAGATGGTGCCGCCACCGAGGATGAGAATCAGGAATCTGAGCCATTTGGCCTTGTCACGAGTTGTCATTTTTGTACTCCAGGCGAATTGGTAATCACTGTTGCGTGTCAGGTCAATGCGTCGAAGGGTTGGCCAGGGTCAATTCGGCCAGAGTTCGAAACTCCGCCAGCAGACTTCTTACGTAAGCGACCTGGTTGTTCGCCCAGCGGTGTTCGTCAGCCAGCATTCGCTCCAGCGAGTAACCCGATGGCAGCGGCGTATCACTCATTTCCCGGTAAGCGATAAAAGGGTCGGCAGCTTCATCGGTCTGCCGGAACGCCGGAGCCACGTAGTGATTTTCCTGTTCGAGGATGAACGCGATCACTTGCGGGGTTGTTTCACCGAGCATCAACAGTTCGAACAACATGCGCGCGTTGGGCAGGTCATCTTCGGCGCAACCTTGCTGCACGCCGTAATGGCCGAAGCCGTTGAGTTCGGGGACGATGCGCACGCCCTTCAGGTGGGTCTGGCGAATGTGCGGCGCCAGTGTACGAAGGGCCTGCAGGGGCTGCTCGCAGGCATTGATCATGTTGCCGAAGTCGAACAAGGCATGCAGGCGAGGGTGATTGAGACGGTTGAGCAGTTGCGCGATCTCGGCGCTCTTGAGTTCCTCGTGCTGTTCGAAATCGAAGTACAGGTCATGCTCGTCAGCTTGCCGGGCAAGGTAATGCAGGTCGGATTCGATCACGTCCATGACCCGCGACAGCGCACCTTCGTAGCGCGAGTAGACGCGGATGTTGCGGGTGCCCACGGCCTTGGCAATGGCGATCACTTGATCGACGTCCTGTTTGCGCGTGCTGCTGATTTCCAGGTGCACGTCCAGTTCGAGCCCGCGGGCCTTGTCGGCAAACGCCTGGAGTTGCCCGGCAGTCATCTGGCTCAAGCTGTTTTCCTCGCCGTCGAGCAAATGCAGGCTCAGACCCTGCAGTTCGTGGCGATAGGCGAAGTCCAACAGGTCGGCCGGCTTGACGCGACCGTGGGTGAGGTTGGTCAGCAGGGGATAGGCATGGGCAAACAGGCGCAGTTGGCCCAGGCGGTCGAGCAGCTGGCGAGCCAGCGCTTGAGTCAGTACTGGCGGTGCGTCGGTCTCGACAACCTTGTGGCTGAGCAAGGCATTGAAACGTTCCTGGATCTTATTGTTCATTCGAGTCGTTCCTGGTTCAGACGCCGGGTCTGCCGGCGCAGCCTTTATCGCGCCAGCCGGGAACTCTCGATAGATCCATTATCAGTTAAATCATAAGACCACTTGTCTTGCTCAAGTGGCCTTTTGCAGATAGCCCATGTTGCTCAAGGCTTGGGCAAGTGCCTCGACTCGCTCCCTGGCCTGATCTTCAGGTGTGCTGGCAAAACCGATCAGCAGCGCGGGCGGCAGGACATGTTCGAGGCAGTAGTCGCTCAAGGCATAGGTGTGAATATTGTGTTGGGCCAGTTCCCTGGCGATGGCTGCGTCATCCAGATGCGCCGGCAGCCAGGCGATCAAGTGCATGCCGGCGTCCACCGCAGTGACCTTGAAGAAACCGTCCAGGCGCTGCTGCAGTTGTTCGACCAAGGCTTGCTGACGAGCCGTATACAGCGCACGCATGCGCCGTATATGGCCGATGAAGTGGCCTTCGTCCATGAAGTCCGCCGTCACTGCCTGCAGCAGTGTGGGAGGGCTGCGATCCATGACCGCACGCAGGGTACAGAAAGGTTCGATCAGGGCCTGCGGCAGTATCACGTAACCCAGTCGTAGCGAAGGGAAGAGCACTTTGCTGAACGTTCCGACGTAGATCACCCTGGCCCCTTGGTCCATGGCATAGAGCGCAGGCAGGAGACGGCCGTTGTAGCGAAACTCACTGTCGCAGTCGTCCTCGATGATCCAGCTCTGGTTGCGGGCAGCCCAATCGATGAGGGCCTGGCGTCGGGCGGAACTCATGGTGATGCCCAAGGGATGCTGGCGCGAAGGTGTGGTAAACGCCAGGCGGGCGTCGGGACACCGGGCCAGGCCTTGTTCGACATCAATACCCTGATCGTCGATGCGCAACGGTACCACCTGACCACCCTGGGCCTGGAAGGCGATGCGCGCCGCGATATGCCCCGGGTCCTCCATCCACACGCTGTCCTGTGGATTGAGCAGCAGCATGCCCAGCAGGTTAAAGGCTTGCTGGGCGCCGGAGACGATCACCACCTGCCCGGCACTGCAGTCGATGCCACGGGCATCAAAGACGTACTCGGCAATGGCCTGGCGCAGGCTCTGCAAGCCTTGCAGTTCGCCATAGCCAAGCAGGGCCTTGGTCGGTTTATGCAGGTGGCGGTTCATCAGGCGCTTCCACACCGCTTGCGGGAATGCGTCGTAGGCGCTGTGGCTGGGCAGGAACGAGGTCGGTGTCTGCGCAGCCCAGCTTTCATAGGAAACGCCCTGAAAGTGACTGCTGCGCAGAGACAGCATGGAGTGACTCAGGTCAGACAGCCGAGGAGGCGGGGGCTGCGGCTGATCGTCGGCACTACCGCGGTTCTCCCACTCGTTGCCGACATAGGTGCCGGCCCCGGTACGCGAGGTCAGAAAACCTTCGGCAATCAGTTGATCGAATGCATTGAGAATGGTGATTCGCGAAAGCTTCAGCTCGTTGCTCAAGGTCCGGGTCGATGGCAGGCGCACGCCGCCTTGAATCCTTCCACTGAGAATCTGTTTGCGAATCTGCAAGTAGAGTTGGCGGTACAAGGGAATCGCGCTGGCAGGATCCAGTTCGATACCTGACAACAGCAAACCTGCGGAGGATTTCATGATTCGTACGTCTTGCCGGATTGTGGTTTTGACCTGGAGCATTGTCAGGCAACTGGGTACGAAAGGGTATCGAGAGCCGCTGGATAAGTCATCTACCGCTGGCATTGCCCATCGCACTGTCGATTTCACGGTCCCTCGTTCGACTATCCATCAGGGCGCGCCCCCCTGCTGATCGCTGCGATCCCGGGCGCTGCCGGCGTGCTCATCGCCCGCTATGTGCGCAGCGGTGAGGTGCGCACAGGAAGCGTTGCGGGCTAGCCGGCACCCAGCATTTCGCGCATCCGGTACCACAACATGCCCAGGGCCAGCAGTGGTGAACGCAGTGCCCGGCCGCCGGGGAACGTCATGTGTGGCACGCCGCTGAACACGTCGAAGCCTTTGCTGTGACCGGCGTGGATCGCTTCGCCCAACAGTTTGGCGCACCAATGGGTGACGTTCAGGCCGTGGCCGGAGTAGCCCTGGGCGTAGTACACGTTGGGGTGCTGGCTCAAGCGCCCGACCTGGGGGAAACGATTGGCAGAGATGCCGATCATGCCGCCCCATTGGTAGTCGATGCGCGCATTCGCCAGTTGCGGGAATACCTTGAGCATCTGCGGGCGCATGTAGGCGGCGATGTCCGCCGGGTCGCGGCCGGAGTAGTGGCAGGCGCCACCGAACAACAAGCGCCGGTCCGCCGAGAGCCGATAGTAATCCAGGCCGACTTTCTGGTCGCACAGCGCAACGTTGTGCGGAATGAGTTGCGCGGCAGACTCCTCGGACAGCGGTTCGGTGGCGATGATGTAGCTGCCGGCCGGCAGCACCTTGCCACTGAGTCTGGGTTCGAGCTCCTCCAGATGGGCGTTGCAGGCCAGGACCAGGCTGCCGGCGCGCACGGTGCCACCGGCACAGCGTACCTGCACCGTGCTGCCATGGATCAACTCCAGCACCGGGCTCTGCTCGAAGATCTGTACGCCAAGGGACTGCGCGAGCTTCGCTTCGCCGAGCACCAGGTTCAGCGGGTGCAAGTGCCCCGAACCCATGTCCACCAGGCCACCGGCATACACAGCGGAGTTCACCACCTGCTCGCGGATCTGTCCCGCTTCAACCAGGCGGGTTTCATGGGCGTAGCCTGATTCGAGCAGTTGTGCGTGTTCGGCCTTCAGCCCGGCAAAATGCGCCGGTGTATTGGCCAGCTCGCAAAAACCCCAGCGCAGGTCGCAATCGATCCCGTGTTCGCGGATGCGCTCGCCCACCAGTTGCACCGATTCGATGCCGGCGCGCTCAAGGTAACGCACGCCTTCGGTGCCAACATGTTTGGCAAAACCACTGACGTCATGACCAATGCCGCGAATCAACTGGCCGCCGTTGCGCCCGCTGGCGCCCCAGCCAATTCGCCGGGCTTCCAGCAGCACTACCGAGAGCCCGCGCTGGGCCAGTTCGATGGCGGTGTTGACGCCGGTGAAGCCACCGCCGATCACGCAGACATCTGCCTCAAGGTCCGAGGCCAGGGCAGGGCGTGGTGCCATGCCTTTGGCCGATGCAGCGTAATAGGACTGGGTGTGTTCGTTGGTGTACTGATTCATTTGTTGGACTTCACTTTGCTCCACGAACGGGTCATCAGACGCATGATCGACTGGGGCGGGGTGGTGGAAATGTAGAGCTTGTCGAGCACTTCCTGGGGCGGGTAGACCTCGGGATTGTTGACCAGCTCAGGGTCCATGTATTGCTTGGCGGCCGGGTTCGGGTTGGCGTAGCCCACCGCCGCGCTGACCTTGGCAATCACTTGCGGGTCCAGCAGGTAGTTGATGAAGGCGTGCGCTTCTTTCGGATTGCTGGCGTCGGAAGGAACGGCCAGCAGGTCGAACCACAGGTTGGCGCCTTCCTTGGGAATGGAGTAGGCGATGTTCACGCCGTTATTGGCTTCCTTGGCGCGGTTGGCGGCCTGGAACACGTCACCGGAATAACCGAAGGCCACGCAGATGTCGCCGTTGGCCAGGTCCGACACGTACTTGGAGGAGTGGAAGTAGGTGATGTAAGGGCGGATGGTCAGCAGCTTGGCTTCGGCCTTTTTGTAGTCTTCGGGGCTTTCGCTGCGTGGGTCCATGCCCATGTAGTTGAGGATCGCCGGGTAGACTTCGTCCGCCGAGTCCATCATCGAAACGCCACACTGGCTGAGCTTCTTCAGGTTCTCAGGTTCAAACAGCACGGCCCAGGAGTCGATGCGGTCGATGCCCAGTACCTGCTTGACCTTGTCGACGTTGTAGCCGATGCCGTTGGTGCCCCACAGGTACGGCACCGAGTGCTCGTTACCCGGATCGTTTTTCTCCAGCAGGGCCAGCAGTTTCGGGTCGAGGTTCTTGAAGTTCGGCAGTTGCTCGCGATCGAGCTTGAGGAACGCGCCGGCCTTCACCTGACGGGCGAGGAAGTGGTTGGAAGGCACCACTACGTCATAGCCGGTGCGACCGGCGAGCAGTTTGCCTTCCAGGGTTTCGTTGGAGTCGAAGACGTCGTAGATCACCTTGATCCCGGTCTTGGCCTGGAAGTCGGCGAGGGTGGTTTCGCCGATGTAGTCGGTCCAGTTGTAGACGCTGACTGTTGGCTGAGCCTGGGCACCGGCGCTGAACAGCGCGGCCAGTGCGATCGGGAACATGGTTTTCAATAGACGCATATCGACACCTCTTGGAGTTATTGGCTTTTTCAGGTGATTCTTTGGCGTTGGGGCGACCGCCTTCGCGAGCAAGCTCGCTCCCTCAGGGGAATGCATTCCAGATGTGGGAGCGGGCTCGCTCGCGAAGAGGCCAGATCAGTCACCACTTATGTTGAACGGCACACCGCATTCGCGAGCAAGCCCGCTCCCACAGGGGAACGCGGACTCATGGGGAGCATTGTTTTTTAAACGCTCAGCATCAGGAACTCCCGCTCCCACGAACTGATCACCCGCTTGAAGTTCTCGTGCTCGGCGCGCTTGACCGCGACGTAGCCACGCACGAACTTGTCGCCCAGATAACGGCCGATGGTTTCGCACTCTTCCATGCGGGTCAGGGCGTCTTCGATGGTGATCGGCAAGCGCAGGTTGCGGCGCTCATAGGCACGACCCTGAACGGCTGCGCTTGGCTCGATGCGTTCGATCATGCCCAGGTAACCGCACAACAGACTGGCGGCGATCGCCAGGTACGGGTTGGCGTCGGCCCCCGGCAAACGGTTTTCCACGCGCATGGCATCGGGGCTCGAAGTCGGCACACGCAGGCCGACGGTACGGTTCTCTTCACCCCACTCGACGTTGACCGGTGCCGAGGTGTCCGGCAGGAAACGGCGGAACGAATTGACGTTCGGCGCGAACATCGGCAGCAATTTCGGGATGTACTTCTGCAGGCCGCCGATGTGGTGCAGGAACAGTTCGCTCATGTTGCCATCGGCATCGGCGAAAATCGGCTTGCCGGTGGCGATCTCGACCACGCTCTGGTGAATGTGCATCGCGCTGCCCGGCTCATCGCCCACCGGCTTGGCCATGAAGGTCGCCGCGACATTGTGCTTGAGCGCCGCCTCACGCATGGTGCGTTTGAATACGGTGATCTGGTCGGCCAGGTCCAGGGCATCGCCGTGACGGAAGTTGATTTCCATCTGCGCCGGGCCGTCTTCGTGGATCAGCGTGTCGAGGTCCAGGCCCTGCAGTTCGCACCAGTCATAGACGTCTTCGAACAGCGGATCGAATTCGTTGGCGGCATCGATGGAGAACGACTGACGTCCGCTTTCCGCACGGCCCGAACGGCCCAGTGGTGCCTTGAGCGGCAAGTCTGGATCTTCGCAGCGCTGGGTCAGGTAGAACTCCATTTCCGGCGCGACAATCGGCTTCCAGCCTTTGTCGGTGTACAGCTGCAGCACTTTCTTGAGCACGTTGCGCGGCGACAGTTCGATCGGGTTGCCGAATTTGTCGAACGTGTCGTGGATGACGATGGCCGTCGGCTCGATCGCCCATGGCACTACGTAGACGGCGTCGGACACCGGCTTGCAGACCATGTCGATGTCAGCCGGATCGAGCAGGTCGTAGTAGATGTCGTCGTCGACAAAGTCCCCGGTTACCGTTTGCAACAACACACTTTCCGGCAGGCGCATGCCTCGCTCATGCAGGAACTTGTTGGTGGGTGCGATTTTGCCGCGTGCAATGCCGGTCAGATCGCTGACGACGCACTCGACTTCGGTAATCTTGTGATCTTTCAGCCATGTGAACAGCTGATCGAAAGGGGCATTCATAAAGACCTCGTTATTGGTTTTATTAACGCCAGGGCAAGCCGATTTCATCTTTCGGGCACTTCCCCTGTAGCGCGTTGACGACTATCTTGGGCGAGCCTTGCCGTTCCATCTATCCACTTTATCCAGCACAAAGCGCACCAAAAGAGTGCGCAGGGTCGCCCATGACAACCTGCAACTCGCTACAGGTCCAAGCGTTCAACACCGCCGATGTCGCCGAGCAGATCCGCGCCACGCCGGGTTGGGTGCAGCATTACCAGCAGATGTCGCCGGGGCATTTCGCCGGCCAGATTCGCTATCTGGACCTGCAGGGCGTGGAGATTTACGAAGAGTCCATGAACACCCGGGTCGAGCAGAATTTCAGCGCACCCCAGGGTTCGTTGGCGTTCTGTTTCGACCGCAGCGACAACGCGCTGTACCTGCTCAATGGCGAAAGCCGAAATATCTGGATCACCCCGGAGAACTATCAGGAAATTGCCGTGGTGTTCGGCCCGCAGTTCGTGCAACGGCACAGCCTGGACATGGCCAGACTCGAAGGCTTGTTCCTGGCGCCGCTCAACTCCCGGCAGAATGCCTTGTTCAGTCGCTGGCTCAGCGGCACCCTCACGCGCCTGTCGCAGACCTTCGACCCGCCGAGCCGCGAAGCCCTGACCGAGCAATTGCTGGAAGACTGCCTGTTCATCCTCGATAACGCCTGCGTGTGTCTCGACCAGGGCGCGTTGCAGCGCCGGGCGGGGGAGCGGGCGATCATGAAACGGGTAGGGGAATGGGCCGCGGATACTCCGGAAGAACACCTCAACCTGCTGGAACTGTCCCAGGTTGCCGGGGTTTCACTGCGCCAGTTGCAGCATGCCTTCAAGACCTACACCGGCATGGCCCCGACCCAATGGCTGCGCCTGCGCCGCTTGAACAGCGCCCGCCGCGAGTTGCTCAGTTGCACGCCGACGCAAACCACTGTGGCCGAAGTGGCGATGAACTGGTCGTTCTGGCATTTGGGCCGGTTTTCCAGCAGCTACCGCGCGCTGTTCAAGGAACTGCCGAGTGACACCCTCAAACGCGCGAGCGCCGTGCAATCGAGCAGGCGGCGCTAGAAGGTCGGTGGAGTAATCAGCAGTCCACCACATCATCAACATTGTCCGGTTGCCGCAGCGGTGACCAGCTTCGTAACGATTTCCACTGGATTGTCACGTCTTGGCTGCTACCGATATTGGACCGTGCCCGGTTCGACGAACAGTCGCTGTTGTTTGCGAAGCTGTTGCGGTTCGATGAGTAGCTTTATATATGCTGCGTCAATCAAGCCTTGTCAATGACTGATTGACGAAGTGATTTGTTGATGGATTCAACGCACAGAAATGAAACGTAACATTTGAACTACCTCTACTGCCGTATAGATAAAAGTATATTGAGTTTTTTAGTTGAGAGGTTATATACGGCCTGCCGCATGATAAATATGCGCTCGTTGTATTTGTGTGCAAATTCTATGATGGGTGGAGGTGCATCAATTGAACTGTCGTAAAGTCTGCCCCGTGCAAGTGAGTCTATCGAATCAGTTATCACGTAAGGGTTATCTGTGTGGGTAATTAATTTGTAGAACGCTTTAGGTAATTTTTTGTTTTGTGCGTCGACGAAATCTTTGAAATCCTTTAGGGGTTGTGGCAACTGTGTAAAGTCAAATTCTTTATCAGAAAGAATGGCGTTCATCGCACGGGTTTTAAGATCGGTCATTGGTTTTGGGAGCGGATTGTAATTGTCTTGCTTGTCGAGCATGACGAAATCGGCTATAGCACGACTTTTTTTCTCGATTCTAACTTCGGCACGGTTCATTTTTGCTACCATTCGCCTCGCCACTTTGTTAGTTATATTCGGCTTTAGGTTCCAGGAAGAGTGCCCTAGTTCACGAAATACTGTTATAGTCCGTGCTGTTTTAGAAAACACCCAAATTGGCGCCTCCCCATTCGGGTCGACTCGGTTGATTGGGTCTCCTAGACAATATGCATACGAATTCAATCCGCCTTTCCCAAACGGACTTATACGGTCCGGACTATTAAATCGCATCAACACCGGATTAAAAGCCCGATAGCCATTACCCAACCAATAATGTCCGGTCACCGGGTCCGGCCGTTCGCCATTGAACCCCAGCAAACTGAGCAAACCACTCATCGCAGACGGATACCCATAGGGGCAGTAGGTGATGGCTTGTCGTTTGGTGTCTTTGTTGAGCGTTTGCAGCACCGAACGTTGCAAGTCGGTGGCCAGTAACGTGGTATTCGGCGTGTTGTGTTCGTGCTTTTGCTGCGCCAACAGGAAGTTATCGTGCTGGACGATGGAATATCCAGTAGCACCCTGTGTCTCGGTGGCCAGTCGCGTTGAATTGTAAAAACGATGACGTTTCGAGCTGTCTGAATTGAGACTGGCCAGTTTATCCAGCGCGTCGTAGGTGTATTGGATGAGCAGCTCTGGTTTGGTCATTGGGCGCACCGAACTT
This sequence comes from Pseudomonas sp. PDM31, assembly GCF_019218965.1. Lineage (NCBI taxonomy): Bacteria > Pseudomonadati > Pseudomonadota > Gammaproteobacteria > Pseudomonadales > Pseudomonadaceae > Pseudomonas > Pseudomonas sp. PDM31. The sequence goes on along the minus strand of NZ_JAHUWS010000001.1, from coordinate 180,488 downwards.
TCAGGTCTGGGAGGGATCGAGTATCAGCTGGATTGGCGTGGCTGGGTACTAGCAGAACTGATAGTCCAGAACTCCTGTAGGAGCGAGCCTGCTCGCGATGGACGTCAACGATAACTCGGGTTTCCTGAATACCCGTGGCACCCTCAGGTTTTTCGCGAGCAGGCTCGCTCCTACAGAGAATGTTTTGATCTAAAAGCCCCGGCAGCCCAGGGCAACAGGGCGCTGGTGACCGTGACGTTGGCGGCCGCGAGCATATGTACGATGACGAAGCGATTCATGGTCCGCAGGGGGATATACCGCGGCCGATTCTGCGTGGACGCTGGCCTACGTAGGCTTCGATGTGCCAACGCCGTTTCTGGCGTGGCATGTGCCGTAGATCAGTCGAGATCCGCAAACACTGAAATCGCCGAGACTGGCATTGTTGGCGCAAAAGGCCGACCGGAAACCGGATGCCGGTTGAGAGCTGAACTACAATCTGTCCATGTGAACCACGCCCCTCTGGAGGTCATCATGAACAGGCTTTCGCCACTCGGTCTTTGCGTTGCATTGTCGCTTTTCAGTGCCCCGGGTTGGGCTGCGACGGTGGTACCGTTGAAAGGCCAGAGTTCCCAGCAAACCCAGGCAGACATGAACGAATGCAACAGCATTGCCGCCAGCCAGAGCGCGTCGACTACCTCGTCGACTTCCGGTGGCAGGGTCAAGGGTGCTGCCGTAGGTGCCGCCGCCGGCGCAACTGCGGCACAGGTGCGCGGCAATCAACATGACGATGCCTATGACCGCGTTGACGATGATGTTAAACAGGACTATCGGCAGGACCGCGCCAAGGAAACCGCAGCAGCCGGTGTCGTGGTCGGCGGATCGCGTCAACGCCAGGATCGCCGGGAGCAGGAGAAAACCTCGGCGGCGAACACCACCACGGCCTATAACAGTTGCTTGCAGGGCAAGGGATATCAGATCAATCCTTGAGCCTTTGCCACGGTGGCCGACCAATGCCGCGGCAATACCGACAGGCCACCGGTTAGACCTTTCAACCGCCGCACGCTGAAGAAACTACCTAGAGCACTAGGGCAATCGCCGTATTCGACGGTGATTGCCTCAATATCCAGCCCCCGGGCTCTGACATAGGCTTCCTATAGAGAACGCCCAACTGCCGGAGTCGCTATGCGTTTGTTTGAATTGATCACGTTGACCGTACGTGTGCGTACGGTTGCCGAGGCACTGGTGCGCATCGAAGCCGCGCTCAAAGGTCCGCAGGTCGGTGGCGTGTTGATGGGCTGCTGGGCCTCGGAGATTGGCCAGTTGAATCAGATCGCTGTGCTGCGCGGTTTTGCCGATGAACAGCAAAGGCAAGCCGAACGCGAGCGCTTCCTGTTGGACGGCGGCGGCTTTGGTGCCAACGAATTCATCACCGATCTGCGTATCGAAAACTACAGCCTGTTTCCCTTCCTCGAGCCCCTGGCTGCTGGCCAGCACGGGCCATTTTACGAAATGCGCGTGTACGACCTGGTCAGCAGCGGCTTGCAGCCCACGCTCGATGGTTGGCGCAAAGCCATTGAAGCGCGAACCGCCGAGCAGTACTCGCCGGTGTACGCAGCTTTCTACGCCACCGACGGTTGCCTGCCGCGCTACCTGCATATCTGGCCGTGGAAGACCCTTGAGCAGCGCCTGCAAGTGCGCACCCAGGCAGTCACCGACGGTGTCTGGCCACCGGAGAATTCCGGCCCGCAGCTGCGCGACATGCGCTCGACAATTTACCTTCCGGCGACGTTCTCTGCGCTGCAGTGACTTCAGTGGGCAGCGCGGGTAGACGGCAGCAGGATGGTCAAAATCCCCAGCAGCGGCAAAAACGAGCAGAGCGTGTACACGTACTCGATGCCGTGGATGTCCGCCAAGTACCCCAGCAGCGCAGCGCCAATGCCGCCGAAGCCGAACATCAGGCCGAAAAATACCCCGGCGATCATGCCGACGTTGCCGGGGACCAGTTCCTGGGCAAAGACCACGATGGCCGAAAAAGCCGAGGCGAGGATGAAACCGATGATGATGCTCAGTGCGGCGGTCCAGAACAGGTCGACGTAGGGCAGGGCGAGGGTGAAGGGCGCTGCACCGAGTATGGAAAACCAGATGACCTGCTTGCGGCCGATCCGGTCGCCGATCGGGCCACCGAAGAAAGTGCCCGCCGCGACCGCACCGAGAAACAGGAACAGGTACAGCTGCGAGCTGGCAACCGACAGGTCGAACTTCTCGATCAGATAGAAGGTGAAGTAGCTGGTAAAGTTGGCCATGTAGAAGTATTTGGAAAACACCAACATCGCCAGTACCACAAGGGCAAAGGTCACCCGGCTCCTGGACAGGCCATGGGTCGCCTTACCGCCTTGCTTGAGCTTGAACAGGTCCAGATGTTTACGATACCAGCGGCTCAGTCCGTACAGCACGAGAATGGCGAACACTGCGAACAGACCGAACCAGGCGACGTTGCCCTGGCCGTAGGGAATGATGATCGCCGCGGCCAGCAGCGGGCCCAAGGCACTGCCGGCGTTGCCGCCCACCTGGAAAGTCGACTGTGCCAGACCGTAGCGTCCGCCTGATGCCAGCCGGGCGACTCGCGACGTCTCCGGGTGGAAGGTCGAGGAGCCAATGCCCACCAGCGCTGCCGCCACGAGAATGGCCGCAAAACTGCCGACCAGCGACAACATCACAATACCAATCAGGGTGCACACCATCCCCGCTGGCAGCAACCAAGGCTTGGGATGGCGGTCGGTGTAGAAACCGATCCAGGGTTGCAGCAGTGACGCGGTCAGTTGAAAGGTCAGGGTGATCAGGCCAACCTGAGTGAAGGTCAGACCGTAATTAACCTTGAGCATCGGGTAAATCGACGGTAATACGGCCTGGATCAGGTCATTGATCAGGTGCGCCAGGGCACAGGCGCCGATCACGCGCATGACCAGCGGGCTGGCCTGGCTGGAAACCGAGGTGGTGGCGGTGGGAGACGCGGTAAGGCTGGTGGACATGGGCGAGCTTCCAGACAAAAAAGCGCAAATGCGCTGCCGTTTTTTGGGGGTTTGGCGCTATCCTAAGGGCCGAAGCTCTGCCCGTCTCGCGCAATTGAGGCGCTGACTATCGCAAAAAGGGCGAAATTATCATTCCGTTGAATAAACTTCTGGCTGATATCGACCAAGGCGACTGGAGTGTTCGTAGCAGTGCTACCGACTACCCGGAAGACTGGGTGATCCAGCCGCATTGCCATGAAAAACATCAACTGATCTACGCCATCGAGGGTGTGATGGTGGTGCACTCGGCGCTGAGCCAGTGGACGGTACCACCCAGCCGTGGCATCTGGATGCCCAGCGGGCATATTCACTCGATTCGCTGTGTCGGTGCGATCAAGATGCGCAGCGTGTTTGTGCGTCCTGACGATTGCCTGGGTCTGCCAGCCGAACCGAAGGCGGTCAGAGTGTCCGCGCTGCTGAGCGAATTGATCAAGGTCTCGGTGGATTTCGCGCCATCCTTCGCAGTGGATTCGCGGGAGGACCGGGTGATGCGCTTGATCCTGGACGAGTTGACGATCCTGCCGACCTTGCCACTGAACTTGCCACAGCCCACCGATCCGGCCATCAGAACCATCTGCGACGCGTTGCAGCGTAATCCCGGAGATGGTTCGACCCTGGCGCACTGGAGTTCACGACTCGGTGTCGACGAGAAAACCATCCAGCGCAGATTTCACCGGGAAACCGCCATGACCTTCGGCCAATGGCGCCAGCAGTCGCGCTTGTTGTTGGCCCTGGAGCGCATAGCGGTCGGGGAAAAGATCATCGACGTCGCCGGTGAACTCGGCTACGACAGCCCCAGTGCGTTCACGACGATGTTCAAGAAACAGTTCGGTAAGACACCCAGTGATTTTTTCAGGTAGTCAAAAGCCATTTTCCTGTAATGGAAGTATCGACACACAAGGCGCGGACGGTTTGACCCGCCGCGCCTGGCGGTCATTTGCTGGCGTCCAGTACCACGCGATAACGCGCCTTGCCGCTGCGCAGATGATCGATGGCTTCGTTCACCCGGCTCATGGGGAACATCTCGACCTGCGGCAAAATCTGATGACGCGCACAAAACTCGAGCATCTTCGCCGTGTTGGCCGGCGAGCCGACCGGTGAACCGGACAGGCTCTTCTGCCTTGGGATCAGTTCGAACACGCCCACCGGTATGGCGCTGGGCACGATGCCCACGAAGTGCAGGCGACCCTTGCCGCGCAGGGTGGCGAGCATGGCGGACCAGTCGAGGTCGGCGCTGGCAGTGACCAGGAGGAAATCGAGGGTGCCAGCAATGGATTTCAGGGCATTACTGTCGGTCGAGGCGATCACATTGTGCGCGCCCAGACGCCTGGCTTCGTCCTGCTTGTTCAACGACGAGGTGAAGGCGGTGACCTCGCAGCCCCAGGCGTTGAGCAAACGCAGGGCCAGGTGACCAAGCCCGCCGATGCCTACCACGCCGACCCGGTCGGTCGGTTTGACGTCGAACTCCACCAGCGGGTTGAACACCGTGGAACCTGCGCAAAACAGTGGGCCGGCCATGGCTGGATCGAGGCTGGCAGGTATCGGCAGCGCCCAGGCCCAGTGCGAACGCAAGCGATCGGCGAAGCCGCCGTTGCTGCCGATGATCGTCGGCTTGGCAGTGTTGCAAAGCTGATGGGAGCCTTCGATACAGGAGGAACAATGCATGCAGCTGCCCTTGTACCAGCCGATGCCCACCCGCTGGCCCGCCTTGAGGCCGCGTACCTGTGAGCCCGCCCGCACAATAGTGCCGACCACCTCGTGGCCGGGGATAAAGGGGTATTTGCTGATGCCCCATTCGTTATCGATCATCGACTGATCGGAGTGGCACACGCCGCAGTATTCCACTGCAACTTCGACCTCTTCGTCGCCCAATGGGCCAGGGTCGTAGCTGTGTCGCTGCAACGGCCCGCCGGCCGCCGTTGCAGCCCAGCCAGTGAAAGTAGTGAGTTCGCAACTGTCGCTCATTGAACACCTCGGAATCAGGAGACAGGGGTTGCCCCCGAACGCTGCAGCGCAGCCTGAAAAGTGTAGCGGCACCGGGCGCTGTCGCCATCGCCATCCACCGGGCAAATAGGCAGGCATCGCCAATGTGCAATGAACTCCTGCCGGGCGCCTGCCTCTGAACATCAAGAGCGCCGATCAGCTTTCAGATTGCCAGCCAACCATCGTACTTGCCGCCGCATCCGGGAGACGCCCCATGAGCAACTCTGCCACCCTGGAACAATTGCTCGAGCCATTTGCGTCCCGCCCTGTAGCGCGCACAGCAGCGGGTGATCTGCAGCGACTGATGCAGAAACTCATCGTGCACGGATTCAGTCACCTGCCTTTACCCGGCCACGGGCAGACCCTGGAGCGCTGGCGAACATTGGCGGCGGTGGCCGCTTGTGACCTGGCGCTGGCCAAAGTGTTTGAAGGGCATACCGATGCGCTGGCGATCATGGCCGAGCTTGAACCTGACGCAACGCCGGTGCCGGGGAGTTGGGGGATCTGGGCCGCCGAACCGCCATTCGCGCGGGTCAAAATCATTGGCCGCGAGGGCGATCAGCTGTACCTGCAGGGTAAAAAAGCCTGGTGTTCCGGCGCCCCATTGCTCGATCACGCGCTGGTAACCGTCTGGGACGAGCAGCACCAGCCGCAATTGGTCGCCGTTGCCTTGTCGCAACCGGCTATCCGCATGAGCGAAGAAGGCTGGCAGGCGGTCGGCATGGCCAGCAGTGCCAGCCTGGATGTGCATTTCGAACTGGCGCTGGCCCGTGGCGTCGGCATGCCCGGACAGTACCTGGATCGCCCGGGATTCTGGCAAGGCGGTGCCGGCATCGCTGCGTGCTGGTTCGGTGCGGCCTGCGCCCTGGCAGGCTACTTGCGTCAGCATTGCACCAAGCCACACCACGACGTGCATGCCCAGGCGCATCTCGGCACCGTGGATGCGGCGCTGGGTGCGGCGGCCGCTGCGCTGCGTGAAACGGCGCAGTGGATCGATGCCCATCCCCGCGACAGTGCCGAACTGCAGGTTCGACGTGTGCGGGCGCAGGTAGAAGCGGCGGTCAGTGTGGTACTCGAACATGTCGGACGGGCACTGGGGGCCACACCGTACTGCCGGGACAGTCACTTCGCCCGGCTCGCGGCAGACTTGCCTGTCTATTTGCGGCAGAGCCATGCAGAAAAGGATCTCGCCGAGTTGGGCAAACAGGTCGCGGCGCAACCGGTCGGGGAGTGGTTACTGTGAAAGCAGAGCAGTCATTGGCGGAAAATCTGATTCGCGGTCCGGGTACATCACTGGCGCAGTGGCAGTCCAGCCCGGCGCTTGCCCGGGTACCAATGATCAGCCATCGAACACTTGTGCCGCAGGGAAGTCGGCTGGTGGTGGTCGCCCCCCATCCGGACGATGAGATCCTCGGTTGCGCAGCAATTCTGGCCGGCATGCAGGGCCGGGAGGCCGACATCTTGATGATCGCAGTCACCGATGGCGAAGCCAGTCATCCAGGTTCGCGGCAATGGAGCCCGGCGCGCTTGCGTCAGCAGCGTCCGCTGGAAAGTGTCCATGCATTGCAGCGACTGGGCCTCGATACCCAGGCGCTGCACTGGCAGCGTCTGAGTGCGCCAGACAGCGCTGTGCCGGATCATGAAGATCATCTGGCGGCCCGACTGATGGCACTGCTTGAACCGGGTGACCGGGTTGTCACGACCTGGCGTCACGACGGGCATTGCGACCATGAAGCCACGGGACGGGCGACTGAGCGTGCCGCCAGGCAAAAGCAGGCCTGTCTGATTGAGGTACCGGTGTGGGCCTGGCATTGGGCACACCCGCAAGATCCGCGAATTCCCTGGGCACGAGCGCACAAGCTGATGCTGGACCCGCCGCTGTTGGCGCGAAAGCGTGAGGCGATTGCCGCCCATGTTTCGCAAGTCAACGCCGATGGCGACAATGGCGCGGTACTGAGCGACGACGCTATCGAACGACTGTTGCAGCCCTTTGAACTGGTATTTACATGAGCCTGTCGCCTGATTACTTCGAGCAGATGTTCCGTGCCAGTGACGACCCCTGGTCCTTTCGCACCCGTTGGTACGAGAAGCGTAAACGCGAACTGACCCTGGCCAGCCTGCCGCGCCAACGCTACTCGCGGATTTACGAGCCCGCCTGCGCCAACGGCGAACTCAGCGCGTTGCTCGCGATGCGTTGTGAGAGTCTGCTGTGCCAGGAGCTCAACGCCAGGGCCGTGGGACTGGCCCGTGCCCGGTTGAGCGGGTACGCCCATGTCCGGGTCGAGCAGGCGCGCATCCCCGCCGATTGGCCAAACGGGCTGTTCGACCTGATCGTATTGAGTGAAATCGGTTATTTCCTCGACGCCGGCGAATGGACGCAGGTCATTGATAACACTCTGCGCAGTCTGGGCCCGGACGGTGGTGTACTGGCCTGTCACTGGTTGCAGCCGATCGAAGGGTGCTCCCAGGACGGTCGCCAGGTGCATGCACTGCTTGCCGAGCGGCTGCACCTGCATCGACTGATACGCCATGAAGAAGCCGGGTTTGTCCTCGAATACTGGAGCCGGCAGCCGGCCTCGATAGACCTCGACGAAACCTGCGACTGATCACTCGGCCAACGATTGCAGAAAATCGCCGAAGCCTTCGCGACAGCGACAATCCTTGCGCGCGCTGGTGATCACCCGGTTGGTCGCCGTCCACATGATGTTGGCGCCACTGCGCTCCAGGTCGGCGATCAGTTGCACGTCTTCGTGGGTGGGCAGGGCCCTGAAACCGCCAGCATCGAGATAGGCCGTGGAGGAGACGCCAAGGTTCGCGCCGTGAATATGCCGATGACCTTCGACAATCCGGTAATGGGCGTCGTAGCGCTCGCGTACCGCCAGTGGATGTTCCGACCAGTCGTTGACCTGGACCAGACCACAGACCGCATCCACATTGAACTTGAGCTGATCGGCCAGCCACGAGCGCGGCACGATGCTGTCGGCGTCGGTGAAGGCCAGCCAGCGTGCGCCCGCGGCCAACAGATGTTCGGCACCATGGGCCCGTGATTGTCCGACGTTGCGATGGTTGCAGGTCAATGTCCTCACGCCGTAAGCCTGGGCAATCTGCAACGAGTTGTCGGTGCAGGCATCGAGCACGAGCAGCACCTGTACCTCTTCATTGCCCAGGCCTTCGTGAAGCGCGGCCACCAGCAGCGATTCGATGCAGTCATCGAGAAACGCTTCTTCGTTGTGCACCGGGACAATGACTCCGATCATTTGCGGCTCCCCATGACCCATGCATCAGTTACATGGCTTTGGGATGTCGACCGGAGCCCTTTCGCATTGGTTGCAACTTTTTGCGCACAGCCCCGGGGCTGACCATTGATCGCTAGTCACAGTGAAAAAAAGGAACCGCCGGTTCAGCACCTTGCCCTTATTCATATGCCAATCCGACTGAGGAGCAATGACCATGCGAGCAATGACCTATCACGGCGCCCATAAAGTCAAAGTCGACACTGTCCCCGATCCGGTCATCGAACAGGCTGACGACATCATCCTGCGCGTCACCGCCACGGCGATCTGCGGTTCGGACCTGCACCTGTATCGCGGCAAGATTCCCACCGTGGAGCACGGCGATATCTTTGGCCATGAGTTCATGGGCATCGTCGAAGAGACCGGCTCGGCGGTGACCCGGGTGCAGCGCGGTGATCGTGTGGTCATTCCGTTCGTGATCGCCTGCGGCGAATGCTTCTTCTGCCAGCTGGAGCAGTACGCGGCCTGCGAAACCACCAACGATGGACGCGGTGCCAACCTCAACAAGAAATCCATCCCATCGGGCGCTGCGCTGTTTGGCTACAGCCGCCTGTATGGCGGCGTACCCGGCGGCCAGGCTGAACTTGTGCGCGTGCCAAAAGCCAATACCGGGCCGTTCAAGGTGCCCGGCATTCTGGCGGACGAGAAAGTATTGTTTCTCTCCGATATTCTGCCGACGGCCTGGCAAGCGGTGCTCAATGCCGGCATTGGCCAGGGTTCCAGCCTGGCAATCTACGGCGCCGGACCGGTAGGCCTGCTCTGCGCAGCTTGTGCACGGATGCTCGGTGCTGAACGGATTTTCATGGTCGACGATCATGACTATCGACTGGCCTATGCCGAGAAAACCTACGGGGTGATCCCGATTAATTTCGAGGACGATGACGATCCCGCCGATACCATTATTCACCAGACCACAGGCATGCGCGGGGTGGACGCCGTGATCGACGCGGTAGGATTCGAAGCCAAGGGCAGTACTACCGAGACCGTGCTGGCGACCTTGAAGCTCGAGGGCAGCAGCGGCAAGGCCTTGCGCCAATGCATCGCCACGGTGCGCCGTGGCGGTGTGGTGAGCGTGCCTGGTGTCTACGCTGGCTTCATCCATGGCTTCATGTTCGGCGATGCGTTTGACAAGGGCCTGACATTCAAGATGGGGCAAACCCACGTGCAGCGCTTTCTGCCTGAGCTGCTGGAGCACATCGAGCTCGGCCGGTTGAACCCGCAGGCAATCGTCACGCACCGTCTCTCCCTGGAGCAGGCGGCTGAAGGCTACGAGATCTTCGACAAGTGCCAGCAGGACTGCCGCAAGGTGATCCTGATTCCGGGGGCGACCAATACGCTGCGGACCGAACCCATTGAAGACACCGAGACCATCCCGGTGTTTGCCGATCGAGGGGTCACCACCTTGTAGCGACGCTGTAATGTCGAGCGCTAGGGGCCCGAGCGGCGCCTGCCAAGTCGATTGAGTGCAAGCAGGGCACCGCTGACCAACAGCGCGGCGCCGACCACCAGCAGCGCCGAAGGACGAATCGGCGCAGGCTTTGGGGTGTCGGTTTCCAGCTCGAACGTGTCCACGGCATTGCGCACAATTTCATCGGTTGCATAGTAGGGCAGCGATTGCTGCGACTCATACTCCATCAGGTGCAGCTGCAGGCGCGCACCATCGCCCAGGATCAGGGTCAGGTTCTCGATGGTGCCGGCGACCCGCCCCGGATAGACAGGCTCACCGCCAGGGTCCAGTTGGTCATACAGGAACTGCCGGCCTTCGAGCCAGCCGACCGCTGTTTGCAACTCGGGGCCCAGGTAATACTTTCCATCGAGGAAAAAGCCGGGGAAATGTGGCGTACGTTCACGGCTTTCAACGCTGTAGCGCTCGCCCGGCCGCATACCGGTTGCCTGGTCGATCATGATGATGTGCTCCTGTCTGATGGTCTGCGATAGAGAACGGCCTGTCTGCAGGGTTCCATCGAGATGAGGAAAGGTAAGCCCGGTGTCCGCAGACAACTATCAGGTAGCGCAGATAAATCGAACTCTGCACGGTCGATCGATTCAACCTTGGACATGACGCCGCCAGGAGATGCAGTTGAACAATCCAGCGATTTTCATCGGATGTGCGGGCTGGCAGCTTGGGCGCGAGCATTCGCCTGCCTTCCCGGTGGCCGGAACTCACTTGCAACGCTATGCAGCGCAGCTTGGCGGCGTGGAAATCAACAGCTCGTTCTATCGCCCGCACCGTTGGCAAACTTACGAACGCTGGGCTGAGTCGGTGCCCCAGGGGTTTCGTTTCTGCGTGAAGGTGCCGAAGTTGATCACTCACGAACGGCGTCTGCAGGGGTGTGCCCGGGAACTTGAAGCGTTTGTCTGGCAGTGTTGCGGATTGAACGATCGACTGGGTTGCCTGCTGGTGCAATTGCCGCCTTCGCTGGTATTCGATCGTGAGATCGCTGAAGCTTTTTTCATCGACCTCAGACGATTGCATGACGGCCATGTGGTGCTGGAACCCAGGCATGAATCCTGGCGCGATGCCGAGCCGCTGCTGCAGGAATACCGGGTTGCCCGGGCGGCGGTCGATCCTTCACGCATCGCTGGTGACGCGGCACCGGCGGGCTGGCCGGGATTGCGGTATTGGAGGCTGCATGGCTCGCCGCGAATATACTTCAGCCCCTATGAGGTGCCAGCGCTGCGGATTCTGGCGGATGAACTGCAGACGTCTAGCGGTACTTGCGAAGCGACCTGGTGCATTTTCGACAACACAGCCAGCGGCGCTGCGCTCGGCAATGCCTTGACGCTCTCGCATTTCTGTAGGAGCGAGCACGCTCGCGATGGTCGCCAACGATAACGCTGGAAACCTGACACCCCGCGGCGCTCTCAGGTTCATCGCGAGCATGCTCGCTCCTACAGTCCGGGTTCCAGTTGCAAAGAGGTGGATATGACCAGCAACTCGCCATACCAGGTGCAAGGCGTCAATGAACCAGACCCGGAGGCTCCGGATCGCTACGACCCACTGACAAAACCCGACGATGAGCGTCCGGACAGTCGGGAAGCGCCGGGCAGGGAAATGCCGGAGGCCGACGAACCCACTCCACTATCGGACGACAGGCGCTGAGACACTTTTGGGAAAGCAAGGGAGGCCGTCACTCGACCTCCCGCTCGGCCATCATCTAGTTGCCATCGGCAACCTTGCGCTCGATCTCGTCAATTTTTCGCTGCTGCTCTTCTTCGTCCTGTTCCTCTGTTTCAGAAGAAGAGGGCGTAACGGTCTGATCGACTCCCTCGCTATCACGCAGATCCCTTTCAACCACATTGACGGTTGTGCCGGAAGAATCGGTGGGCGGGGTGTTTGAGTCGGTGTTTTTTTTGGTGTCGTCGATATTCATATCACTTTCCTCCATTGTCCTGAGATATGGATATCAAAGGGGCAAAGGAAGTTTGCCCGCCCCGACTGGCGGAAAAAAGGCCTCCAGTGCTACTCGTCCAAAACGATCCCCGATCCGCCGGATTCCAACGGGATGTCCTTCAACTTGGGCAACCCGTCCTTGATGCGCAATACGCTCTCTTGATAGTGAACGTGTACGCCTGGGCAATACTCGAGGTCCGGGATGACCGCCGCATACACATCGATGAGCCCCATGCCCGGGTGTTCAGTGAACAGATGCCCGCCACAGTTCTTGCACCACTTGCGGTAACTCTGCACTGTCTTGTTGTAGGTACCAATGTTGTCAGCCCCCCGGGTGACTTGCACTGCCTCGGGTTTCCATAGCGTGAAGGCATTGACCGGCCCTGCTGACCAATGCCGGCACGACGCGCAATGGCAATACCCCATGGCGACCGGCTCGCCGCTGACGGTGAACTCGACGGCGCCGCAAAAACAACTGCCCGTTTAAGACCGTTCAGTACTCATGGTATGACTCCTCGCTCAATTGTCAGGCGCTTGGCATGAATCGCCGCCTTTACGCGTCGACGTAGTGCACTGCCGTCGTCGGCGTGCGTCGCACCTGTAGTTCGAAAATGTCAGGGCGCCCATAGTGCCCGGCAACGTCGAGCGTGCGCCGCGCTGGCGCTACGAGTGCAACGTCGATGTCCGCATACAATATGGCCGCCTCCCGGTGTAACGGACCGGCCACGATCCGGCCCTGGGGATCGACCACCACCGAGTCGCCGTCGTTGATCCACTCATCCGGATCGGGGAACAGTTGCGCTAGCGCTGGAACGTCCTGGGGAATATCACTGCCACGCAGCGAGGTGCCGCTGCCGAGCACCCAGCAGCGGCCTTCGAGCGCAATGTGACGCATGGTGCTGATCCAACCCTCGCCACAGTCGTACGTCGGGGCGACGTAGATTTCCACCCCCTGGGCATACAGGGCATAGCGTGCCAGGGGCATATAGTTTTCCCAGCAGATGAGCGTGCCGACCCGGCCGACCGGTGTCTCGACCGTACGCAATCCGGCTGCATCGCCAAAGCCATGCACCATACGCTCGGGATTGGTCGGCATCAGCTTGCGGTGCCGGTTGATCACTTCACCGTTGGCACCGATAACGACTACGCTGTTGAAGAGGGTGCCGCCGCCATTCCCGCGCTCGCATTCATTGATGCCGCACACGATTGTCACGGCATGAACGCTGGCGGCCTCGCACAAGTCGCGCAGGTCACCGTTGGCGATATCGACAGCGTTGGCCTGTAGCTGTGCATGCAACTGGCCCATGACAGCCCCGTTTCTTCCTGCCGCCAGCCGCCAGATCCATGCCGGATAACCTGGAATATACGATTCGGGTAAAACAATCAGCGAGGCACCTGCCGCTGCGGCCTCAGCGACCGATTGCACAGCTCGGGCGATCGTCGCACTGCGATCGAGCAGCACGGGCGGACGTTGAATGATCGCTATCTTGCTCATGGCGTACTCCTGGGCGATTGGCTTTCGAAGGCTTGAGCGTGCGCGCGGCGAAGTCGTGGGGCTAGTTCAGAATCTGAAGCGTTGCAGGTGCGGAGTACAGGCGATGGACGAAAGCTACGGTCAGTTCTGCACAGTCGCACGCGGTGCGCAGGCACTGTGCGAGCGCTGGACGCCATTGGTTGTGCGCGAGCTGATGTGTGGCAGTAAGCGTTTCAACGAACTGCACCGCGGCGTACCACGGATGTCCACCAGCCTGCTGGCACAACGGCTGCGCCATCTGGAAGAGATTGGTGTCATCCATCGCACGGCCGCCGGCAAAGTCTGGGAGTACAGCCTGACCGAGGCGGGAGAGGAACTGCGCCCCATCATATTGGCGCTAGGCCACTGGGGGGCGCGCTGGATCGGCAGCCGCCTGCGCGATGACCAACTCGACGCGGGCCTGCTGATGTGGGACGTGCGCCGATTCGTGCGCCTCGAGACATTCCCGTCCCGGCCGGTGGTCATCCACTTCAGGTTCCGCGACGCACGTTCGGGCGAGCAAGAATGGTGGCTGGTGGTCGAACAGGGCGTGGCGGATCTTTGCCGCGACGACCCCGGCCGCGAACTGACGCTCGTCGTGGACTCCAGCGTGCGCGCGTTGACCGAAGTGTGGACGGGGGACCGCACACCGAAGGAGGTTCTGCAGTCGCGGGAGCTGCGAGTAGAGGGCGCCGAGCAGGATGCGCAGAACTTGTGGCGCTGGCTGGGCACGAGTGCATTCGCCGCTACGCGCAGGGCTGCCATCTAAGTTTCGGGATCGTCAGGAGGAGGGCGCATGCCGGCACGAGGGACAGTTGTCCCATCATGCTGCATGCTCCCTGCCGGCCCAAGCACAAGCAATGCCGCAGGCCAGTCAGGGAAGTTACATTTTCAACAAGTCGGCACATCTCCTGTGGGCCAACCGCTGCTTCGCTTCCTTTTTTCCGAGCGCGCTTTCCTTGGCTTGAACGCTGGATGGCTCCCGTCAGTTACCAGACCTTGAGCGTGTAGTCGATGTTGACTCGGGTTTCGTTGTCACTTCGGAATGTCGAGGCTGCGCTTTGCTCGTTGCGATAGAACGCATTGCGCAAGCGCAGAGCGAGGCCCTTTGCCGGGCCTGACTGAATGACGTAAGCCAACTCCAGGTCTTTAGACGACTCCGTCAGGTCGCTGCCCCCCAGTTGCGGCAGGTCGATATTGGTACCTCGCAAATAGCGAACCATGCCGGTCAGCCCCGGTAGACCCACCGCGGCGAAGTTGTAGTCGTAGCGCGCCACCCAGGTCCGCTCCTTCGGATTGACGAAGTCTGCACTTAAAGTGCCGTCGCTGAGCACAGCGGGCTCTCCGCCAGCAATGTAAGGTAATGCCGTGTCGCCGGTCTGGTGCATGTAACCCATGCCCAGGGTGTGGGCGCCTAGCTGGTAGCTGAACATGGCGCCGGCGTTCAGGTTGTCTACTTTGCCGGCTTCTGCCCGGCCGTTTTCACGACTGTTGAAGACCCGAACGTCTGTTTTCAGTTTGCCAGGCCCTAGGGGGAGCAGGTGGATGCCCACTGCAAGGTCCTGCGTGTATAAATCCCTTAATTCGGCGTGAAAATAGCGAAGCGTCAATGCGTCGGACCAATGATAGTCGCCACCAATGAAGTCAAACCGCTCGGAGCTCGCGCCCTTCCTGAACCGACCGTTGGGCGACGCCAGTGATATCGGTTGATAGTCAGTAGAGTCCCGCAGGTTCACTCGATCCATGCGCCCGGAGTGCAGCGTCAGGTTGTCAATGTCATCGGAAACGGCATAGGCGCCACGAAAGGATTGCGGCAGTAAACGTGCAGGGCTTGCTGTGATCACCGGCAGGGCAGGGAACTGCGTGCCCACCGATAGCCGGGTCTTCGATATCTTCGCCTTGAGCGCTACGCCCAACTCTGAATATTCGTCTGCGACTTCACGGGTCTGCGGGTTGAAGGGCAGGAGCTGGGTACCGGTGCGATCGGGCGACGAGTCCAGCTTGAGTCCCAGCATGCCCGTGAGGTCCATGCCGAAACCCACGGTCCCTTCAGTGAAGCCGGAATTGGCCTTGAGGATAAACCCCTGGGCCCATTCACGAGCGGCGGAATAAGGGCTGGTTCCTTTGTAATCCCGGTCCAGGTAGTAATTGCGCGTCGTCAGGTTAACGCTGCTGTCGTCCACGAACCCTGCGTATGCGGTGGACGAGGCGCAGGCTGTCGCCATGCCCAGGCAATAGAGCCCCGGGCATTTGATTGTGATTTTCATGTTATTTGTCCAGATCTTGTTCTTATGGTTTGCCCGGATCAGGCGTTTGACGCAGTACTCAGTTGCACTAGCCGCTGCGGCTTCAACAGCCAGACGACGAGGGCCGCGAAGACGAAAGCCAGGGCAAACAGCAAGTAAAGGTCGGCGGGTTGCCACTGGGCATCGATCAACCGGCCAGCTACCAATGGCGAGAGAATCGCCCCCGCGCGGCCGATACCAATCCCCCAGCCCAGGCCGGTGACACGCTGGGTGGCGTTGTAGATGGTCGGGGTCAGGGCATAGAGCCCGGCGACGCAGCCGTTGACAAAGACTCCGATCAACAGGACCAGGGCGAAGGCCAGGTTCGGGATGGTCGTGAACTGCACGAACACAGCCAGCAGTACCGCATTGATCAGCAGGTAGGCCATCAGCACTCGCGACAGGCGAAAACGCGCCGCCAGCAAGCCGATCAGCGACGTGCCGAGAATGCCGCCGATGTTGAGCATCACGCCGCCAGTGATTCCCTGTTGGTTCGACAGGCCAGCAGAAACCAGCAGCCTTGGCGTCCAGCTCATTACAAAGTAGAAACCGAACATCACCAGGAAGAAGGCGATCCAGATGAGCAAGGTAGAACGCAGCAGGGCTGGTGAGAAGAGCTCGGCGAACGTCTCTCTCAGCGATTTACGGGCGTCCTGGCGCACCTCGGGCAAACGATCGACCGAAGCGATCGCGACGCGTTGCAGCAGTGTATTGATGCGTTTGAGCGCGTTCCGGGGTTGGCGGGACAGCAGGAATGCCAGCGACTCGGGCAACCAGAGTGCGAGGATCGGCAGGATCAGCAACGTTGTGATGCCACCGTAGAAAAACACCGAACGCCACCCCATGGAAGGGATGATCTGCGCCGCGATGATGCCTCCTATTGTTGCCCCCAGAGCGTAGGCCGTGGATTGCAGGCTGATGGCAAGACCGCGCCACTTCTTGTTTGCATACTCCCCGGCGACCACATAGCTGCTGGCCAGGATGCCACCGATGCCAAGCCCGGTGATCAGCCGCAGCACACCCAGCACCTCGGGGGACGTTGCCCGCGAGGACGCCAGCATGCCGAGCCCCGCGATAGCGACACACAGCAGGATGAGCGGGCGTCGTCCGAAGCGGTCGGCCCAGGGGGCGATAAACAACGAGCCGATCGCCATTCCGACAAGCCCCGCGCTGAGCAGGTAGCCCAGGTGAATGCCACTCAGGCCCCAGTCGGCGGAAATAGACGCGGCGGTGAATGCCATCACCAATACATCGAAGCCATCGAGCATGTTGATCAGAAAGCAGAGCGCAATCACGCCCCACTGGAAGCTGACCATGGGTTTTTCGTCCAGCTGTTGCCCAATCGTTTGGCTCATGTGATCAGGCTCCGAAGCTGTGGGTAGGGGATGAGGGGGCGCGACGGACAGCCGAAGCCGCCCCGCTATGCAGGGGAAACAGTGCGTACATGTAGATACCTTCTTGTTTTTGTTGGTCTGTGGAGCATGCAAGGTGCCCGGGAGCCGGCGATTCGACTCCGGGGCGGCAGGGTGCTCAGGTCGTGGGGACGTCTGAGTCAGCCGGTAAATTCAGCGTTCAGGCCGCGCTGAAAGTCTTGTGTGGATCAATGACAAATTTTTTCGGCACACCGGCATCGAACTCGCCATAGCCCTGTGGTGCCTGGTCCAGGCTGATCACCTGTACGCCGACCACTTCGGCGATGTTGATGCGGTCCCACATGATGGCTTGCATCAGTTGTCGGTTGTACTTCATCACCGGGGTCTGGCCGGTGTGAAAACTGTGGGACTTGGCCCAGCCCAGGCCGAAGCGAATGCTCAGGCTGCCGATTTTCGCGGCGGCGTCCACGGCACCCGGATCTTCAGTCACATAAAGGCCCGGGATACCGATTTTGCCCGCCACCCGCACCACGCCCATGAGCGAGTTGAGCACGGTGGCCGGCGCTTCATGTTGCACCCCGGCATGGCCGTGACCACGTGCTTCGAAGCCTACGGCGTCGACGGCGCAATCCACTTCAGGCTCGCCGAGCAGTGCGGCGATCTGTTCGTGCAGCGGCGTGTCCAGCGACAGGTCGGCGATTTCGAAGCCCTGGGCCTTGGCGTGAGCCAGGCGCACGGTGTTGACGTCACCGACGATGACTACCGCGGCGCCGAGCAGGCGGGCGGATGCGGCAGCAGCGAGGCCGACCGGGCCGGCCCCGGCGATGTACACCGTGCTGCCTGGACCGACGCCAGCCGTAACGGCGCCGTGGTAACCGGTGGGCAAGATGTCGGAGAGGCAGGTCAGGTCGCGGATTTTCTCCATCGCGCGGTCGCGGTCCGGGAGTTTGAGCAGGTTGAAGTCGGCGTATGGCACCATCGCGTATTCGGCCTGTCCGCCGGTCCAGTCGCCCATGTCGACATAACCATAAGCGCCACCGGGACGTGCCGGATTAACGCTCAGGCACACACCGGTATGCATTTCCTTGCAGGAGCGGCAGCGCCCGCACGCCACGTTGAACGGCACGGACACCAGGTCGCCGATTTTCAGGTTCTCGACGTCGCTGCCTTTCTCGATGACTTCGCCGGTGATCTCGTGGCCCAGCACCAGACCGGTTTGAGCAGTGGTCCGGCCGCGCACCATGTGTTGGTCGGAGCCGCAGATATTGGTGGAGATAACCTTGAGAATGACCCCATGCTCGATCTTGCGACCACGCGGGTCCTGCATTTTCGGATAGTCGATTTTCTGTACTTCTACCTTGCCCGCGCCCAGATACACCACACCACGATTGCCAAACATACGTATTCCCTCAGTGAAGTTGTTGTGCTCAAACGGTCGATTGGCGAAGTTGTTCAATGATGCGGCGGGCGCGATTGGCACCGACGTCCACGTGGATGTCGATCATCGGGCGCGTGCCGAACCGGCACATGTTCTGGTACTGGGCCTCGATGACTTCCTTGTCTTCATCGAAGGTCAATACAGTTTGCTCAACCACCTTGGCCTTGATGGTTTCGGGGTCGCTCTCGGGGTTGGTGGCAATGGTCCAGAAGTAGTGACTGGTGGTTTCGGTTTCTGGTGTTACCCCATGGAATCCGCGCATATGGAAGCCACCACGATCGGGGTCATCGAGAGAATCGGTGCCGGCATCCACCGCACCGGTCCAGATACGCAGATGACTGACGTGAAACTCGATTTCCTGCCAACGGTCGACGGTGCCTTTGAACGGGTAGGCGGCCGTGTAGGTAGGTGGCGGAACCGAGTCCGGCATGTGGCGCACCACCCGTACCACATCACCTTCACCTTCGACACTCATCCGCGCATTCATGTGGATGCTGGCATTACCACCGATGGTGCGCAGGTGGACATAACCCAGATGACTCAAGTCCATGAGGTTGTCGTGGATTAATTGGTAAGGCGCGTTGTAGTGATAAACGCTACCTTCGAAAAGGTATTTGCCACTGCTGTGAACAGAGTAGGTTGGCGGTTCACAGTCCGGTTCCGGCTGAGCCTGGCTGCCAAACCAGATCCAGACGATTTGATCCTGTTCACGCACGTGATAGGCGGGCACTTTGGCCTTGCTGGGGATCTTGTCCTGGCCCGGGATTTCGACGCACTTGCCACGTTCATCGAACAGCAGGCCGTGGTAGCCACAACGAATGCCGGTTGCTTCGAGTGTGCCGTTCGAAAGTGGCAGTGCTCTATGGCAGCAGCGGTCTTCAAGGGCTGCGACTTCGCCGTTGGTTTTGCGAAACAACACCACAGGTTTGTTGAGTAATGTGCGGCCGACGGGTTTGTCCTTCAACTCCCACCCCAAGGCAGCGACGTACCATTGATTCATGGGGAAGCTGGGCAAGGCGGGCGCTGGAATTTCTTCGGCAAGCGCTTGGAGAGAGGATGTATTCATGGTGTTCTCCTTGACGTTATTGGAGTTCAGAGATCAAGAACCAGGCGTGATGATCTGGCGCGCGAGCAGCAGGGGGTAAAGCGATCGTTTGCGGCTTGTTCCACCGCTGTCAGGAACTGGTCCCGGTGCTCCGGGATGCCCTTGAGCACACGGGTTACGCAGGTGCCGCAGACGCCTTGTTCGCATGACGACTCGATCGCTATGCCGGCCTCGTCGAGCACTTCGAACACGGTGCGTTCGGCAGGAATCTGAAAAACCTGTCCGGTACTTGCCAGCTCGACTTCGAAGGGTGCGTTGGCGCTTTGATCGACGGGGGCAGCGGCGAAAAACTCTTTATGTACGCGGTCCTGCGACCAGCCAGCGTTCTGCGCCGTATCGAGGATGTAGTTCATGAAACCGGTCGGCCCGCAGACATAGAGATGGGTGCCAGCGTCCGGGGCTGCCAGCACGGTCGACGCATCCAGCTTCTGTATTTGAGCGCCACTGTCGTCATGTAACTTGATGCGACCGGCGAATGGGGTTTGCGCAAGCATCGCAACGAACGCCGCCCGTTCGCTTGATCGAAAGCAGTAGTGCAACTCGAAGTCGGCTCCTTGATTTGAAAGCTCATAGGCCATGGCCAGCATGGGCGTGATACCGATACCGCCGCCAAACAGCAGGTGGCGGTTGGCCGAGTGTTCAAGTGGAAAAAGGTTGCGCGGAGTGCTGATAGTGAGCGTTTGCCCCTGCCGTACCTGTTCGTGCATGGCCTTGGAGCCGCCACGGGAAATCGGATCCTTGAGCACGCTAATCAGGTAGCGATGACGCTCCTCGGGATCGTTGCACAAGGAGTACTGGCGGGTGAGGCCCTCGGCAATATGAATGTCGATGTGGGCACCGGCCTGGAACGCCGGTAGCGCGCTGCCGTCTACAGCGCATAACTCGAAACTGCAGATGCCTTCGGCTTCGTCTGCTTTGCGGGTGACGTTGACTTGAAGCATGACTTGTCCCTCCACACTTAAGTGGCTGCTGAAAAAATGCATGAGTTAGAGCAACAGCTGGGAAGGGGTCAGCCGCTCGCTGGCACGTGGGCGACGACTGTTTGCTCGAGCAAGGAGAAGGGGATGAAGTTGGAAGAGTTCATGACCAGGACCTGATAATTATTTTTATGTGGCAGGGTGACGGCCTATCATGCAGGCAATCAGCCGTGACGTTCGGTAGAGAAATCCTCCGATTATTTAGTTGCGGTGTCAACTAATATTCAAAGACCCGCCGATCCAAGGTGTTTGCTCAATGTCCGTAGAATCTCAGCTGAACCTGTCTCGTTATGTCCCAGCGCTATTGAATTTTCTGTCCAACAAGCTCTCTTCGGGCGCATCGCAGTGCTATCGCAAGCATTTCGGCATAGGTGTGGTCGAGTGGCGAATGCTCTCGATGCTCGCCGTGGAAAATGACATCACCGCCAATCGAATCTGTCAGACGATCGGTCTCGACAAGAGTGCGGTCAGCCGTTCATTGCAGACGCTCGAAGCTGCAGGGCATATCTGCAGCCAGGTCGATTCAAAGGACGCACGACGCTACACCGTCAGCCTGACTGAAAGCGGAAAAGCGCTGCATGGCCGAGTGCTGAAGGTTGCATTGGAACGAGAGCGGCGGCTGCTCAGCGGGCTCTCTGCCAAGGAAGTGGACACCCTGATCGAGTTGCTGGGCCGCATGCATGCCCAGGTGTCCAACGTGAACGACTACGATCCGGTAGACGCTTGAGCCTGCGTTTCAGATATCGCGATTGCCGATAGGTCACATCCCGACAAGCGATTAGTCAGCGCCGCTGTGTCACGGCAACCTGTGCCCGTCGCCCGGTCTTTGCGGCCAAGTGACGCGCATCGGTTCACGCCATTATTGCTGGCCGAACGTTGCAGGTGACATTGCCTAAAAAACAATAAAAGAAGGCTCGTTCGATGGCTATTCGCTTCATCGTTGCATCCCCGCGTGCGCCTTTCGATCGTACCCCCGCCATTTTCGGAGGTTTGCTCAGCCACCTCAGTGTCGGCGGCAAATTGTTGCTGGGCTTCGGCCTGGTGCTGATCTGCACGATGGGCATGGCATTCACCGCCTGGTATTCGGTGCAGGTCACCCAGTCGAGCGCCACACAGTTACGCGTACTGGATCGTCAGAAAGCCAACCTTGCCCAAGCGCGAGTTGCAGAGAAGGATTTCGGTTTGCAGCCGTCGCTGGACGCGGCCAGGCAGGTTGAGGACTCTTTGCGTCAGCTTCAGATCGGTTCGCCGCTTGCGCGTCCGGGCGAAGACTTCGCGCGTACGCTCGCAGACTCATCCGAACGGTACCTGAAGGCATTCAAGGCATATGCCGAGGCGCGCCAGCAGGCGTTACAGGCGAGGATGCGCATGCAATTGCTGGCGGAGACGACGGGGCAGCGTTTCAGTGAAGTGTTCCTCGACCAACTGGACGATATCAATCTGGATGTTGAACAGCACAACGTGCCGGAGGCGCAGTCAATGCAGCAGTTGGAAGAGGCGGCCTCATTACGCGAACGCCTGGCCAGTCTGCGCGACAGCGAGCTGTATTTTTCCCTGGATCCGCAAAAGCGTTACCAGGACGACTGGGTCAACCGGGTAAATGAGCTGGGTACTGCGCTAAGCAGCCTGAGTTCACAACTTGATGGGGACCGACGTCGTGCTCTGGATGAGGCCAGCGCAGCATTGACCGAATATCGTCAGGCCTTTTTGGCTTATGCCGTCAGCGGTGAACAGGCCATGGCGCAACAGGTGAACATGTCGACTTCGGCAGAGAAAGTGACGGGGCTGCTGGAAGACGAGCGCGTCAGGGCTGCGCAATCTTATGAATCACTTCGCCAGCGCCTGGACCTGCAACTTGCCGCAATGGTGCTGCTGGCGGTGGTGCTCAGTATCATTGCGTGCCTTGTGATTCGACGCTCTATTGTCACACCCCTGAAGTTGATGCTGGGTCTGGCGCAACGTGTGGCCGCAGGTGATCTGAAGGACAGCCCCGCGCAGCTCGCTCGCCAAGATGAATTGGGCCAACTGAGCCGCGCTATCGACCTGATGTTGCAGGCGCTGCGCAGTCTTGTGGGGCGAATCGGCAGCGATGTGCAACAGCTTGACTCTGCCGCCACCACCTTGGGCGCGATGGTACAGCGCACAGGGCAGGGCGTACGTGCACAGCGCGAACAGACCGCTGCGGTGGTTGAGGCAATGCAGCATATGACCCAAGCGGCTGCGCAGGTCAACCAGCAAGCCGCTGGCAGCCAGGCAACGTTGGGCGAAGCCTGCGAACTGATCCATCAGGGGGACGATCTGGTACGACAGGCCAGTCAAAGCCTGCAGCGGCTGTCGCGTGAAATGACCAGCAGCGCAAGTTCCATGGAGCTCTTGCAAACCGAAAGCCAGGCTATCACCCGTGTGCTGGACGTGATCAGCGCCATCGCCGAACAGACGAATCTATTGGCCTTGAATGCCGCTATCGAAGCCGCACGCGCCGGTGAACATGGTCGTGGTTTTGCCGTAGTGGCGGACGAAGTGAGGGCGCTCGCCAGTCGAACGCGTGCCTCGACTGGCGAGATCGACAGCATGATCAGACGTCTCGGCCAGGTGACTGGCGACACTGCCGCCAGTCTGTGCGATAGCCAGCGACTGACCGCCGAAGGCGTTGATCTGACAGTACGCGCGAGCCTGGTTCTGGATGCGATTACCGAGGCCATCTCGCGTGTTGAAGGCACCGGCAAGCGCATCGTCCACGCCGCATCGACCCAACACGACATCGTCTGCCGCGTCGATGCAGCCCTTGGCCAGGTTGATAGGGTGGTAGAGCAGAATGCCGAGGAATGCGCTCGTCTGGACATGGCGAATGGCAATTTGCAGCGCCTGAGCGTCAGCCTTGGAGAAGCGCTTGGAGCGTTTCAAAGCGACCCTGTGGTTTGAGCATCCATCGGTGATGATCAATCATTCCTGTAAACCAGAATGGACACAGCATGCGTTATCGACGTCTTGACCTGAACCTGTTGGTGGCCCTGGATGCCTTGTTGAGCGAGTGCAGCGTCAGCAGGGCCGCCGAACGTTTGTGCCTGGGCCAGTCGGCAACCAGTTCGGCACTCGGGCGTTTACGCGAGCATTTCAATGACCCGTTGCTGGTTCAGGTAGGACGGCGCCTGGAGCCCACAGCATTGGGTTTGGAGCTGCTGCCCAAGGTGCGTCAAGCCCTGGCATTGACGCGGGAGATTGTCGATGCACCGGTCAATTTCGAACCGGCCAATTGCACTCGACACTTCACGTTGGTGGCTTCCGACTACGTGGCTGGAGTGCTGCTGCCGGCGGTCAGTCGTGAATTGGCCCGTATCGCGCCCGGCGTGCGCTTGAGTCTGCGGGATATGCCAGTACCGCGTGACGGCGATGTAGTCAGCGAAGCGCTCGATTATCGTCGCAGTGATTGTGTGATCGTGCCGCAGCGACGGTTGAATCCGGCGTACCCCCATTTACCCTTAATGAGTGATGAGCTCTGTTGCATTGTCTGCGCTCAGCAGTCGCAATTCGCCGATGGTTTGAGCCTGGCCAACTATTGCGACGCAGAGCACGTGGTCCGCGAGTTTGCCGATGGCCGAAATCTGGCGATGGATGCCGTGCACCTGCATGAGCTGGGCGTTCAACGGCGAGTGGCGGTGGCCCTTGAAAGCTTCGTACTGATGCCCGAATTTATCGTCGGTACCGCGCGAATCGCTACCGTATTTCGTCGACAGGCGCAGCGTTTCGCTCAGCATTATCCACTGCGTATCCATCCAGCACCGCTGGCGTTTCCCGAGGCCGTTCAGGTGCTGCAATGGCATCCCTATCAAGACCATGACCCGGCCATGCTGTGGTTTCGCGGCCTCTTGCTGGAACAGGCCGCGTTGCTCGATCAGTTGGGCATCTGATCGCCGTTGTCTGCCAGCAGTCCAACCTGGTCGATAGCCTGTAAAGCGCATCGCTCGTCATTGTCCGAAGTGTCGCCGCTGATACCAATAGCGCCGAGGATCAGGCCCTCGGCATTGCGAATCAGCACACCGCCGGCAACGGGAATCACTTCGCCGCCAGTCAGGCTGTTGATGGCGTCGAAAAATGCAGGCATCGCTTGTGCGCGCCGGGCCAGTTCACGCCCGCCAAAACCCATTCCGAGACAGCCACGGGCCTTGCCGGTGGCTATTTGCGGCCGAAGAAAACTCGCGAGTTCATCGCGCAGGACGGCCAGCGGATGACCTGCGGCATCCAACACGGCAACCGCCAATGGTTTAACCGCCGTTTCCCGGGCGATGCGCATAGCGCTGCTGGCGATGTCGATGGCGGTCATCAGGTCGAGTCGTTGCATGGCGTCAGTCCTCATAGCGCCCACTTGCCCAATTGGGCAACACGGTCGCGGGTGTAAAGATCCGTCCATTTCAGCGAGTTGAAATCAGACACCTGTTTGGGGTTGTAGGGGCTGCGTTCCATGCGTACGGGCCGGCCGGCCTTGTACACGGCTTTAAGGCGTGAGCGATCTTGCAGAATGCGGATGTCGTGCAAGGGTGAACCGTCGAGCAGCAGGAAATCTGCTTGCTTGCCCACTTCGAGGGAGCCGATGGTCTCACCGCGCGGCATGCAGCGAGCGCCGACTGCCGTGGCGGCGTACAACGCTTCTGCCGCTGTGAAGCCCAGACGGGTGACCAGCAATTCCAACTCGCGAGCGTGCCATTCGCCATAAGGCGTCACCGCGAAACCGCTGTCGCTACCACAAGCGAAAGGCACCCCGGCGGCCTTGGCACGCTTGAGCACGGCCGAACCCACTTCCAGGGTGCGCGCGCAGTAGCCAGCGTAGCCGGTACTGATGGCCGGATCGTGGGGTTGGCAGAAATCCACGGTGTTTTGAGGGAACGTCATGGTCGGGGCGAGGATGCTACCGGCCTCGAGCAGCGCTTCAATGCACTCATCGTCCATATAAAAGGCGTGAAACACCAGGTCGACACCTGCGCGAGCGGCGTACATCACCGCTTCGCGGCCATAGGCGTGAGTCGCAACCTTGCAGCCCAGGCGATGCGCTTCTTCAACCATTTCACGGGTTTCTTCAGCGGTGAAGGCGGCGATGATTTCGCCATTCGGGCGGCGGTGGGTACCGTCCATGGCGATCTTGATCAGATCGACACCGTCCTTGGCCTGTTTGCGAATTTCCGCCAATGCATCGCTGCGGCTGGTGACCAGGCACGCGGTGAAATATTCCGCAGTACCGACGCGGCTCGGGAACCAGTCATTGAGGCTTTGCCGGTTCGTGATGACCCGGCTGCTGGCGGCAATGCGCGGGCCTTCGAACAAACCGGCGGCGATTGCATTGCGCACCGCGATGCTGAGCTGGCCGCTATCGCCCGGGCAGACCATGCTGGTCACACCGGCGGCCAGCACGTGCTGGGCGAAGAACATGCCTCGCAGCGCGCGGAACTCGTCACTGGTCCAGATATCGATGTCTTCTTCGCTCTGGGCGTTGCCGAAGGCCAGATGGGTGTGCACATCCACCAGGCCCGGCATGACAAAGTTATCGCCGGCGTCGAGCAGGGTGTCTCCCGGTTGCGGCTGCGGCGCCAGGGCAGTTGGGCCAACATACGACAGCAGGCCGTTTTCGACGACCAGTGTCTGCTGTTGACGGGTTTGCAGGCCAGTACCGTCGAACAAGGTCTGGCATTTGAGGTGCAGGGCGTTCATGGCGTTTTCACTTTGCTGATTGTTATGCAAAGCGAGGCTAGGGCGAGGCCAGGGTGGCCACCAGCAACTTGCATCAATGCCCGTGTATTGATGACATCGATAGCTGCGGTACATCAGCAGCGTCGGGGCCTTTGCGGCATTGCGTGACCCCAAGGGACGAGTATCGCGAGTTGCGATGGCTGGCAGACGAGCTCGTTCCATGACACACGTGCGCCCGACTGAATTAACGCAAAACGCCGGAAACCTTTAGGGTTGTCCGGCGTATTTCATGCTGCGCGAAGCCCGTTAAGCGGTGTGTCCACCCAGCGTTTCGGCAATCCAGTCAGCAATGTAATGTCCGGCATTGATGCTGTTATCGAAGCTGGAATGCTGCACGCCACCTTCACGTTCGGTGAAGATCTTCAGCTCGCGTTTTGGACTGTTGACCAGTTGCTCGTAGGTACGCTGCGCCCACTTCAGCGGAATCTGCGAATCCTTTTCACCGTGGGTAACCAGGAACGGCACTTTGATCCGATCCAGTACGCCATCCAGATGCACGTTTTCGGCGATGGCCATGAATTCATCCATGTCTTTTGCACCCCACACCCAGCACACGTGCGCCCAGTAATGCGGTACCGGGAAACTGCCTTCCTTTTCCAGTCGACGCTTCTGCACATCGCGCCAGTCATGGTTTGCACCCCACACCACACCGCAGGCAAACCGTGGTTCAAACGCCACCGCACGCGGGCAGTAATAACCGCCGAGTGAGACGCCTTCCAGGCCAATACGTGTCGCATCCACGTCGCTTCGGGTTTCCAGCCAGTCAACCACGCGGCTGGCCCAATGCTCGCTGTCGAAGCGAGCGATCAGGTTATGCAGGCGCAGCGCTTCACCTGTTCCGGGTTGGTCGATGATCAGCGATGAGATACCGCGCTTTGCCAACCAGGCCGGCAGGCCGACGCGGTATTTCATTTCTTTGGTCGAGTCCAGGCCATTGACCTGCACCAGGATCGGCGCCGGACCGGTCACGCCTTCAGCACGTACCAGCAGGCCGGAGATGTGTTTGCCCTCATAGGGGATTTCAACGCGCTCACAGTTCTCCCGTGACAGCTCGATGCCGCGTTTGAACGTCTGCAAAAAGCGCTGGTACAGCTCGGTACGACCAGGAGCACCGTGGGCTTGAAGGCGTTCGCAGGTGAGGTAATAAGTGGCGGCGCGGCTGTATTTTTCGCCCGCCGACAGCAACCGGCCATGACCCTCGTCTTCTTCAGCCAGGCCACAGAGTTTGTCGGCCATCTTCGCCCAGGTTTCGCGGAATGCCTTGGTTCCTGCGGCGTCGGGCTGCTTGGCTGCCTCCTGCAATGGTGCGCACATCTCTTCGATTTCGCCCATGCGAGCGCCCATCTCGATGGCCAGGTCGACCGAAAGATTCCACACATAATTGGTTGGAAAGTAGCGAAACATAATTGTTGTTGTCCTTGTGGTTGCCTTGAAGGTTACAAGGCACGGTAAGGACGCGCCGACCATTACGCCAATCGTGACTCGGGATGGGAGGTATCGCGGCGGGCGATAGGAGGGTTTTCCAGGTTCTGGATAACTTCGCTGATGCGCTCACGCAGCCAGCGGTGCATCGGGTCGCCTTCGACGCTGCGATGCCAGAGCATGACTTCACGCATGACTGGAATCTTCACGGGCGGATTGAGGATGCGTAACGGCAGGTGTTCGGCGTACAACCGTGCCAGACGCTGGTGCATGGTGGCGATGCGCTGGGTGCCGACGACCAGTTGCGGCAGGGTGTTGAAGTCGTTGGTGACGACTTCAATACGGCGGTTGAAGCCGTACTGGTTCATGAACCACTCTTCGATGCTCAAGTGCCGACTGCGACCAAACCCGACTGAAACATGGCCCATGTCCATGTACTGCTCCAGGCTCAGGCTGTCGCCGACCAGGGTATTGCCGTCCCACACCACGCAGACGTGTTCCTCTTCGAACAGCAGCTTGTGGGGGTGGCCGTCGATGATGTAGCGCTCAGGCACGATCATCAGGTCAACTTCGCCGCGAATCAGCAACTCACCGCTATTGTCGCCGGGGCCGAGCATCTCGAAGGTGATGTTGGGCGCTTCCTGATGGATTGTCTGAATCACCTGGGCAAACAGCACGCTGATCAGGTAGTCCGAGGTCACCAGGCGGAAGTGACGCTTGCTGGTGGTAGGGTCGAACACCGGCTTGGCGGTGATCGATGACTTGATCGTCAGCAACACTTCGCGGATCGGCGTGGTGAGCTCCCGGGCATAGGGCGTGGGTTGCATTTTGCGGCCGACTTGCACCAGCAACTCGTCTTCGAAATAGGTACGCAAACGTCCCAACACACCGCTGGTGGCAGATTGCGTCATGTGCAAGCGTTCGGCGGCGCGGGTAATGTTCTGTTCCTCGAGCAACACATCGAGGGCTACCAACAGATTCAGATCCAGGTGGTTGAAACGCATCAGGCATGTCCGGTTTTGTATTTATTTTCGCGATACATTCGGATGAATACATCAGCGCGTCAACCCTCTCGCCGTTTCTTTCGCTCTTCGCAAAAAACGCGCCCCCGGAAATTTCTGGTATCGCGATTTCCGATAGGTCACATCCCGACACTCGATTAGTCAGCTGCCAAAGCGCCCGGCAATCTTCACGGCAGTCGGCGTTCTTGCCGACACCACCACCGGACAGCCTGCGTTGCTGATGGGCCTTTCGAGCCCGCAGCAGATTCGTCCGGATACTAATTTCAATGGAGTGGTAGCCATGAACATCCTTGGCCTTGATGCCCTGATCTTCGGCGTCGATGACATCCAAGCCTGTACCGATTGCCTGCGTGATTACGGCCTTGCGCCTGTCGCCGTCGACAGCAACGGCGGGCGCTTCGAAGCATTGGACGGCACCGCCGTGATCATTCGGCGGGCGGACGATCCGCGCTTGCCTGCCGCCATTGGTCCGGCACCGTCGATTCGTGAAACCGTCTACGGCGTCGCCAGCGCTGCCGACCTGGATGCCATCGAAGACGAGCTGGCGCGAGACCGCCAGGTCACCCGCGATGATGACGGCGTGCTGCACAGTATCGACGACATGGGGTTTGCAATCGCCTTTCAGGTCACTGTTCGCAAGGCTTACAACGCGCCGGACGACCTGACCAACGCCGCCGGCCATGCGCCACAGCGTCCGCTTAATCAGCCCGGTATCACCCTGGAAATGGAGGCCACGCCGCGCACTTTATCGCACGTGGTGTATTTCGTCCCCGACGCGGCCAAGGCCGAAGCCTTCTACGCCGAGCGTCTGGGCTTCAAAACCACAGACACCTTCATCGGCGCGGGTCCATTCATGCGCCCGGCAGGTTCCGATGACCACCATTGCCTGTTCATGATCCAGACCCCGCCTCACATGAAGGGCTGCGAACACTTCACCTTCCACATGGGCAGCGGCACCGAAGTGCTGCTGGCCGGAACACGCTTCGAGCAAAAAGGCTGGACCAGTTTCTGGGGCCCTGGCCGTCACCTCTTTGGCTCCAACTGGTTCTGGTATTTCAACAGCCCGCTGGGTTGCCACATTGAATACGACGCCGACATGGACAAGCACGATGACGCCTGGGAGGCGCGCCGTGCACCGCTGTCGGCGGATAACTCGCAACTGTTCCTGTTCAACTCCAAAGAAAAATGGGCACCCGGCGGCCCGCCACCCAAAGCGTTGTAGGCGCGAGCCTGTTCCGGGCGGCGTGCCGACGGCGCAGGTCAATGATGTCGCGGGGAGCCTGACGCCCCGCGGTGCTCTCAGGTTTTTCGCGAGCAAGCTCGCTCCTACATAGGTTTGTGTCATGAGCCACAGCGATTTTTACCTGTGCCGGGTGGACGAACTGGTGGAAGGGCAGGCACGCGGATTCGATCCATTGCAGCGCGGCAGAGACAGTGTT
The DNA here is from genome assembly GCF_019218965.1 of Pseudomonas sp. PDM31. Taxonomy (NCBI): domain Bacteria; kingdom Pseudomonadati; phylum Pseudomonadota; class Gammaproteobacteria; order Pseudomonadales; family Pseudomonadaceae; genus Pseudomonas; species Pseudomonas sp. PDM31. The sequence continues at coordinate 150,458 of NZ_JAHUWS010000001.1, read as the reverse complement.
TTTGCCTTGGTACACGAGGGACAGGTGCGGATTTACCGCAACAGTTGCCCACATCTGGACGTACGCCTGGAGTATCGCAAAGACCGGTTTCTCTCGGCGGATGGCCAGTTGATCGTCTGTTACGCCCACGGTGCGCAGTTCCTGCCGAGTACCGGTAAATGTATCTACGGCCCCTGTTTGGGCCAAGAACTGGAGGCGTTGCCGTGGCGTATGGAGGAGGGCTGGCTGGTGCTGCAAATCCCCGAAATCGGCAGCGCGCCACCTCAAGTCGAGGTATCGCGTTTGGCGATACATCGCATCCCTACTCGCGATTAGTCAAATCCCTGCTTTGACGGGAAGCTGGACCTAACGACGCAGTGCCTGGCGCTGCAGCGAACCACAAGAATAAAAAGTGAGACAACCATGAGTGCAGTGAACAAAGTTCTGATCGTGGGCGGTGGCATTGGCGGCTTGTGTGCGGCCATCGCACTGCGGCGCAAGGGCATTGAGGTCGACCTGATCGAACTCAAGTCAGAGTGGACGGTTTACGGTGTCGGCATCATCCAGCAGAGCAACGTGGTCCGCGAAATGGCCAAGCTGGGCGTGCTCGACGGTTATCTTGATGCGGCCTATGCCTTTGAAGACGTCGCTATCTATGGGCCGGCCGGTCAGCAGCTGGCGCGCATCCCGGGCCAGCGCCTGGCAGGGCCTGCGTATCCGGCCAACGTCGGTATCTCGCGCCTGGCGCTGCACAAAGTCCTCAGTGAAACGGCGCTGGAGCTCGGCGCTAAAGTGCGCCTGGGTCTGAGCGTTGAATCCCTGAATGACACAGGCGAGAGCGTGGAGGTGCTGTTCACTGATGGCACTGGCGCTGGCTACGACCTGGTGGTGGGTGCTGACGGCCTGTTCTCCAAGGTTCGCAGTTTGCTGTTCGGCGACACCTACACGCCGCGCTTCACCGGCCAATCGGTGTGGCGCTACAACTTCCCGCGCGATCCGCACATCGATCACCTCGCCAACTACCAGAGCGCCGAAGGCAACGCAGGCCTGGTACCGCTGGCCGGTGACCTGATGTACCTGTTCCTTACCTCCCATGAACCTTCCAACCCGTGGATGGACCCGCAGACGCTGGCCGAGCAGATGCGCCAGCGCTTGCAGGGTTTTACCGGCCTCATCGGCGAGCTGCGTGAGCAAATCACCGACAACAGCCAGGTGGTTTACAAGCCGATGGAAGTGGTCTTCGTCAACGAACCCTGGTACCGCGGCCGTGTCCTGCTGATCGGCGACGCTGCCCACGCGACCACGCCACACCTTGGTCAGGGCGCCGGCATGGCAATTGAAGATGCCATCGTGCTCAGCGAAGAACTGACTCGCGACGGCGGCATCGAGCAACAGCTGCAGCGCTTTATGGATCGCCGTTTCGAGCGCTGCAAGTACATCAGCGAAAGCTCTGTGCTGGCCGGTGACAAGGAAATGCAGCACGACCGGGAGTTCGACCGCATCGGTCTGGTCAAGCAGATGCTCGCACGCACCGCCGAGCCCATCTGATTCGACTTCATCCACAGCAGTTACCACTATAAAAACAAGAGGTTAACGCGATGGTTAGTTCCACGACTGCGACGCTTGCGCGCCGCCCGGTCAGCATTTCTGCACCCTTTGGTTTCACCTTGGCCGCGGCTTTGGTTCTGTGTAGCCAGGCGGCCCATGCCTTTCAGGTTGATACCGGCAATCCGGATTTCAAACTGCGCTGGGATAACACGGTGAAGTACAGCGCCGCGTGGCGAGCCCAGGATCCAAGCAGCAAACTGACCCAGGGACAGGTTGCGCTCAACCAGGACGACGGTGATCGCGCCTTCAACAAAGGCCTGATCTCCAACCGTTTGGACGTCCTCTCCGAACTGGATATGTCGTTCAAAAGCGTTGGCGCACGCCTCAGTGGTGCCACTTGGTACGACACTGAATACCAGCACGACAACGATAACGATGACCCGACACGCGCCAACGCCCGTTCGGTGGCCTACGACGAATTTACCGATGACACTCGCCACCTGCATGGCGGTGATGGGGAGTTGCTGGATGCGTTTGTGTACTGGAACGGCGACGTAGCCGACCGTGCCACGTCGGTGCGTGCAGGGCGTCACGGGTTGATCTGGGGCGAGAGCCTGTTCTTCGGGGCCAACGGCATTGCCGGTGGCATGGGGCCGGTCGACGTGGTCAAGGCGCAGTCCGTACCCAACACCCAGTTCAAGGAAATCACCCGGCCAGTCAATCAACTGTCCGGGACTTTCCAGCTGACCGACGACGTCTCGCTCGGCGCCTTTTACCAACTGGAATGGGAGGAGACACGTCTGCCGGGCGCAGGTAGTTATTTCTCCACCAGTGACACCATCGGCGAAGGCAATGAACGCCTGATCGTGGGCGCGCCATTCCCTGCGTTCCTCGGCGGCAATCCCGGCAGCCCGGCGGCGTTTTTCCATGGCAATGACAAGGAAGCGAAAAGTTCGGGGCAGGGCGGCCTGCAGTTGAAGTACAGCGCCGAGACGGTCGAGTACGGCCTGTACGCCATTCAGTACCACGACAAAACCCCCAAGCTGTACCTCAAACCTTCCACCGGTGTGCCGAACTTCAGTACCGGCCAGGTCGGCGAGTATTACTGGGTGTACCCGGAAGATATCCGCGCCTTTGGAGCGAGTTTTTCCACCACCGTCGACGAATACAGCTTCGCCGGTGAAGCCTCGATGCGCTGGAACATGCCGCTGGTTTCCAACGGTCAGACCGTCCTGCCTGGCGTTGTCGCTGACAACGATGACGACGCCCTCTACGCCGTCGGCCGTACCGCTCACGTCAACCTCAACGTGCTGGCCTCATTCGGACCGAACTTCCTTGCCAGGGAATCGGGACTGGTCGGCGAGATCGCCTGGAACCGTCTGCTGAGTGTCACTGAGAACCGGGCCGCCCTCGACCCCAATGCCACCGATGACGGTCTGGGTTTCAAGGTGGTCTACACCCCGACCTACCGCCAGTTCTTCTCCGGCATCGATATCAGCATCCCGGTCGGCATCAGCTACTTCCCCCTGGGCAAATCGGCGGTTGTCAGTTCCTTCGGCCCGGACAACGGTGGCGATATGAACATCGGCATCACCGCGACTTACCTGGATCGCGTTACCGCTGGCCTGACCTACACGCATTACTACGGCGCCGAGGACACCAACCTCAACGCCGCCAACCAATTCAATTTCAAGCAATCGCTGAAAGACCGGGATTACCTGGCTTTCTCCGTCAAGACCACGTTTTAAGAGGACTTGCGCATGACCCACAACAAAAAGACCGGAGCCTTCAAGCTCAAAACCCTTTGCCTTGCACTGCTGGGTAGCCTGGCCATTTGCAGCCAACTGACGCTGGCGGCGACGGCTGAAGACGCGGCCAAGCTGTCGAAAAACCTGACGCCTTTCGGGGCCGAGCGCGCCGGCAATGCCGACGGCACCATCCCGGCCTGGGACGGTGGTTACACCAAGGTCGATCCATCGTTCAAGGAGGGTGGCAAACGTTCCGATCCGTTCGCCGCGGACAAACCACTATTCAGCATCACCTCGAAAAACCTTGCGCAATACGCCGCAAAGCTCAGCGATGGCACCAAGGAAATGTTCAAGCGTTTCCCCGACACCTATCGCATTGATGTGTACCCGACCCGTCGTACAGCTGCCGCGCCGCAATGGGTGTATGACAACACCCTGAAAAACGCCACTCGCGCCAAACTGGTCGACAGCAGCGCCGGCCCCGTCCCCGAAGGCGCCTTTGGCGGCATCCCGTTCCCGGTCCCGCAAAACGGCGCCGAAGCCATGTGGAACCACGTGCTGAATTGGCGCGGTACCTCCCTGTCGATGCATTTTCGTCACTACCTGATGACCGCCGATGGCAAGCAGGTCATGACCACCGACGGCCAGGCGATCCAGGAGATGCCGTATTACTACCAGGAAGGGACGCCGGAGTCGTTTGCCGGTGACTACTGGATGTTCCGCCTGCTCAACGTCGGGCCACCATTGCGCGCCGGCGAGCAAATTCTGGGCCGTACCAACATCAACGGCGACCTGTCCCAGGCCCACGTTTACCTGACCGGGCAACGCCGCGTGCGCAAGCTGCCGAATGCTTGCTGCGATACGCCGACACCGGCGACTGCCGGGGTGATGTCGTTCGACGAATTGAGCGTATTCCAGGGCCGCATGGACCGCTTCAACTGGAAACTGGTGGGCAAGCAGGAGATGTACATCCCCTACAACACCAACAAGGTGCAAGCCGCCGCCAAGCCTGAAGACCTGTTCCTCGCTCATCACATGAACCCGGATTACGTGCGTTGGGAATTGCACCGGGTCTGGGTGGTCGAGGCCGACCTGGCACCGGGCAAACGTCACCAATTGCCGAAAGGTCGTTACTACCTGGACGAAGACACCTGGCAAGCCATTCTGGGCGACCGCTGGGACGCCAACGGCCAACTGGCCAAGACCCTGTGGTCGTTGCCGGCAGTACTGCCGGACCTGCCTGCCCAGGCGCAATTGTCTTCGGGCTTCTATGACCTCACCTCTGGCGCCTGGTTTATCCAGAACGTCTACACCGGCCAGGCAGAGCAGTACAGCGTGGTGGATCGCTACAAGGCCTCCGAGTTTTCGCCAGCGGCGATGGCGGGTGCCGGGGTTCGTTGATTCGGACCGGATCGCGGCTTGATCAGCGTGGTCCGGTTTCAAACGGTTTTTCGAGGTCGGTAATGAACAGATTCTGTCAGGTGGTTGGTCGGCTGATGTGGCTTATGGCGCTGCCTGTGGCGTTGCCGTTGACTCTGGCCCATGCCGCTGTGGTCGGTGACACGCTCAACACACCGGCGATGCAAGCGCCGCAAGCGAAATCTGCGGTGCTGCTGGACCTGGCCCGTGCGGGGGCACGGTTGGTGGCGGTGGGGGAGCGGGGCATCGTGCTGCTTTCCGATGACAACGGTGTCAACTGGCGGCAAGCAGCGGTACCGGTTTCCGTCAGCCTGACGGCCGTGCAGTTTGTCGACGCCAACAGCGGCTGGGCGGTAGGGCATGGCGGTGTGGTGCTGGCCTCCCGCGATGCAGGTGAACACTGGACCGTACAACTGGACGGCCTGCGAGCGGCACAACTGGAGTTGTCCGCTGCCCGCGAGCAATTGCCTTCTGCCAACGACCAGGATGCCGCCGCTGCGCGTGTGCAAACGGCTGAAAGGCTAGCTGCGGAGGGCGCTGACAAACCGTTTCTCGCCCTGCAGTTCGCGGATGCCCGACACGGTCTGATCGTGGGGGCGTACGGCCTGGCATTTCGCACCGAAGATGGCGGCACCACCTGGCAATCGATCATGGGGCAAATCGATAACCCGATGGGCGCGCACTTGTCTGCCATCGCTCAACAAGGAGAGCACTGGTTCCTGGCCGGCGAGCAGGGTTATCTGGCTCGTTCGATGGATGCCGGCAAGTCTTTCAGTCAGTTGCAAAGCCCTTACGCGGGAAGTTTCTTCACCCTGCAAATGCGCGATGACGGTGTCTTGTTAGTGGCCGGTTTGAAGGGCAATGCTTTTTCCTCCAGTGACCTTGGCGAGAGCTTCCATCCGGCGCCGGTATCGATGCCGGTGTCTTTCAGCGATGCGATCCGCACCGATGACGGCCAGTTGCTGCTGGTCAATCAGAGCGGCGCCTTGTTTCGCACCCACAACCAGCCTGGCGCATTGCTGCAGCCCTACGGAAAACCGCTGGGCAAGCCCGTTGCCAGTGTCATCCAGGCCGCCGATGGCAGCCTGACGCTGGCTGGTTTCACTGGGTTGACGCGCGTATCGCCGTCAATCGCTACTGCTTCGGAGTGAGGTTATGAAGTCTTTCGACAACGCCACGGCCAGCCTGGCGAATTTCGATCCACGCTCCGGTTCAGTGGTGGAACGCACGCTGTTCAACCACCGCCTGTGGGTGCTGTTGGTGTGTGTGCTGACCACCTTGGTGCTGGGGTATCAAGCCACCCGCATCGAACTCAATGCCAGCTTCGAAAAGATGATCCCCACACAGCAACCCTACATTGCCAACTACCTTGAGCATCAGAAACAGCTCACTGGCCTGGGCAATGCGTTGCGTATTGTGGTCGCCAACCGGCACGGCGACATCTACGATGCCGAGTACCTCAAGACCCTGCAGGCCCTCAGCGACCAACTCTACCTGCTGCCGGGCGTTGACCGGGCGTACATGAAGTCGCTATGGACCCCGGCCACGCGCTGGGTCGCCGTGACCGAAGACGGCCTCGACGGTGGCCCGGTGATCCCGGATGACTACAGCGGCACCGCCGCCAACCTCGATGCGCTGCGCCGCAACGTGCAGCGTTCCAATGAACTCGGGCAGTTGGTGGCTTTCGACCAGACGTCGAGCATCATCTACGTGCCGTTGCTGGCCGCCACCTCTGACGGCAAGCCGCTTGATTACGCAGTGTTGTCCGAGCAACTGGAGACGCTGCGCAGCACATACCAAAGCGCCAATATCGACATTCACATCACCGGTTTCGCGAAAAAGGTCGGCGACCTGATTGACGGTCTGAAACAGATCCTGCTGTTCTTTGCCGTGGCGATCCTGATCACCACCGCCGTGCTGTTCTGGTACACCCGCTGCCTGCGCAGTACCGTGCTGGTGGTGCTGTGCTCGCTGGTGGCGGTGGTCTGGCAGCTCGGTTTGCTGCCATTGCTGGACTACCAACTGGACCCGTATTCGGTGCTGGTGCCTTTCCTGGTGTTTGCCATCGGCATGAGCCACGGCGCGCAGAAAATGAACGGCATCATGCAGGACATCGGCCGAGGCATGCACCGGGTGGTGGCGGCGCGATTCACCTTCCGCCGGCTGTTCCTGGCCGGGTTGACGGCGCTTCTTTGTGATGCCGTAGGTTTTGCGGTGCTGATGCTGATCAAGATCCAGGTCATTCAAGACCTCGCGGTGATCGCCAGCATCGGCGTGGCGGTGTTGATTTTCACCAACCTGATCCTGCTGCCGGTGTTGCTCTCATATGTAGGCGTTTCACCGCGCGCGGCACAACTGAGCCTCAAGAGCGAACAGGCCGAGCAAAACGGTCAGACACGGCATGCCTTCTGGCGTTTTCTGGATCTGTTCACCCATCGCCGCTGGGCCAGCCTGTGCATCGCCATCAGCCTTGCGTTGGCCGCTGTGGGCTTTGTGGTCAGCCTGCAACTGAAAATCGGCGACCTCGACGCCGGTGCGCCGGAGCTGCGTGCCGATTCGCGCTACAACCAGGACGATGCATTTCTGACCCGTCATTACGGCGCCAGCAGCGACCTGTTCGCGGTGATGGTGAAAACGCCGGCCAGCAGCTGTGCACGCTACGACATCCTGGCCAAGGTCGATGCCCTGGACTGGCAACTGCGCGCCTTGCCGGGTGTGGATTCGACCAATTCGCTGGCGTTGCTGAACCGGCGCATGCTGGTTGGCCTCAGTGAAGGCAACCCGAAGTGGTACGAGCTGCAGAACAACCAGGCGATGCTCAACATGATCACCGCCAGTGCGCCGCGTGGCTTGTACAACGAAGACTGCAGCCTGTTGACCCTGTACGCCTACCTCACTGACCACAAGGCCGAGACGCTGACCCGCCTGGTCGAGCACGTGGAAAAATTTGCCGCGGCGAATAACACCGATGAGGTGCAATTCCTCCTGGCCGCCGGTAACGCCGGCATCGAAGCGGCGACCAATATCGTGGTCAAGCAAGCCAACCGCGAGATGCTCGTCTGGGTCTATGGCGCGGTGATTCTGCTTTGCCTGATCACGTTCCGCTCCTGGCGCGCGACGGTGTGTGCGGTGATCCCCTTGATGCTGACGTCCATCCTCTGCGAAGCCTTGATGGTCTGGCTGAACATCGGTGTGAAAGTCGCCACGCTGCCGGTCATCGCCCTGGGCGTCGGCATCGGTGTCGACTATGCGTTGTACGTGATGAGCATTCTGCTGGGTCATCTGCGCCAAGGGGCGAGCCTGTCCGAAGCCTATTACCGCGCACTGGTTTCCACCGGCAAGGTGGTGATGCTGACCGGAATCACCCTGGCCATCGGCGTAGCAACCTGGACCTTTTCACCGATCAAGTTCCAGGCCGACATGGGCGTGCTGCTGGCGTTCATGTTCGTCTGGAACATGGTCGGTGCACTGGTGTTGCTGCCGGCACTGGCGTACTTCCTGTTGCCCGCACGCAGCGTGGCGCAGGGGGACGTTGTGCCGATGACAGTGACTAACGTGGCGGTTTCTGATTCGGCGGTAGTTGCCAACATTCATCACCTGCGCATCAAGGAGCCGTGCCATGGTCGCTAATGTCTTTGTGGAAAATACACACCGACAGGCCGGATGGGCGCAATCGCTGTTGTTGCTGCTGGGCAGCTGTTTACCGGTGCTGGGCGCGGTACTGCTGGCCCCGGTATTGCCGCGGATGCAGGCGCATTTTGCCGATGTGGCCGGCAGCGCCGTGCTGGTGCCTGTGGTGTTGACCTTGCCGGCGTTGGTGATTGCGTTGCTGGCTCCGTTCGCCGGGCTGATCGCCGATCGACTCGGGCGCAAGCCATTGCTGCTGGCGAGCATGTTGCTCTACGTGCTCTGCGGCGTGCTGCCGCTCTGGCTCGACTCGCTGCCGGCGATCGTATTGAGTCGAGCAGGCATCGGCTTGGCCGAGGCGGGGATCATGACCTGCTGCACCACGCTGATGGGCGACTACTACAGCGGCGCCAGGCGTGAGCGTCTGTTTGCCTTGCAGATGGTTGCCACGTCGTTGTCCGCTGTGGTGTTTATCGCAGTGGGTGGTTTCCTCGGGGAAAACGACTGGCGCACCCCGTTTGCGCTGTATGCAGTGGGCCTGATTTTCCTGCCGCTGATGGCCTGGAAGCTATGGGAACCCCAGGCCCGCCCGCAGCCTGAAAAAACAACGCAGCCGCTACTGGCAGGAAAATTCCCGTGGCGCGCGCTCACGCCCCTGTATGCGCTGTCGCTGTTGGCGGGTTTGAGCCTGTTTATTGTGCCGGTACAGGCCGGTTATCTGCTCAACCTGCTGCACGTGGATGCCCCGCAACAGATCGGCATGACCATGGGTGCCAATCAACTGGGCGTGCTCATCGGTGCGCTGAGCTTCCGCTTGTTCAGCGGGATGCGCGGCCAACACATGCTGTTGATTGCCTATGTGCTGGCGGGCATCGGCGGGCTGTTGATGGCTGGGGCCCTGACCCACGTACAAGTGGTGATCGCAGTGACGATCAGCGGCCTGGGCATCGGCCTGATGTTGCCGACGCTGATCACCTGGATCATGGCGCAAGTCGATTTCCATCAGCGTGGGCGAGCGGCGGGGTGCTTTACCGCGGCCATTTTCGCTGGCGAGTTCATCAGCCCACTGGTGGTGCTGGGCATGACCCGTGGTGAAGCCACGGCGCTCCCCCATGCGTTGGCCATTGTGGGTGGGGGGCAACTGTTGGTAGCGGTGTTTTGCCTGGCGGTGCCCCGGCTCGGTGGCCTGTCGCCCCACGCGAATGTTGTTGTCGGTGGCACCACCATCGGCGACGGAAACTGAACGAGGATTGTCCATGCAAGCGCTTCCTGAATTCAAACGAGTGGTCACCGGTCACGATCAGCGTGGCCAGGCGATTGTCGCCAGTAACGGGCCGACGCCGAACGTATTCCCGTTGTCGGCGGTACCCGGCACGGTGTTTCATGAACTGTGGAACAGCAGCACCAGCCCGGCCTTGCTCGACAACGCCAGCGATCCAAGCAGCAAACCGTTGCAACTGAGCCCCGGTCCCCTGGGCAGCGTGATTCGGGTGGTAGATATTCCACCGGACAGCGTGCAGAACCAGGTCAGCGCTGAAAACGCCGCGGCGGTGTTCGCCGAAATTGGTCAATCCCACGCCGGCACCGGCAAAGCCGACTCCCGGCACAAATTGATGCACCGCACCGAGACGCTCGACTACGGCATTGTCACCGAAGGCGAAGTGTGGCTGGTACTGGACGAAGAGGAGGTGCACCTCAAGCGCGGCGACGTCGTGGTGCAACGCGGCACCAACCACGCCTGGAGCAACCGCACCGAAGCAATGGCGCGCATGGTCTTCATTCTTCTCGACGGACGCTTCGCGGCTGAGTTGAACCCTGTCCAAGGAGCATCAGTATGAAACTCGCCACCCTGAAAAACGGCAGTCGTGATGGTCAGCTCGTTGTGGTCTCGCGCAATCTCGCATGGGCGCTGGATGCCAGTTCCGTGGCGCCGACCTTGCAGCAGGCCGTCGAAAACTGGAGCAGCACCGAACCACGCTTGCAGGCACTTTCGCGTCAGTTGAATGCAGGCGAGTCGACTGAAGCCTTTGCCTTCGACCCAAGCCAGGCCATGGCGCCTTTGCCACGGGCCTATCAATGGTGCGACGGCTCGGCCTTCCTCAGCCATGGTGCACTGATGCAGAAGGCGTTCAATCTTGATCCCATCGACGGCGTCGAACACACACCGCTGATGTATCAGGGCGCCGGTGACGATTTCATTGGCTCGCGCGACGATATTGCGCTGCCGAGCGAGAGCCAGGGCATCGATTTTGAAGGCGAGTTCGTGGTGCTGGTGGATGACGTGCCGATGGGGTGTGACGCGCAAGAAGCGCTGCAGCACATCAAGTTGATCCTGCAGATCAACGACGTCAGTTTGCGCGCCCTGGCCCCGCGGGAAATGCGCACAGGCTTTGGATTTTTGCAGGCCAAACCCTCGTCCAGTTTCGCTCCGCTGGCCATTACCCCGGATGAACTGGGCGACGCCTGGCATGACGGAAGGGTGCATTTGCCTTTGCAGGTGCACTGGAATGGCCAATGGTTCGGTCATCCGCACGGCGGGCAGATGAACTTCGGTTTTGGCCAATTGATCGCCCATGCCGCGCTGACTCGCCGGCTGCGGGCGGGCACGCTGATCGGCTCCGGTACGGTCTCGAATGTCGAACGCAGTGCGGGTTCGGCCTGCATTGCCGAACGCCGCGCCATTGAAATGATCGAGCACGGTGCCGCACAAACCGGCTTCATGCGGTTTGGTGACCGCGTGCACATGGATGTTCTGGATAGCGACGGCCAGTCGTTGTTCGGCGCGATCGATCAACGTGTCGTTCAAGCTCAAGGTTGAGGGGCGCCCTATGCGTGTGTTGATTACCGGCGCCAATGGTTTTGTCGGACGAGAGCTGGTGCGTTGTTTGTTGGCGCGGGGCAGCTTGCGAGGGCATAACATTGACTCGTTGTTGCTCCTGGACAGGGACTTGCAGGGCTTGCCGGAGGACGCCCGAGTGCGTCGTCATTTCGGCAGCGTGACGGACCCTGCGTTGATGCGCCGGGTGCTGGCCGATGGCATCGACGTGGTGTTTCACCTGGTCAGTATTCCCGGTGGCACTGCAGAAGATCAGTACGAACTCGGTTACCAGGTCAACCTGCTGACCAGCCTGGAGTTGCTCAACCAACTGCGCAACAAAAGCCAGCCACCCGTTTTGGTGTATGCCAGCAGCGTCGCGGTGTATGGCGGTCATCTGCCGGAACGAATGAACGAGACTGCCGAACTGCGCCCCGAACTGACCTACGGAACGCACAAGGCCATGGTGGAAAGCGCCGTGAGCGACCTTGCCCGGCGAGGTGATGTGGACGGTCGTGTGTTGCGACTGCCAGGCATCGTCGCCCGGCCCCGTGAGCCCAATGGCTTGCGCTCAGCATTCATGAGCCACCTGATGCGGGCGTTCGCCGAGGGTGACTCCTATCAATGCCCGGTCTCGCCAGAGGCGACGGCCTGGTGGATGTCGGCGCGCTGCTGCGTGAACAACCTGATCCACGCTGCAGAGCTCGATGGCGCCTCGTTGGGCGCTCAACGGGTGTGGCAGTTGCCGGTTCTGCATTTGTCCATAGCCCAGGTGATCGACGCATTGGCCGATCGCTATGGGCAGGAGCGCCGCAAGCTGATCAGTTTTGCGCCCGACGCCGGGCTGCAAGCGTTGTTCGGACAGATGCCACCCCTGAAAACCCCGCAAGCGCGTGCCGCCGGTTTCAATCATGACCGCACGGCTGCCGCGCTGGTCCGCAATTCCCTCAACCCCTCGGCCCCCCGACACTTGCCGCTGACCGGAGAGAACTTTCATGTCACTGCCAACCAAGCCTAAACGTCGTCTCGTGGACCTTTCGGTCACCCTCGATAATAACCCCTACACCGATCCGCCGCCGTTGCTGCCGAAGATCGAATACATGGATCACCAGCAGGGCTGGCCGGAAATGGCAGCGATGTTTCCGGGCTTGCAACTCGAGCAAATGCCGGGCAACGAATCATGGGCGGCCGAGCGACTGCACATCACCACCCACAGCGGTACGCATATGGATGCGCCCTGGCATTACGCCTCGACCACCGATGGCGGACAGCCGGCGTTTGGCATTGATGAGCTACCGCTCGATTGGTGCCTGCAACCTGGGGTGAAGCTGGACTTTCGGCACATGGCAGACGGTCATGTGGTAACCGCCGACGAGATCGAAGCCGAACTGGCGCGCATTGGCCATGCCTTGCAGCCGCTGGACATTGTGCTGATCAACACTCGTGCCGGCGCATTGTTTGGTCAGCCGGGCTATCTCGATGCCGGTGTCGGAATCGGTCGTGAAGCCACGATGTATCTGCTGGAGCGGGGAGTGCGGGTGGTCGGCACCGATGCCTGGAGCTGGGATGCTCCGTTCAAGTACACCCGTGAGCGTTTTGCAGCCGACGGCGATGCCTCGATCATCTGGGAAGGGCACAAGGCGGGACGCGATATCGGCTATGGGCAAATGGAAAAGCTCGCCAACCTGGATGTCCTGCCGGCCAATGGATTCGTGGTGTCGTGCTTTCCCTACAAGATCAAGCACGCATCGGCCGGGTTCGTACGCGCGGTGGCGATATTCGACGAGTAAGCCGCGCGAAGAAACGCGGGCCAGCTTCGCCAGATCCAGAGGGTGGAGTCGAGTGCAACACGACCTGAGAAAGCCAGGGCATAAAGCCCTGGCAGACAGCAGCTGTCACTTTTTCTTCTTCGCCGGCTTTTCTGCCTTCTCTGACTTGCTGGCCTTTTCTGGCTTGCTGTCAGCCTTTTTTGCAGATTTCTTTGGTTCGGCAGCTTTTTTCTTGTCTTTCTTATCGGAAGACTTCGAAAGAGCCGCGGCCGCCTCTGATTTCTTTGCCGGTGATGACTTTTTGTCTTTCAAATCCTTGCTGGCTTTCGAAGCGTCACCTTTGCTTTTCTTCTCGTCTTTAGCCACGTTGACCACCTCTCGGAGTGTGCCGGTATTGGCACTTTGCCTGTGGGACTATCCACATGCTGATCATTAGGCGAGCGCGTCGCAAAGCGGTTCAGATTATTTTGATGCGTCGAGACAGGCTTTGGAGGGGGCACCGATATGGACTGAGGTCTGGGCTTCCTGAACAGGTCAACCGCTACGCCTCGAAGTGAGTTTTCACACCATCTGTGCCAAAGCAGCCATTCATATTCCATGAGCGAATGGGACTGGACTCTTCCATCCAGTCCAGCCCCATACGCTTACCCCTCACAAAATGGCTCAGGCCTTCCTGCGCAAGAACCCCTGCTGGGCACCGTTGCGGTTAGGCGCGAAGCCATTGGCCTCCAGGCTTTCTTCAACAGTGTCGTAGAACACGCCGATCTTGCTGATCTCGCGCGCCTGCTGGGCGGTGGCGATCGGGCGACCGAACTCGCGGGAGATGCGCACCAGTTGCTCGATCTGCTCAACGGTGGACATTTTATCCGTTTGCGCCTGGTTCCAGAGGTTATCCTCGATGCCGCAGCGCACGTGCAGGCCCATCGCAATGCCCATCATGTTCACCGGCAGCACGTTGCGCGTCGAGCTTTCCACGGTCAGCACGGCGCCGTCCGGCACGGCACGCACGATGTTGGCCAGGCTGTAGATGTTAGGCACGTCCATCCCGCCGCCGATCGCCACCCAGTTCATCACCAGCGGGCCCTTGTAGATGCCGCGGCGCATCAGGCGCTCGACCGAGTCGAAGCTATTGATGTTGTAGCACTGGAAAGCACTCTGGATGCCCGCGGCCGTCAGGCGCCGCACGTGCTCTTCCACCCAGCCCGGCTGCGCCGGCACCGTCATTTCCTTGTAGGCGGTGTAGACAGCCGGGTCTTCCATCGAGGTGCCCTTGATGTCGGCGTCATCCCAGTGCTCGACGACGTTCATCTGCGAGGTGTTCACGGTGACCGTGACCTGGTCCGGCTTGGGATCGAGTTCGGCCAGCATATGGCGCGTATCGTCGCTCAGCCACTTGGCCGCGGCGCCCTCGGTTTCCGGTGCAAAACTGATCGAGCCGCCCACTTGAATGATCATTTCCGGCACAGCTTTACGCACACCGGCGATCAGTTCGTTGAACTTCGACAGACGCTTGGAGCCCTTGCCGTCCAGTTCACGCACGTGCAAATGCAGCACGGTAGCCCCAGCGTTGTAGCAATCCACGGCCTTCTGGACCTGCTCCTCCATGGTTACCGGGATGTCCTCGGGAAAGTCAGAGGGCTGCCACGACGGTGCATAGGGTGCTGCCGTGATGATCAGGGGCTGCTGGTTCTCAGTAAAGAGGTGGCCGTCAAGGAAGTTCATAGAGGATCTCTAAAATATTTTTTATTGTTAAGCGGAACGCCGAAAAGGCTTGGTGCCGATAGGTCGCGCGTTCCATCTTGCGAAGTCAGGGTAGGTATTGCTCGTTGAACTGTAGGCCGAGGGCCTGATCAGGCGCTTCTCATCGCACGACAATGGCATTTCATTTCATGACACGTGTTGCAAAGAATTGAATTTCTAACGATGGGCGCGAGTGGCAAGAAATGCCCCACCGCACTGCCAATGGGACCCGGAATGTTGAATGGAGGAGGGCACTCGCAGCGTTTGTCAGGTCGCGACGAAGTACCCTCGGCGGAGGGGCGGTCGGGTTGAATCTATCGAAATATAGGCATATTATCGAATTTAGATAAACTACCTAATTTGAGTAGAACCCCATGGACGCCATTCGCAATCCTTACGCTCCAGGTGCCGGTACTCGTCCCCCCGAGCTTGCTGGGCGTGACGTTATCCGCGAGAAGCTACGCATCTCCATCGAGCGCCTACGGGTCGGGCGTCCGTCTAAAAGTATCGTTATGGTCGGCTTGCGAGGTGTCGGCAAGACCGTCTTGTTGAATCGAATGCTCATTGATGCAGAGACCGCCGGTATCCATACCGCCTACGCAGAGGCGCCGGAAGGACGATCTCTGCCTTCCTTGCTGGCTCCGCAGCTGCGTTCCGCGTTGCTTCGCATCAGTAGAGTCGAGGCCGCCAAAGATAAGGCTATACGTGCACTCAGAGCACTGACAGGGTTTGCCCGCTCTCTGAAGGTGACCTATCAAGACATTGAAGTCGGCTTCGATTACGAGCCTGAGGCAGGACTGGCCGACAACGGCGATCTCGAAGGCGACCTGACCACCTTGCTGACTCAGGTAGGTGAAGCGGCTCGCGGTGCCGAGACAGCATTAGTCATCTTCATCGACGAACTTCAGTACGTCGTCGAGGAAGAGCTGGCCGCTCTGATTACTGCGCTCCATCGCGTATCGCAATTGAGCCTTCCAGTGACAATTGTGGGTGCGGGTCTACCGCAACTCCGTGGGCGTGCTGGAAACGCAAAGTCGTACGCTGAGCGATTGTTCGACTATCCAGAGATTGGTCCGTTAGAGCCACCTGAAGCCAAAGTAGCGTTCGTAAAGCCATCCGAGGACGAGGGAGTGATTGTCGATCCGGATGCAGCCGATCTGGTGGTCACCATGACACAAGGCTATCCGTACTTCATTCAAGAATGGGGCAAGAGTTCCTGGGATGTAGCGAGCAACGACCACATCACCGTTGAGGACGTCAGGGACGCCTCGCCATTGGCGATAGCGGCTCTGGATGAAAGCTTTTTTCGGGTTCGTTTTGACCGGATGACGGTCGCAGAAAAAATCTTTTTAAGAGCGATGGCCGATCTAGGGGCAGGGCCTCACCGGTCTGGCGATATTGCCGGACGGCTTGGCCGGACCAGTCAGTCGCTTGGGCCAATACGCAGCAGCCTTATTACCAAAGGCATGATCTGGAGCCCAAACCACGGTGATACCGCATTCACCGTACCGATGTTCGATCAGTACATGAAACGAATCATGCCGGGTAACGATTGGCAGCCGCCGCCCGTAGGTGCCGGTACTGCTCGCAAAGCTCCCTGACGCGGTGAGATGCAACGGGTAATTGCACAGAGTGGCCCACCCGATAGCATTCGACCTGGCTAGTCATTTGTATCGGGTTGGGCTGACAGAGAACATTTTTCTCCCGTCTCGTTAAATCGATAGAGCAGGGAAGGGATGAGTTCGTTAACGGGAAAAGTTCGTAGGCCATTTACGGTCAAACACGAATAAATTATAACTCAACTAAATAGATGTTTAGTTTAGTTATAATTTAATCATATATAGAGACGAGCAGGGTGCTACCCACGTCATTCAAATACTGCCAGCCAGACAGTGTGCCCACCGCACAGCGGGTCTTCCGTCAGTTGCTCGACAACCCTGAAACCATGGCGGTTGAGCAAATCGACGTATTCACCGTGGTCCAGGCTGGCGTGGTAAAGCGTCTCACCTTCAAAGGTGCCAAGGGCAATCCCGTGGGCCGTCCCACTGGTGAACATAAGCGCAGCCCCTGGTTGCGCATGGGCCTGGAAGATCGGGAACATTCGGCGCTGATCTTCCGGCGTCAAATGAAAGAAACTGTCCCACGCCAGAATCCCTGCGTAACGTTGACCAAGGTCCATTCGACGCATATCCGCCACACGCCAATCCTGTCCGGGAAAACGCTGCTGACAAAATTCGATCATCGACTCTGAAGAATCAATGCCGCATACGGCGTGACCAGCGTCGATCAAGTAACTGGCCATTGGTTCGGCGCAGCCACAACCAAGATCGAGGACCTGGCCATCAGCGTCAGGCATAACCCGACGAAAACGCTCCAGCCATGAATGTTCGGTACCAAGACGAGAGCGAATGCGATCCCAGGTTTGCGCATGTCGTTCGTAGAGGTCGATAATTTTGCTGGCGGCTTCATGCACGGGGAATCGTCCTTTGAGTACGAAGTGGGGTTTGTGCGTTGAAATGTACAGGGGGAATGGCCGGTATGGAATATCCATAATGTCGCATAATGTATATTATGTTAAGTGAGTGCCGTTTCAAAGGTGTTGCAAATTAGGACGTCAGCAACGAAATGCATTCCCTCAGATCCTTAATTTAAGGCTTGCCAGCGCTAGGTCTACGTCTCTAGCATCGCTGGCCTATGGCATGCATCAAGCTTCGTAATCCGTCTATTCCCAAGTCGACCAAGGGTTGGCTTCTGGTTGATGATCTGGGCCTCCCCAGGTTTTGGGCAACTGTGTGGGCAGATGTCCTCAAAAACAACATGGGACTTACAACGCGGGGTCACCATCTTTATGCGGTTGAGAGGTTCTACCAGGCGACTGACCAACAATTTGGGCCGGGAGCTCTGGATCGAATGCTCTCCGAGCTGAATATGGCATCGCTGGAATCCGCCCTGGGTAGTTTTCTAGCTAACCTCAGAAATGATGGCAGACTGCGTGGCATCAATAACAACCAGGCATGGGGATCCGCGAAATCATTCGTTGCAGACACTGTCAGTCACCTCAGCGCTTCATCTGCTAATGATTACGGCAAGATCCACAGCCGGCTTATGAGGCTTGATCGCCTGTACTCCCAAGTTTCACCAGCAAGGCCAAAACCTCCAGCCGCTATACGAGCATTACCTGCAACGGTTGTCGAAGACATCTACGAGATTTTCTCGCCAACATCGCCACGAAATCCATTTCGGACTGAAGCTCTGCAGTGGCGGAATTACCTGATGTTTCTCCTGATGCTTCACCTTGGGCTGAGGCGTGGGGAGATCGCTATTCTGCCTGCGGACGCAATCAAGTCTGACTTTGACATAACGACTGGGGGCGAAAAATTCTGGCTAAACGTAGCCGAAAGCCCTTACGAAGATGAGGATAGTCGCTTCAATGCTCCAAGCCTGAAGACCGCTCACTCCCGACGGCAGCTGCCACTAACAGAGGAAGTCGTTGCAGTTTCGGACATATTGCTGGGTAACTATCGTCACAGGGCATCTCATAGCTATTTGTTCGGATCCCAACACGGTAAAGCTCTCTCGCTCAGGTCAATTCATCGTGTCTTTGAAGTAGTCAGTGAACATTTGTCACCTTCAGCAAAGAAAGCATTGTCCGCACGTAACAAGTCGGGCATCACGGCACATGATCTTCGGCATACATGTGCTGTATATCGACTTGGGAGATACGTTTCGCTGGGTGATGATCTTGATATTGCGACCGAGAAGCTTCGTATTTTCTTTGGATGGTCACCCTCCTCACCCATGCCACGGCATTACGCAAGAGCATATTTTGAGTCGAATTCCGCAGACATGTGGGACGAAACCTATGATCGCGTACTCACAGCACTCAGATCGCTTTCCGGGAAAGAACAATGATTCACGCGGGATCAGAGTTAACAAGCAAGATTACAGTCATCACCGCCGAGCTGACACAGCTTCCAAGCGTCATCCGCTATTACGATGATTTTGATGAAAAATACCATTCGATTCGTGAACCGGAGAGTTCGGATCTCTTGGGCTTACGCGCTTAACCTTCGAACAGTGGTCCATTCACTTTGCAATCTGTCCATCGGGTTGTGGCGGCCCGAAATGCGGCCATATGTAAGCCAGCTAGAGTCACCAGTCCGTGATATCTATAAAACCGTTCGAACTGGAGAGTGCTTTTTGCCTCTGGATCACCAGTCATTGCTGATCGACTACTTGGATGAGCTTTCCGATTCCGTCAGCAGGCGCCCTGAGGCCCAAGTAACTACCCAGCTTCGAGATGCATGTATTTTGGTCATTTCTCATCAATATGGATGCAGGCCAGGTCAAGTCGCCCGTATAAAAACAATTGATGTCCGATGTTACGAAAATGGCGCGGTACATTTGGCAATCCCCTTACTAAAACAGCGAGACAACGAAGCACAGCGCAGGGTCACCCGGCGAATGAAGCACGAATGGTGCTCGATCTTCATCGAATACACTGCTAGACGACTTCTCACGACTGTTGCCAACGGCACCCCACCAGACAAATATTTCAATCTGTCTCCTCAGAGGCTGTCGATTGCTGTAAGAGATCTCATTGAGGAAATCACTGGTACGCGCTGGTCCCCCACGGACCTTCGGCATACCGCAGCCCAACGATTGGCAGATGCCGGTACATCACACATAGCGCTGTCCGAGTTTATGGGACATGCAACCACCCTGACGGCCAACGTCTATTTCGATGCGTCCCCAACTCAGGCGCAACGGATCAATCAAGCGCTCGCGATTTCCACTGTCTATTCGAGTGTGGCCGAAGTAGCCAGGACACGGACTATCGACAAGAATGCTCTCCTTCGCCTTCCCCCTGATCAGCAGATTGGTGGGATACCGCACGGTATACCGATTGCTGGCATTGGCGGTTGTTCGGCAGGGCAGTCACTATGCTCGAAAAATCCGGTTCTGAGTTGCTACACCTGCCGAAAATTCTTGCCGTTATCAGATGCCGCTGTTCATGAAGCCGTAGTCGAAAGCCTGCGGCCGGTCGTTACTGAATTTGCCAATTGGTCATCCTTCGTACTTTGGTAGTAAACCAGAGTGGGCGACAGTCATCCAGCGGATAAAAGAGATAGTGGCAAACAGCAGAGGTGAGATATATCAAGAGCCAGCTCTTTTTCCCCTAGCAAGCATCCCGGCAGGAAAAAACAGCCTTTCACTCCATAAGCACGGCGATCAAATAGTCCGAGTTATAAATAAAGAGGTTGAGCCCTACCGACCGAAAACACAAAGGGCGCGGGCATGGCAGGTCGTATCGTTGATGGACGGTTTAACCGTTTCCCAAGCACACCATATTCTAGAACTGCTTGAACCTAATATTCAGGGAAAAGTAGGTCGACCACTGGGCTGGATTGTAGATGCCATCGACAGGGGACTCGTCGAAATACACAAACTATGATCATACCAAAGCCACCTACCCACCTACCCACCTACCCACCTACCCACCTACCCATCTACCCATCTACCCATCTACCATCTACCGGAACAGCCAAGAGCTATAAGGGCAATAGTGTCTTACTTTAGAAAGTAGCGGCCCGCCGAATATGTGGCCCGGGCCTGACCAATGATTACAGGGTTTGCGGCTTTAGGATCGTGGTTGGAGTGTTCAAGCGCCCATTGGATGTGAACTGGCGTTTCAGCATTACTGGTAGGACCAGAAAGTTCAATGCCTAGATGTTGAGCATATGCCCTTCTTTTACCGACTACCTCGCTTTCCGCAATGCCCTCCGCACCAGATGCAGCCACAACGGCAAGCTCGCACAGTCGCCCTGCTCGGCTCGGAGCAAACTGAAGCTGCGCTCGACAATCCTTTACGAGCCAAACAATTGCCCGGCAGAATTTGCATTCGCAGGAATAAATTTGTTGCTTAAAGTCGTTGAGCTTGGGCATAGCTATATGCACACCTAATGAAGCCTAAAGAACACTTTCTGAATTGAGTAGATCCATCGAACAAATAAAGCCAACCGAAATAAGATGCTTATTGGTGATGCCTAAATTCTTGGCATGGATTGCGATAACTTTATGTAATTAACTACCTTCAGAAGTTGTTGAGAAAATCAGTATTACATCACATTATATTTATTCGCGATAAAACTCAGCTCTCATAGTTTTATCGGTCATAAAGCGGGCTATTTCATCAGCTTGCGCTACAAGATCTTCCATTGCATCAAGACCTTGGTACTTGGCACCTTGAGCTAGCAGCCCCTGGAGAGCGGAGGCCGAATACGCAACCATCAGTTCCGCCCTACGGGAATCTTTGCGTAACAGGAGGGCAGACTCCATGTACGTTATCATTTTACGATCCATAGCTGTACGCTCAAGCATTTCAATGAGCTCTTCATAGCTCATAGGTTGCTTGGTGACGGGGTGGATATATTGGGGAGTCTTCATAGTTGGGAGAGTTTTAGATTAATGATCTGCGAAGGAGGTCTGATGCAGCATAGCACATCGGAGGCTATAGAGCCGAGCGCAACACACTTATTCAGTAAAAGTGCGCGAGATCAACCCCTATGCCCTAAGAAATAGCTACAACGCTACCGGTTCGTTAGATGGACGTTTCGCTCTAAGCCAAAACTCTGAGTAAGTCCTAAGTTATGCGATGACTCACCTGGGCCTGGTAGTTAAGGTGTCGCGGTAGCGTGTAAGTTTGTCGCATGCGCTTAATGACTTGCGACATGAAGTGCGATACATGTGGCATATGAGAAAAAGTGATATTAATTCGATATGCTCGGCGGCCTATTCAGGGCAAAGATATGGAGCAGCAGCTGGGCTGCGCGGACGAGTTTGTACCTCCACGTCTGGCCGGAAAGGTCGTTTTCTGCCTCTCGCGACAGGCAGAGAACGGCCAAATAGCGGTCATTTGGATGAGATGCAATTAGATGGGGTTTTCGCCCCATGATCGCAGGTCGGTAGCTATTATCGGATCGCCGGCCGCATTGGATCGCTCGATGTGTAACAAATTATTTGCAACAGGGCGCGGACTTAGACGAGCAACATAGCTTTTTCATTGCAGGCGAAGAATTCAACTCACAAGCCTAGGAAATCTGGGCGCTTAAGGCATAAGCTGAAACGCAACACCCAGCGAAACGACCTACTCTGTTAAATCGTGTATTGCTCTATAGATGCGCATAGGTGTCCATTTCCCCTAACCACCCAGTCGCTTTTTCCACAACACCCCTTTTCCTCGAAAATCTGCCCTTGCCGTCCATCCTCTCAACCTCCCTTCGATTGGCCTGTTACTAAACTCCGTTTCCGTCCCTTACGCCGACCGGCTCATCAATTGGATAGCCGACAGCTGGAGTCCTATGAATCCCCACTTCTTGCCAAGTCTTCTCGACGGCCGGTCATGAGCGTGACCCTTCGAGCACAGCTCTAGTGAATCTCGCGGGAGCCTGTTGCATAGATGTGCATCGCCTGAAAAATCACAAGACACGCCTGGGCGTACCGGAAGGTTCGTGTGGCGCAGATGCTTCCCTGGATTCAATAGCCCTTCGAGCGATCGACTACGTTCACTAAAGGCTTTCGCTCTTTTTCTCTGCGGAGATTCTCGACTATCACTGCCACAGCACCTGATATCTGTACATCGCTCGCGACATGAGGTGTCAATAATATGCGCGGATGTTTCCAGACAGGGCTCCCTTGCGAGGGAGGCTCTTGTACCAATACATCCAACACAGCACCTCCCAGACGGCCTTCATCCAACACTTCAAACAGATGCTGCTCAATCAAGTGGGCACCACGTCCTACGTTAATGAGTCCAGCGCCGCGAGGAAGACAAGCAAGCCTTGCAGCATTGAGTATCCCGTCTGTTTCGGGTGTTAGTGGAAGCATGTTTACCAGGATATCGCATTGCCCTAAGAACTCATCTAGCTGCTCCGGGCCGACGTAACAGATTCCGCCAGGTACGTCCTTCATAGAGCGATTCCAGCCACTGAGCTGAAACCCCAATGACTGAAGGCGATCAAGCGCAGCTCGCCCTAGATTGCCGACCCCCATGACACCAACACGCCGCTGTGAAGCGCGGAAGATGGGTCGAGGATGCCAGCGACCACTGCGCTGATCCTCTTGATAAGCGAGGATGTCTCGATGCAAGGCAAGAACACCAAACAGAACATACTCGGCCATGATGTCCGCCATCGAACTATCTACCAGTCTAATGAGCGACACATGTTCAGGCACGTGAGCCAAATCGAACTGATCAACCCCCGCCCCGGCAGCGTAGATCAGTCGGAGATTGCCAAACTGCTCAGCAAGGTTGGCGAGAGGCTCCCAAGCCAGAATGTAGTGCACCTCGGCCGGGTGCCCGATTTCAGGCCATTGGCGGAACTCTAGTTCAGGAGCGAAAGTTGACAAGCAGTCCTGCCATTTCTTCGCGTCGTCGGGGTCTGCCATGTATAGGAGGCACATTGAAAACTCCTTATTGAAGTTTCGAGCACGAGACGCTCTACGTAGCGCCTCGTCTTTTCCCGCGATTCTCTCGACCAGCACACGATCTTCCAATACGCCATTGCTCTGACAGCGCATCCCGTCACGTTTAATACTTCGCTGAGTTTAGCTCCGCAATGACGACTCAACGATATGTTGAATCAAGCACTTGCGTGCCCAAAAGAGCTATTACACGTTCTCGACTTCTTTCAGATGTGCGTAGCTGTCAACGAATCGCTTAAATTTGTGTTTGCCACAAGTGTATGCTTCATACTTCGCAGGTGTAGACGCACTCACGCAAGTGGGCACTGGTTCAACAACCGCATCGAAATCCAGATCAATAAAGAACGGTATCGAATAACGCTCAAGACCACTCGTATTGATGACGCGATGCATAGTCGAGGTATAGCGATCGTTGGTAAGGGTTTGAACCAAGTCACCAATATTGACAATAAAAGTGCCTTCAACGGGTGGGGCGGTAACCCACTCCCCTGCCCGGTTCCTGACTTGCAAACCGCCCACTGCGTCTTGGGACAGAACAGTCAAAAAACCGTAATCCGTGTGAGCCCCAATACCAATCTCCTCCAGGGAAACCCTTCCGATCTGAGGCGGGTAACGCAAAACCCGCTGAATGGTGATGGGTTTGCGTTGACGATGCTCAAAGTAATCCTGTGGTAAACCCAGGCTCAGCGCGATCCCTCCAATAAGCATTCGTGCGAGCGCCAACACGGCGCCATGATAAGCCTCGGCGACCGCCTCGAATTGCGGAAGTCCGGATGGCATCTGATTAGGACCAAAAAATGGAGAAACCTCATCGTAATGAGCTCCGTAATCAAAGCACTCTTTGAAATCACGGGTATTGGCGGGGTCTACGTTTTCTGCATACATCGGAATATAGCCACGCAGCGTAAGCCCGGAGTTTACGATATTAAGTTTGTTCTTCTCCTCGGGAGCGAGCTTGAAAAAACGTTTGGTAAGCGTGTACATCTCATCTATCAATTGCTGCTCAACGCCGTGGTTTTTTATATAAAAAAAACCCACCTTTTCGCATGCCTCACCGATTTGGCTTGCCACCTGCAGCGGATTTTCACCGTTTAGAAGTGGCGAAATATCGATGACCGGAATTTCAGTGAACGCAGTTTGTTTGCTGGCCAAACGAATATCAAATAACTCTGTCACGTTTCTCTCCTTTCCAAAATGGATGACCGGCGCGGACGAGCCATATCAGTCCTGGTTTGGACGGATGTTAATCCTCGTTTTTTTGTCACGCAAGCAAAATGTACACCTGTGTCTGCGTATGTTGACATAGGTGTACATTTACCCTAATTTCAAATCACCGAACCTGATGAAGCTCAATTTGGAGCGCACCTCGATGTCCAGCGATCCCTTGCTGCAACCTTATAAAATCAAGAACCTGACCCTCAGAAATCGGATCATGACCACCTCCCATGAACCGGCCTACCCTGTGGACGGCATGCCCAAGGATCTCTATCGCGCCTACCACGTGGAGCGCGCAAAGGCTGGTGTCGCCCTGACCATGACCGCCGGTTCCGCTGCCGTATCCCGAGACAGCCCGCCGGTGTTCAACAATGTGCTCGCCTACAAGGACGAAGTAGTCGGATGGTTGAAGGACCTGACCGATGAATGCCACGAGCATGGCGCGGCAGTGATGATCCAGTTGACTCACCTGGGCCGCCGTACCCGCTGGGATAAGGCCGACTGGTTACCCGTGGTGTCACCTTCACACCGCCGCGAGGCTTCACACCGCTCTTTCCCGAAAAAAATGGAAGAGTGGGACATCGAGCGGATCATCAAGGACTATGTCGACGCTGCGGAGCGCATGAAAGCGGCAGGTCTCGATGGCCTGGAGCTTCAGGCTTATGGGCATTTGATGGACCAGTTCTGGTCCCCGTTGACCAATGACCTCGACGGTCCTTATGGCGGCTCGCTGGAAAACCGCATGCGCTTTACCTTCGACATCCTGCGTGGCATCCGCCAGCGGGTCGGTGAAGATTTTCTGCTGGGCGTTCGCTACACCGGCGATGAAGAACTGCCCGGCGGCTTCACTGCCAGAGAGGGCATGCAGGTTTCTCACATGCTTAAGGACAGCGGGCTGGTCGACTTCCTGAACGTCGTGCGCGGTCACATCGATACGGATGCGGGGCTAACTGATGTCATTCCGATTCAGGGTATGCGCAACTCGCCTCATCTCGACTTCGCTGGCGAGATCCGCTCGTCGACAGGTTTCCCGACCTTCCATGCCGCGAAGATTCCCGATGTCGCCACCGCGCGCTACGCGATCGCCTCGGGCAAGGTGGACATGGTGGGTATGACCCGCGCGCACATGACCGATCCGCACATCGTGCGCAAAATCATCGAGAAGCGCGAAGAAGACATTCGCCCTTGCGTGGGTGCCAACTATTGTCTGGATCGCATCTACCAGGGCGGCGCGGCCTACTGCATCCACAACGCGGCGACGGGGCGGGAAACCACCATGCCTCATGACATTCCCAAAGCCGCCGTCAAGCGCAAGGTGCTGGTGGTCGGTACCGGCCCTGCCGGGCTGGAAGCGGCGCGGGTCGCGGGTGAGCGCGGCCATGATGTTACGGTGCTTGAGGCGGCTGACCAACCTGGCGGACAGATTCGTCTGACTGCATTGAGCGAGCGTCGTCGCGAGATGATCAGCATCATTGATTGGCGCATGGCGCAATGCGAACGGTTGGGGGTGAAGTTTCACTTCAACACCTGGGCCGAAGCCGACACTGTGCAAGCCTTCGAGCCTGACGTGGTCATCATTGCGACCGGCGGCCTCCCTGATACCGAGGTGCTCCGCGAAGGCAACGAACTCGTGGTTTCAACCTGGGACATCATTTCCGGCGACATCAAGCCCGGTCGCAACGTATTGATCTTCGACGATGCGGGGGATCATGCTGCCCTGCAGGCTGCAGAGGTCATCGCGCAAAGCGGTGCGACCGTGGAGATCGTCACCCCTGACCGCTCGTTTGCACCTGAAGTCATGGCCATGAACCTGGTGCCCTAC
The DNA here is from genome assembly GCF_019218965.1 of Pseudomonas sp. PDM31. Lineage (NCBI taxonomy): Bacteria > Pseudomonadati > Pseudomonadota > Gammaproteobacteria > Pseudomonadales > Pseudomonadaceae > Pseudomonas > Pseudomonas sp. PDM31. The sequence goes on along the minus strand of NZ_JAHUWS010000001.1, from coordinate 124,292 downwards.
ATGCGCAGCCTGCAGGACCTGGACGTCACCTTCACCGTGACCTACCGGGTCGATACAGTGGAAAAACGTGACGACGGGCTCGTTGCAACCTTTGGCAGCGATTACGGACAGGTTCACAAGCAGCGCGTGGTAGATCAGGTGGTCGTCAACCACGGCACCCTTCCGCTGGACGACTTGTACTTCGACCTGCGTCCTCTCTCCACCAATGGCGGCGCAGTAGAACAGCATGACCTGATCGCCGGCACGGCACAGAACATCGTCACCAATCCCGAAGGACGCTTCCAGCTGTTCCGGATCGGCGACGCAGTGTCTGCTCGCAATACCCATGCAGCCATCTACGACGCGCTGCGCCTGGTGAAAGAAATCTGAATCAGCACCCGCCCTTTCCAACTGGTGACCGGGCGGGTCGTCGTTCAAGGCCGAATAGTCGCAACCGACTGACGTCTACTGCAGTGAAGGCCCTTCAGCAGGCCTTCACTGCGTATCCCCTGCCCTGGCTACATTCCCCGCCGCGCAACCTCAGCGCCTGCCTTCACTGCCTGCCCCACAATGGACTCGATGTTTTGATCGGCCATCGACTGCAGCGCTGCTGCCGTCACGCCACGGTAAGCCATCAACGACTCAATCATTTGCTGCGGATCGCGACTGGCAAGAATCTGGCCGCCCCCCACCACCACGCCTTGTGCAGCGCGCTGCGCGATGGCAAGGGGAATCCCCGCAGCCACCGCCTGATTAGTCAGCACCATTTGCAACATTGCCGGGAAGGCCGGCCCAGTCCCGGACAACGCGCTGAGGTAATCAATACAGTCTTCATCAGGCACTTCGTCCGCTGAACCTACGCACTCGAACAGTCGCTGCACCCACTTGCGGTCGCGCTCTGGAAGGTTTTCGACACTGTACCAAGGCGTGAACGACTGCCTGATTTCCACGGCGGCATTCGGCATGGCCCGCACCACGACATCCGCACCGGTGGCCGCGCTGATGGCTGCCGCCGGAACGCCGGCCATCAGGGAAATTACCATCTTGCCGCTGGCGTTGATCTGCACTTCACGAAACTGCTCCGGCCGGATGGACAGCACGACAATATCGCTGAGGTCCACCAACTGCTGGTTGTCGGCCAGCAGCCTCACGCCTGGCTCGAAAGTACTGACGCCGGAACGGTTCGAGATCAACAAACGGTCAGGCTTGACGAAACCGCTTTCAAGGAGCGCCTCGGCGATTGCACGCCCGAGCCAGCCGGTGCCCCCGATGATGCCCAGCGTTCTATTCTCCATCGGCAGTGGACTCCTCGAATGTTTCGACCAAGGGAACGAAAACGCCGGGCTCTTTTTCTGCGTAGCCGAACTTTCCATAAAAGCGGTCCAGTTCGCGCCGCTTCGGTACTTTGCCGGTGAACACGCTCACGTACTGAGGAATCCGTCGAAATCGAACGACGATATCTTCATTGGTTTTCATGGAGATGTAGCCGATTTGTGTGAGGTAGATAGTCCTGGCCCGAACGTCAGCCCCCTCGCCGTCGTAGCCAAACCGCCGGAACATCGCCGCCAAGGCATTCATGCGTGCCTCATCGGCCAAGGCGATTTCAGCAGTGACCTCGTCCGATTGCAGCGCCCAACTGCGCACGGCAAATTCGAATTGCGAGTCGAAAATCTCAGGGTTCACCCAGCACTCGAAGACGTTGAGAATCGCTTCGGAAATACTTTCTGCATAACTCTCACATTGGCTGACCATACCGCCGGTATTCTTGTCCCGCCATCGAGCCAGGAGTGCCGCGAGCAATTGCTCCCGATCTTCATAGAACCAATAGAAGCTGGTACGAGACAAATTCAAGCGTTTGGCCAGCGGCATCACCCGTACAGCATCCACACCCGACTCTTTAAGAGCATCGTAGGCGGCGTCTAGCCAACCATCGACAGAGCCTCGCCAGCCTGCGTCCTGCGCTTTGGTTTTCGCCCTTCCTGTCTGTGACATTCGGGTTGCACCTTTCTTTGAAAATTCTTCATCACTGTACACCTCAGGACCTGTGGCGTACACGGCATGTACAGCTGCGTACATTTTCGAGACGCTAAATCGCCAAATCAATTGAGCACGCCATCAATGACCCGATTCAAGCGCTGCTGGAGTTCAACTCAGCGATATACCGCTACGGGTTCACCGATGGTGGCACCAATACCAGTTTTCCCGCATAACGTTTTTCCATGCAACTGTCCGCGATTTATTATTAGCCAGCGGAGTTGCCAAGGGCATGCGTGCTGTGCGCGCAACCAAAAAGTTTTTTACCAATGGGTATTTATTATTATTTCATTGGGTGCTCACTCTGCGCATAAAACGACCTAGGTGTTATCAGCAAAAATATTGAGGCTGGCAAACTGCAACTTGTAGCTTTCTACATATTGGAAATTAGCAACTGATACCCCCCAGCCCATAATGGTATTTTAGCTCGACAAATGATGACTCCAGGTCATGACGGCAGGCGTCCCGTTGGATCGCGCACTATGACAATGATCGTTGCTCTTACAGAGAATGGGTTGACAGCCAACCAGGATTCACCCCACGTCGACCTGCCTGTGCACGACTTCAAAAGCTGGATTCAGAATATTTTGATAACGCCACGTTATCTTTGGCCCAGTAAAAAAGTTGCTAGACGCTGCGGTCCATTGAAATTAAATAATGGCTGCGCCAAAGAACTATCAGGTAGGTTGACCTATGAAATTCAATAATAAAGTGGTGGTCATTACCGGCGCTGCAGGCGGTGTCGGGCAGGCGTTAGCGTTATTGTTCGCCCGAGAAGGCGCAAAGCTTGTTTTGTCTGATCTTGATGAAGCCGGTTGCAAATCAATTTCCGCAAAAGTCCGTGAACTGGGCGCCGAAGTGCACTACGTGGCAGGCGATTTACGCCGTAAAGAATATTGCGAAGCGATTGTCCAGAGTGCCGTCGATGTTTTTTCGGGGATCGACGTCGTATTGAACAATGCGGGCATCATTCCCCGCGGCACGATTGAGGAAACCACTGATGACATGTGGTTTGACGCCATGGGCGTAAACCTGAATGCAGTGTTCTTCATCTGCCGTGCAGCGATACCGCACATGAAAAATCGCCCCGGTGCCGCAATCGTCAACACATCATCTGTATGGGGCATCTATCCAGGCCCCGCTCATGTGGCGTATTGCACAAGCAAAGGGGCTGTCGCGGCTTTAACCAAGAATCTGGGCCGCGATTGCGCCCCCTTGGGCATCCGCGTCAATGCCGTATGCCCGCACGAAATCAACACCCCGATGATACGCAGCGGCTTTGAGCGTCGCGGCCTGGATCCGGACAAAGCCGTGCAAGAACTGAACAAGAGCGTGCCATTAGGCCGTATCGCCGAGCCTGAAGACATTGCGGATGTCATCGCATTTCTGGCGTCCGACGAGGCCAGGTACATTGCCGGCGAAACGGTAGAAGTCACAGGCGCCAAGCCGGTGTCCGGCTAAGGAGAGGTAGCGATGCTCAAAGGTAAAAATGTAGTGGTGACCGGGGGCGGCAGAGGGATTGGCCGAGGCATCACCGAACAATTGCTTGAGTCGGGAGCTTGCGTGTTGATCGCTCAGCGCCAGGCACTTGACGACGACTTGCGAGATCACCCCCGAGTCTATTTCGTCGAGGCTGATCTCGCCTCGATGGAGTCACCCGGTTTGATTGCACAGTTCGCCAAAGAGCAGCTTGGCGGAATCGATGTATTGGTTAACAACGCCGGGTTCATGTTCGAGAAAACCATTGATGAAATGACCGAGCATGACTGGGATCGAATGATGGCTGTCAATCTGCGGGCGCCAGCGTTCTTGTGCAAGGCGTTGGTGCCTCAGATGCGTCAGCGAGGCGGTGGCAGCATCATCAACATCGGGTCGATCGAAGGGATAGGCGCCAACCCTGAACATGCTGCGTACTGTGCCTCCAAGGCCGGCATCCATGGGCTGACCCGAGCCTTGGCAGTCGATCTCGGCCGGGACGGCATCCGTTGTAATGCCATTGCACCAGGGTGGATCAATTCCGATTTGAGTGATGCATACCTCTGCGCTCAAGCTGATCCGCATGCGGCGCGCCAGGCACTCCTGCGCCTTCACCCGGTCGGGCGTACCGGATTGCCGGCGGATGTTGGCGGGACAGTTGTTTTCCTGGCCTCCGAATCATCGGCCTTCATCACCGGGCAAGTGCTGGTGGTGGATGGGGGGCGCACGGCGAAACTGCCACTGCCGTTTTGATCGACGCGGCCTTGACTGCTACGGAGCAAATCAGTCTCCTACCTCCGCTGCAAGTCGCGCCCTGCCGGACTCTGACCCGCTGCAAAATGTTGCGGCGGGCACGCATTGATTACTTGGGTGCTTTGTTCTCTATCAGGCAATTACCACCATCGTTGACCAGCAACTCGCCGGTGATGTAACTGGACTCAGGTGAGACCAGGAACGTAACGGCAGCCGCCACTTCTTCAGGACGGCCAGCCCGGCAGAAATCACCTGAGCCAATCAGCGTGGTACTGCATGATCACGCCTTCGCTTTGATCGCATATAGCCCACCGACAATCACCAACGCTGCGCCGACAACCACCCAGGTATCCGGGTGCTCGCCGAAAACGATTACGCCGATGAAAGTGGCGAACACCAGAAGCGCATAATTGAAAGGCTGAAGGGTGGATGCGGTCGCGTATTTCAGTGCTTGAATGAGCAGAATCTGAGCGACCACTCCCGTCAATGACAGGATCCCCATCAAGAGCCCTTGGGCGGGAGTCGGAGTAACCCATGCGGGTAGCCCCGCAAATGTGACCGTCAGGGCTCCCACAGTTGCCATAAAGAGCATGTTTGTAGCAAAGGAGTCGTGCTGGCTGATCCGGCGCGTCAGTACGTTGAACACCGCGAACGCCAAAGCAGCCAGTAGGGGGATCAGCGCCGCGAGTTCAAAGACGCCCGCGCCTGGCCGCAGGATGATCAGTGTGCCGGTGAACCCCATGGCCGCAGCAATCCAGCGCCGCAGACCTATGAACTCCCCAAGCACGGCCCCCGCCAAGACCAGTGCCATCAGCGGAAAAACGGCATAGAGCGCGTGCATTTCGGCCAGGCCCAAATATCGTAGCCCCACCGCAAACATCAGTGTTTCACCCACGGCCAGCAACGCTCGAATGATTTGCAGCCAAGGGCGCTTACTCCGAAACGATTCCTTTACCCGCCCCTGATAGGCGGCATATCCGACGGCAAAAGCGACAAACACCCAATAACGCACCATGACCAGTTGGGCAACCGGGAAGTCTTTGACAAGCACCTTGGTTATGCCGTCCTGGCTGGCGAAAATCAGCATTGAAAGCAGGCAGAGGAAAATCCCGAGTTGGGGACTCGCGACCCCTGGATTACCGGCAATGGTGGGCGTAGTTAAATGCGCAGTTTTTTTTGTTCGGTCGCTCTTCAATCGCACCTCGGTCATGCCCTCCTCCATAAACACAAGCGCCATCCGCTTTTCTATTTCACCAGCCGCATTTCTTTGGATGGCCGGTAACCAAAATACGAGCTGTAGCATTTGCTGAAATGGCTCGGCGAAACAAAGCCGCATGCGACCAGCACATCAACCTGAGACAGCTCTGTATGCTGGAGCAACCTCCGTGCTTCAGTAATGCGTAATTCCAGGTAATACCGTTGCGGTGTGGTACCCAGTTGTTCTTTGAACAAGCGCTCTATTTGTCGACGGGAACGCCCGGCATAAACCGCAAGTTGGTCCATTTGCAGCGGCTCTTCAAGGTTAGCGTCCATCAGCTTGACCACCTCTTTGAGGGGGGCGCTCAACGAGATGTTCTGCGTAGGTTTGATACGCCGATAGCGCGACTCTTCGAAAGAAAGAATGTCTTCGATGCCTTCGACGAGCGCCTTACCGTGCAGCCCCTTGATCCACTCCAGGGCCATGTGAAAAGCACCCACCGGACTTGAAGCCGTCAGCCGGTCCCGATCCATGACATATGCTTCACTGGTGACATGAGTGACTTTGGAGATCTCTGCGAGCGCGGGTCGGTGCTCGGGATGAATCGCACAACGATATCCTTCAAGCAGGCCTGACACGCCCAAAAACCACGCCCCATTCCACAGCCCGGCCAGTGTGATACCCAGTTCTGATGCCGTTTTGAGGACGCTGATCAGCTCGTGATTGACTTTGAGTTCGGTGCGGTAGCCGCCGCATATGACCAGCAAATTAAGGTCTTTGAGTGCTGTGACGTCCAAACGCGCATCCGGTCGAATGACCAGGCCGAGGTCGCTGGTGACCTCTCCGTTCTGCAACCCGAAGGTTCGCGATGAGAACAACGTGGGACGCAAGAGGTTGGCAGTGACAATCGTATCCAGAGCTTGCGTAAACGCAGGCAACGAAAAGTTTTCGAGCAGTAAAAAACCTGCCCGGGCATGAGCCGTCGGCTCACTCCGAGTTTCTTCCAGATAGCGCAGGTTTTTACCTTTCATACACCCGCTGAAATCTCGTCGTTCGATCACTTCACGCCTCGCTTCTTTACACTGACGAACGCAGCCATTGTTCAAACCACGGTTGAACTGCGCATCCGAAGAATCAACCGCTGGCGCCGTGACCAAACTCTTATGCGTGCTGGAACCCGTGGGCTCGAGGGTCTTTGTCATCAGCGAAAATGGTGTTGTGACCTATCACTTCATCCCAGCCGCTACCACCTGGTTTCATGCCGTCAAAGGTTGACGACTTTTACCGATGCCTCACCCTTTGCTTCGTAGATCGTGCCTAACCTTCTCGCCCGGCCCAAAACTCATGCCATCGAATAACCGAACTGACGCCCAGTTTCGTTATTATCTTGGGCGGTAGCTTGCTGGGGCCTGCTGCGTGATTGAAGCTATCGAGAAACTCCGAACGCGTACCCGATGCCAACTCCGCAGCCATCATACCTGCCAGGGTGCTTTTCACAGTACCCAGTCCGTTTTCGCAGCAAGCTGAGTACAGGTTTTCTTCGATCTCGCCAAATGCAGCGGCGCTGTTACGACTCAGACACAGACGGCCGGCCCAACTGAATTCCAACGCAATGGATTTCAATTCGGGAAAGCGGGCGTCCAAGGAATGTCGCTGTTCTTTGGCCACCGCAGCTACCCGCTCTGGAGTAACCTGGATACTTGGGTCATAGGTGAACTTTGTCCGGATGACGATACGCGAGAGACCGTCTGAAGAGATCTTGCGAACGGTCGCGCCCATTGGATCCGCTGGCAGCAACGCCCATCTGGCTTTGCCCGGCACCTCTTTCCTGAATGCATCATCACTGTAAGCTGCCGTCATTGAGGCGTAAGTGAAGACGTGCAAAAGGCGTCCTTGATAATGGCCAAAGTCTTCGATGTGCCCGTTAACCCCCAAAATGACCTTGGGTGCGTGCACAGTCCCGTTATGAGATCGAGCGCTCCAACCGCTTCCCTGCTTGGTCAATTCAACAATCGGAGAGCGTTCGAACAGCGTGATTTTCCCTTCGAGCCCTGCTGCAAGGTCCCTGATGTATTGCGCGGGTTGAATCAACACTGCACCGGGGGTGTAGATCCCACCGTGGTAATAGGTGGACCCAGTGATTTCGCGCATTTGCGCGGCATCAAACATCTCGAATTTCTCGCCAATGCGTTCAAGGGATTGAGCGTAATTGACGTTCAACTTCAATCCCCGCTCAGTGGCGGCCGCGTTGATCTTTCCGGAAGGGTCGAACGTATCGGCAGACATGCCGTACTCCCGTGCAGCTTCAGCGGCAAAAGCAATCGCAAAACGATTTTGCGTGATTTCCAGCGCCGTTGCAGACTCACTCGCCACGGAGTATTCCCCAGACGACAGACTGTGCGGCACATCGATCATGAAACCAGAGTTTCTGCCCGCCGGCCCCTTGGCGACTTCATGAGCATCGACCACAACAATGCTGTCACCCGGGTGCAGCTGTGAAAGTCTGCGAGCGGCGGACAGGCCGGCAAAACCGGCCCCGATAATCAGCCAGTCCGCCTTCACGTTTCCATCAAGCATGCGGACAGGCGCAGTGCGTGCGGAAATCGCCTCCCAACCCGAAACCCCGGTGTCTACCGGCAGGCGCTTGATGGTATGGGTGCTCATTTTTTGGTCTCTTCATCCGACCGATCAGACACATCGATCCAGATTGTTTTGATTTCGGTGTACTGGTCATGGGCAAAAATGGATTTGTCCCGACCGCCGAAGCCCGACTCCTTATAGCCACCGAATGGTGTCGAGGCGTCGCCCTCACCAAAGCAGTTCACGGTGACGATGCCCGCGCGAATTTCCCGCGACAACTTGATTGCCCGCCGCAAGCTGCCGGTATAAACAGAGGCCGCCAGGCCGTAGACCGTGTCATTGGCCAGCGCAATGGCTTCGCAGATGGTGTTGAAGGTGGTGACCGAGAGAATCGGGCCGAAGATCTCTTCCTGGAACAGCCGGTTGTCTCGGCCAACACCGTCAATTACCGTTGGCTCCACAAAGGCACCGTCTTTAGTTGCGCCACCGTAAACAACTTCAAGATTTCCGCTGGCGGCGTGTTCAAGGTACGACTTCACTTTTGCGAAATGCTCTGGGCTAACCAGCGACCCTACGCGGTTCTGCGGATCGAGTGGGTCACCCATCTTCCATTCGCGGATATAGGCGCCCATACGCTCCAGCAACTCGTCTTTAACAGACGCATGGACGATCAGACGTGAAGTCGCGGAGCAGTTTTCGCCCATGTTCCAGAACGCGCCGTTGACGACATGCTGAGCGACCAGATCCAGGTCTTGGGCATCGTCCATCACCACGGCCGGATTTTTCCCGCCGCACTCCAGAACGATGCGTTTCAGGTTCGAATCGGCGGCGTAATGCAGGAAACGGCGACCGGTCGCGGTGGACCCGGTGAAGCTCACCATATCGATATCGTTATGCAAACCAATGGGCTCACCGACCTCTTTGCCCGTGCCGGTCACAATGTTGAGTACACCTGCAGGTATTCCGGCTTCAAAAGCCAACTGAGCGACACGTAACGTTGTCAGCGAAGTTTGCTCGGCGGGTTTGACGATGACCGAGCAGCCCGCAGCAAGCGCCGGGCCGATTTTCCAGGCCAGCATCAGCAGCGGGAAGTTCCACGGCAAAACACAGCCCACCACGCCGATCGGCTCCCGGACCACCATAGTCAGTGCGTCGCTGCCCACCGGGGCAGTGTTGTCATAAATCTTGTCAATCAGTTCTGCGTGCCAGCGGATCGTGTGGATGGTGTCCGGGATGTCGACCAACTGACATTCACTGACCGGTTTGCCGCTATCGAGACTTTCGAGGACCGCCAGTTCGTATTGATGGCTTTCAAGCAGGTTTGCAAACTTCAACAGAACCGCTTTGCGCTCCCGAGGAGAAATAGATCTCCAGCGTCCATCCTCGAAGGCCTCTTTGGCGTTACGCACCGCAAAGTCGACATCCTCGGACGCACAGGCAGCGACATCTGTCAAAAACTCACCCGTTGCCGGGTTGTTCGTGGCGAAGGTATCGCCCGAGATCGCGGATTTAAACGCGCCATTGATGAACGCCTTGGATGGCAACGAAATGTCTTTGGCTAGAGCGGCATATTCGGCCTTGCTCAGAAGATCACCCATGGCTGGCTCCCGAAGAAATGTTGGCTACGTTACGTTTGAGTTCGGCAATGACCGACGCGAAACTCTGCTTTTCGTCCGCTTCAAGTGGCTGCAATGGCAGGCGCACGTTACCGACTTTCAATCCGGCAACTTCGCAGCCGTACTTGATCGACTGCACGAACTTGCCACCGTCCAGGGCATTCATCAGCGGCATCATTGCCGACATGATTTGACGGCCTTTGTCGAAGTTCTTTTCGATCACGCAGGCTTCATAAAGCGCAACGTGCTCCTTGGGCAGGAAGTTGGAACCTGCGCACACCCAGCTGCGGGCGCCCCAGGCAAAAAATTCGAGGGCCTGGTCGTCCCATCCGCAGGACAAGGCAATGTTGGGGAACTGCCGGGCCAGCATATGCACCTGGCCCATGTCGCCGGAACTTTCCTTGATGGCGACGACGTTTTTCGATTGGCTGACGCGCGTGAAATACTCTTCATCCATCGAAACGCACATGCGTCCCGGATAGTTGTAAAGCATGATCGGCAAATCCGCTGCGCGATCGATAGTTAGCGCGTGAATCGCGTTTTCCTGTGAGGTTGGCAGCGCATAAGGTGGGGACGTGACGAGAATGGCGTCCGCTTTGATCGCTTTGGCATCCTTGGCGTACTGAACCGCATCTTCGGTACGAATCGCTCCGGTACTGACGATCAGTTGCACCCGAGTGCCGATCACGTCTTTGGCGTAGGCCGCCAACTCAGTGCGCTCTTCGGCGGTCTGCGCATAATACTCGCCGGTCGACCCGCCGATAATAATGCCGTGCACCTTCGCCTCAATCAGCGACTCCAAAACTTCCGAGTACACTTTCCAGTCAATATCTCCATCAGAATTATAAGGAGTTACTGCTGGCGTATAGATACCTTCAAATTTCAAGATAAATGCTCCGAATGCGAGTTAGGCGGAAGATCAACGAGCGCGTCAGCGTTGATGCCTTGAACACAATAACAATCCCCATGCTTTCACGGGACTGTTGCCAATGCTCAAACACGAGATCGCCAGAGGTTGTTTTACTGACTAAGTACCGTTAGCTGTTGAATCCAGACTGGCATGGGGCAACAGAGTGGTCAATAGCGTGTCTTCCTCGCGCAGACGTCTTTAAAGCGATATAGCGCACAGAATCAAAAATATTTTATCCTTTAATATCAGCTGGTTGCGAATATCAACTTAAAGCCATGCTATCGATCGATAACATTTGTTTATGCATTGATAAGCGTAAAAGTTTCTTGTTGGGGTGTGATTGCAGACGTAGTCTTTACAACATCGATATTTTACCGGCGAAATGGCGCTATCCACTTTCGAGATTGATGCAAACAATGGTCTTTTGTCGTCCCTTTGGTATTTTGGAGTGTGTTGACCGTGAGCACTAAATCGGCAGTTTCAAATCTTATCGCGCAGCGCAAGCCTGACCACGCGCTGCCAGGTGCCCTTTATAGCGATCCAGACGTTTACAGGCAGGATCTGGAACAGATCTGGCACAAAAGCTGGATCTTCGCAGGGCACACATTTGAGCTGGAGAAGTCGGGTCAGTACCTGTCGTTGCAAATCGGCGATTACCCCGTAGCTATCGTGCGCGGCGCAGACAAGCAGATTCGGGCCTTCCACAACGCCTGCCGACATCGCGGTTCCAAGGTGTGCCCGGAAGCCAGCGGCAAGGTCGCCAAGCTGGTGTGCCCTTACCACAAATGGACATTCGAGCTGGATGGCCGCCTGCTGTTCGCCGGGAACATGGCGGAGGATTTCGACAAGTCTCAGCATGGGTTGAAACCCGTGCATTGTGAGGTCGTTGAAACCTACATCTATGTGTGCGTCGCGGATGTTGCCCCGGACTTTTCGTCGTTCAGAAAATCCGTCACCCCTTTCGTTGCGCCTCATAACCTGGACGACTGCAAAGTCGCGTTTGAGTCGAACATCATCGAGAAAGGCAACTGGAAACTGGTTTTCGAGAACAACCGCGAGTGTTACCACTGCGATTTTACTCACCCGGAATTGATGCACTCATTCGTCGACAACCCATCAGTGGGCGGCGCCGGCGGCGATGAAGATCTCGAACTCAAAGAGCACTGGGATCGCTGCGAAGCTGCAGGCTTGCCTAGCCGATTGGTCATGGATGATGAAGGTCGTTTCCGAATGACGCGCATCCCCCTGTTTTCCGGGGCCGTCAGCTACACCATGGATGGCAAGCCTGCGGTCGCTGGCCGGTTGGACACAACCGGTGAAGCCAACATCGGTGCCCTGCTTTATTTCAACTACCCATCAACCTGGAACCACTTTCTGGGCGATCACGCGCTGAGCTTCCGCGTCCTGCCCCTTGGTCCGGGCGAGACAATGGTCACTACAAAATGGCTCGTCAAGAAGGACGCGCAGGAAGGTGTCGACTACGACATCGATCGCCTGACCAAGGTATGGCTTGCAACCAATGACCAGGATCGCACCTTGGTTGAAGGCGCACAGGTCGGCGTCAGCTCTCCTGCTTACGAGCCGGGCCCATTGTCGGTGGCCAGCGAAATTGGTGTGTGCCAGTTTGATGACTGGTACTGCAAAACGATGCTTGAGCAGCTCAATGACACGATCCCGTTAAGATCTGTCGGCTAAGTGCAAAACTGTCGGTGGTGAGAGCCACGAATGATCACCACCGGCATTCCCAAACTTCTCCCCTCCTCGCCCCCCGAGTCACTGCTCAGTCAGTACTCCCATCGTCAAAACAGCTCAGGAAAACTGGGCGAGAATCCAGTCGCGTAGCCGGCAACAGGCTTCGTCATTGATCCGGTCTTCTCGAAATGTCAGATAGTGCTGACTTTCATGGAGAACTACTTCTTCTTCGATCGGCCGAATCAGCGTGCCGTTTTCGATCAGATTTGCAACCAGGTGATTCCATCCGAGGGCTACGCCCTGATGGGTCAACACCATGCTGATTACCAGGTTGTAGTCGTTCGCGTTAAAAACGTGAGGGCTGTCGTGGGGGCGTTTATCGATATCAACATCGTGATAAGCCAACCAAACGCCCCAGTCAACGTGCTCCGCTACCTGGGATCTGCCATAGGGGCTGAGGTTTAGCAAAACCCCGTCGCGTAATCCTTCCAGGCTGGACAGCTCAGGGTGCTCCTCTTTGTAACGAGGCGTGCACACCGGGTAGATGACGTCATGAAACAACGGATAACTGCGGTAGCCATCCTGAACCCTGGCCATTTTTGTGATGAAGATGTCCGGAGTTACACCCGGCTCCATCGACAAGAAGTTTTGAGTGGTTACCAGGTTGAGGTCGATGTCTGCGTTCTTGGTAAAAAAACCTGGCAGCTTCGCTGCGAGCCAGAGGGCTGAAAACGCGGGAGAACAGCAAAGCGTCAACGTGCGCTTGCCTGCATTGTTGGTGCGAATACGCTCCGCCGCCTGGGAAATGTTGACGAAAGATATCTGTGCCGCATCAAAAAAGATGGATCCGGCTTCCGTCAACTCGACTGCTCGCCCCACCCTCTTGAAGAGATCCACACCAAGGTACGCCTCAAGCTCCCGAATCTGACGGCTGATTGCCGCTTGAGTAACGCACAGCGCTTCAGCCGCACGCGTAAAGCTCTGATATTTGGCGGCGGCTACGAATGACTTCACTGCTTTCAGAGACGGCATTTTCAGTAGCGTCATGTCTGGATCGATGTGCTTAACCATAACCTAGAGTATTGAATATCCGGTTCGGGGCCCTTTGGAGGGCCGTTAGGGACGAGGTCGGCGAGAGGGGTTCCACCTAGAGCCTTGGCTGGAGCGTAGCTGAAACAGAGGGTCTAAGACAGGGCCAGCGGCAGTCGCCTTCGCAACCAGCACTGTTGCAGTCGCAAATTGATACGTTCAATTGATTGATAACATGACGTTATTGATAGGCTGGAAGAAATGTTGTTAGACGCTGACTCTATAAGGTAATAACTTGGGTCCCAAGCCACTGATTAATTCAGCGCCGACAAAACAACAATAATAAACATCACATAATAAAGAGGATGGTCACAATGACTAACTCCCCACCTTTTTCCCAGCTTGACTGCCCCTATAAGCACCGTCTTAACTGACTAAGATACGTATATATAAATTCTTGATCTTACGTCGTATTTGCAGCAGGAGGGGTTATGAGTCTTGGTGACGAGATACTCTCGGTAAAAAATATTTACAAAGTCTTCGGCGCACAGCCGAAGCTCGCGATGGAGATGCTGGCTCGCGGTGCTGATAAGAATGAAATTTTCAGCAAAACAGGTCAAGTCGTTGGCGTTTTTGATGCCAGTTTCTCCGTAAAACGTGGAGAGATTTTCGTCATCATGGGGCTTTCCGGTTCCGGGAAGTCGACAATGGTCCGGTTGTTCAATCGACTGATCGAGCCAACCTCCGGAACGATCCATCTAAACGGCCAGGAAATTACAGGTCTGTCGGACGCTGATCTCCTCAGCGTTCGTCGCAAAGACATGAGCATGGTATTTCAGTCGTTTGCCCTGATGCCCCACATGAGTGTGATCGACAACGTTGCTTTCGGCCTGGAAATCTCGGGTGTAGAGGAAAGTGAACGACATAAACGCGCACTCGAGGCACTCAAACAGGTGGGGCTCGAGGGCCACGCCTATAGCTATCCGCACCAACTGTCCGGCGGTATGCAACAGCGGGTAGGCCTGGCCCGAGCGCTGGCCAACGACCCCGCCATCCTGCTGATGGACGAAGCCTTCTCGGCACTTGACCCGTTGATTCGCCACGAAATGCAGGGCGAACTGATCCGCCTGCAGGCAGAACAACATCGGACCATCATCTTCATCTCCCATGACATTGACGAAGCGATTCGCATCGGCCATCGCATTGCGATCATGGAAGGCGGCCGGGTAGTACAGATCGGTACACCACAAGAGCTGCTGTGCAACCCCGCGAACGATTACGTCAGGGCTTTCTTCAAAGGATTTGATGCCTCGAAGATCCTCAAGGCTGGTGATGTTGCCAAAATTTGCGCAGAGCACCCGTACGCCATGGATCAATCCACTCCTACGCTGCGCGACGATGTACTGCTGCAGGACGTCTTTCACATCGTTGCGGATGCAGTTAATCCGGTTGCCGTCCTGGATCGCCAGGGTGTGTTCAAAGGCACGATCTCCAAGAGCCTACTGCTCCAGACAATGAGCCGACACTAATAGTCTCTATTTGCTGGCTTGCCAGGCTCGGACATTCAGGTGATGACATGAACGAATTCAGTTTTCTAGACCCGTTTCAATCCATCAACGTCCCTTTGGGCCAATGGGTAGAAGTTTCCCTGAATTATATGGTTCAGAATTTCCGCGAGGTATTCCGCTCGATAAGATGGCCAATCGACCAGGTACTTAATGGTATTCAGTACGGACTACTGGCCATTCCTCCGTCAATATTCATTATTATCGCCACACTCTTTGGTTGGCAGGTAGGCGGAAAAAGAATAGGTATTCTTTGCTTTGTAACTCTTACGCTACTAGGCGTGATCGGCGTATGGAATGACGCCATGATCACCCTCGCCTTGGTGCTCACTTCACTGTTTTTCTGCGCGGTTATTGGCATACCGCTGGGTGTCTTGTGTGCCCGTAGTGACCGACTGGAGATGCTTCTGCGTCCGGTACTCGACGCCATGCAAACGCTGCCCGCATTTGTTTACCTGGTACCCGTCGTGATGCTGTTCGGTATCGGCAACGTACCGGGTGTACTGGTCACGATCATCTTTTCGGTAGCCCCACTCGTCAGGCTCACTAATTTGGGAATTCGCCAGGTACCGGAAGATAAGGTTGAGGCCGCCAGGGCTTTTGGATGCACTCCACGCCAGATGCTGAGGCGAGTTCAACTTCCTTTAGCTGCACCGACGATCATGGCGGGTTTGAATCAGGCATTAATGTTGTCGCTTTCCATGGTGGTGATCGCATCAATGATTTCGGTTGGCGGGTTGGGGATGATGGTACTTCGCGGGATTGGCCGCCTTGATATGGGCTTGGCAACCGTCGGTGGATTGGGGCTGGTACTGCTGGCGATTTTCCTCGACCGCCTGACCCAAGCGATGGGCGAGCGCAGTAACAGAGCAACCAAAGGTGAGCACTGGTACCAGACCGGCCCGGCGGGTGTCATTTATCGCCTGAAGAGAAAAAACACTGTTACGAAAATAGAAGTCAGTCCCAAAGAAAGCTAACTCCGCTAAGCGGCGCGTCGTGAACCAAAAGAAATGCCAACTTAGTAATCCAGCCAAGGTAAACGATAATGAACTTCACAACAGTCGGAATAAAACAGAAATTCATTCATTCTGTGGCGCTTTTAGTACTAGCTGTTTCACCTGTTTTCGCATCGGCCGCCACGGCGCAGGAGCCAGGAAAAGGGGTATCAATCACCCCTATTTTCCCATCAATCGCAGAAGAGCGATTCCGCGGAGAGATTGCAATGGCGGGTCTCAAGGAATTGGGCTACGACGTTGAGACGCCCAAGGAAACTGAGTACTCCACCATGATGGTGGCGATTTCCAATGGTGACGCTGATTTCTCGGTACATCTGTGGGAGGAACTGCACAAATCTTTCTACCAGAAGGCCGGCGGTGATGAGACGATGGTCAAAACCGGCGACGTTATGCCGGGTGTTTTGCAGGGCTATATGATCGATAAGAAAACGGCTGATGAGTATCACATCACCAATATCGATGATTTGAAAAAGCCAGAGATTGCCAAGCTGTTCGATAGTAATGGTGACGGTAAAGCTGACCTCACAGGATGCAACCCCGGTTGGGGCTGTGAGCTGATCATTGCCCACCATATGAAAGCCTATGGCCTGGAAAAAACCGTCACAAATAACCAGGGCTCCTACTTTGCTTTGATGGCTGACACTATCGCTCGTTATAAACAAGGCAAACCGATTCTCTATTACACCTGGGTGCCTCAGTGGATCTCCGGTGTTCTGGTCGAAGGCAAAGATGTTGTGTGGCTAACCGTGCCGCGTACGGATCTTCCAGGCGGCAAAAACGATGTCAACACTACCTTCAATGGCAAAAACCTTGGTTTCGCGGTAGACAGTGTCAAAGCGGTAATCAACAAAGAGTTCGCCGAGAAAAATCCGGCTGCCGTGAAATTCCTGTCTGAAATGCAGATCACTACCGACGATGAAAGCGCGCAAAATCTCAAAATGCACAACGGTGAAAAAAGTGCAGCTGACATTACTCGTCACGCCAAAGAGTGGATCGCAGCCCATCGCGCGAAATACGACAGCTGGCTGGCAGATGCACGAGCCGCGGCAAATACCGCCACCGCAAAGAATTAGTCCCTTCTTATAAAGCTGCGTAAAAGGTTGCCCTTCACCGGGCAACTTTTTTATCCGTTTCGGCGTTCATCACTTGGGAATATTGAAATGCAGTTGTATTCATTCGTCCAGAGTTTCAGTTACAAGGACGCGCCCCTGCATACACGCGAGCTGGTTCAAACTTGCCTGCTCGACATCATTGGTGTGGCCGCCGGTGCTCGCGACAATCAAACCAGCGGGATGCTCAAAACCTACGCTGACACCCACTACTCTGCCAACAAGCTGTCCAGCCGCCTTTGGTTCGACGGCAGAGCCGTACATCCATTGGGCGCCGCGTATGCAGGCGGTTTCTGCGTAGATAGCCTGGATGCACATGAAGGTCACTTCACCTCCAAGGGGCATGCGGGTGCGACGGTAGTCCCGGCCATTGTTGCATTGGTAGACGCGTATCGCGGTCAGGGCAAAGACATCAGCGGCGAAGAGTTCCTCAGCGCACTGTGCATCGGTTACGAGACCGCCTTGCGGGCGGGCCAGGCATTGATGGCCACGGCTCCGGAATATCATGCGTCAGGTGCCTTTTCCGGGATCGGGGTCGTTTGCGCTGGCGCCCGTTTGCTGAAGCTTGATGAAACGACGTTCCGTCATGCACTGGGTATCGCGGAATACTTTGGCCCCAGGTGCCCGATGATGCGCCTGGTAAATTTTCCGACGATGTTGCGTGATGCCCACGGTGCCGGGGCGTATGCCGGACTGAACGCACTACTCATGGCACAGCTCGGTGTCACCGGCGCTCCAGCCGCCACTGTTGAACCTTTGGAGATTTCCACTTTCTGGCAGGACATCGGAGCCCGCTGGGAGATCGACGAGCAGTATTTCAAACCCTGGCCGGTATGTCGCTGGGCGCAACCGGCACTCACAGCCATGACCGATTTGATGCGAGCACATCCAGCCGTCACTGCTGAGGTGATCGAGGCCATAGATGTCGAAACATTCCATGAGTCCGTGTGCTTGCAGGGGCATTTTCCGAAGAATGCGGACGAGGCCCAATATGCGCTAGCGTTCCCGCTGGCTGCCTTGATCGTTCGCGGCAAGCTGGGGCCTAAAGAGGTCACCGGGGCTTCCATTCATGCGCCGGACATCTTGAACATCAGCGGGAAGATAACCCTTCATGAGGCGCCTGACCTGTCTGCCAGGTTCCCGGAGGAAATTCTGTCCCGCGTCACGGTTACCCTGAAAGACGGCACGCGTCTTACGAGCCCGACCGCGACGGCCAAGGGCGACCCCGGCAACCCTATGTCGAGCGACGAATTCGCTGCTAAATACCATTTACTGGCTGATGACAGTTTGGGTACCACACTCAGTAATGCCATCAAGAACAGTGTTGAAGCATTGCCCGGTAGTGATGACTGCCAATCATTCTTTGATTTGTTGTTGTCCGCTCCAAAAACCGCTGTTTAGATTCCGCAACGGTTTCTTAGCTATTCGTTCAGGTGTCAAAGAGGATTTATGCCATTCGTATTCGAGAGCGTGCTTAAAGACAAGAACATGGGGTACTCCTATACGGCGGAGAAACCATTAAAGCCGCAGGCGGTGACTCGTGTAGCTTTCGTGCTTTTGAACAATTTCTCGATGATGTCGTTCACCGGCGCTATCGATGCGCTGGTGACCGCCAACCTGATTAGCGAGACACCGGCGTTTGAGGTGTTGACGGTCGGCATCAAGAACCGTCTTGTGATGAGCGACCTGGGAATTGCAATTTCAGCGGACCTGGAGTTATCCCAACTACCGGATCGCATCGACGTCCTCATTGTCGCTGGTGGATTGCGAGTGAAGCTGATGAGCGACCCTCTGTTACGGCGCAAGCTACGTAACGTCGCCTCTCTTGGCGCGACCATGGGCGGTTTGTGGAACGGCGCGTTTTTCCTGGCGGAAGCTCAGCTAATGGACGGTGTCGAGTGTGCCTTCCATCCAGATGGGCGAGCGATGATGGAGGATGTTTTCCCCAAAGTCCTGGTCACTTGTCGGACTCACGTATTAGATAGAAACCGTATCACATGCGCCGGCGCCAGCAGCTCGCTACGCATGATGCTGGAGCTCATCACCGCTAAACAAGGTGTGTCGTTGACCCATGCTGTCGAGGAAATACTCAGTTGCGATCAAGCCTCTGAAGTGTCAGGGATATCGACCGTCATCGTTGACTCTGACCCGACCTTGCCACAAACCCTGAAGCTCGCTCTAGAACTGATGCAAAAGAATATCGAAGAGCCGCTATCGATCGACGATCTGGCTGAATGTGTGAACATTTCCCGACGACAATTGGAGCGTCGCTTCTGCCGTTTCGTGGGCGCCACACCCACGCGTTACTACCTTGAGCTGCGCTTGACTCGAGCACGACAGCTTATTCTGCAGAGCAATCGGCCAATCACCGATATCGCGATTGCGACCGGCTTTTGTAGTTTCGCCAACTTCCATATGCGCTTTCGGGACTTTTTTGGCGTAGCGCCAAGCAGCTATAGAGCAACGTATGAGCGCAGGCGTTAAGTTTCGAAACCCGGGCACGCGAAAAACATACGAAACCCGCACTGTCCAAGCCGAGTCAACGATGGCTAGCATCATCGATAAGGATTACCGAGAATTATGAATGCTCCATCGCCGGTGTTAATACCCGCGGCTAACCATAGCGAGCGGATGTCTACACGCATCGCCTTCCTTATCGCGGGCTTGCTCATGTCCGCATGGGCGCCTCTGGTCCCATTGGTTAAAGCCCGCGCTGGCCTGGACGATGGTGGCCTGGGGTTGCTGCTGCTTGGCCTGGGCGGCGGATCTATTGTGGCCATGCCCTTCGCGGGTTATCTCACTGCACACTATGGTTGCCGACCGGTCGTAATCTGGTCGACGATAATCTTGTGTGCCGTTCTTCCGCTGTTGAGCACCTTGGTGTGGCTGCCGGGTCTGGTCATCACTGTCATTATCTTCGGCGCCAGCATGGGCATGCTTGATTGCGCCATGAACATACAGTCCGTCATCGTCGAGAAAAACAGCGGGCAGGCACTTCAGTCCGGATTCCATGGCCTCTACAGCGTCGGAGGCATAGTGGGCGCCGGGGCCATGACCGCTCTTCTGACCTTAGGGCTGGATCCACTGATTGCAGCGCTCTGTATCGTAGCCACCGTTTTGGGATCGCTTTACAAGGCTGCGCCTGCTTTGCTGACTTACGGCACTGAACGGGGTGGTCCATTGTTCGCGGTGCCCAGAGGTATCGTGCTGCTTTTAGGGACACTCTGTTTCATCGTCTTCCTCACTGAAGGTGCAATGCTTGACTGGAGCGCTGTCTTCCTTGTCTCAAACCGAGGGTTAGAGCCGAGCATCGCCGGTTTGGGCTACGCATCCTTCGCCGCTGCGATGACGGTGGGCCGCCTGACGGGGGACGCCATCGTCAGCAAGCTGGGCGACGTGCGCGTCGTTGCGCTTGGCGGGCTTTGCGCCGCCGCAGGCATGATTGTATCGCTTGGACTCGATGGCTGGCCCGCGTCCCTGCTCGGCTATGCCCTGGTCGGAGCTGGCTGCTCGAACATTGTCCCAGTGATCTTTACTGCTGTAGGCCGGCAGCAACGTATGCCACAGGCGGTAGCCATCCCCACTGTCATCTCGATGGGCTACGCGGGCATTCTGATCGGTCCCGTTTTTATTGGGGCGGCCGCCCATCTGAGTACCTTGTCGTTCGCTCTGGGCTGTCTGATTGTTCTCCTTGTTTTTGTCAGTGCAACAGCACGATTTCTTCGTAATTGACCCAATCGTTTCCGGCGCGATTCAGCATTGGCATTGCGACAAGAGGTAAACGGTCATGCAGTCGTACCCACAAATGTCGGAACAAGAACTCCTGATACAGGGAGTGGTGATGCGCGAGGCACTCCTGCGAATCCTGGCCCGGTATTCTCAAGTGAGTGGTGTTGATGGCATGGATTCAGAAATCTGTGTTCGCTCCTTGAGCAATGCGCGCCTGGACATCGGCTTGCCTCCGTTCTCGGGCGCTTCCCTGCCCGTTTGCCTGGAGCCCACGGTAGCGCGGGCATTGGCGGATGCTCCGCGAACGGATCGGGACTTCAAGATTCTGCTATCGGCTCTTGAGACCCTGTTGTCCAGTAGTCGCTGGATAAAGCGATCCGCCTCAGAAGGGGACGATGATGCGTTTGAAGAAAGGCACCGACATGCGCTGATTCTCGGCAAAGGCGCACTGCTTGAATGTTCAACTTTGACAGTGGGATTGGCGGTAATGGAGCCCGAACTTTGCTATCCGTACCACAAGCATCCTCCGGCAGAGTTTTATGTCGTTTTATCGGAAGGTTACTGGTACCGAAAAGATATCGGCTGGTGGAATCCAGGGCCGGGCGGCGTAGTGTTCAACCCACCATCGGCGGTCCATTCCATGAGGTCAACCGACAAACCGTTGCTGGCACTTTGGGGACTTTCCCATGCAATGGATTGATGCGCCGACAATCTGGCGCTTGAGTTCGCCCACTTGCTGATCGTACGTCGCGAATGCAACAACACCGTAGCCCAGCCTTTGCTGATCTCGCGGGTATGCACCAGAGAGCCGGCAGCCATGAATAAGAATCGACGAACAGCCGCATTCATTTCAAATGCATCTGGCCAGCACTTCGCCTGCACAGTCAAACTCCAGCGGATGCTCGATAGGAGCCTGCAGGTTGATCGCAGCCCAGTGATGTTCTGGGCTTACGACTCGCTGACTCGCTTCCCGGAACTCGTCCCAAAAACAATAGGCATCAGATTCATC
This sequence comes from Pseudomonas sp. PDM31, assembly GCF_019218965.1. NCBI lineage: Bacteria > Pseudomonadati > Pseudomonadota > Gammaproteobacteria > Pseudomonadales > Pseudomonadaceae > Pseudomonas > Pseudomonas sp. PDM31. Next base: position 102,597 of record NZ_JAHUWS010000001.1, on the reverse strand, counting down.
CGGTAAAATCAGCCGATACCTACCGAGCGAGCTATACATGCCTTACCTGGAAGCCTATCCAGCGTTTCAGGGCTACTTGATGAGCACATCATGTTGGGATTGCTTCAGCTTATGGCGCAGTTGTTCGACCTCGTTCTGAGTCGACTCCAGAAGCGCCTGCGCACTCTGGGCTCGTGTATCAGCCTGAATGACGGATTCGCGCAGGGAAGCGGATTCTTCACGGGAAAGGGATAGCTGCACGAAAAGCTGCTCTTTAGCCCCCTCCTCTCTAGCTGATGCGATGGCCAAGACATTGAGCTCACCCGTGAGTTTCTCAATGGTGTCGTGTTGGGTAGTCAACATCCTGGCCTGCTGGCGGGAGTCGCTGAGCAGCCGCTCGTTGTCACGATTCAAGCGGCTGAGTTCGTCCTGCTTCACCGAAAGTGTCTGCTGCAACTGACGATGCTCCACCTGGATTTGTTGGAGCTGACCTTCATGACGGCGCTGTTCTTGTTCACGCTGATCTTTCACAGCCGTGCGGTAATGCTCGAGCGCGTCACGAGCATGCAAGTGCTTTTCTTCCAGCGAGCGAATCTGCTGATCTTTCTCATGTATCCGTATTTCCAGGTCAGCGCAGCTCTGGCTCAGGCGAGCGTTGCGAGTGAGCTCGGATTGCAAGCTGCTTTGGCACGTACTCATTTCGCCTGCCTGGATGTCGAGCGCTGCCTGAAGATTATCGTGCTGGCGCTGCAAGTCCGCCAAGGCGGCTTGAGTCTGCGCAAGTTGTTCATTGACTGACGTTCGGTGCTTATCGAGCTCAGCCCGCGCCTCGGATACTTCTTGGGCACCCTCCTCGAGCAAACGATCCAACAGCTGGCCAACCAGCCCGGTGAGCTCTTCACTCAAGCGCTCGCGACGTTCTTTCAGGAGCGGTTCTGCTTTCCCGAGTTCGCCTAGATACCGTGCAATGGTCGTCATCGAGCCAGTATTTCCAAGCTCGACACGCACAGCGTTGATGCTCGGATTTACACCTCGAGCGATCAGCGCATCTCGCGCTATCTGGACGATTGCCTTGTTTACCCCGCCGCGTGCCATGCCATCTCCTACTATTTCGTAGTGTAAAACGTATTACGTAATTACATCTTACGCCAACCTCAAAAAACAGGCACAAAATTCTATATACTATGAACAAATAATTGAGCGTTATCGCATCATAAAGATGTATTTGGTATGTTCCATCACCGCAAAGTTACGTTTCGCGTAGAAGAGTCAAGATGAACAAAGCTGATCGTTATCTGCAGGCGGCAACCCGGGAAAACACCCGACGTAGCTACCGTGCGGCGGTGGAACACTTCGAAGTGACCTGGGGTGGGTTTCTGCCAGCGACGGGCGATGGCATCGTGCGTTACCTCGCGGAGTACGCGGACAAGCACACCATCAGCACGCTGAAGCAGCGCCTGGCCGCCCTGGCTCAATGGCACATCACTCAGGGATTTCCCGATCCAACGAAAACGCCGAACGTGCGGCAGATGCTCAAGGGCATACGTGCATTGCATCCAGCCCAGGAAAAACAGGCGGCCCCTCTTCTCCTGAACCACCTGGAGATGGCGGTGAGCTGGCTTGAGCGCGAAGCGGATCTTGCGGCGCAGCGCAATGACCTCAGGGGCGTGATGAAATGTCGACGCGATATTGCCCTGGTGTTGATCGGATTCTGGCGGGGGTTTCGCGCAGACGAGCTGGCACGACTCCAGGTCGAGCATACTCAGGCGCAGGCAGGCACGGGCATTACGCTCTATCTGCCTCACACGAAAGGTGACAGACAGTACCAGGGGACGACATTCCACACCCCTGCCCTCAAGAAGCTATGTCCTGTTCAGGCTTACATCAATTGGATTACGGTTGCCGGCATTGCCCATGGCCCCGTCTTCCGGAAGATCGATCGCTGGGGCAACCTTGCTGACTGTGGCATAAACTCCAACAGCTTGATCCCGATGCTTCGTCGCATCTTCACGCAGGCAGGTGTGCCATCGGATATCTACAGTAGCCACTCGATGCGGCGCGGGTTTGCCACTTGGGCTAGCGCTAATGGCTGGGACATCAAGTCGTTGATGAGTTATGTCGGCTGGAAGGACATCAAGTCAGCGCTGAAATACGTTGATGCGGGCTCCTCTTTTGGCGGCCTTGCGATGAGGCCGCCGGCGCCCGAAATGGTGCTCCTTTAAAGTCGCCTTAAACTGGGATCGATCTGGCTCAAAGGGCCTGGTTCAGCCTGCATCGCGTAGCGTTATTTGCATTCGTGTGTGATGTCTACCACTGGAATTGGCTCAATCGCCCAGGAGCGAATATTACGGCGCTCGGGGCTTGGTATAGCGCATGCCTTACGTCCCGTGAATTCTCGAGCGAGACGTTCTTCATCAATACGCCAGCCTCGCTGCTCCAGTTCCTGCACGCGCTTTCGGAAAGCAATCTGAAGCGCATCCGACTTCAACGAAACCTCCTGCTGCCATGAGTCCGGGACTCGCTCGGGACGCACGTTTTTGAGTACGCCATGGTCTTGTTCGAAGATACGAATATTGCTGGCAACAAACCTTCGATCAAGCAGTCGAGATCGGAGAATTGTTCTGCCCATCATCCACCAGGTCCGAGTGTGGCTGGCGTCGGTCGGGACGTGCGCCGAGACGATGTGGATTCTCCAGCCATTAGGCAATTCGAGCTCCAGAGTTGTACAGGGGCCTGACAAATGAAAACCCGGAACAGTCGCCACACTCAAGAACTCGGTTGATGATTTGCGCCTTAGCATGCCTTTGCGCGCAGGCCTGCGCATAACCATCTGTGCACGAGCACTCCACGAATCGGTTTCTACATCGAATGATTCAATCTCAGGATGATCCGGATCACCGAAGGTCGAGCCATGTACAAATGGGGCGTGCGCGAAGTCGAGGCCATTTTCGATAATCCGATCCCAGCTTGCCTCCCAATCAAAATGGCCGGTTACTACCCGGATGGCTGGATCGTCTATCCAATCGAGCGTTGGTAGAGGGGGACGTTCAGGCTCTGGGAGGTCGCCTAAAAAAGCCCAAATCCAACCGTAACGTTCCAGCGTTGGATACGCGTCTACTCGGGCCTTTGCTGGAATCCGCAGGTCTGGCTGCGCAGGTATCTGGGTGCAGACTCCATCCGCCCCAAACCGCCAACCGTGGTATGGACACTGCACGCCGTCTGCGACCTTGCGGCCGGCGGATAGGGATCCTCCCCGATGCACGCAAACATCAGAAAGTAAGTGAGCTACTCCAGCGTTATCACGGAACGCTACAAAAGGTTGTCCAACCAATCGAACTGGCACCAGTCCGTTATTGAGCTGCGATGACGGAAGAACGACATACCAGATATTTTTGAGCATTGCCGTGTGACCAGATGGACTGAGAGTTGTTTGGGGGCTCGATGCTTTGAGCTCACCCCATCGAGGGTCGTTCACTTCGATGCCGCACTATCGCCTTGGTCATTCTGCGCGAAAATGTCTCCCCCTCATTGCAATCCCCGGAAGCATCGAAGGGCCCTATGGATCTGCGAAACCACCTGTAACGTGGCATCCTCAATCGTTCCTTCATTACGGCACAACACCCAGCCGTTATCCGCAATCGCTTGCTCGAACGCCCGGGTACAAGCGACTTGTTCCTCCAGCTTATACATCACCGTACTGCTCAGCCCACGCCCTCGTGCCGCCGCCCTCGCCCATGAAATTTCAGGGGCGGTGACTACCCCGACATGCAGGTCTGGCACTTGCACGTTGCGATCGATGTTCAACTGCAGAATCTCTGCAAACGGGAGTATCCGGCGAAACGCGGCATCCGACGGGTACCAGCGATCGATCAGGATGATGCTGTCTGCTGGCTGCTTAGCCAGCACGTGCCGGGAAATCCAGGCACGGCTATCCGCAAAGCGCTCACACACCTCCAGCTCCAGATCCCTGGTGGGCTCTCTGACGAACTTGTTGACCAGGGCCATTGTTTCACCCCTGCTGGGGTCGCTTTTTTTCTCGCAAAGCCGGATCACCTTTTTGTTGTCGGCCCGCAGTGCTTTCGTCACGGCCTCCAGCAATGTGGTTTTGCCGGCGCCCTTGGGTCCATCCAGAGAAACAAACAGCGCTCGATTCATTCTTCACATAACGATTGATAGACGGTTTTTTTGCCCTGTTCGTTCGCTGGAGCCGCTGGGTGCGGCTAGGCGAATCGAGTGGGAGGCTCTTCTGAACAGACATTGCCGAACACTCTAACCTTGTTTCTGGCGATGGGTCTGAAAATCCGGGGTTACGGCCGCTGTGGCCGGGATGAAGCCAAGCCCACAACACCACATAACCCTCAAAGCTCCCTTTAAATGGCAGAATCCCCCTATCTTGACCGTTTCGGAGACCACCATGCTTGGCGCATTTGAACAAAGGCTCGACCCCTTCCCGCCCGACGAGGTTCCACCGCCACCCGCAGGCCTGGCTCGATTCCTTTGGGCGTGCACACGAGGTGCCCGGGGCTACATTCTTGCGTTTGCGCTACTCAGTGCCGGGGTCTCGATCTACGAAGCCTGGCTGTTTTCTTTTCTCGGTCAGGTCGTGGATCTGCTCTCCACCTGGCAGGCCGGTGGTGATGCGGCCATGCAGGAAAGTCGCGTGTTGTGGGGCATGGGCATCGTCATGTTTACCAGCATCGCGCTGGTGGCGTTGCGTACCATGGTGCAGCACCAGATATTGGCGATCAATTTGCCGTTGCGCCTGCGTTGGGACTTTCACCGCCTGATGCTGCGGCAGAGCCTTTCGTTCTTTTCCGATGAGTTCTCCGGTCGGGTCACCACCAAGGTGATGCAGACGGCGCTGGCCGTGCGCGACGTGCTGTTCACCCTTATCGAGATCGCACTCGGGATCGGCGTGTATTTCATCGCGATCATTGCATTGGCCGGTGCTTTTTCATTGAAATTGATGCTGCCCTTTGTTGCCTGGATCGTGTTGTTCGGGCTGGCCATGCTCTACTTCGTGCCACGCTTGGGCAAGGTCGGGCAGGAACAGGCCCATGCGCGCTCCTCGATGACCGGACGTATTTCCGACGCCTACACCAACATCACGACGGTGAAACTGTTCTCCCACTCCAATCGTGAAGCGCACTTCGCCCGTGCGGCCATGGAGGATTTCAAGCGGACCGGCTTTCGCCAGATGCGCCTGGTCAGCCAATTCGAGATCGTCAACCAGGCGCTGGTGGTGGCGTTGATCATGGCGGCAGGCGGTTATGCGCTTTGGCTGTGGCACCTGGGCGAAGTCGGTACCGGTGCCGTGGCGGCGATTACCGCCATGGCGTTGCGTATCAACGGCATGTCGCACTGGATCATGTGGCAAATGACCTCGCTGTTCGAGGGCATCGGCACCCTGCAGGATGGCATGGCCACCCTCACCCGCGGCCCCAAGGTGCAGGATGCGCCGGATGCGGGCGTTCTGACGACCACCGGCGGCGCGGTAACCTTCGACAACGTGAGCTTCAACTACAATGGCGAACGCCAGGTGCTCGATGGCCTGAGCCTGAACATTCGTCCCGGCGAAAAAATCGGCCTGGTGGGCCGCTCCGGCGCGGGAAAATCCACACTCATCAACTTGTTGCTGCGCTTCTATGACGTCGACAGCGGGCAGATTCGCATTGACGGGCAAGACATCGCGCACGTGACGCAAGACAGCCTGCGCAGCGCCATCGGCATGGTCACCCAGGATACGTCCCTGCTGCACCGTTCCATTGGCGACAACATCGCCTACGGCCGACCCGATGCAAGCGCCGCGCAAATTCGCCGTGCCGCGGCCAATGCCCAGGCCGATGAGTTCATCAGCCAACTGAGCGATCGGCAGGGCAACACCGGCTACGACACTCTGGTGGGCGAACGCGGCATCAAGCTTTCGGGCGGCCAGCGCCAGCGCGTCGCGATTGCCCGTGTGATGCTCAAGAACGCCCCCATCCTGCTGCTCGACGAGGCTACCAGCGCGCTGGATTCGGAAGTCGAAGTGGCCATTCAGGAAAGCCTCGATGAAATGATGGAGGGCAAAACCGTCATCGCCATCGCCCATCGGCTGTCCACGATCGCGGCGATGGATCGACTTATTGTGATGGACGATGGACGCATCGTTGAACAGGGCACGCACACCGAATTGCTCGCCAGGAACGGCATCTATGCGCGGCTTTGGCACCATCAGAGTGGCGGGTTCCTGGGTGAGGATCAGGGGGTGGCCGAGGCAACGGATCAGGTTTGAGCGGTAACCGGCCGGCGCTGATCTTCAAGTGGCCGGTTGGCACAGTTGCTAGCCCTCGTAACTGAATTTTTTACAACGACAGGAATCACTATCTGGAGCGATCCGGACGAAAATGTCCGAGATAGATCACCAACAGTTGAAGGCCAAGCGACAGCTCGTCTGACTGCGGCGGCCTTAACCAGGAATGTAATCCCGAAAGGTGAAGGGTTTGGCTTATCTTGATTGGGTTCAGTGGCCGGCGATGTTCGTCACCGTGCTTGCTGCGTGGCTGATTGGCTCTCAGCAGCCGAAACGGCGAATGATCGGGTTCGTATGTTTCAGTTTAAGCAATGTGCTGTGGGTGATATGGGGGCTGTACGCGCAAGCCTGGGCGCTGATCGTCTTGCAAGTTTGCCTGTTCCTCTTGAACCTTCGCGGGTTTAAAAAGAATTCTGAAGACCAGCAGAACTGATGAGCCAGGCCGAGCTCACTGTCACGCGCGCTTGTTGTTTCGGCCCCGGAAAAGTGACACGCTGCTTTTTGAAAAGCACGCCGACAAGGTAGATCAATGGACAATTACTCGCAGATGTTGGCCTTCATCTGGGCCACCGAGCACGGGAATTTTTCTGCGGCAGCACGCTCAAACGGACTGACACCCTCGGCCATCAGCAAGCTCATCAGTCGCCTTGAGGATCGGCTGCAGACTCGCCTGTTCCAGCGAGGCACCCGCAATCTCACACTCACTGAAGAAGGTGCTGCTTACCTGGTCAGCGCGCGGGAAGTGGTCAACGCGATGGCAGAGGCAGACTCCCTGGCTGAAGCGTTCCCGACACGTGTTAGCGGAACGCTGCGCATCCATACGATGACAACCTTTGCCAAGCATCAAATTTTACCCTGGTTATCAGAGTTCCTTGCCACATACCCGGCTCTTAGCGTCGACATTCAAGTGGGCCCCCAATACATCGACCAATTTGAACAGGGTCTTGATATAGCCATCCACAGCGGTGTCTTACCCGACTCATCACGGATTGCCAGAAAGGTGGGTGAAAGCGCCTGGGTCATCTGCGCCTCGCCGGAATATATCGAGCGTTGCGGTAGGCCCAGTCACCCACTAGACCTTGTGAACCATGACTGTTTTAACTTCAGTTTTAAAAGCGCTTGGAATAACTGGGAGTTCGAAATCGACAGCCTCAAGACCTTGATCCCTGTCAGCGCCAAAGCGTCATTTGCCCAGGGTGACCTGCTGCGTCAGATGGCACTGTCGGGGGCCGGTATCGTCAAACTCGCACAATTCCATATCGGGGCGGATATCAGGAATGGCCGCCTGATCCCGTTGCTTGAGGAGTACGCCCTGGATGAGAAAGAGCCCATCTACATGGTGTACTCGGATCGTAAGCACCTGAGTCCAAGAATCAGGGTTTTTAGAGATTTCCTCGAGAACAAAATCGCTGAGCAACCTTGGGCCAGTTAACCATCGCCCAGAAACAGCGCACCCCATCTACCCTGCAGCCTCGCGAGAAACGAGGCGGTAAAACCGCCTCCAGACATGAGACACTCTGCTGAACGACTTCTTCATCGTCACCGCTAATAATCTAACGACGCTCGCCAGCCCGCTCTCAGTAATGAACTGGCGCGGCGCCGAGTATCAAGTCAGCCCCTCGCTCGGCAACAGCCATTACCGCTCCCTGGATGTTGCCGGAAATCATTGATGGAATGACCGAGGCGTCGACGACACGAAGACCGCTTAGGCCATGGACCCGCAACTGCGAGTCGACCACGGCTCCCTCGCCCTCACCCATCCTGCAGGTACCGATGGGGTGATAAATCGTCTGGCCATTGTCTCGTGCAAATTCAAGCCAATCTTCGTCACTCCTGGTTTCGGAGCCCGGACTGGTTTCTGCATCGACGAATGCTCTCATCGCCGGCTGTTCCATAATTCTTCGCGCGATTTTCATGCCCTCGATCAGGCTCCTGCAGTCTTCATCCTCGGTCAGAAAATTCGGACGAATCGCCGGCATGACATCCGGATCCTTTGATTGGATGTGAATGCTGCCCTGAGACTTGGGCCGTAGCTGACTGACGCCAATCGTGAAGCCCGGATGTTTGTCCAGAATTCGCTCAGCGGCATTGGCATAGCTCGCATGTACGACGAAATATTGCACATCCGGCGTAGGCATTTCAGGCTCGGTCTTCACAAAACCATGAACCAGGCCGGTACCCAGTGTCAGTATCCCCGTGCGCTTGGTGAAGTACTCAGCCACGGCAAGGCCAAGTCTCCATCCGCGTGCCAACTCGTTGAGAGTCACGGTGTTCTTGAGCCGCCAGTTCATACGGGTGGCAAAGTGATCGATGTAATTTTCCCCTACACCATCAAGACGGTGCTTGAGTGGGATACCAGCTTTGCCGAGCACGTCAGGTCGACCGATTCCCGACAGCTCCAGGATTTGCGGCGATTGAATGGCTCCGGCGCACAGAATGACATCCTGCCGGGCACTGACTGTGACCTCGCGACCGCCTTGACGGTAGGTGATACCAGTGCATCGTGAGCCTTCAAGTTCGAGGCGCAACACATGTGCATGGGTCTCGATATGCAGGTTGGCGCGCGCTCTTGCCGGCTTGAGATAGCCGTCCACGACGCTCCAGCGCCGCCCTTTGTGCTGGGCAACCTGGTAGTAGCCAAATCCCGTCTGATCGTCACCGTTGTAATCTTTATTGTGCCGGTGTCCATCTTCAATGCTTGCCTTCAGGAAGGCGTCCGACACGGGATAGCGCTCTGTGACTTGCTGAATATGCATCGGGCCTTCATGCCCACGCGAGCCATCGCCTTGCGCGTAAGTCTCGATTTTTTTGAAATAGGGCTTGAGGGTAGCGAAATTCCACTGCTTCGCCCCTGTTGACTCCCAGGCGTCGTAATCCCCTGGCTGCCCACGCACATAGATCATTCCGTTAATGAGGGTAGATCCGCCGAGACCCTTACCGCGGGGTACGGAAATTTCCCTTCCGCGCGTGTTCGCTTCGGCCTGGGTCTTGAATCGCCAATTGTAACGTTTGTCCACTAGCAGCTTGGAGAAGCCAGCAGGAACAGGAATCCAAAAACCGTTCGGTTCTCCCCCCGCTTCCAGTACTAATACTTTGTATTTTCCCGAAGCTGTGAGCCTATTGGCGAGGATACAGCCAGCCGTGCCGCCACCCACAATGACGTAATCAAATTTACTCATGATTTTGCTCATTCTTATTAGTCGCCATCGCCGCAGCCATTAACTCAATCTGACAAAGCAGCATTGGCATTCCATCAAGCACTCGACAACCCTTTTCAGTTGCGGCTGCCAACAGGGGAGTGATCGCGGGTTTCATAATGATTTCTGCGACAATTTGCGATGAGGTGAGCAACGCCACATTCAAGGGCAGAATGTCATCCACAGAGAGCCCAAGGGATGTGCTGTTTACTACCAGATCATGGCCAGATGGATCATCTGAGCCCACGCACAATTCCACCGCGGGGAAGACAGTGGCGAGTCTTTGGATAAGCTCCTCTGCCTTGCATGTGGTGCGATTGAAGATGGTGATTTTTCTGACGCCAGCAGCGGCGAGAGCGAACGCGATGGCCTTTGCTGCGCCCCCGGCACCTGCTACGTAGACCGACATGTCGCTCGGATCTACGTCCCGTTGGCGTAGACCTGCCACGAAACCCGCACCGTCGAGGATATCGCCATGCAGGCTGCCATCTTCGTTGCGCCTCACCACGTTGACCGCGCCTACGAGTCGCGCAGCATCTGACACAGAATCGCATAGCTCAACGATTGCAGATTTGTGCGGCACCGTAACGATGAAGCCATCCAGGCTTTGTATTCCTCGCAGTCCGGCAACAACGCCGTGGAGATCTTCTGTGCTGACATGAAACGGCACCATTACCCGATCATCACCGCGCTCAGTGAACAGGCGGTTCATCGCAGTTGGTGTCTGCACATGATGGATGGGGTCAGCGATAATCGCGTATACCCGTGTGGTACCACTAATCTTGTTTTGAGTTTCCATGAGTTCAGGCCAATGTGTAGGTGGTTTTGACGGAGGTATAAAACTCCTTTGCGTACCCGCCTTGCTCGCGAGGCCCGTAGCTTGAGTTTTTGCGACCACCGAAAGGTGCGTGGTAATCCACTCCTGCCGTCGGGACGTTGACCATCACCATGCCAGCGGTAGATCGTTGCTTAAAGTCAGAACTGTGCTTGAGAGAAGTGGTGCAGATTCCGGATGACAAACCGAATTCGGTATCGTTAGCCAGCATGACTGCCTCCTCGTAATCCTTAACGCGGATGACACTCGCTACCGGGCCGAAAACTTCCTCCTGGTTGATACGCATCTGGTTAGTGGTTTCAGTGATCAGCGCCGGAGAAAGGTAGAAACCTGGTGTGCCCCTTGTCAGAAGCTCGCCGCCGCAAGCGAGCATCCCACCCTCTTCCCGGGCGCTCTTGATGTAGTCGCAGTCTTGCTTGAGTTGCGCCTGTGACACGACAGGGCCCATGTCACAGCCTTCAGACAATGCGTGATCAACCTTGAGCGAAGAGAGACGCTTGATCACCGCCTCAACAAATCGATCGTGTATACCGTCCTGTACAATCAATCGGCTGGAGGCAGTGCAGCGTTGGCCTGTAGAGAAGAATGATCCTGAGACAGCGACCTCCACCGCCTGATTGAGATCCGCGTCATCCAGAATAATGAGCGGGTTTTTTCCGCCCATTTCCAGCTGCACTTTGGCACCGCGCTCCATGCAGGTCATACCAATACTGCGGCCTGTGCCAGTGGAACCGGTGAAGGTTAATGCCCGTACTTTTTTAGACATGGCAAAAACATCACCCACTTTTGAGCCAGGCCCCATGACCAGATTGAACACGCCAGAGGGAAGCGCACCTGCCCGAACAATAATTTCTGCCAGTGCCCACGCACTGCCAGGCACCAGATCAGCGGGTTTGAAAACGACTGCGTTACCGAACGCCAGAGCAGGGGCGATTTTCCAGGCGGGAATGGCGATAGGGAAGTTCCAGGGAGTGATGATGCCGACCACGCCCTCTGGCTCACGCCGCACATCTGCCTCGACGCCAGGGCGAATGGATGCCAGGCGTTCGCCCGAAAGGCGTAATGCTTCGCCCGCAAAAAACTTGAAAACCCTGCCGGCGCGAACCACTTCACCAATACCCTCAGGCAGGGTTTTCCCTTCCTCGCGCGCCAGCAACCGACCCAACTCTTCACGACGCGCCAAAATCTCGGTGCCAATACGGTCGAGCGCGTCACTTCGCACCTCGGCGGTAGATCGCCCCCAGTTCGGAGCCGCTTCAAATGCCGCATCAACTGCCATCGAAGCTTGCGAAGCATCAGCGCGCGCGTACTCACCGACTACATCATTGGTATCGGAAGGGTTGATATTGAGGTTGATATCGGCGCCTTCGAGCCACTCTCCGGCAATAAAATTCTTATTCATGCATTCTCCCAGGCATTAATATTTATGTAAGTGGACTGAAAGGCAGATATGACTTTTCGCCAGCGCAGGTTTATCAACAGGCACGTAACAAGCTGAGCCAGCCACGCCTCGCAATAAACCCAAACTACGTTTTAACTCTAATAAAATGATGCCAATGAATTACATTCAAGCCAGTGAGTTTTCACATTCTGCCCAGGTTGCCGTAATGGCGGTGTTGCAAGAATCTCAAGCACTGAATAAACCTTAAACCCCCTGGCCCATTACTGTCTACGGCCTAGCTGTGCCTGCAGTTCACACCCAGTATGAAGAACAAGAACGAAAGGGTTCAGCCATCTCTGCCATGCAACGAGGGACACCTCGTGCCAAGAAGAACGGAGGAGTCGATGTAACTACTTGGAGGGTCACAACACTGACTAAAATTTAAGCGAGAAACTCCCGGCACGCGCGATCATTGATAAACCAGCAATGAGAAAAAGATTTAACTTGCGACGTTTCAAAGTGCCTTTGCCTGATAAGCGTCTCACAGTCATGATCAATATGAGTCGCCTTGAATAGCCTGTTAAAACTCCGTCGTCCGGCCATCGGTGAGGAGTAGTCACACCGAATATAAATCGGGGCGACCTGATCGCCCTGCAGAATGCGAAGTGCCGTAAGGGCCAGGAACGAAGATTGTCTTCAACGTGAACCAGGCATCCGGGAAAACGTTTATCGAACAGAAAGCTCCGAGCGGAGCTTGAGGGATCAAGCCTGGTGTCTGCACGCTCAGCCAGTTGGCGTGCGTGCAAACGAAGATCCGATAACTCAGGGAAGTAAATCGCTTAGAACGTTGGGGGAGAAACCGCGCTCACCACGATACAAACCTCGTCAAAAGGATTGCGCATGCGATGCGGAAGTCTGCTGTCGAAGTAGTAGGCATCACCCACCGAAAGGATCCGTACCTCATCCCCTACGGTCATTTCGAGCTTGCCCTCGATGATGATTCCGCCCTCCTCGGCTTCGTGGGAATAAAGTTCCTCACCCTCTTGCCCGGTGTCAGCTCCCGGCTCGTACCGCTCGTGGAGGATCATCATGGAGCTGTTAGCCAGGTTCGCGCCCACCTGTCGATAGGAGAGTTTCTTGCCATCAGCAAGCTCCACCAACTCATCGGCCTTATAGAACACTGCTCGATCTACAACTGCCGAATCTGAAAAAAACACACTGAGGGTGACATTCAGAGGGCGCAGCAAGCGCTTCAGAATACTTACGGACGGGCTTGATTTGTCTCGTTCGATGATCGAAAGCGTGGCATGAGGAACGCCGGCCTGCTCAGCCAACCCTCGAATCGAAAGCCCGCGACTTTGTCGCAGTGCTTTGAGTCTCGCACCCACCGACGCAGACTCCTGGATTTGCGAGGGCTCTTCAGACGGATCTTCTGGAGCATGGGGGCTTCGACTAATCGCCGATGGTTCTATCACGGTTAAATCCTCAGATAAACGGCACCCGAGGGGGCCAAACTTCAATTCGCTGCCCACTCTCTTTGCAGCCAACACGAATCATACACACCAATTTGGGTTGTTTCGCACCCTGCAAAGCACCCTGAGGGAAGCAAAGTAACACGATTTCAAGGTCCCTCGCCCAAGGCGGACATTCTTGGCCGGCTAACAAAAAACCCCGGTATTTAGCCACTTTACGCCCAAAACCATAGATTTTAGGCGTTAAAAAACAATCGCTTGCCGTTTATCCGGGCGATTGGGTTTTCTTCGACGTTTTAAAAATAAAACTTGCCTAGGTTATTTTTGGGTGGTAAAAATTTTTACCAACACCACACAACATACCGCGTCGAGGTTTCAAAATGCACAAGCCATGCCACGCTGTAGCAGCACTTGGATTTGCCCTCGTTGGGATTGCAGCTTCATCACAAGCTGCAAACGCCCGTGACCTCACGATTGTTTCCTGGGGAGGAAATTTTCAGGATGCACAACGTGAGATATTTTTCGCGCCATTCGGAAAACAGATCGGCAAGAACGTTCTCGACCAAAGCTGGGACGGTGGCGTCGGTGTGCTGGACGCAAAAGTAAAAGCAGGAACACCTAACTGGGACGTCGTTGAAGTCGAAGCCGAAGATCTGGCTTTGGGATGCGACTCCGGTCTCTATGAAAAAATTGATTGGGCAAAGGTCGGTAACAAATCCGATTTCATCCCCGAAGCCGTGAACGATTGCGGCGTGGGCGCGATCGTGTGGAACACCGGTTTGGCTTGGGACGGCGACAAATTGAAGGCCACTCCAACTTCCTGGGCCGACTTCTTCGACACCAAGAAATTCCCAGGCAAACGTGGTCTGCGTAAGGGCCCAAAATACTCACTTGAATTTGCATTGATTGCAGACGGTGTAAAACCCGCCGAAGTCTACAACGTGCTGCGTACTCCAGAAGGTATCGACCGAGCCTTCAACAAACTCAACGAGATCAAGTCGAGCATTGTCTGGTGGGAAGCCGGCGCGCAGCCCCTGCAAATGCTTTCTGCGGGTGACGTTGTCATGAGCTCTGCCTACAACGGCCGCATCACCGGCTTCAACCGTAACGAAGGCAAGCACTTCAAGTTCCTTTGGAATGGCAGCGTTTCGGCCATCGACTCCTGGACTGTTCTCAAAGGCAGCGAGAACAAAGCTGCCGCCATGGATTTCATTGGCTATGCCAGCAAACCTGAAAACCAGGCAAAGCTGCCCAAGTTCATTGCTTACGGCCTGACCAACAAAAACGCCAACGAACTTGTACCGGCAGAATTGAAATCTGACCTGCCAACAACCCCGGAAAACCTTGCTCAATCGGTGCCTCTGGATGTCGAGTTCTGGGTCGAAAACACAGAACCATTGACTGAACGCTTCAACGCCTGGATCGCCCAGTAGTAACAGAACCGCCCAAGTTGCTCCTGCCACCTGTTGCCAGGTGGCAGGTCAACTAACGGCGACACACCTACGACTTGAACAAATAAAGATTGCTTGTCCTTTTTTGAATGAATAGGCGGACGAGTAGCGAAGATTATTTCTGCCTACTCCCGAATGAGGGTTGCCACATGAATCACTTGGTCAGCTTCAAAAACATCCAGAAAACCTACGATGGTTTTCGCCCCGTCGTTAAGGATCTGAACCTTGACATCAAAGAAGGTGAATTCGTGACGCTGCTCGGCCCATCGGGATCGGGTAAAACAACGAGTCTTATGATGCTGGCCGGCTTTGAGACACCTACCCACGGCGAGATTTTTCTGAAAGACAAGCCGCTGCACAACCTGCCACCGCACAAGCGTGATATCGGCATGGTGTTCCAGAATTACGCATTGTTCCCTCACATGACGATCGAGCAAAACCTGGCCTTCCCGCTCTCCGTGCGCAAAATGAATAGCGTCGACAGACGGGAAAAAGTTCGCCGTGCACTGGACATGGTGAAGCTCACAGATTTGGCAAAACGCTACCCCGCTCAAATGTCGGGTGGTCAACAGCAGCGGGTCGCGCTGGCCCGCGCCCTGGTGTTCGAACCCAAACTTGTATTGATGGACGAACCGCTGGGTGCCCTGGACAAACAGTTGCGCGAACACATGCAACTGGAAATAAAACACCTCCACAAGCAACTTGGTCTGACCGTTGTTTACGTGACACACGACCAAAGCGAAGCACTGACCATGTCCGACCGTGTCGCTGTCTTCAATGACGGCGTGATTCAACAGATCGACAGCCCTGCAGCCATTTATGAAGCACCGACCAAAAGTTTCGTGGCTCAGTTCATTGGTGAAAACAACACCCTGATCGCAACGTTTGTATCCAGAGACGAAAGTCACACCATCGCGCGCCTGGCTGACGGCAGCTTGATCCGGGCCATTTCTGTTGTTGGGGCAAAACCTGGGGATCAGGTTGCGCTTTGCATTCGACCAGAGCGCGTTGTGGTTGGGCCGGCTGGCAGTACGCCTTTGACCGCTCGCATTCAGGAATACATCTACCTGGGCGACCACGTTCGAATGATTACTGAAGTTGCCGGGCAAGCGAATTTCATGATCAAGCTTCCTGCCTCTCAAATGGATAGCAGCTGGACTGTAGGTAGCTCGATTTCCGTTTCCTGGGCGCCAGAGCACATTCGTGCCCTGGACGTGTCCACACACTGAGCCGCCGATCATGAGTCAGTCAGCAGCAATTCTTTCAAATAAGGCGCAAGCGTTAGATCTTAGAGCCAAGCTCAGAAAGTCCGAACGCTCATACAAACTCAAATCGCTAGCGCTTATCGCGCCGCTATTTCTTTTCGTACTCGTATGCTTCGCCTTCCCAATTGGCACCATGCTTACTCGCAGCGTGGACAACCCCGATGTGCACAGCGCCATGCCTGCAACCACGCTGGCGCTCGAATCCTGGGACGGCATCTCGCTGCCGGGTGATGAGACTTACGATGCTTTGGTAAAAGACTTGGCCAGCGCCAAAGAGAGCGGACAGATCGGAGCGCTTTCCAAACGCTTGAGTTACGAAATCCCTGCTTACCGAACCGTTATCACCAAAACGATACGCAAGCTCCCGGACGGCACCGTCACGTCTAAGCGCGAGGCGCTGATTGCCGTGGACAGTGCCTGGGCAGATTTGAATTATTGGAAGGCCCTGAAGCAGGCTTCTTCGAAGCTCACACCTTACTTCTTGCTTGCGGCCCTCGATCATCGAGTTGATTCCGCCACCGGCAGCATTGTCAAAGCAGAGCCGAACCAATCGATATACGTGGATATTTTCACCCGCACCTTCTATATCGGCGGCGTGGTAACCATCCTCTGCCTGTTACTGGGTTTTCCAGTTGCATACTGGTTGGCCACGTTGCCTGAAGGCAAAAGCAATCTGTTGATGATCTGCGTTTTGCTGCCCTTCTGGACATCGCTGATTGTTCGCACAGCGGCGTGGATCGTACTGTTGCAATCAGATGGGCTGATTAACCGCTCGCTCATGTTCCTGGGGATTGTGGACGCACCTGTCCAGCTTGTTTTCAACAGGACTGGAGTCATCATCGCGATGACGCATGTCCTTCTGCCTTTCATGATTTTGCCGCTCTATAGCGTGATGAAAAGCATTCCTTCGAACTATGTTCGAGCCGCCATTTCTCTTGGGGCCCATCCTTTCGTTGCTTTCTGGCGAGTGTATGTCCCCCAGACCTTCGCGGGGCTGGCAGCTGGCGGTTTGCTCACCTTCATTCTGGCGATTGGTTACTACGTGACGCCCGCGCTGGTGGGTGGTGCAGCGGATCAAATGGTCAGTTACTTCGTAGCGTTCTACACCAACAAAACCGTCAACTGGGGCATGGCGTCGGCGCTAGGTAGCTTGCTGCTGATCGCAACCTTGCTGCTCTATGTAGTGTACGGAAAGCTCACCAACCAAACCCAGGCGAGGTAAACGACATGTTGCAGCCTTACGCTTCCTCTGCAGAGAAACTGGCCAGGTTTGGATTGGCTTCCACCTCCATCCTTGTACTGCTGTTTTTGATTGTTCCGATACTGGTGATCATTCCTTTATCGTTCAATTCGTCGTCTTTTCTCACATACCCAATGGATGGTTTCTCTTTCCGTTGGTATGAAGAGCTGATGTCGTCTCAAGAATGGCGCCAAGCATTCAAGAACAGCTTCATCATCGCCCCAGGCGCCACCTTGCTGGCGATGGTGTTCGGGACGATGGCATCCGTTGGCTTGTGCCGGGGCAACTTCCCGTTCAAAAACGTGGTGATGGCCTTCCTCATCTCGCCAATGATCGTGCCTCTGATCATCGTCGCAGTAGGTCTGTACTTCTTCTTCGCCAAACTGCAGTTGCTCAATAGCTACATTGGATTGGTACTGGCGCACGCGATGCTGGGGGTCCCTTTCGTAGTTATCACGGTCAACGCGACCTTGCAGGGCTTCAACACCAATCTGAGCAGAGCCGCTGCCAGTCTGGGCGCCCCGCCGCTCACCGTCTTCTTTAAAATCGTATTGCCTTTGATTGCCCCAGGGGTGATCTCGGGAGGACTGTTCGCGTTTGCCACGTCTTTCGATGAAGTGGTGGTCACCCTCTTCCTGGCCAGCCCGTCGCAAAGAACGCTTCCGCTTAAGATGTTCTCGGGTATCAGGGAGAACATCAGTCCAAACATCGCGGCTGTCGCCACCATCATGGTCATCCTTTCCGTATTGATGTTGCTGACGCTGGAGTTACTCCGCCGTCGCAACGAGAAAATGAAGATAAAACAAGAATAAGCAGGCACGCACAGCCTAACAAGGCTCGTTAAAAGCTACGTAAAACCCCTCTCGGGCCCAATACCCGGGACGGCTAACTACTGTCAAAATTCAGAGGTTTTTATGCCTAATTTAGTGGGTGATGTTTCCAGTGCAGCCCGTATCCTGCCTGACCTGAATGGGGAAAAACTGTTCATTAGCAAAGGCAAAGGCGCATACCTTTGGGATGACAAAGGTCGCAAATACATCGATACCGCGCTGGGCTTTGGTGCGGTATTACTGGGTCACTCCAACGACTCGGTAAATGCCGCCGTTACTGAAGCGCTAGGCGACAGTGCCGCGCCATCCTGGGCTCATGTCCGTGAGCATGGCGCCGCAACCGAACTGGCAAAACATACCGGCGAGCTCTCGAAGGTGATTTTCACCAACTCCGGCAGCGAAGCAGTGCACCTCGCCTGCCGTGCAGCCCGGGCGTACACCGGCCGTGGAAAAATTGCCAAGATGGCTGCCGGTTTCGATGGCTGGTTCGATGATGTCAGCTACGGCAACGTCACCTCCAATGAAGCGACCTTCCTCGATGGCAAGCGTCCGTCCACCGAACGTACCACGCTGATCCGCTACAACGATTTCGCAGACATAGAGCGCCTGTTCGAAGAAGACAATGACATCGCGGCGGTCATCCTTGAGCCCATGCTGGCCAACGCTGGCTGCATCATGCCATTGCCTGGTTACCTCAAACATGTGCAGGCCGTTGCTCATAAACACGGTGCACTCGTGATTTGTGACGAGGTGCTGATGGGTTTCCGGCTGTATGCTGGTCTGGCAGGGCTGCATGAAGGTTTGAGCCCTGATATCGCGAGCGTCGGCAAAGCGATTGGTAACGGTGTGCCAGTTTCCGCGATCGTTGGCAAACCTCACATCCTGGCGGGTTTTGAAGAAGGACGTGTTCTTCGCGGGGGCACCTTCAGTGGCAATCCACTGGCATGCGCAGCCGTGACAAGCACCCTGACTCAACTGGATAACAGCGACTACGAGCAGCTTATCCAGCGCGGCAACGATCTGCGCGTTGCGGTTGAGGCCATTTTCGAGTCCCATGGCGTAATCATTTCAACCAGCGGCTACGGCAGTGTTTTTAGCATTTGGCTGGGGGCCACAACCCCGGTCACGTACGAGCAGGCAGTCGAAATAGCGAACCCTGGCTTCAGCAAGGCATTGCACCTTGCGCTGCGTGAAGCAGGAGTGTTGATCATGCCGTCTCCGTATGGCCGTATTTACATCTCATTTGAGCACAACAGCAGCGTGATCGAAGAAATGAAGGTTGCCTTCAAGAAGGCCGCTGCCCAGTTAAGCTCTGAGTTCGCAAATGCCTGATCGAGAAAGGAGGCCTTCGGGCCTCCTTTTGTTACCTGAAAGCAGACCTTCGCGGGTTTTGAAAAGTTTTGAAGTCCCGTAGAACTGATGAACCAGCCCGAGCTCACTGGCACGCTCATCACGGCCATTACACAAAATCGATGTATTGCAGAGTCGACAGCAGGACCAACCCGCATTAACTGGATTGATCGACAACCTTGATCTGCGTCACCCCTACTCGCTCAGCCTGCTCTAAAACCTCACTGGGCGTCGCGTCGGCATTGGGCATCATCAGGCTGTTTTCTCCATCGCCATAATGCAGCTCAAGCAAGTGCATTGCCGCTTCGTGTAGAGGCAATCGAGTCTGCTTGAGTTCGAAAAGGTGTGTACGAAGCTCACCGTTGAACAGGTATTGCAGAACGAATTTACACATATCGGATTCCTTCTATGGCCTGCTTGTCGTGTTACCAGCCGCTGTATCAGCTATTTCATATGTCCTGCTGCCTGGAGCAACAGTCTTGTAATCGCCCCCCTCGATGGCACGTAGATAAGATTGATCCGCCATCACCCGAAGGTCTCGCCATTGCTCCCAACTGACCATGCCCTGGCGATCCATTTCGTCGGCCTGACGAATCAACTCCTCGTGGTAGGCATCGGGACAATCCATGCGCAGCGAGCGGTTCTCGAGGGTTCGATACCAGCAATCCAGGGCGCAAAGTCTGCGCTCATATTCCGGGGTAAGCAGTTCTCTGAAAGTGCTCATGGCAGACCCGTCCTGGTGATGTTAATGAATGGAGCAAAAGATCTGGTTGCGGGTTCATGGAGGCCGACAGGGGGTATTTTTTCGAGGGCCACCCAGTGGACCGGGTCGAAAAATTCGCCCTTCGGCGCTGGCCCAATTGCGGAAGATCGCCTGGCGGCAAGGTTTGCCAGGTGGCATCGCAGATCGCCGGAATAGACGCTCGCACTGGCGTCGATGCCGGGAACTGGAACACTTCCTGCATCGCCCCCCTTTTACTCGCAACGAACAACATTTCATTGACGGTTGTATGCCGGGAGTAATACCGCGCACCCCTTCGTGAGTCGCAACGTGCCGGCTGAAAATTTCCTCTACGTCGAGACGGCGCCTGGCAGGTGCCTGCTGCCAGTTCGAGCACACTTCGCCTCCTATTTAATTCGGTGTGAACATGACAGATACCCCCTGCGCCAATGGTGCTCATCGGGCTTGTGCAATCCAGCCCGTCGATGAGTGCGAAGTGCTGGTCGCGCAGCAGCCTCTTCTGGAAGACGGCGAGCCGCCAGTCGGCGTGGTCATCCATGCCTATGATCCCGATGTACTGCGCGACATTCTGGTCCGCTTGATCGCCCTGTATGAACGCCTGCACCTCTACGTGACTTGCGTGGCCAGCTGTGAGGCTGCGGTGCGCGCCCAACTGGCGGCCAGCGGGCTGAGTTATTCGCTGTATCGGGTGCAGAACCACGGCAGGGATGTCTTGCCATTCCTGCAGATGCTGCCATTTTTACGTGCCGATAACATTCGCACGCTGGTCAAGCTGCATACCCTGCGCTTGGGGGGCACGAACGCCCTCACCGATGACGTATTCGATGACCTGCTGAACCCCGTGCGCTTTCGCCAATCGATAGAACACCTGGCCGATCCGGCGCGTCATCCACTGCTGGGCACCGAGAAGTACTGGCTGCCGGTCAGCAGAAACCTTGCTGAAAACACCCGCGCACACCTGGTCAGCCTGTCCGAGCGTGCCAGTTTTGACCCACGAGGTATCGACAGTTCGCATTTTTTTGTCGGCAGCATGTTCTTTGTGCGCACCGAAGCCTTGGCCCCCCTGCAACGGATGCAGCTGACGGGCAAGGATTTCGAGCCTGAATGCGGCCAGCTCGAAGGCACCCTGGCTCACGCTGTGGAACGTTTTTTCGGCGTTCTGGCGGATGCCGGCCAACAGCAGCGCAATGTCGACCTGTATCGCAGCTGGCTGGACACCCGCCAACTGTCTGCCGCCGAGTTGGACAATCTGCCGGCGCGGCTGGCGAGCTGGCCGCGGCAGCCGGACGTGTTGCTGGTATTGACCGATACCACCGGAGACATTGCGTTGTTGCGCTCCAGCCTGGAAAGCATCGACCGCCAGCTCTATGGGGCGGCGGCTATCGTCGTGCTGTCCAATGCAGAACCGGTAGGGGTCACGCCGGCCGACAATCTGGTCTGGCTTCCGCTGGCTGAATCCTGGCCGAGCCAGCTCAATGAGCTGCTGCAGGGCATTGAGGTCAACTGGTGGTACCTGCTGCGCGGCGGCGACCAACTTGACCCCCACGCCCTGCTCCTGCTGGCCGAAGGCATTGCCCTGAATCCCGGCATCAGCGCCTGCTACAGCGACGAAGACTCGCTGACTGCAACCGGCTGCCAGGACCCGGTCTTCAAGCCGGACCTGAACCTGGATCTGTTGCGCAGTTATCCGTATGTCGGCCGAGCCCTGGCCTTCAGTCGCGAGGCCGCGCTGGCTGCCGATGGCTTCGATCCCGCTTTCGCCGAATTGGCGCCCCATGACCTGCTCTACAGGCTGCTTGAAAATCATGGGCTGGGCACCGTCGGGCACATCAGTGATGTGCTGGTGCACCAGGCAATCAACTTCGCCCAATGGCTCGGTGAACCCCAAGTCACCGCGCACTCCGCGGCTATCGTCCAGGCGCACTTGCAACGCCTGGGCGTGGCTCATGAACTGCGCGCCGGGCCTTTGCCGATGGCCAACCGCGTGGTGTACCAACACGCCGGGCAGCCTTTGGTGTCCATCATCATTCCCACCAAGGACTGCCTGCCGATGCTGCTGCGCTGCATCGAAAGCATCATGGAGAAAACCCGCTACACGAATTACGAACTGATCATTGTCGATAACAACAGTGAAACCGCCGAAGCCCGGGATTGGTTCGGGGGCATGGAAAGCCTGGACGACGCCAAGGTGCGCATCCTGCGTTACCCTCACCCGTTCAACTATGCGGCGATCAACAACTTTGCCGCCGGCCACGCCCGTGGCGAATACCTGGTGCTGCTCAACAATGACACGGCAGTCATTGACGGGGACTGGCTTGACGCCCTGCTCCATCACGCCCAGCGGCCGGAAGTCGGCGTAGTCGGCGCCAAACTGTTGTTCCCCGACGGCACTATTCAGCATGCAGGCGTGGTACTGGGCTTGTGCGGCGTCGCAGACCACCCATTCATCCGCGATCCCATGCAGTCCAACGGCTACCTTCACCGTTTGCAGGTTGACCAGAACTACAGCGCGGTCACCGCCGCCTGCCTGATGATCCACACTGAGCTGTACCACCAGGTGGGCGGTCTGGACGAGGCCGACCTGACGGTTTCCTTTAACGACGTGGATCTGTGCCTGAAAGTCGGCCAGGCCGGGCGCCTGATTGTCTGGACGCCCTATGCGGTGCTGATGCATGAAAACAGTGTGAGCCAGCACACGGTCGACACGACCAGACTGCAAGACAAACGCGAACGCTTCAAGCGCGAACAGTCGACGATGTACCAGCGTTGGCTGCCGCTACTGGCCAACGACCCAGCCTATAACCGCAACCTGACCCTGGAAGGCAGTGGCTTCGCCTCCAATTGCCGCAGCGAAGCCGACTGGCAGCCTCTCGCCAGTCGCGCGCTACCTTACGCACTGTGCTACCCCGGTGATTTTTCCGGCTGCGGACACTACCGGGTACGCCAGCCCTTCGCGGCCATGAAAGACGCGCATCTGGTCGAGGGTACGGTGAGCTACTGGGCGCTTACGCCCGTAGAGTTGCAGCGACTGGAGCCGGACACGATCATTTTCCAGCGGCAATACACCACGCCCCAGCTGGAATCGATGCAGAACACCAAGGCGTTTTCCAAAGCCTTCAAGATCTACGAGCTCGATGACTACATTCTCGACATGCCCCCCGGCGCAAGCCGCGAACTGCCGCCCAAAGACATTGCCCAGCGCCTGAAAAAAGCCGTGGGTCTGTGCGACCGGCTGGTGGTGTCGACGCAGCCACTGGCCAATGCACTGAAAGGTTTCAACACCGACATTCGCGTAGTAGAGAACCGCCTGCCAAGCCAGTGGTGGAGCGGTCTGAACAGCCTTCGCCAACAAGGACGCAAGCCCAGGGTCGGCTGGGCGGGCGGTTCGGGCCACGGCGAAGACTTGCAAGTCATCGCCGAAGTGGTTCGGGAACTGGCCGGGGAAGTGGAATGGGTGTTTCTTGGCATGTGCCCACCGGCACTGCGTCCCTATGTCCACGAGTTCCATAGAGGCGTGAATATCGAGAAATACCCGGAACGCCTGGCCAGCTTGAATCTGGACCTGGCTTTGGCACCGCTCAAGGACAATATGTTCAACGCCTGCAAAAGCAATCTGCGGCTATTGGAATACGGCGCCTGTGGCTTCCCGGTAATCTGTTCCGACATCCTCTGCTATCGCGGTGACTTCCCGGTGACCCGGGTCAGGAACAAGGCCAAAGACTGGATTGGCGCCATTCGCGAACATCTCGCCGAGCCCGACGCCAGCGCGAAGGCCGGTGATGCCTTGCGCGACGTGGTACTCGATACCTGGATGCTCAGGGACGAACACCTGTTGGCGTGGCGAAAGGCCTGGTTGGCGGATTGAATCAGAGGCCAGCGTTTGCGCGCTGGCCTTGTTTCGCTGCAACAGCAAAAGGTGATTCAACTTCCCGAGAACCGATCCCGGCTATTGGTCAAGTGCAGCACCATCGCAGCCCGGGCCGCATCGGGATCTTGCCGCTTGATCGCGTTGAAAATCGCTTCATGCTCCATATTCGCCAACTGGCCCAACTGCGAAAAGTCGGCGCCTCCACGTTCGTCGACCTTCACTTGGGTGCGAGGAATCATGGCATTGCCCAAGTGCTGCATGATTTCTGTGAAAAAAGTATTGCCGGTGGCCTCGGCAATGATCTGATGGAAGCGCTTGTCTTCCTCGACGCAACTGTCGTTGTTGGCCAACGAAGCCTGGTAATCACTCAAGGCCTGGCGCATGCGAGCAAGCTGATCGTCAGTTCTGCGAACAGCTGCCAATGCAACAGCCTGCACCTCCAGGCCCAATCTCAGTTCAAGCATGCTCCTGACACTGGCCACCGTATCCACATGCAGGCGTAGCCCTGGCTGAGATTGTTGCGCCAACACAAACGTCCCGATGCCGTGTCGTGTTTCTACCAGACCCGAAGCTTGCAGTTTGGAGATCGCCTCGCGGACAACGGTGCGGCTTACGCCGTGTTCCAGAACGATGGTCGATTCCGAGGGCAGCTTTTCGCCTGGCTTCAATTGCCCGAGCAAAATGCGCTGGGTCAGTGCTTCAACCACACCCTGGGCCAGGTTAGTGGATCGTCTACGGACCGGGATCCCGCTTTCAATTTGCATAGATTTGCGTCCAGAGAATTTCGCTGTAAAGAGCTTAACACCGGCCAAGGAGTCTTCGGTGAAATGACGGCGTACTTCGGTGGGGCGGATCAAGAGTCGCCCCTACTTGTATGACAACATAGCTCATTCATCTTTTAAATAAGCACCGCCGCCGCCAGCTGACTGACGTCACAAGCCGTGCCAGCCGCGCAACAATCACCTATTTATCTCAATGAATGCTGGATTGTACTGTCGAATCAGCGGCTCTCAGGCATTCGCCAGGCAAACAAAACTCAGCCGCCAGCATTGCGAACCGAAAAATAACTTGTATGATGTCTATCAACGCAAGACATCCTAGACACATCAACAAAAACCAGCGATGCAGGCGAATCACATGAATCCTCAAAAGCTCAAATCCTCCTCAGAAGACCTTCTGCCTTTGCCGTTGACCGATTTCAACGCAGCCGGCGATTTCCGTGCACAGACCTGTCTGCTGCCCAATGGGACGCAAGAGCTGGATGCCCTGATCAAGACGCTCGGCGCCCTGTAATTCGACCCCTGCTACCGACGGCCAAGCCGCCGGCGTCACGCTCAAACCCGCATAAAAATAATCAGTGGGAGATTTGAATTGTGAACAATTCAAGCAACGCATCTGTCGTTCCAGAAGGTGATTCGGTTCTCGCGCGCGCCGTGAGCAAAGTGAAGAGACATGTGCTCCCGCTTTTCGTGATCATGTTCATCCTCAACTATATCGACCGGGTCAATATCGGTTTCGTGCGCACGCACATGGAACATGACCTCGGGATCGGCGCTGCCGCCTACGGCCTGGGTGCAGGCCTGTTCTTCATCGGCTACGCGCTGTTCGAAGTGCCTTCCAACATGCTGCTGCAAAAAGTCGGTGCGCGGATCTGGCTGACCCGCATCATGTTCACCTGGGGCATCGTCGCCACAATGATGGCGTTCATCCAGAATGAAACCCATTTCTACATCCTGCGTTTTCTGCTGGGCATTGCCGAAGCAGGTTTCTTCCCTGGCGTGATCTACTACTTCACCCGCTGGTTGCCGGGCGTCGAACGCGGTAAAGCCATTGCCATTTTCCTCAGTGGCTCAGCCGTAGCCTCGCTGATTTCCGGCCCGCTGTCGGGTGCCCTGCTGCAGATCGAAGGTTTCGGTTTTCACGGCTGGCAATGGATGTTCGCCATCGAAGGCCTGGCCTCGGTATTTCTGGGCTTTTTCGTCTGGTTCTGGCTTGATTCCAAACCTCACGACGCCAAGTGGATGACCCGTGAAGAACAAGATGCGCTGGTCGGTGCCATCGATCAGGAACAACGCGAGCGTGAGGCATTGACCCGCGTCAAACCGACCATTGGCAAGCTCCTCAAAGACCGCCAGATCCTGCTGTTTTGCGCCTTGTACTTCTGCATTCAGCTGACGATTTACGCCGCGACCTTCTGGCTGCCCAGCATCATCAAGAAGATGGGTGACCTGAGTGACGTACAGGTAGGGTTTTTCAACTCGATTCCCTGGCTGATCTCGATCATCGCCATGTACACCTTTGCCTCGCTGTCGAGCAAGTTCAAGTTTCAGCAGGCCTGGGTCGCAACGGCCCTGTTGATTGCAGCAGCCGGGATGTTCCTGTCCACCACCGGTGGACCGATCTTCGCGTTCGTCGCTATCTGTTTCGCGGCCATCGGCTTCAAGTCGGCGTCTTCGCTGTTCTGGCCAATTCCCCAAGGCTACCTGGATGCGCGTATCGCCGCCGCCGTCATCGCGCTGATCAACTCGATCGGCAACCTGGGTGGTTTCGTGGCACCGACGACCTTCGGTTTCCTTGAGCAGACAACCGGGTCGATTCAAGGCGGCCTCTATGGCCTGGCCGGCACCTCGGTGCTTGCCGCGATACTGGTGTTCTTCGCCAAGACCTCGCCCAAAGCATCGTCCCTGCTGACACCGCCGAACGCCGCGCCAACGGTTGCGGCAGTCAGCAAATCTCTCTGAGCCCATTGATCGCTGAATAACCTTATTTTTAGGAACTTGCCATGAACGCTGAACATACTGCCAACATCACCAAGTCGCCTGTCGTCACCAGTTTCCAGGTCGTACCCGTAGCGGGTCACGACAGCATGTTGCTGAACCTTAGCGGTGCCCACGGGCCGTTCTTCACCCGCAACATTGTCATTCTCAAGGATAGTTGCGGTAACACCGGGGTGGGCGAAGTACCAGGTGGCGAACGCATCCGCGAAACGCTCGAAGACGCACGCGCCCTTGTGATCGGCCAGCCCATCGGCCAGTACCAACGCATCCTCAATCAGATGCGCACTACCTTTGCGTCCCGTGACGCGGCAGGTCGCGGCCTGCAAACCTTCGACCTGCGCATCACCATTCATGCGGTGACCGCGATGGAAGCCGCGCTACTCGACCTGCTGGGTCAATTCCTCGAAGTTCCCGTAGCTGCATTGCTCGGCGAAGGGCAGCAGCGCGACGCGGTGAAAATGCTCGGTTACCTGTTCTACATTGGCGACCGCAATGTCACGGATCTGGCCTATCGCAACGAGCCCGACGCTGAAGACGAGTGGTTGCGGATACGGCATGAAAAAGCCATGACCGCGGACGCGGTCGTGCGCCTGGCTGAAGCCGCAAAGGCCAGGTACGGCTTCAACGACTTCAAGCTCAAGGGCGGGGTGCTGCGTGGCGATGAAGAGATCGAGGCGGTCACCGCCCTGGCCGAACGTTTTCCTGACGCCCGAATCACCCTGGACCCCAATGGTGCCTGGTCGCTCAAGGAAGCCATCCGTCTGTGCCGGGACCAGCACCCTGTCCTCGCCTACGCCGAAGACCCATGCGGTGCCGAAAACGGTTATTCAGGTCGCGAAGTCATGGCCGAATTCCGCCGTGCCACGGGCTTGAAGACCGCCACCAACATGATCGCGACCGACTGGCGCGAAATGGGCCACGCCATTCAATTGCAATCGGTCGACATACCGCTCGCCGACCCGCACTTCTGGACGATGCAGGGCTCGGTCCGGGTCGCCCAGATGTGTCACGAGTGGGGTCTGACCTGGGGCTCGCATTCCAACAATCACTTCGATATCTCCCTGGCCATGTTTACTCAAGTAGCCGCCGCCGCACCGGGAGAAATCACCGCGATCGACACACACTGGATCTGGCAGGACGGCCAGCGCCTGACCAGGGAGCCGCTGAAAATCGAAGGTGGCTACGTCAAGGTTCCGACCAGGCATGGCCTCGGGGTAGACATCGACATGGACGCCGTGGCCAAGGCCCACGAAGTGTATAAAGGCATGGGACTCGGCGCGCGGGATGACAGCGTCGCGATGCAGTTCCTGATTCCTGGCTGGAGCTTTAACAACAAGCAGCCTTGCCTGGTACGCTGATTCACAGATCAATAATTGGGTGACCCAAGTACTTTAGAGCTTCAACCTGGCGCAACGGGGGGCACGCAAAGTGCCCCTCCCCTGGCATCGTGGAGATTCAAAGATATGAATCCGACAACACCGGACGGTCGCTACTTCGTGGTCAAAGGGCAGTTGTGGCGTTGCGCCAATCCATCGCTCAATGACGATGTGCGCCAGCGCCTGGTCAACGACCTGATGGCAGCTCGTCGTGAGGTAAAGGCAGCGAAAGCCTCTGGCGATGTCCAGCAGATGAAAGAAGCCAGAGCTGGCGTTCACACAGCGAAGGTGGCGCTTGGTGAGCGCGGGCCGGTGTGGTGGAACGACGGATCCCCTGACTTCAATCGGTACCAGGTCTCGAATACCCCCTATGCCGATTGGTATCTCAACTTGCGGCACTAACCGCATTCATCTATGGGCGGGCGCAAGCAATCATTGTTCCCTGCCGGCGAATAAGGCGCGGATCGGTTCCACCCTCGGTCAGCCGCACAGGTCGGCCCTCCGATCGCCACGCATGCAAACCCTCACCAGGACAGCAATACCATCGCCTTGGCCAGAAACAGGATGCCAAGCATATGCACCAGCACGCTGAGGTGGATCCGCCGTGATCGTTGCGCAGTCATTTGCCCCGTCCGCATCAGATAAACCACATAGCCGAATTGGCCCAGAATACTCAGGGCCAGGCCGATTTTCAGCGCTAGCAAGGTGCCGAAACTGCCGGTCAAAGGATCGCGCAGCACTGCTCGATACTGCCATGCCAACCCCAGTCCTGCCCCATACAGCGCCAGCACGACCAAATGCATGACACGGCGTGCCCGTGCGCCCAGAGCCTTCGATAACTGCTCGCGAGGCGCCAAATCCAGCTGGCGGGCTGCGGGACTGAGGATCATCACCTCGAAGAACACCCCGCCAATGAAGAAAGCCGCCGCCGTCAAATGAATGAACTTCAACAATAGGTAACTCATACTTTCTCCATCAGCCGGGTTGACCATCAGCGCGAGCACGACAGAGCATGGGTGCATAGCAGCACAGATACTGGACAAATGCGCCGACCCAACAGATAGCCGCCAACCAGATCGCGGGCTGATACCAGACACCGACAGCCAGCACACGGAACAGGCCACCCAGGTTGAGCAGCATGAATGCCAGGGTAAAACCCCGTGGCAGCTGCAACGGTCGTCCGGTATGACCTAGGGAAACCCGCGCCAGCATGGCCAGGATCGAGCCGCCCAAAGCGCCGACCGTAAGGGCGTGCAGCGCCTGACTGATACCGCCGTGAAGTCCGAAATGCCAGAGCGCCATGCTGATGCAGGCAATCACCAGCCAGGCATACGCCAGGTGCAGTGACCACAACAGGGGAACCCGCAGCACGCCGCCATCAAACCAGCGCACCAGGCGAATGCCGTGGCCGACGGCCAAGGCGGAAAAAACCAGACCCAGCCACGCATGCGCCTGCAGAGCAACTCCCAACGCAAACAGAGTCGCCACCAAGGCGGTGACAACCAACAGAGCATTGTCCAGCCACCCCCAGGGCTCGACGGCGCAAGCTCGTCCGAGACCACGCTGGGTGAAAAATGGAATCACCCGTCCGCCAATCAATCCCAGCATCGCCGCGGCGAGCCAGACGGCAGCCCAGGTGCCCTGCCGCTGCCAGGCGTCGTTTGCCTGCAGCACCCCAAGCAACGTCAGCGCATCGGCGCCCAGCAACAATGCCAGCACCGCCACGATTGGGTAGTTGCGCGTTTGCCGCACAGCCCAAAGCAAATGCGCCATGATCAATGCCACGCTGGCAAAGAACAGCAGGTTGGCCAGCAACAGCAACTGCGGCGAGCCCGACCACCATGCCAGCCGCGCAACCAACCAGATCGCCACCAGTACGCCGAGCGGCTTGCCGCCAAGGCTGGAGCGCCCCGTCCATGCCTGTACCGCAGTCAGCAAAAAACCGGAAATGATCGCGCCGGCAAAACCGAAGATCAGCTCATGCCGATGCCACGCCAGCCAACCACCCAAGGGCGGGCCCCAGAAGTTGTAGCCTTGCATGGCGAAAACCCATAACGCTATCACCAGGGCAGCCAGCGTGCTGCCCAGCAGGAAGAAAGGACGAAAGCCCAGGCGTAGCAATGGCCACGTACCCACCGCCTTGCGATTGTCGAGAATCTGCATGGTCTCTCCAACAGGCTGGCCTTCGCGGGTGCGAAAGTCGCTTCAGTCTTACAGTATTGTTGATAGCCGATATGACACACATCAAAACTCGGCCTTATGCGTCCGCAATCCAGCAATGAACCATTTTGCTGTCGACCATCGGCAAGTTTTCAACTCTTTTGAATTTTCGTAATACCGGGCCTCTCTGACTTACATACCGAGAAAAGTCAGCAGGCCTGCCATGACGTCCTTACAGATTCATTCCGAGCATTCATCCAAGACGCCAATAGCCTTGGGCGCCCATTTTTCGCTGTATACCCGGCTGATCCGGACACCGGGTGAAGTCGAAGAGGAGACTGTGCGTCGCTACCTGCAGGATCAATTGCAGGCTGCGAGGTGTCTCACTTCCAACCTGCCAACTGGTCTGGCAGATCTGCCCGGCTGGGTTGCACACAACAGCCAGGCCGTCGCCGAGCGTTACCGCACCTACCTGGAAGGTCGACGCGCTGGGGAAGGCAGGAAATTCTTCACCAACAAAGCTCATGCGTTGTATTTCTTGCAACATGTGGCACCGAGCAAACTGGTGGACGGGGCGTGGCTATATGGCACTACCCAGCACGTCGATGACTGGAGATACCGCGGTCTGATCCGCACCTATCTCGAGGAACTGGGCGACGGCGAACCCGCTCTCAATCACGTCCTGCTTTTTCGTAACCTGCTCACTGAGCACGACTGTGCGCCGCACGCCCCGCTCGATGACGCGCTCTATCTACAGGGGGCGATACAACTGGCACTGGGAAGGCTGTCAGATGATTTCCTGCCTGAAGTGCTCGGCTACAACCTTGGCTACGAACAACTGCCCTTGCATCTTCTGATCACGGCTTTCGAACTCAACGAACTGGGTATCGACCCTTACTACTTTACGTTGCATGTCACCATCGACAATGCCAGCTCCGGGCATGCACTCAAGGCCGTGGAAGCGGTTTTGAATTTCTTGCCCAACGACGAAACGAAGGCTGTATTTCTGGAACGCCTGCGCGCCGGCTATCTGCTCAATGATCTCGGAAAAAATTCCACGGACGTCATTCACTCGTTTGAGCTTGAGCAGGAACTGGTCGCCATGCTCGAGACCAAGAGCACCTTTGGCCAGCACATGCATTCAGATTACTGTCGCCTCGAAGGCCGCACCATCAACCAGTGGCTTGCCACCCCTGGCCAAAGCCGGCAGTTGCTTGCAGCTTTGGAAAACAGGGGCTGGATCAAGCGCCATCAAGACCCTCGGGACAGCCGTTTCTGGCAGCTTGTCGAGGGTCCGGGCGCCGCCATGTTCGGTGTGTTCAATGGCTACGAGAAACAGCTGTTGAAAGACTGGATTGCAGGTGACTGGCAAGGCGAAGCAGCCAATCCGTTTCGCAACCGGTTCCCTCGGCGCGATAGCAGAGTTTCGCCAAACCCGTTGTCACCCGCTTTGCTGTCGGCGTCTGTTGAAGAGCTTATTGCGCTGATGGGTCCCGACTCGCACCCGACACCCGAAGGTCTGGCCGCTACCAGAATCTACTCTCAACGTCTTTCTCAAGGGTCACTGACATAATGAATCGATCCGACCTTTGCGACTCGAGCGCGAACACGGCTGTATCGGAACACCACAGTCAAGATCTGGCCTTGTTGCATCTGGGGCAACGTCTACAGCAACAGCAATATCGGTTCGTGACGGTGACGCCATTGACTCATCTGCGGGTCAATGGACGAGAGGAAAACCGCACGGCGCACAATCTGAGAGATATCTTCGGCTGGAGTCGCCCGTTCGAGGCCGGTTTGCTTGGGGCGCAAGAGCATCAGGCGCTATTTCAAAGTGGCTTCCTGCACCCCCAGGCTGACATGTGGGTGAGTGGCGTACGCTGGTCGAGCCTCGACGATTTGCTCCTGGTTCATTCCAGTTTTCCTACCCAGGCTCACGACTCGGTTTTTTTCGGCCCCGACACCTATCGTTTCGCTCAGGCAGTGGAGGGCTTCCTGCAATCTTCCGTGCATCCGATCCAGACGGCAGTGGACATTGGTTGCGGTAGCGGGGTCGGTGCCATTCTGATTGCCAGGGCACGACCGGACGCTCAGGTCACGGCACTGGATATCAATCCCCTGGCCCTGAGATTCACCGCCGTCAATGCATCGCTTGCAGGAGTCGACAATGTTTGCGCGTGCCACAGCGACATCCTTTCAGGAACAACAGGCTGTTTTGACCTGATCGTCGCCAACCCACCATACATGCAAGACACTCAACGTCGCGCCTACCGACATGGCGGGGAGCATTTGGGTTCGGAGTTATCGGTGCGTATTTTGACCCAGGCGATCGATCGCCTGACGCCGGGAGGCAGCGTGATTCTGTATACCGGCGCGCCTTGTGTAGAGGGCGTGGATTTGTTTCTTGAGCAGGCGCTGCCGCTGGTTGACCGCCCGGGACTGGCCTGGAGCTATCGGGAGATGGATCCCGACGTCTTTGGAGAGGAACTGGAGACGGTGATCTACAGAGAAGTCGAGAGAATTGCGGCGGTCGTGCTTATCGTAACCAAAAGACAGTAGGTCTTGCAGGTATGGCATCTCCCCTTCTTGGTCCTCCCACTGACTTTTATGAGTGTTGAAGGGAAGCGCACAGCCCCCCTTGAAAGAGTCGCCTTCGGATTATTGAATGTTATATAATAACATTATATTGACTGCCGGCCGTTAACTGGCAGCGCTATCCACCCCCTTGCCTGCGGCTTTCAATGACAACCCTTTATCAAACCCCACCCGCCACCCGCGCCAGTCAACGCCTGATGTCCATCGATGCCCTCAGGGGGTTGGTGATCCTGTTCATGCTGCTGGATCACGTACGCGAGACGTTCTTTCTGCACCGCCAGGTGGCCGACCCGATGGCCATCGACACCACCGAGCCTACGTTGTTTTTCAGCCGCACCCTCGCCCATTTATGTGCACCGGCGTTCGTGCTGCTCACCGGACTGTCCGCTTACCTGTACGGCGAAAAGCACCAGGGCCGGAACGCGGTGTCGATGTTCCTGTTCAAGCGTGGCCTGTTCCTGGTTCTGCTGGAGTTCACGCTGGTGAATTTCGCCTGGACCTTCCAGTTCCCGCCCCATGTAATTTACCTGCAGGTGATCTGGGCGATTGGCGTGAGCATGCTTGCCCTTGCTGCGCTGGTCTGGCTGCCGCGGCCGATCCTGTGGGTTGTGGGTGCGGTCATCGTCGCCGGGCACAACCTGCTCGATCCGCTGCACTTCCCGGTCG
The DNA here is from genome assembly GCF_019218965.1 of Pseudomonas sp. PDM31. NCBI lineage: Bacteria > Pseudomonadati > Pseudomonadota > Gammaproteobacteria > Pseudomonadales > Pseudomonadaceae > Pseudomonas > Pseudomonas sp. PDM31. The sequence continues at coordinate 69,121 of NZ_JAHUWS010000001.1, read as the reverse complement.
GATCAGCCATGCACCTGCCGTGGGCCATTTTGCATGATCGCGGCTGGATCGAGTTCTCTGACGGCCTGCGCCTGCGCAGCTCCTACCCTGTGCTGCCGTGGATCGGTGTCATTGCCCTGGGTTATTGCATCGGCCCCTGGTTCGCGCATTCAGCCTCTGCCCGCCTGCGTCAACGCCATCTGTTGCTGGGGGGTGCCGGCGCGCTTTTGGGCTTTGTCGCACTGCGCCTGGTCAACGGGTATGGCGAGGCGCAATGGAGGGTGCATGAAACCACCACACAGACCCTCATGAGCTTCTTCAACATCACTAAGTACCCACCTTCCCTGCTGTTCCTTGCGCTGACACTCGGGGTGGGCCTGTTGCTGCTTCTTGGCTTCGAGCGGGCTCGGCAACGCCAGTGGATCAGCGCTTTGGCGGTGTTTGGTGCGGCGCCGATGTTCTTCTACCTGCTGCACCTTTATGTACTGAAGGTGCTCTATCTGACCAGCGTCGCGTTGTTCGGTCTGAACCAGAGCGACTACTTCGGTTTCGATAGCATTTTTTCGGTGTGGCTGACGGCAGTGCTGCTGGCCGCCGCGCTGTATCTGCCTGTGCGCTGGTTTGCCGCCGTGAAGGCCCGCCGTCGTGATATCGGCTGGCTCAAATACTTCTGATCCAGAGAGGGTTCGCCTCGGGCGGCATGATCGACTAACATGCCGCCGCCGGTTTCCAAATGGGATTAATAGGGAATCCGTGATGCGTGCAACGCGTCAAACGGAACTGCCCCCGCAACTGTAGGTGCTGAGCGTGCTCCTGAACTGCCACTGGGATTGAACCCCGGGAAGGCTGGAGCATGCGATGACGCATCAGTCAGGAGACCTGCCGGCCAAGCAACAATCACTGACCGGCGGGGTGTTCGGGAAGGACATCCTTGCGCGCGCGTCACTCAGGTGATCGCCCTGCCCTGCTTTTTGGCAGCGTTCGATGATGTGTTTCCAGACCGTGCACCCTTGCTCCGTGTACGGTTCAAATGGAGATGCATCATGCTGTTGCCCCGCTTTGTCACCCTATTCGCTGGCCTGGGTTTTTGCTCGCTGGTCTGTGCCGCGCCTACTGAATATCCGCTGACGGTCGAGAACTGCGGTGCCACGCTGACCTTCCCACACGCACCGGCTCGAACCGTCACGATCGGCCAGGCCGGCACCGAAATGCTCTTTGCCCTCGGGCTGGGTGACAAACTGGCTGGCACTTCTCTGTGGTTCAACGATGTGCTGGATAAGTACAAGGGGCAAAACGACAAAATCGAACGCCTGGCGGATAACGAGCCGAGTTTCGAGTCGGTGATCGGCAAACGACCGGAACTGGTCGCTGTCGAGCTGGAGTGGATGGTCGGCCCGCAAGGCGCAGTCGCTACCCGCGAGCAGTTTCACGAACTGGGAATCGCCACTTACCTCATGCCCTCGGATTGCGAATCCAAGGACAACCTGGTCGGTGCCGACGGCACTCGCCTGGCGCCGTTTCGTGTGCAAAGCATTTACAAAAGCATCACTGAGCTGGCCAGGATTTTCGATGTTCAGGCGCGTGGCCAACAGTTGAACGCACAACTCAAGGCCAGCCTGGCCAGGTCCGTTGCCGCAGTGCAAGACAAGAACCACACCAGTGCACTGGTGTGGTTTTCCAGCGCCAGTCTGGATATCGACCCCTATGTCGCCGGTCACAAAGGCATTCCAGACTTCATGCTCAAAACGCTGGGTGTGCGCAATGTGGTGCAGTCCGACGAAGAGTGGCCAACGGTCGGTTGGGAAACCATCGCAAAAGCCAACCCGACTTTCCTGGTCATCGCCCGCATGGATCGCCGTCGTTTCCCCGCTGACGACTACCAAAAGAAGCTCGCATTCCTGCACAGCGATCCGGTGACCCGCAACATGGACGCGGTAAAAAACAACCGCATCATCATCCTCGACGCCATGGCCATGCAGGCCAGCCTGAGAATGTTCGATGGGCTGCAATCCCTGGCAATGGCCATCAACAGCTACGACCTGCCAAAATGACTGCAGCGCTGATTCGTACCCTGCTGGCGTTGGTGGCCCTGCTTTTAAGCGTGGTTGCCGGTGTCGCTATCGGTGAAACAAGCATCGAACCCGGCGTGGTACTCCAGGTGCTGGCCAACAAACTGTGGAATGCCGGCTATGTTCTCGACCCCATCGACGAAGGCATCGTCTGGAACTACCGCCTGACCCGCGCGTTGGTTGCAGGAGCTTGCGGTGCGGGCCTGGCGACCTGCGGGGTGATCCTGCAATCGCTGTTGCGCAATCCGTTGGCCGATCCCTATCTGCTCGGCATTTCCGCGGGCGCTTCGACGGGGGCCGTTCTGGTGGCGTTACTCGGTATCGGTGCCGGAGCCATTTCGATGTCGGTCGGGGCGTTTGCCGGAGCCGTTGCTGCCTTTGCTGTCGTGGTTTTACTGGGGCGCGCCAGCGGTGTCCCTGGCAGTACCGGTCAGATCATCCTGGCGGGGATAGCCGGTTCGCAGCTGTTTAATGCGCTGACTGCATTTTTGATCACCAAGTCGGCCAGCTCCGAACAGGCACGCGGCATCATGTTCTGGTTGCTGGGCAACCTCAGTGGTGTGCGCTGGCCTTCGGTGTGGCTGGCCGTTCCCGCTGCCATGGCCGGTCTGGCCGTTTGCCTGTGGCACCGTCGCGCGCTGGATGCCTTCACCTTTGGCACCGACTCCGCCGCCTCGCTCGGCATTGCCGTACGTCGCGTGCAATTTCTGCTGATCAGTTGCGCCGCACTGGTGACTGCGGTGATGGTGTCGATTGTCGGCTCCATAGGTTTCGTCGGTCTGGTCATCCCCCACGCCGCAAGGCTGTTGCTGGGTACGGGGCATACACGCCTGCTACCGGCCAGCGCGCTGGGTGGTGCCGTGTTTCTGATTGCCGCCGATGTGCTCTCCCGCACCCTCATAAAAGGCCAGGTTATCCCGGTCGGCGTGATTACTGCATTGGTCGGAGCGCCGGTGTTCGCCCTGATCCTGATCGGCCGAAGGAATGCCCGATGAATGCTGCCATGCCCGTTATCGACCAGCCTGTATTGAGCTGCTCCGGCCTCGGATTGCAAATTCGCGACGTTGAATTACTGGACGAGATCCACCTGGACATCCGCCACGGCGAGACCCTGGGCCTTATCGGGCCCAACGGTTCGGGAAAATCCACACTGCTCAAGCTGCTGGCCGGCGTGCGCATGCCAAGCCGGGGAAGCATCCATCTCGACGGCCAATGCCTCAAGGCACAGTCACGACGAACCATAGCGCGAACCCTGGCGCTGGTTGAGCAACAGGCCGATACCCTGGATGCCATCAGTGTATTTGATGCCGTGGCCCTGGGCCGAACACCCTGGCTGTCTGCCTTGAGCTCGTGGTCGGCCGAGGACACCGAGATCGTTCATCAAGCGCTGCGGAACGTGGATGCGGCGCATCTGACCACGCGCACCTGGCGCAGCCTGTCTGGCGGAGAGCGTCAACGTGTGCATATCGCTCGTTCCCTGGCTCAGTGCCCGCGCATCCTGCTGCTGGACGAGCCAACCAATCACCTGGATATCCAGCACCAGATAGGGATTTTGAATCTGGTTCACGCATTGCCCGTGACAACCGTGGTCGCCCTGCATGACCTCAACCAGGCCCTCACCTGCGATCGTCTGGCCGTGCTGGAACGTGGACGCCTCGTTGCCTTGGGCAAACCGCTTGAAGTGCTGACCCCGCACCGCCTTTTGCAGACGTTCGGAGTCCACGCGCACTATCTCGTTGACCCGTTTGACGGAGCGAAAATCCTGCGATTTCGCTCTTGGTGACTGGGTGCCGCGCCTCAGGGTGATGACCCGCGAAAGCCCTTCAGCGCAAATAGCTGGCGGCCAGCCATCAGCTACAATCACAACCGCACGCCCACACCGCCATCACTCTCGAGATGGCCAGCCTGAAAACGGAGTGACGGATGCTGTATTTTCAGCAAATGCTGGGCACCGCGGTATTCGCCATTACCGGGGTACTGGCTATTCACAAGGTGGGGGTCGATGTATTCGGCGCCGTGGTACTGGGCATCATTACTGCCATTGGTGGCGGCACCATTCGCGATCTATTGCTCGATCAACCGATTTTCTGGATAGCAGACTTCAACTACATCTGGGTCGGCGGCGGTGCCGCATTGCTGGCTTTTTTCCTCACCAAGAGATTCCAGCAACGTTATCGCCTGTTGTTGTACCTCGATGGATTCGCGGCCGCTCTGTTTGGATTAGTGGCTACCGAGAAAGTGCTTGGACTGCAACTTGCTGCGCCTTTTGCCGTGATGATGGGTGTACTGACCAGTATCGGAGGAGGCATCGCTCGCGATGTGCTGGCCGGCAGAACCTCGTTGTTGATGTCACGTGAGATCTACGCCACGCCGATCCTGCTGGGGTGCATTTTGTATGTCTTGTTACGCGATGTATTCGGGTCAATCCAGATCGCCGGTTGGCTGGCCCTGATATTCACCTCTTCCTTGAGGTTTCTTGCCATTTACAAAGAACTGCAAATGCCGGCTATTTTATCCACCAGCCAAGGCTAGGCCCGCCAAACATCGTCAGCCAGCCATTCCATCACGATAATTTCACATTCACCGGCGTAGGCTTAACCCAACTCCTTTGTGATTCCTGGCCCGCACCCCCCATCGCGGGCCTTTTTTTTTGCCTGCAATAAGCCCCAGGCCTGCAAGTCGCCTTCATCCTGCCTATGTTCGCCAGCGAACAGACGAACACCCCTGCCAATCGTCAAACTCAAGGTACAAAAGGTACGTCCAGCACGTGCTGCCCGGTGCGCACGCAATGGACTGGCGCACCTGCCGCAACACGCGCAATTGTATTCAGGCATTCCAGGATCAGGACCTTATGAACAGCATATGGACACGCATGCAAAAGGTGTTTCCCCGTTCGTCCGGATTTTGGCGAACCGGTCAGTTGTCCCGCCCCCGATTCGAATACGAGCCGATATTACGCTCGGAGCTGTTTAACGCCGATCAGATGGCCAGCCACGGTATCGCCCTGGCCGGACAGCATCGCCTGAGCGCGTTGTCCGCAAAGGACGCCATGCTGCGTCGACTCGATGACAACGAACAACTGCTCAAACGCAGCTGCACGGCGCTGACCCAGGCGCAAATGTCCAGCCGACGGGTAACGCCGGCAGCAGAGTGGCTGCTGGACAACAACTTTCTGATCGAAGACCACATCCGCACCGCCCGCACGCACCTGCCCAAAGGCTACAGCCGTGAGTTGCCACGCCTGATCAACGGCCCGTCCGCCGGGCTGCCGCGGGTCTATGACATCGCGCTGGAGACCATTTCCCATGGCGACGGCCGAGTCGATGAGCAAACCCTCAGTCGCTTCATCGATGCCTACCAGACGGTGATGCCTCTGGCACTGGGAGAGCTGTGGGCGATCCCGATCATGTTGCGCCTGGCGTTGATCGAAAACCTGCGTCGCGTGGCGTCGCGGGTCATGGCCAACGCCGACGATCGAAACCTCGCCGATGACTGGGCCGAGCGCCTGATCGAAACCTCGGAACGGGATATCAAGAGCGTGGTGCTGACCGTTGCCGATATGGCCCGCTCCGCACCGCCGATGACCCCGGCTTTTGTCGCCGAACTGACCCGCAGCCTGCAGGGTCAGAGCGCAGCCCTGGCCCTGCCGCTGAGCTGGATCGAGCAGATGCTCAGCGAGACCGGTTCGAGCATCGAACGCCAGGTGCAGCTCGATGCGCAGCAACAGGCCGCGGATCAGGTGTCCATCGGCAACAGCATCGGCAGCTTGCGCCTGCTGTCCGCCACCGACTGGCGCGAGTTCGTCGAATCGATGAGTCATGTCGAACAGATTCTCGCGCAAGACCCGGCGGCGATTTACCCGACCATGGATTTCGCTACCCGTGACAGCTACCGGCATGTCATTGAACGCCTGGCCCGAAGCAGCCCCCAATTATCGGAAATCCAGGTCGCCCGCGCCGCGATCGATCTCGCCACAGCCGGGACCGCCACGGTCCCCTGCCCGTTGCTGGCCCGCCACGTCGGCTATTACCTGATCAGCGCCGGGCTGCCAACCCTTGAGCGCCGCATCGACGCCCGGGTACCGCTGCATAAGCGCTGGAACCGGTTGTTGCAGCAATCCCCGCTGATTTTTTATCTGGCCCCGGTGGCATTGCTGACGCTGCTGTTTGCCTGGCCGCTGCTGGCCTCGGCGCGACGCGACGGATTGCCTGACGTAGCGCTCCTGCTGCTGGCCATTCCATGCCTGATCATGACCAGCCGACTGGCCGTCAGCCTGATCAACTGGCTGGTGACCTTCAGTCTGTTGCCGGCAGTTCTACCGAAAATGGATTACGCCAACGGCATTCCCGACGAGGCGCGAAGCCTGGTAGTAATCCCGACGCTGATCGCCAGCCTGGCCGATGTCGATGAGTTGGTCGAAGGCCTGGAGGTACGTTTTCTCGCCAACCGCGACGACAACCTGTATTTCGCCTTGCTCAGCGATTTTCTCGATGCCAATGAAGAATCCCTGCCGCAGGACGCCGATTTGCTCAACCACGCCTCCCGTGCAATCACCCTGCTCAACCAGAAGTACGCGGACGGACTCAACGACCGATTCTTTCTGCTGCATCGGCCACGGCGCTGGAACGCCAGTGAACGCGTGTGGATGGGCCACGAGCGTAAACGCGGCAAGCTGATCGAGCTCAACGCCCTGTTGCGCGGCAACGGACAGGAACGTTTCGACACGATCGTCGGCGATATCACGCCATTGCGCCAGGTTCGCTACGTCATCACCCTGGACACCGACACCCTGCTGCCGCGCGACGTCGCCCGCCAATGCGTGGCGGCCATGATGCACCCGTTGAATCGTCCGTTGTTCGACAGTGCCGGCGAGCAGATCATTTGCGGCTACGCCGTGTTGCAACCGCGGGTCGGTATCAGCCTGACCAGCGCCACGCGCTCGAGCTATGCCCGGCTGTTCGGCAGCGATGCCGGGGTAGATCCCTATACCCGGGCGGTTTCGGACGTTTACCAGGATCTGTTCCAGCAGGGCTCGTTCATCGGCAAGGGCATCTACGACGTGGATGCTTTCACCTGTGCCCTGGAAGGTTGCCTGCCGGATAACCAGATTCTCAGCCACGACCTGATCGAAGGCTGTTATGCCCGATCCGGCCTGCTCAGCGATGTGCAGGTCTACGAGCAATACCCCTCGCACTTTGCTGCCGATGTAAAACGCCGGCATCGCTGGATACGCGGCGACTGGCAACTGCTGCCGTGGACCTTGCCCTGGGCGCGCAACGCCGATGGAAAACGGGTGCGCAACCGGCTGAGCGTCATGGCGCGCTGGAAGATTCTCGACAATCTGCGCCGCAGCCTGGAACCGCTGGCGCTGTTGCTGATGTTTGCATGGGCCTGGCTGGCCAGCAGCGAACCGCTGGGCTGGACCGTCGCAGTCATCGGTTTGCTGGTGATTCAACCCTTGCTGCGAGCGGCGAGCGATCTGCTCCGAGCCCCCGCCGACGTCCCCTACAGACAATATCTGGGGGCGCTGCTGGGCGATCTGGGGCAGGACCTGGCCCGGGCGTGTCTGGCGCTCGCCTGGCTGCCTTTCGAAATGCTCTACAGCGTCGATGCTGTACTGCGCTCGCTCTGGCGGATCGGCTTCAGCCGGCGTCGCCTGCTGCAATGGCAACCCTCGCGCGAGGTGGAACGCACCACCGATAACCGGTTGTCCGGCCTCTATCGGCAGATGTGGATCGGGCCCGTGTCATCCCTTGCCTCTTTGGCCCTGCTGGTGGACAACCCGCAGACGCTGGCCATCGCCAGCCCGCTGCTGTTGTCGTGGCTGGTTGGCCCCTGGGTCGCCTGGCGACTCAGCTCACCCCCCGGGCAGTCGGTGTTCGCGCCGTCGGCGCAGGAGTTACGCTTCCTGCGGGTACTGGCGCGCAAGACATGGGCATTTTTTGATCAATACGTCGGGCCTGAAGACAATTGGCTGCCCCCAGACAACGTGCAGGAACAACCCAGGCCGGCCATTGCCCATCGCACCTCCCCGACCAACATGGGCATGTCCTTGCTCGCCCACCTGGCCGCTCACGACTTCGGCTATTTGAGCACTGAGCGCCTGCTGAACCGGCTTGGGGCGTCACTGGACAGCATGGACGGCCTGGAGCGTCATCGGCAGCACTTCTACAACTGGTACGACACCCAGACCCTGGAGCCGCTGCGACCGCATTACGTCTCAACCGTCGACAGCGGTAACCTGGCGGGCCTGCTGCTGACCTTGAGCACCGGTCTGACGCAACTTGCAGACTCGCCGCTGTTCGGCCCTGCACTGATCAAGGGCCTGCGCGACAGCCTCGACATCCTTGTCGAGTGCCAGGGTGGCGCAAGTGCGGATCAACCCGCCTTGAATCAACTGGGCAAGCGCCTTGATCTTGTCTCGCCAGAGGCGACGCCAGGCATGCTGGTCGATCTGCTGCACACGGCACGCCTCGCGGTCGCAAACATGCAAGCGGACAGCAACGAGGAAAGCCTTTACTGGCGCGAGGCGTTTAGGCTTCAGTGCAATGACTGGACAGAAGAACTGCTGCGTTATCAGCTCCCTGCCCCGCTAACCGCTACCGCGTCGACGACGTTGCGTCAGCTGGCAGCGTTGAACCCCGCCGACTGGGCAGCCGAACACCACCCGCAAATAGAGCGGGTGCGCAGTGTCGCCGGATCGCGTCTGGCGACACTGGAGCGTCTGGCTGTATTGGCGACCGGGTTGGCACAGATGGACTACTCGCTGCTTTACGATCAACAGCGCGACCTGTTCGTCATCGGTTACAACGCCGAAGAGCTCCGGCTGGACAGCGGTTACTACGACCTGCTGGCGTCCGAGGTGCGACTGCCCATTTTCGTCGCCATCGCTCAAGGACAGATCCCCCAGCGCGCCTGGTTCACCCTGGGCAGGCTGCTGGGTGAAAACGCCGGGGTACCGACCTTGTTGTCCTGGTCGGGCTCGATGTTCGAATACCTGATGCCCATGCTGGTGATGCCCAACTACGAGGGCAGCCTGCTCGACCAGACTTGCCGGGCCGCCGTGGCGGTGCAGATCGAACATGGCAACACGCTGGGTATTCCCTGGGGCGTTTCGGAGTCCGGTTACTACACCGTCGACGCGCACTTCAACTATCAGTATCGCGCCTTCGGCGTTCAGGCCCTGGGGCTCAAGCGCGGGCTCAGCGATGACGTGGTGATTGCGCCCTATGCCAGCGTTCTGGCGTTGATGGTCGATGCCGAGGCGGCCTGCAAGAACCTGCAGCGCCTTGCCGGGCAAGGTTCTGCAGGCCGATTCGGTCTGTATGAAGCGGTGGACTACACCGAGGCCCGCGTGCCCCGCGGTCAGACCCTCGCCGTGGTCCGCTCGTTCATGGCTCACCACCAGGGCATGAGCCTGCTGGCGTTGACCAGCCGACTGCTCGATCAACCCATGCAACGGCGATTCGAGGCCAACCCGGCGTTGCAATCAGCCCTGTTGCTGTTGCAGGAACGGGTGCCCAAGTCTGCTGCGCCGTACCTGCAGACCGCGCAATCACCGGCGCCCGTCAATGCAGGCGAGGGCCAGAGCGAGGAAAACGGCCTGAGGGTGTTCGTCGATCCGGGACGCAAACGTCCGGCCGTGCAATTGCTCTCCAATGGTCGCTACCACGTCATGCTGACCAGTGGCGGCGGAGGCTACAGCCGCCGCCACGACATGGCCGTCACCCGTTGGCAGGAGGACATCTCACAGGACAACTGGGGGACGTTCTGTTACCTGCGCGACGTCCAGACCAATACGCTTTGGTCCGCGGCTTTTCAACCAACCTTGCAGCAAACCGAAAGCCACGAGGCGATCTTCAGTGATTCGCGCGCCGAATTTCGCGCGCGCAATCTGGATTTCGACACCCACCTGGAAGTTGTTGTCTCGCCTGAAGACGACATGGAACTGCGGCGCTTGCATGTGACCAATCGCGCGTCAGTGGCCAAGACGTTGGAGGTCACTACCTATGCCGAAGTCGTGCTGACGCCCCCGGGCAACGACGCGATGCACCCGGCATTCAGCAAGCTGTTCGTGCAAACCGAACTGCTGCCTGAGCTTCAAGCCATTATCTGCAGTCGCCGCCCCCGGGCCAGCGATGAAGCGACGCCGTGGATGTGCCATTTGCTGGCCGCACACGGGGTGGATATCGATGCGATCTCCTACGAAACCGATCGTGCCCGATTCATCGGCCGTGGACGCAGCCTGGTATCGCCCGCAGCCCTCAATGGCGATTGCCACATGTTGTCAGGCAGTGCTGGCCCGGTGCTGGATCCGATAGTCGCGATTCGCTGCAGGATTACCCTGCAACCTGGCCAACAGGCCACCATTGACCTGGTCACCGGTGTCGCCGACACCCGTGATGGTTGCCTTTATTTGATCAACAAATACCGCGACCGCCACCTCGCCGACCGGGTGTTCGACCTGTCCTGGACCCATAGCCAGGTGCTGCTGCGTCAGCTCAACGCTTCGTTATCCGACGCCCGCCTATTCGAACAGATGGCTTCGTCCCTGCTATATGCCAACGCCTCGATGCGCACCGACAACACGGTGCTGATGAGCAATCGGCGCAATCAGACAGGGCTCTGGGGCCAGGCCATCTCCGGCGACTTGCCCATCGTGTTGCTGCGGATCCACAGCCTGGACAACATCGCCCTGGCGCAGCAGATGATTCAGGCCCACGCCTACTGGCGACAAAAAGGCCTGGTGGTCGATCTGCTGATCTGGAACGAAGATCAGGCCGGCTATCGCCAGCAACTGCAGGACGCGATCATGGGCCTGATCACCTCCGGCAGTGAAGCCACCCTGCTGGACCGTCCGGGTGGCATTTTTGTGCGGCCGGTGCAACAGATGTCGAATGAGGATCGCGTGCTGGTGCTCTCGGTCGCAAGGCTAGTGCTCAGCGAAGGTTCGGGCAGCCTCGCCGAACAGGTTCACAGGCGCAATGTGTCGCCGGTGCACGCGCCGTTTGTGGCGACCCGGCCGTATAAAGCCGGGCCGCTTTCACCACAGCCCAAGCCTTCGGCGCTGCTGCTGGAAAATACCTATGGCGGCTTCAGCGCTGATGGCAATGAATACATCATCAGCGGGCTGGCCGACCACCCGCCACCGGCGCCCTGGGTCAACGTGATCGCCAATGCCCATCTCGGTACCGTGGTATCGGAGGCCGGCAGTGCCTACACCTGGGCGGAAAACGCCCATGAGTTTCGCCTGAGCCCCTGGCATAACGACCCGGTCACCGATCGCAGCGGCGAAGCCATTTACCTGCGGGATGAAGAGACCGGGCATTTCTGGTCGGCGGCACCCCAGCCCTGCCCCGGAAAAGGCCCATACCAGACTCGTCACGGTTTCGGCTACAGCGTGTTCGAACATGAAGAAGACGGCATTTACAGCGAACTGTGGATCTACGTGGCGCTGGATGCGCCGATCAAATTCTCGCGGTTGTTGTTGAGCAACCGCTCGGGGCGCAGCCGCAAACTGTCGGTGACCGGGTATGTGGAATGGGTGCTGGGCGATCTGCGCGGCAAGTCGGCCATGCATGTGGTCACTCAATCGGATCCGGTCAGCGGCGCCCTCTTCGCCCGCAACGCCTACTCGGTGGAGTTTTGCGAGCGGGTCGCGTTCTTCGACACCGACACGGTGAATCACGGCGTCAGCGCCGACCGTACCGAATTCATTGGCCGCGGCGGCACCCTGGCCGCGCCGGCGGCGATGCGGCACGCCGGGTTGTCCGGGCGCATGGGCGGTGGGTTGGACCCTTGTGCCGCCCTGCAGGTGGCGGTCGACCTCGTCGATGGCGCCAGCCAGGAAGTTATCCTGCGCCTGGGCGCGGCCGACTCCGGCAACGCCACCACCCAACGGGTGCAGCGCTATCGGGGCAGCCTGGCGGCCGCCACGGAGTTGCAGAAAGTTCGCGACCACTGGCGCTCGCTGCTTGGCGTCATTCGTATCGAATCGGCAGCGCCCGCGGTCGACGTCATGGTCAACGGCTGGTTGATGTATCAGGTCATCGCCTGCCGCTTCCAGGCCCGCAGCGGCTACTACCAATCGGGTGGTGCCATTGGTTTTCGCGACCAGTTACAAGACAGCATGGCAATGATCCACGCCGATCCGGCTGCCGTGCGCGCGCATCTGTTGCTGTGCGCCGGTCATCAGTATGCCGAAGGTGACGTGCAGCACTGGTGGCACCCGCCTATGAATCGAGGGGTACGCACTGGCTGTTCCGATGACTTCCTGTGGCTGGTAGCCGCCACCAATCGCTACGTGGAAGTGACCGCAGACGTGGCCGTGCTGGACGAGTCCGTCGGCTACCTGGAAGGACGCCTGCTGGCTGCTGCTGAAGAATCCTACTATGACCTTCCGGGCACCTCGCCGCTGCACGAGTCCCTGTATCGACACTGCGTGCGGGCCATCGAACACGGCTTGCGTCGCGGCAAGCACGGCTTGCCGCTGATGGGCTCCGGTGACTGGAACGATGGCATGAATCGAGTCGGCCATCTGGGTGCCGGGGAAAGTGTCTGGCTGGGCTTTTTCAGCTATCAGGTGCTGGAGCAGTTTGCCGTGACTGCCCGTTTGCACGGGGATGACGACTTTGCCAAACGCTGCAGCGAGAGCGCGCGCACCCTGCAAAGCAACCTCGAGCAAAGCGCCTGGGACGGCGCCTGGTATCGCCGTGCCTGGTTCGATGACGGGCAATTGCTCGGCTCGGCCAGCAATGAAGAGTGTCGCATCGACTCGATTGCGCAAAGCTGGTCGGTGCTGTCAGGGGCCGGCGCTGCGCACCGCCAGATCCAGGCCATGCAGTCACTGGATGAGCATCTGATCAAGCGCGACATCCGCGCCGTGCTGCTGCTCGATCCGCCGTTCGACAAGGGCACTCTGGACCCTGGTTATATCAAGGGCTACGTGCCCGGCGTGCGCGAGAATGGCGGGCAGTACACCCACGCTGCCGTGTGGGCGGGCATGGCGTATGCGCAACTGGGTGAAGCGGGCAAGGCCTGGGAGCTGCTGAACCTGATCAACCCCGCAGTTCCTGCCAACAACGTTCGAATCGACACCTACAAGGTCGAACCCTACGTGATGGCCGCCGATGTCTACGGCACCGCGCCCCATGCCGGGCGCGGTGGCTGGACCTGGTACACCGGCTCCGCCGGCTGGATGTACCGGTTGATTGTCGAGTCATTGCTGGGCGTACAGCGCAGCGGCCGAACACTGAAAATCGAACCGCTGATACCGGCGGACTGGCCGGGTTTCATGCTGCACTACCGCTATGGCAAGGCCCTCTACCACTTTGATGTGCGTCAGGGCAGTGCAACCGTCACCACCATGACCATCGACGGCCAGCCAGTCGGCGGCAACGCGCTGACCCTGGATGACGACGGCCTGGAGCATTGGCTGCGGGTAGACTGCCGCGCTCGCTCCCCCCAGCCCCTAGCGCTGGCCTACGAGCAAGCCGTCGATCAGTAGACATCGATCACCAGCCCGGGCGCGCATGGGAGTACCCTGAGTCGGTACGTCCCCTACCGCCACGGTGCTTTGCCATGTATGCCTCACCCCAGCCAAACCACAATCATCTGCTTGCGGCGCTCCCGGCCTTCGACCTCAAGCGCCTGATGCCGCACCTGGAGCAAGTCAGCCTGGTGCTGGGCGATGTGCTGTATGAACCGGGGGATACCTTGCGCCATGTTTACTTCCCGACCGACGCTATCGTTTCCCTGCTGCACGTCACGGAAAACGGCTCGTCAGCGGAAATCGCCGTGGTCGGCAACGAGGGCTTGATCGGCATCGCCCTGTTCATGGGCGGCGAAAGCACCTCCAGCCGGGCGGTGGTGCAAAGTGCCGGCAGCGCATTTCGCCTGCCCGGGCAAAAACTCAAGAAAGAGTTCAACCGCCATGGCGATCTGCTCCTGCTGATGCTGCGCTACACCCAGGCGCTGATCACGCAGATGTCCCAGACCGCCCTGTGCAATCGCCATCACTCGATCGACCAGCAATTGTGCCGATGGCTGTTGTTGTCCCTGGATCGTCTGCCCGGCAATCGCCTGAACATGACCCAGGAGCTGATTGCCAACATGCTCGGCGTGCGTCGCGAAGGCGTTACCGAAGCGGCTGGTAAACTGCAGCGCCAAGGCGTCATCGAGTACAGCCGCGGGCAGATCACCGTACTGGACAGAGTGCGCCTGGAGCGGCTCAGCTGCGAGTGCTACCTGGTGGTCAAGACCGAAACCGATCGTTTGTTGCATTACACCCGGCGGCAGGACGAATGATGATGCTGGTGTCCGGCCGCACCATTGGCCAAGTACCGAGTTTAAAGATAGGCTCTGGCCGACCTCCCTATCGAACATTCAGACCATGACCGGCCCAGACTTTTCCCCTGACGTCCACGCCATCCGCAGCATTGATGCCGTGCCCGTCATCTTGAGCATGGTCAAGCATCTGACCGGGATGCGTTTTGCCGCTGTCGCCAGGGTTACCAACAGAAGCTGGGTCGCCTGCGCCGTTGATGATTCAATCGATTTCGGTTTGAAGCCTGGCGGCGAACTGGTCCTCGAATCGACCATCTGCCATGAAATCCGCCAGCACAGAAAACCGGTCATCTTCGGTCACGCCAGTGCACACCCGGTTTTTTCGCTGCATCACACCCCGAGAACTTACGGTTTGGAGAGCTATATCTCCATCCCTATCATCAGGGCCAATGGCGATTTTTTCGGGACCTTGTGTGCCATCGATTCGGTACCGGCCAATCTCGACGAGCCCGCCATTGCCAAAACACTGACACTTTTCGCCCAACTGATCGCCATGAGTCTTGATACGCAAAGCCGTCTGGAGACAACCAAAGCCGCGCTGGTCGATGCCACTGAACATGGACGGCTGCGTGAGCAGTTCATCGCCGTATTGGGGCATGACCTGCGCACGCCCTTGAGCGCGATTCGGCTGAGCGCCGACCTGCTGGAAACGAAAACTACCGAGGTGCGATCACTGAACCTGATCGCTGCGATCCGCAATAGCTCGACGCGAATGGGTGTCTTGATAGAAAACGTGCTGGATTTTGCCCGGGGAAGAATGGGGGGCGGGATCCCGGTCAGACGCCAGTTGACCGATGATCTGGGGGGCACGCTGAAACTGACCCTGGACGAAATACAGGCTTCACACCCCCAGGCGACCCTGATCCACTTTCTGGACATACCGCCCGGCATCTATTGCGACTCGTTGCGTTTGAGCCAGTTGCTTTCCAACCTCCTGGGCAATGCGGTCACCCATGGCTCCCCGACCGCGCCCATCAACGTGCGGGCCTATGCCGAAGGTGATGAAATCGTCATATCGGTGACCAATCAGGGCGCTCCGATTCCAGCACAGCTGATGCCGCTGCTGTTCGAACCCTTTACCCGCTCCGAAGCGGGTCAACGCGGTGAAGGTCTGGGATTGGGGCTTTATATCGCTTCACAGATTGCCACGGCGCACAACGGCAGCTTGAATGTCTCCTCGACGCGGGAGACAGGAACTTGTTTCGTCGCAAGATTCCCGGCTGCGTTCAAATGGATCAGATGAGTGTCTGCCCTGTACGCTCAGCGGAAAAAAATAGCGGGAAGCCGGTTCAGACTTCCCGCTAATCCTGCTACCCCTTACGAAGTACCCAAACCTCTGGACAGATCGGCGGGACCACTGCTGGTTTCGGCTTGAGCCTGTTGCGGCTTGTTCTGTGCATCCGGGTGATCCGTCGTTTTGGTGACGGTATCGCGCACCGCCTCAAACCCCTCCCGCGCCTGCTGTTTGACCTTGTCGGCCAAGCCGGCGCTGGTCTTGCCCATGTAGCGTTGCTCCGTCGCCGTCGACGGTAATGCCGCGCCGAGCATGGCGCCCAGTGCAATACCCGCAGCGGCGACCATCAGCGGTTGTTCCTTGAGCAAACGGCCCAACTGATCACCCACTACCTGCGTGCTGTGCACCAAACGGTCGCTGGCGTCGTGCATGGCGTGGCTGATGTTGTCGCTGGCCGCGCCGAGGTTGTCTCCCAGGTTCGCCGCCTTGTCTTTCACGCTCTGATAACCCTCTTTGAGCGTGTCGGCAGTCTGGTGCAAATGGTCTCGCGCACTGTCGATACCCTCCGCCAAGCCATCGGCCCACTCTCCGGCCTTGTTCTTATCCGGCGTCACGGGGTAAGTCAGGCGCGGCGTCGGCGCACGGTTCTGGCTCATCATCAGCCACAGCAAACCAACCGATGTGAGCACGGCTGGAACGGGATTATTGCGCACGCTGGTGCCCAGGTTGCTCAGGAAAGTCGTCCCGTTGTTCTGCATGAAAGACAACGCCTGATCGAAGGCCTGGCCCGGGGTGAACTTGCTTTCCAGTGCGTCGACAATGTTGCCGATGCTTTCCCGCTGCGCATCGATATCGCGCTCGATGGCCTCTGGACTTTTCTGCGACTCGTATTCGAATTCACTGTTCATGAGACTCTCCTGCGCAGCGCTTCCTGGTCTTTGTTCAAGGCGTCCAGCGTCCGGTCAGGCTTTAAATGGGACGGCTCGAACTGTTTTTTTCCAGCCTGGAGCATGGCGAACCCGACGATCATCACCACGACGCCAACAATCAGCGCAGCCAGCCACGGCGCCATCACGATGCTCAGCCCATAGACGGCGGACATCAACAGGATGATGAAGCCTGCCAGCAGCACAATCGCACCGCTCGCGACCCCGGCAATGCCTGCCTTGAGCGTTGTCAGGCTGGTCTGTAGCTCGGCTTTGGCCAGCGCCAGTTCCTTGGTGAACAGCGCGGGCACTTCGCGGGCCAACTGCCGTAGCAGGCCGACGACCGAAACGTCAGGATCAGGTACGGGCATCGGTCTTGCGCCAGGGAAATCCGGATCTTCTCTGTTCATCACAGTGCTCCATTGAAATTTGTCGAACCAGGGGTCGGGCGAGTAGCAAAGTCCGAAGTGTGGTCTTGCTCGTTGGGCGCGGCCGGCGTAATGCCAGTGGCCAGGCCAGGGCCTTGACCCGCGTGTGATGGTAGGGGCGATTCGTAGGGCCGCTGCGCTCCAAAACCACCTGACGCAGGCATTGAATGGTCTGCGGCCGGATCCCTGGAATCGGCAAATGTCGCCGCGGGGGCGGCACCGGCCTTGAGAAAGCGCGACAGGCCAAAGCCCAGGGCAATGCTGCCGGCAATGAACAACGCAGGGTTGTTGCGGGCCAGGTCGGCGCCGTCATGGAGCAACTGTTCGGCACTTTTGCCTCGCAGATTGCCGGCCAGCCCGCTCATGGATTCGGCCATGTCCGCGAGGTAGTCGGACATGCCAAGGGCGTCCTTGTCCTCCAGTTCCGAAACGAAAGACTTCGCCCCCTGGGCCAGCGCCTCGATCTGGTCGGCGGCGGTATCGCGATATTGGCCGAACTGCGCATCCGCCTGCTGCCGGGCGCCGCCCAATGCTTCTGTGACGTTTTCCTTCAAGTGTTCAAAGCCTTGCTCTGGCCCTCCTGAATCAGGTTTATCTGGCTGGCTATCGGTGCCGCTGTCTGTAGTGTTCATGTCGCCCCTCGCCTTCTGAATGAAAAAAAGCGTTATCAGGGATCGCCACGAAACAGCCGCAGCCCCCCCTCAATGCAGATGACGGAGCGGCGTTATGGGGAGTTCCAATGGAATGATGAGTGCACTTTTAAAGATCGCAGCCTTCAGCAGCTCCGACACGTTTAGGCGACTCCCTGCGGGAGGCGGCGATCTTTTAAGTCATTGACAGAGGACGCTGGACACCAGATTCAACAGCCGCAAGTCGGTCCTGACTATGCCGATGACACTTTTGAGGTAAACCGCCTGGGCTTGTGACCGGATAATCGAAAGCTTACTAACGGAATGCCGGGGTCCACCATGACGAATGCAGCTACCGAACAAGTCAGTGCAAAAACGCTGAGGAAAGTGATTGTGGCTGCCGGCATCGGCAATTTTGTCGAGTGGTTCGACTTCGCCGTCTATGGTTTTCTGGCCACGACCATCGCCCAGCAATTTTTCCCCAGCGGCGATGCCAGCGCCGCCTTGCTCAAGACCTTCGCGGTGTTTGCCGTGGCCTTTGCGTTTCGGCCCCTTGGCGGGATTTTCTTCGGCATGCTGGGCGACCGGATCGGCCGCAAGCGCACCCTGGCCATCACGATTCTGCTGATGGCCGCGGCGACGACCTTGATCGGTCTTCTGCCCACCTACGCCGCGATCGGGGTCATGGCGCCGGTGCTGCTATCGCTGATCCGTTGTGCCCAGGGCTTTTCCGCAGGCGGGGAATACGCCGGTGCCTGTGCCTACCTCATGGAACATGCACCAAGTGATAAACGCGCCTGGTACGGCAGCTTCATCCCTGTGTCGACATTTTCCGCGTTTGCCGCAGCAGCGGTGGTGGCCTACGCACTCGAGGCGTCATTGTCGGCCGAAGCGATGGGCAGCTGGGGCTGGCGCCTGCCGTTCCTGGTTGCCGCGCCGCTGGGCCTGGTTGGACTCTACCTGCGCTGGAAACTCGATGAGACCCCGGCATTCCAGGCGGTAACCCAGGACCATGCGGTCGCGCACTCCCCCCTCAAGGAAACCCTGCGCAACCATGGCGCGGCGATCTGCTGCCTGGGCGCCTTCGTGTCATTGACGGCCCTGTCGTTCTATATGTTCACCACCTACTTCGCGACCTACCTGCAAGTCGCCGGTGGCCTCACTCGTGCAACGGCGTTGCTGGTGTCACTGATTGCGTTGCTGTTCGCCGCGGCGATCTGCCCCCTCGCCGGGTTGTATTCGGACCGGGTCGGTCGGCGAATGACAGTGGTGACCGCTTGCGTCCTGCTGATCGTGGTGGTGTATCCATCGTTCCTGATGGCCAGTTCCGGCTCGTTCGCCGCGTCCATCGTCGGCGTCATGCTCCTGGCGATTGGCGCGGTGTTATGTGGCGTGGTCACTGCGGCCTTGCTTTCGGAAACCTTCCCGACCCGAACCCGATACACCGCCTCGGCAATTACCTACAACATGGCCTACACCCTCTTCGGCGGTACCGCCCCGCTGGTGGCGACGTGGCTGATCAGCACCACCGGCAGCAACCTGTCACCGGCGTTCTATCTGATCGCGGTGGCATTGCTGGCGCTGGCGGGTGGCTTGGCGCTACCCGAGACTTCGCGGATTTCCCTGCATGACATTGCGCCCCGGAACAAAGGAGCAGGCGTCAGCGCCACGGCCTGAAAGGCGCCAAAAAGGGGACGGCACTGACCCTGCCCCTTTGCCACCAACCCCTGATCAGATAGCAGCGATCAGCCCGGGTGAATCCGGGCTCGATCCATGTTCAAAGCAGCGCTTACCCTGACAGGCTCTGGAGGTGAACTGTTTTCTGATTGGGTCCTGTCACTGGTGCAGCAGTGCCAATTACTGAACGGTCGCCTCGGGGTACATCGCCGGCGCGGCGCGAAGTATTCGCATACCGAGCAGCACGACCACAACCAATACGACCCCCGCGACAATACCAACACCGAACCCTGCCCGCGCGCCGTAGACGTCGATGACCAGGCCCGCAAGTACCCCACCGAGCGCTACGCCGGTGCTTATACCTGTCGTCATCCAGGTCAGCCCTTCGGTGATCCTGGACGATGGAACGATGATCGAACCAAGATTCATGACAATGACCATAGTGGGTGCGAACGAACTGCCTGCTACAAAAAGCATCCCGGCAAGGATGTAGACATCCACAGAGAAAATCGGCAGCACGCCCGTTACCGCTGTTACCAACACTCCTGCAAGGAACTGCTTTTCAATCGACAGGGTGAGCCTCAACATGCCGAATGTCAGGCCAGTGATCAATGAGCCGAGGGCATAGGCCGCGAGGATGAAACTGGCAGACGCGGGCCAACCTTGTTCGTTGGCGAAAGCAACCACAGCCACATCGATTGATCCGCCGATCACCCCCATCACCAGAAGCGCCACCACGATGGTGCGAACACCAGGGATAAACAAGGTCGAACCTGTGCTTTTGCTGCTGGATACGACGACCTTCGGCTCGGTCTGACGCTGCAGCAGAAAAGCCGTGACGCCGATAATCAGCAGCACCACCGCGGCAAGGGGGCCGGCTTCGGCGAAGAAACTCGTACTCAAGCCAATGGCGATGGGTGGGCCGATAATAAAGGCGAGTTCAGTCAGTACCGTGTCCAGCGAGAAGGCCGTGTGTAGTTGCGGCTTGCCACGGAAAAGCTGTGTCCAGCGCGCCCTTATCATGGCGGGCATGCTGGGCATCGCACCCGCCAGTGCCGCAAGAATAAAAAGCAATACGGCCGGGGCACTCATATAGACAGCAAGTATCAGTGCCAGCAACATGCCAACGCTGAAGGCCGTCACCAGGGGCAGGACTCGACTCTGACCGCGCTGATCAACGAGTTTCGACACTCGTGGGCCGATCAAGGCATTGGCCAGGGTAAAAGTACCTGCGACAGCACCGGCCAGCCAATACAACCCGGTATGCTGCACCAACATGGTAATGATGCCGATGCCGATCATGGCGTGCGGTAGACGGGCAATGGAACTCGCGATGACTAACCCCATTACCCCGGGGGTTGTCAGAAGCTCGCGATAGGGATTAGCCATGATTTCTCCACTTTTATGATTTGACGCGGAGAAATACCCCGCTACAGGCGGTTTGAACTATGGGCAGGGAAGTCAAGGCGCCAACACTTTATTCCACCATAATTCTTGCCAGTTACTACGAGCCGCCAGCAGAGAATCAACGAAAAAGGAAGCATCCTACTTGGCTATCGGAAAGAGCTGACAATGCGAGCAATGTGTTCAGAGTTCACGCAAAAAAATCATAAGCGACTGATTGCAAAGACCCTGTCGCAGCCATCAAAACAGTGAATACTGTTTATATGTAATCTTGCGTTCAGCGATAAAAATCGCCTGACGCAATAAGCATTTTAATCAATTAAATATCTATCGCCCCGCAGATTGCGCGTGGTCCTGATCACTCGACAGCGGTGGACGGGATCAATGACAAGATCAAAAGCCAACGCGTCAGTTTTCACTGGACGATTGACACCGGGCACTCTGCCGGCAGTCAGATGTCCTTCGGCTCCTGCACAGGCGCGGTGAACCACTTGTCTCTGGGTACCCACTTCTCTTCCTGCGGATCGCCCAGATAGTGCGGCGACATGATCTGCACGCCGTACTCGTTGAACACATCCTGGATATTGGCGTGCAGCATGCTCAGCAACACCGCGCGCGGCCGGGGCTCGCTCGGAATGGCCTGGGCCACCAGGCGGTATTCGGGATAAAAGTCCGACAATGCCGTCTGGAATACCTGCGCCGGTGGTTTCTCCAGAATGCCGGGAGTGCGCCGGGCCGCTTCCAGCAACATCCCTTCGACCTGCCGCCACGGCGTGTCGTAGCCGATGGTCACCACCGTATCGACCACATAACCGGGGCCCTGAACGACCCGCGAATAGTTCTTGGTGACTGCACTGGTGATCATTGAGTTGGGCAATGTCAGAACCTCGCCCAGACCTGTGCGGATGCTGGTGGTGAACATGCCCAGTTCTGTGACGGTACCTTCGTGATCGCCAATACGCACGAACTCGCCCGGCCGCAGGGTACGGGTGTAGGTCAGGATCAATCCGGCGGCCGCCTGGCCCACCACACTGGACGCCCCCAGGGAAATCATCAGTCCGATCAGCACCGACAGGCCTTTGAAGGCATCGGTGCCGGCTCCCGGCAAGTAGGGATAGGCCATGGCCAGGGCAAACAGCCAGATCGCCAGGGACGTCAGGCGTTGGGTCGGTTGCAGGGTTTCATGGTTCAGCCAACTGACAGTGCCGGGGCCGGACATGCGCCGCAGAACCCTGTGAGAGAAGGCGCTTACACCGCGGGCGATGAAAAAGATCGCCAGGGCCACGCCAATCCCGGGGATGGCCCCGAGGATCCCTTCCAGTAGATAGTCGGCGACATTCAGCAGATAGTTATTGAGGCTTTCGCCCCATGGCCGGGTGTAGGGAAACCGCGACAGGACAAAACCCAGCCACTCGTAGGTGAGCAGCAATACCAGGGCCCAGCGCAGCAACTCCAGCAGGCGGCTGACCACTGGATACAGGTAATTGGCGTCAATCAGCGGTACTTGCCCGACCTTCAGCGCCTGGGTATGTCGACGCATCAGCCCGGGTAGTTTGGCCAGTAGTTTGCGGCGCACAAACACCATGCCAAGGAGCAGGCCCAGGTAGATAGCCGTGGCGAGCAAGACAGCCCCCACTGACCAGATTATCAAGCGCAGGCTGCGAGACTCATGGACTTCCGCCACCACCTGGCTGAGTTTTGCGGCCGCGGCTTCGGCGGCCTGCTGCGCCGAGTCGAATTCAGTGGGGTCGAAATCCTTTGGCGTCACGATAAACGCGCGCCTGCTGCCCAGCAGCACCATGTAGCTGTTGAGCACCGGGTCTAGGGTGACGTTAAGGTCCTGCGCCTCATCCAGCGCTTCAATAATCACCGTCTTCGCCCGCTTGACCCGAGAAACCGGTGTTTCGCCCAGCATGGTCGCGCGAAACACCATGATGCTGCGGTTGGCCACTTTCAATTCAGCGGGAGCGTCAACCACCTGCGGTGCATCCTCGGCCCAGAGCAACACTGACCAGAACAGCCCGAAGACAGTAAACAATACCGCGAGCAGCCTGCTGCGCATGGCTTGGTTCCTTTCATCACAAAGATTCAGGACAAGGGTTTCTAACGCAGCCTAGTTCAGCGATGAATGGATGTCAGATTTGCCGAAGCGCCTACCCGCTGATTCCGCGCTCGACACCAATCCCCTGCAGGAGCTGGCTTGCCAGCGATAGCGGCGTGTCAGCCGCCAAAGATGGTGGATGTGAGGGCCTCATCACTGGCAAGCCAGCTCCAGGTTTGTATGGGGAATTCGGCATCCGCGCATGACACAAGTCCTGTGGGAGCTGGCCTGCCGGCGATGGCGGCGCGTCAGGCGCACTTGGGAAGAGCGAGCTGACCGTTCAAGCCTGATCGAGGATGACCTATGATATTCATCAATTATTCCTTCGGTTCTCCCTAAATGATAAAGCGCTGCACTTTGCTCGACCATGATGGTTGGCTGCCCCTGCGTGTTGCTCTGTGGCCGGATTCCGCTTCGGACAATGACCATGTCAAAAACACCATACTGAGCGCGCCAGAGCGCTATCTGGTACTGATCTTCGTTGATGAACAGGGCAATGCTTCAGGGTTTGCCGAGGCTTCGCTCCGAGCGGACTATGTCAACGGTACCGATTCATCGCCTGTGGCCTTTCTCGAAGGACTGTACGTCCAGCCCGCCAGTCGGGGCCAAGGCATAGCGCGACAACTCGTTGCGGGTATCCAGCAGTGGGCCGAAGAAATGGGATGCACCGAGTTGGCTTCGGACGCACTGCTGGATAACCAGGGAAGCCACGCCATGCATGAGGCTCTGGGTTTCACAGAGACCGAACTGGTGGTTTATTTCTTGAAGTCTTTAGGGGCCAACAAGGCGTAGTAGTGCGCAAGTCCACGTCGGTGTAAACCAAGGTACGTTCGCCGAACAAAGACGACGGGGGAGAAAGTAGAGGCGCTTGATCTCCAGGAATCTATTGAGCTCACCTGCTGTGGCGAGGAAGCTGGCTCCCTCACCACCTGGTTCAATGTTTATTCCAGCGGGGCGACGTTATCCGGTTGACGGCCAGGTCCGCCAGCATGATGACCTGCAACCCGGTTAACACGCGTAATCGTTCACGACCTTCGCGACCAGGCTCGCTCCTACAGTGACTCTGCAGCGGGCACAAAATCTGCGTACGGCCACATTCCCCTGTGGGAGAGCTGGCCTGCCAGCGATGGCGGCGTGTCAGGCGCCGGTGATGTTGGATTGGCCGGCCTCATCGCGAGCAGGCTCGCTCCTACAGTGAGTCTGCAGCGGACACAAAATCTGCGTACGGCCACATTCCCCTGTGGGAGCTGGCCTGCCAGCGATGGCGGCGTGTCAGGCGCCAGTGATGTTGGATGGGCCGGCCTCATCGCGAGCAGGCTCGCTCCTACAGGGTCGTTGGTGTACCGGGTTTTTGCGGAAAATGGCGGAAGGCAGCCGGAGTCGAACCTGCCCGGGAACGGATGCCGTCCCCAACCGGGTTTGAAGCCCGGCCGCGCCACCGGGCGCGATTGCCTTCCTTGAAATCTTGCCCTTGAATCAGTCTCCTGTGCCCAGGGCCAGTGCGTTGTCCCGGCGGATCTGGCGTCGGTCGCCCATGCGCCGGGTCAGGCCGATGCGGTCGAAGTATTCAAGAATCTGGATGCTGCGCTTGCGCCCCAGACCCACCGCGTCACGAAACGCCGCCACCTGGATCACCGGGTCGGCGTCCGCCAGTTGCACAAGCATAGCCGCCAATCGGCGGATCATGCTGTCGGGGTAGAACAGATCACGGACCACTTGATGGACCAGTCCCAGGCGCGCCATTTTGCGCAGCAGTGTGCGCACGGTCGCCTCGTCATGCCCCAGGTTGCGCACCCATGGCGGATCAAACCCGGCAGTTTCGAACAAGGGTTGAAGCTTTTGCCAAAGGGCTTCGTCCGCTTCGCTCAAGCGCACCTGATGCCCGGGCAGATGCAGCCATGGCCCGTTGCTGGCAATGGCGCCGCTGGCCATCATCTCGTCGAGCAAACTGAGGAATGTCGGTCGCTCCAGGGCACTGGCGCTAAAGCGGCGCAGGCGATCCCGATCCGGGCCCATCTGGTCCGGCTCCAGTTCATGGAAGCGTGCGAGGTGTTCCAGCAGTGGCGTTTTCAAGGCTTCCCAGCGAGGGGTGCTGAACAGCAAGGGGCCCTGGCGGGTATCGATCAGGCGTACGTCATCGGGTAAAACCCAGGTGCTGCGTGGCTGGTTGAACTGACGCTCCAGAAGACGCGGATCGAGCCCGCTGTCGCTGTGGGCCAGCAACGCCGGCAGCACGTCCTCCAGCCGAGAACTGCTGACCAGCGCCTGCAACTGCGCCAGGCGCTCGGGGCTGCGGCGTTGTCGGGTCGGGGCAAAGGGATCGAGCACGCGACCACCACCAAGGGTGCGCTGGGCGCTCTGATCACGCAGGATCAACCGATCGCCTTTGACCGCCTGAACCGGTGTATTGAGCAGCAACTGCGCGAACATCCGCCCGCCCGGTGCCAGGCTGGCCCCCTGCAGCAACGCCACGCGCCCGGTCACGTCCTGGGTACCCACATGCACATGCACCGGCTGGAAGTGTTCGAACGCCCGCGCCTCGGCGGGCAGCAATTGCATGTCGATATCCAGGCGCAAAGTCGGCGCGTACAACGTATCAGCCAGCAACCAATGGCCCCGATGAATCTGCTCCAGTGCCAAGCGTTCGGCGCTCAGGTTCAAGGCCACGCGCTGACCGGCAAACGCACCATCCGCAGGCTGGTTCTGCGCATGCAAACCGCGAATGCGCACGGGTTTGCCCTGGGGGCCCAGCAGCAAGGTATCACCCACTGCGACCCGCCCGGACAATGCCGTGCCAGTGACCACGATCCCGGCGCCGGCGACGCTGAATGTGCGGTCGATCGCCAGTCGAAAGCCGCCCTCGGTACTGCGTTGCCGCACATTGCGCTGCGCCTGTAGCAACAGTTCACGCAGGGGCTCGACACCTTCGCCCGTCACACTCGATAACGCCGTTATTGGCGCATCGGCATAAGGCCCGGGAGCCAGCAGCGCCTGGATCTGCTCGCGAACCTCAGCGACCCTGGCCGCGTCAACCCGGTCACACTTGCTGATCGCCACCAGCGCCCGGGGAATGCCCAGCAGCTCGACGATCGCCAGATGCTCGCGGGTCTGCGGCATCACGCCGTCATCGGCGGCCACCACCAGCAATACCAGATCAATGCCTTGGGCGCCGGCGAGCATGTTATGGGTGAAGCGCTCATGGCCGGGCACGTCGATGAAACCGGTCAGGGCGGCGCCCGGCTCCAGCGCGGCGTAAAGGTAACCGAGGTCGATGGTCATGCCGCGCTCACGCTCTTCCCGGCGGCGGTCACCGGCCTGGCCGGTCAGGGCCTGGAGCAGTGCAGTCTTGCCGTGGTCGATGTGTCCTGCGGTGCCAACAATCACCCTGCCCGGCCCTCCACCTGCAACTGATCGAGCTGCGCCAGCCACGCCGGTTCATCGTCCAGTTGCCGCAGGTCCAACCACAGGGCGTCGTCGTCAAGGCGCCCGAGCACCGGTACCGGCAAGCCGCGAAAGGCCGCCTCAAGATTGAGCAGGCTGCGTCCGCGCAGGCGTTTCGATACCAGCGGACGAAGGCACAGCGCCGCACTGGGAAGCCGCGCCACCGGTTGGCTGCCGCTGCCGATCATGCCCTGCGCCTTCTGCGCGCTCACAGCCCAGGTGTCGCCTAATGCTTGCGCCAGTGAAGGTTGCAAGCGCTCGGCCTGGGCGAGGATGTCGGCTTGGGGCCGGGTCAGCAAGCGCAGGCTGGGCAAGCGTTCGGCCAGTCGATCCGGGTTGCGGTACAAGCCCAGTACGGCTTCGAGGGCTGCGAGGGTCAGCTTGTCGACCCGTAACGCGCGTTTCAGCGGGTTCTTCTTGATTCTGGCGATCAGGTCCTTGCGCCCGACGATCAACCCGGCCTGGGGGCCGCCAAGAAGTTTGTCGCCACTGAAGGTGACGATGTCCGCGCCATCGAGCAGCGCCTGGCGCACGGTCGGTTCGGCGGGCAGGCCCCAGCGGGTCAGATCCAGCAGACTGCCGCTGCCGAGGTCCTCGAGCAGCGGCAGGCCATGTTGATGGGCCAGCGTTGCGAGTTGCGCAGTCGGCACGCTGGTGGTGAAACCCTGGATGCTGTAGTTGCTTGCGTGCACACGCATGATCAAGCCGCTGCGCGGGCCGATGGCCGCTTCGTAATCGCGGGCATGGGTGCGGTTGGTGGTGCCAACTTCATGCAGCTTCACTCCGGCCCGGGCCATGATGTCGGGAATGCGGAAGGCGCCGCCGATTTCGATCAGCTCGCCCCGGGAAATGATGCCTTCCTTGCGCGCGCCCAGGCTGTTGAGGGCCAGCAGCACTGCGGCGGCGTTGTTGTTGACCACGGTCACCGCTTCGGCACCGGTCAGCTCGCGGATCAGCCCTTCGATCAAGTCGTCGCGATCGCCGCGCTTGCCAGTGTGCAGGTCGAACTCCAGATTGAGCGGATAGCGCGCGGCAATCTGCACCGCATCTATGGCCTCCTGCGGCAACAATGCCCGCCCGAGGTTGGTGTGCAGCACCGTGCCAGTGAGATTGAATACCCGACGCACATGGCTGCGATGTTGTGCCTGTAAACGTTCGCCAGCCCTGCCCGCCAGCACTTCAGGGCTGATCTCAACCGCTTCGAGCAACCCTTGCTGCACCCCTTCGCGCAGTTCATCGAGCAGTTGGCGCAAGGTGGCCAGCAAGGCATCGCGCCCATAGCGCCCGGCCAGCGGCTGGCATGCCGGGTGACGCAGCAGGCTGTCGATGGAAGGCAGACGCAGGGGTTGGCTGCTACCGCGTGCGGACATCGGGTGCTCCTGAAAACCAATAACCGTCGCGCCAGAGTGTAGACGCTGTGGTCATTCGTCTCCCGGTGCCAGCATCAGATTCGGTGCCAGGCGCTGATAACCGTCCTGGGCCAGGCGCATGTCCAGCAGCAGGCTGGACAGGTCCGCCGACAGCGGCTCGGCATCGGCGTCGTTTTCCAGGTAGAGCAACTTCAGATAGCTGTTGCAGCCCGGGCACATCTCGGCGCGCAGCGGCGCCTGATTGGCGGCGTGGCGTTCGTCTTCAAGACTGAGATACTCAAGCCCCTTGCTCTGTTCGCAATACACGCATTTGACCCGCACCACATGCCACTCGCAGGCACACAGGGAACAGGCCAGATAGCGCAAGCCGTTGTGCTTGCCGCGATGGCGGATCACCCCGGCCATGGCCGGTGAGCCGCAGGCCGGGCATTGGCTGAGGCTGTCACCCGGCGTCAATTTCAAGTCCGGCGTACTCAGCAGCCAGTGGCTCCAGGCCGTCTGCAGGGCCGCGCCCAGAAATGGCACCAGCGCCGCTGGCACCATGGAAAACTGACCGCTGACCAGCGCGACTGCCCAGGCACGCCGTTGCCCGGAGTTGGCGGCGCGTATCGTCGCAACGGCGTCGGCCACGGCCGGTTGCTCTGGCACGGCATAATGTTGCAGGAAGGCATCGAGGTACAGCTGCCAGTCGTCCTCCCGCACCAGGCTGTCTGCGGCAAAGGGTGGCAAGCCGTGTTGCTGGCACAAGTCGATGCGCTGGCGGTCCAGCGGCTCGCTCAAGGGCGGATCGTCGAGCACCCGCTGCTGCGTCCGACAGACGCCGGCGATAAGAAGCAGGTAATCGGCCAACGCATGTCCCTCGGCCAGATGCTCCAGGCGCATCGCACGCAGGCTGAACAGGTTGTGGGGTGGCAGGTAGAGAAACGGCGGCGAACTGGCCGCCGCTTCGATTTGTCCGGGTTCGAGAATGGTTGCCAAAGGCTCAGCCCTTTTTCCTGATCGGTGGTTGCGGCGCCTCGTCGCGAGTCACCTCGCGGTACCAGAGTTCATGGTGTTTCTTCGCCCAGGCGCGGCTGACCCGGCCATGCATCATTGCGCTGACCGAGCCCTTGATCCATATCCCGGCGTAGATGTGCACAATGATGCAGAGGATCAGCACAAACCCCGCCAACGCATGTAACAGCATCGCCCAGCGAATCGTGGTGATACCAAAGTAGTCGCTGAAATACGCGCGCCAGATCACCAGGCCAGTCAACAGCAAACCCAGCATGCACAGCAGTAAAGTCCAGAACAGCAACTTCTGCCCGGGGTTGTATTTGCCGATGGCGGGCACGCCCTCCTCTTCGTTACGCATCACCCGGTCAATGCGCCTGAGCCACAAGCGGTCATTGGCAATGAAATAGTTGGCGCGCCAAAAACGAAACACCAGGCCGAGGAACAGCACGAACATCACTACACCCATGAACGGATGCAGGATGCGCGTCCAGGGCCCTCCACCGAACAGGTTGCTCAGCCAGAACAGCGCCGGGTGGAACAACGCCAGCCCGGACAAACCGGCCATGAAGAACACAATCGCCACCAGCCAGTGGTTGGTGCGCTGGTTGCTGGTGTAGCGCAGGATGGTTTTACGACTCATGGCCGGTCCTCCCCACGGGGATCGAAGGTGTGCACCGAGGGATCGACCTGATGCACGGAAGTATCCGCAAGGTCAGGTTGTTCATCCTCTTCGACCAGTTGCGGTCCGACCCTCACATAGTGGAAGAACCCGGCCAGCACCGCCGCGCCCATGGCCAGCAGCGCCAGGGGTTTGCTGATGCCTTTCCACAGGCCTACCAAGGGGCTGATGACCGGCGCGCTGGGCAGCCCGGCGTACAACTGCGGCGTGTCGGCGTGGTGCAACACGTACATCACGTGGGTACCGCCAACCCCTTGCGGGTCGTACAGGCCGGCGTGTTCGAAGCCGCGACTCTTGAGGTCGACGATGCGCTCGGCGGCGTGCTCCTTCATGTCGACTTTGGTGCCGAACACGATGGCCCCGGTCGGGCAGGTTTTCACGCAGGCCGGCTCCAGACCTACCGCCACCCGGTCCGAGCACAAAGTGCACTTGTAGGCCTTGTGGTCCTTTTGCGAAATACGCGGAATGTTGAACGGACAACCGGTGATGCAGTAACCACAGCCGATGCAATGATCCTGGTTGAAGTCGACGATGCCGTTGGCGTGCTTGATGATCGCCCCGGGGCTGGGGCACGCCGCCAGGCAACCGGGTTCGGCGCAGTGCATACAGCCGTCCTTGCGGATCAGCCATTCAAGATTGCCGGCGTCGGTTTCGTGCTCGGTAAAGCGCATCAACGTCCAGGTCTCGGCCGTGAGGTCCTGGGGGTTGTCGTAGGTGCCGTGATTGTGCCCGACCTCGTCACGCAGCTCGTTCCATTCCGAACAAGCCACCTGGCAGGCCTTGCAACCTATGCACTTGGTGGTGTCGATCAGCTTGGCGACTTCCTCCAGGTTGCGCACCGAAGGCGGCACGGTGGTGGTGGCCGAACGGGCGATGATGTCTTGGCTGGCCATTTAGACTTTCTCCACGTTGACCAGGAATGACTTGGATTCCGGGGTCTGGGTGTTGCCATCGCCGAGGAACGGCACCAGGGTGTTGGTCAGGTAACCGTGGCGCGTGAGCCCGGTAAAGCCCCAATGCAACGGAATGCCGATCTGGTGCACCACTTGATTGTTGACCTGCAGTGGACGAATCCGCTTGGTCACCACCGCCACTGCTTCGATAAAGCCGCGCTTGCTGCTGACCCGCACCCGGTCACCGGCGGCTATGCCTTTCTCCTTGGCCAGCACTTCGCCGATTTCGACGAATTGCTCCGGCTGGGCGATCGCGTTGAGCTTGCAGTGCTTGCTCCAGAAGTGAAAATGCTCGGTCAGGCGATAGCTGGTGGCGGCGTATGGGTAGTCCTTGGCCACGCCAAGGGTGTCCCACACCGAGTCGAAGATCCGCGCCGCCGGGTTGCTGGTGGCCTGCTTGTTTTGCGGGTGCAGCGGATTGATGCCGATGGGCGTCTCGAACGGCTCGTAGTGTTCGGGGAATGGCCCTTCGTTCATCTTGTCGACGGCAAAGAATCGCGCCACGCCTTCAGGGTTCATGATGAACGGATTCATACCCGCTTCCGGTGCCACGTCAGCCTTGAAGTCCGGCACATCGGTGCCGGTCCAGAGTTTGCCGTTCCACCACACCAGGCGCTTTTTCGCATCCCAGGGTTTGCCTTGCACGTCAGCCGAGGCGCGGTTGTAGAGAATCCGCCGGTTGGCCGGCCAGGCCCAGGCCCAGCCCTGATGCTGGTGCATGCCATAGGGATCATTGTTGTCGCGCCGGGCCATCTGGTTGCCCAGCTCGGTCCAGCTGCCGCAGAAGATCCAGCAACCTGAGGCGGTGCTGCCGTCGTCCTTGAGCTGGCCGAACCCGGCCAGTTGCGCATTGGCCTTGACCGCAACGCCGGTGGCGTCGGTGAAGTCGGTAGTGGCGTAGCCGTTGATCTCCTTGGCCACTTCCTCCGGTGATGGTTCCTCGGGGATTTTGTACTGCCATGACAGTTTCAGCATCGGATCGGGGTATACCCCGCCATCAGCCTGATAGCGCTGACGCAGGCGCAGGAACAGCTCGCTCATGATCCGTATGTCGGTGTGCGCTTCACCCGGACCGTCGGCGCCTTTCCAGTGCCATTGCAGCCAGCGGCTGCTATTGACCAGCGAGCCATCCTCCTCGGCGAAACAGGTGGTGGGCAGCCGAATGACTTCGGTCTGGATGTCGGCGCTCTTAACATCGTTGTAAGGCCCGACATTGCGCCAGAACTCAGAGGTTTCGGTGGCCAGCGGGTCCATCACCACCAGCCATTTCAGTTTTGCCAGCGCCGCCATCACCCGGTTCTTGTCGGGCAACGCGGCGATCGGGTTGAAACCCTGGCACATGTAGCCGTTGACCTTGCCCTGGCCCATCAGGTCGAACACCTTGAGGATGTCGTAGTTGGGAATGTCGAGTTTGGGCAGGTAGTCGTAGGCCCAATTGTTTTCCGCCGTGGCGTTGGCGCCGTACCAGGCCTTCATCAGGCTGACGTGGAACTTGCCGTAGTTCTGCCAATAGGACAACTGCCCCGGGCGCAACGGTTTCTGGGTGCGCTTGATAATGTAGGCGTTGTAATCCTGCTCGGCATCCACCGGCAATGTCAGGTAGCCGGGCAGCGAGTTGGACAACAGGCCGAGGTCGGTCAGGCCCTGGATATTGGAGTGCCCGCGCAAGGCATTGACCCCGCCGCCAGGCATGCCGACGTTGCCCAGCAGCAGTTGCACCATGGCCGCGCTGCGGATGATCTGCGCGCCGATCGAATGCTGGGTCCAGCCCAGGGCGTAGAGGATGGTCATGGTCTTGCCCGGTTGCGAGCAAGTGGCGATCTCCTCCCAGATTTTCTGCATGGCATCGACCGGCATCCCGCAGATCTGGCTGGCCAGGTCGATGTTGTAGCGGCTGTAGTGCTGCTTCATCAGTTGATAGACGCAGCGCGGGTCCTGCAGGGTCGGGTCGACCTTGGCAAAACCGTCTTCCCCGAGCTCATAACCCCAGCCGGATTTATCCGTATATACGCGCTTGGCCGCATCGTAGCCGCTGAAGATTCCGTCCTCGAAGCCATAGCCGGCTTTGACGATGAACGAGACGTCGGTGTAGTTGCGCACGTACTCGTGCTGGATCTTGTCCTCGGTCAGCAGGTAATTGATCAGCCCGCCCATGAAGGCGATGTCGGTACCGGTGCGGATGGGGGCGTAATAGTCGGCCACGGATGCTGTGCGGGTAAACCGCGGGTCGACCACGATCAGCCGCGCCTTGTTGTGCGCCTTGGCTTCGGTCACCCATTTGAAGCCGCACGGATGCGCTTCTGCTGCGTTGCCACCCATCACCAGAACCAGATTCGCGTTGGCGATATCGGTCCAGTGGTTGGTCATGGCACCACGGCCGTACGTCGGGGCAAGACTTGCCACCGTCGGGCCGTGTCAGACACGCGCCTGGTTATCGAACCCCAGCATGCCAAGACTGCGAATGACCTTGTGGGTGATGTAACCCGCTTCGTTGGACGCCGCCGAGGCCGCGAGGAAACCGGTGGTCAGCCAGCGGTTCACCGTCTGGCCTGCCGCGTTCTTCTCGATAAAGTTGGCGTCGCGGTCGGCCTTCATCAGGTTGGCGACACGATCGAGTGCTTCATCCCAGGACATGCGCGTCCATTCGCTGCTGCCGGGCTTGCGCACCTGCGGGTACTGCAGGCGGCCGGGGCTGTGAATGAAGTCGAGCAGGCCGGCGCCTTTTGGGCACAGGGTGCCGCGGTTGACCGGATGGTCGGCGTCACCTTCGATGTGAATGATATTTTGCGCGACATTCTTGGAGGCATCGCCCTGGCTGTACATGATCAAGCCGCAACCGACCGAGCAATAAGGGCAGGTGTTGCGGGTTTCATGGGTGTGGGCAAGCTTGAAGTGACGCACCTGTTCGGCAAACGCAGGCGTCGGGGCCATACCCAACGCACCCAGGCTAGAGCCTGCAAGGCCGATACCGGCGACCTTGAAGAATTGACGACGGCTGAGATCCATCGTGCACTCCTGATCAGGTGGAACCCGGTGCATGGCCGGGCCTTTTTGAACAACCACGGTGCCAGCAGCCTGGCTGCCGACATTTGACACTTTAGTCAAGGTATTGGCGCACGGTGTGAAAACCGACCGTCGGCCAGATTTGGTGCACACACAAAACCCTGTGGGGCCGGTTGGGTGGCCCAAATCATCAAGGCGAGCAGGCTCGCCCCCAAAGGGCCATGGGCTTATCATGGCGACCCTGCACAACCCGCCTTTACGAGACCTTCCATGACTTACGATTTTGATCAGGTGTTCGACCG
The DNA here is from genome assembly GCF_019218965.1 of Pseudomonas sp. PDM31. Classification (NCBI taxonomy): domain Bacteria; kingdom Pseudomonadati; phylum Pseudomonadota; class Gammaproteobacteria; order Pseudomonadales; family Pseudomonadaceae; genus Pseudomonas; species Pseudomonas sp. PDM31. The sequence goes on along the minus strand of NZ_JAHUWS010000001.1, from coordinate 35,585 downwards.
CCACGGCACTGGCAGCACCAAATGGAGCCGCTACCCGGCTGACGTGTTGCCAATGTGGGTGGCCGACATGGATTTCGCCGCGCCGCCGGTAATCATCCAGGCCCTGCAAAAGCGTCTGGAGCACCCGATGGTCGGCTACAGCGTGGCCCAGCAAGACCTGCGCGAGGCTATCGTCGCCGACCTCTGGAACAAATACGCCTGGCGCGTCGAACCCCAGGCGCTGATTTTCCTGCCGGGTGTCGAGTCAGGCGTCAACATGGCACTCAAGGCACTGGTGCAGGCGCAACAGAACGTTGTCGTGCAAGTCCCCAACTATCCGCCGCTGCGCCACGCGCCTGGCCATTGGGGGCTGAACAAGGTCGAACTGAATTTTGACACCCGCGCGGACGGCACCTATGCCACGCCGCTCGATACCTTGAGCCAGTCGTTGCAAGGCGGTGGTGCGCTGCTGTTGAGCAACCCGCACAACCCGCTGGGCAAGGCGTTCCCCCGGGAAGAACTGCAAGCGATTGCCGACATCTGCCTGGAGCAGGACGCCTGGATCATTAGCGACGAAATCCACGCCGAGCTGTGTTTCGACGGCCGCCAGCACACTCCGATAGCGACCCTGAGCCCGCAGGTTGCCCAGCGCACCATCACGCTGATGTCGGCGAGCAAGGCGTATAACATCGCCGGCATGAAAACCTCGTTCATGATCATTCAGGACAGCCACCTGCGCGAGCGGGTCAACCAGGCCCGCTGCGGTATGGTCGACAGCGTCAACCCGCTGGGCATGGAGGCCACCCGCGTCGCCTACAGCGAAGCGGCGCCCTGGCTGGCACAGCTCAAGGACTACCTGCAGGGCAACCGCGACTATCTGGTCGATGCCGTGCGCAGCCGTTTGCCGGGCATCAGCATGCACGTGCCGCAAAGTACCTACCTGGCGTGGCTCGATTGCTCGGCACTGGGCCTGGACAACCCGCAGCAGTTCTTCCTCGACGAGGCCCGGGTCGGCCTGAGCGCCGGGCTGGACTTCGGCGATGAGTGCCAACAGTTCGTGCGCCTGAACTTCGGCTGCCCACGGTCGCTGCTCGAAGAAGGCATCGCGCGCATGGAGCGCAGTTTGCGTAACCGGCAGGCCTGATTAATCCCCCTGTGGGAGCGGGCTTGCTCGCGAAGGCGGTGTGCCAGTCACCCATGCGTGAATTGACACATCGCCTTCGCGAGCAAGCCCGCTCCCACAAGGGCGCTGTGTGTTACCCGGGTTAGCGCACGCTCATCCGAAATCCAACCGAACTCAAGACAAAACGTCAGGGTCAACCCTTTGACTCCCTAGCCTTGAGACCGGAGATTGACGATGAACGACTACCCACGCCCCCCCTTCCCCAAGCAGCCACAACCGGTCCCCGGCTCTCAACGTAAAATGGACCCCTACCCCGACTGCGGCGAGCAAAGCTACAAAGGCTCCGGTCGCCTTGCGGGCAAGATTGCCCTGATCACCGGTGGCGACAGCGGCATTGGCCGGGCGGTGGCGATTGCCTATGCCCGTGAAGGCGCCGATGTGGTCATCGCTTACCTCAACGAGCACGAAGACGCCCGGGAGACCGCGCGCTGGGTCGAGCAGGCCGGCCGCCAGTGCCTGCTGCTGTCCGGGGACCTGGCACAGCGGGCGCACTGCCTGGAACTGGTGGAAAAAACCGTCGAACGCTTCGGCCGCATCGACGTACTGGTCAACAACGCCGCCTTCCAGATGACACACGACAGTCTCGAAGACATCGCTGATGAAGAATGGGTGATGACTTTCGACGTCAACATCACGGCGATTTTCCGGGTTTGCCAGGCTGCGCTCAAGTACATGAAGCCGGGTAGCTCGATCATCAACAGCAGTTCCGTCAATTCCGACATGCCCAACCCCACCCTGTTGGCCTATGCCACGACCAAGGGCGCCATTGCCAACTTCACCGCCGGGCTTGGGCAAATGCTCGGGCCGAAGAATATCCGGGTCAACAGCGTGGCGCCTGGGCCCATCTGGACGCCACTGATCGTCTCGACCATGCCCGATGAGAGCGTGCAGGATTTCGGCGCCAACACGCCCCTTGGCCGCCCCGGTCAACCGGTCGAGGTCGCGCCGATCTACGTGCTGCTGGCTTCGGATGAAGCCAGCTACATTACCGGCCAGCGATTTGGCGTCACGGGCGGCAAACCGATTTTATGAGTGTGCCGAAAAAAATGAACCCGATGCCGTCTCCAGCGCTCAACACCGTATAGCCACTGTTATGGCGGTTGTTCCAAGCCTGGAGGTCGTCATGTCCGCACCTATCGTCAAGCTGTTCACCCAACCCAACTTCGCGTGGACGGATATTCGCAAGGAAGAGGAAGCCCACCCACGTCACTATCTCCCTCACCTGCTGCTGCTCGCCTTGATTCCGGCCGTGTGCCTGTTTATCGGGACCACCTACGTAGGCTGGAGCCTGGCGGAGAACGAAACGGTTCGACTCAGTACCCAGAGCGCCCTGCAACTGTGCGCCATGCTGTATGTGGCCATTCTGATCGGCATAGCGGTGATGGGCCTGTTCATCCGCTGGATGTCCCGCGCCTTCGAGGCCCGGCCGACGATCAATCAGTGCATAGGCTTTGCCGCGTATACCGCCACGCCTTTTTTCCTCGCCGGCATTGCCGGTCTGTACCCCAGTCGCTGGCTGGCGATTGTGGTGTTGGGGGCGGCTTCGGCCTACTCGACCTTCCTGCTGTTCGTCGGTTTGCCGACCTTCATGCATGAGCGCAAGGAACAAGGCTTGCTCAACTCGGCATGCGTCTGGGGTGTCGGGCTGCTGGTACTGGTGACAATCCTGGTGTCGATGATTCTGTTGTGGTTCAACGTGCTCACCCCTGAGTACCTGCGCGCTACTGTCGGTTAATGGGCTTTATCGCCTGGGTGGCAGTGTTTGGCGCGGTGCTGCTCACCCTGGCACTGACTTCGTCCTACCTGCGCTGGCTGCCGGTGACCACTTCGGCGGTGTGTCTGGTTCTGGGCATGGCCATCGGCCCGGCCGGCTTTGCCTGGTTGAATCTGGCGACCCAGGACATCTCCGGCTGGATGGAACACCTCACTGAAGTGGCCTTGTTGTTCTCGCTGTTCGTTTGTGGCTTGAAGTTGCGCTTGCCGTTGAAGGATCGAAACTGGCGTGTCGCAGTCTGCCTGGCCGGGCCGGTAATGCTCCTGACCATTGGCGGCGTGTGCCTGCTGTTGCACTACGTGATTGGCTTGTCGTGGGGCATTTCAGTGCTGATCGGCTCGATTCTCGCGCCGACCGACCCGGTGCTCGCCTCTCTGGTACAGGTCAACAACGCAGGCGATGTCGACAGCGTCCGGTTCGGCCTGTCCGGCGAAGCCGGCCTGAATGACGGGGTCGCCTTCCCTTTCGTGATCCTCGGTTTGCTGATGGTGCAGCATGACAGCTACCCCGGCTGGCTCGCTGACTGGGCCCTGAGCAATCTGCTATGGGCGATCCCTGCCGGCTTGCTGGTGGGCTACTCGATGGGACGTGGCATTGGCCGGCTGACATTGCTGCTGCGCACCCGCTATGGCGACAGCACCCTTTCCCATAATGACTTCCTGACCCTGGCGTTGATCGCGCTGGCCTATGTCGGCGCCGAAGCCATTCATGGCTTCGGGTTCCTGTCGGTGTTCGCCGCCGGCCTCGGTTTGCGCCAGGAAGAGGTCAAATCCATGGGCAGTCACCAGACACCGGCCGAACATGTGGTGCAAGCGGTCGTCGGCCACCAGAACGTCGAACCACAGCACGCCGTGCATGGTGATACCGATAGCCTGGAGGATAGCCAGGTCGCCGCCGGCATCATGATGGGAGACATGCTCGCCTTCGGCAGCCTGGTGGAACGGGCCATGGAAGTGTTTCTGGTGACGCTGCTCGGGGTGGTGCTCAGTGCCCATTGGGACTGGCGGGCAATACTCCTGGGCGGCGTACTGTTTTGCCTGATTCGCCCCCTCAGCGTCGTGCTCGTACCCTGGGCATCCCTGCTTGATATACGCCAACGGCTGTTGATCGGCTGGTTTGGTATTCGCGGCATCGGCAGCCTGTACTATCTGTTCTACGCCGTGAACCACGGACTCGATCCGTCCGTGGCGGCGCTGTGCACCAATCTCACCCTGTCGGTGGTCGCGCTGAGCATCCTGGTGCACGGGATCAGCACCCAGCCGATTCTCGCTCGCTATGAACAGCGCAAGTCACTCACTTCATCGCCTGGGCAATGACCTGCACCAGATTGAGTTGGGTAAAGGGTTTGGACAGCCGCGGCAGGTGCGCGGCAAAGCCTTCAAGTCTCTCGGCGTAACCGGTGGCCAGAATGATCGGCACGCCCGGTTTCTGGATGCGGATAGCGTGGGCCAGTTGTGCGCCACTCATATGCGGCATGGCCATGTCCGTGATGATCAGGTCAATATCCGACTCGCTGGCGAACAGTTCAAGGCCCCTCGCACCCGATGTCGCGCTGATGACCCGATGCCCCAGGTCTTCGAGCAGCAGGCAGGTGCTCGTCAATACCAGGCTGTCATCGTCCACCACCAGAACGCACAAGCGTGGCACCTCGGCGATCATCCTCTGGGCCAGCGGCTGGACGACCGCCGCACCCCTGGCCACAGGCAACCACAGTTCCGCCGTCGTGCCCTGACCCTGTTCGCTCTTGAGGATGAAGCGCCCGCCCAGTTGTTCTATAAAACCATGGACCATCGATAGCCCAAGGCCGGTGCCTTTGCCGACACCCTTGGTAGTAAAAAACGGATCCATCGCCAACGCCAGGGTGGCCTGATCCATGCCCTCCCCGGAATCAGCCACCGTCAGACAGACATATCGCCCCAGCGCCAGGGCAGATTGCTGGCTGTCGACAACCTCCTCGGTGTGGGCACTGAAGACGATTTTTCCGCCGTTGGGCATGGCATCACGGGCATTGGTTGCCAGATTAAGGACTGCCAGTTCCAGTTGGTTGGAATCGGCCAGAACCGATTCCAGATCGGCTGGAAAACAGGTCTCGATCTTCACCGAGGGCCCCAGGGAGCTGCGCAACAACCCGGAGATTCCGGTGACCAGGGCCGGAATAGCCACCGGCTCGGACTTCAGCTCTTGACGTCGGGCAAAGGCCAGCATGCGCTGGGTCAGGGAAACACCGCGCAAGGCTCCCTGGGTCGCGTTGTCGATCAAGCGGATGACTTTCGGATCGTCCGCAACCCGTTTGCGGACGATTTCCAGATTGCCGAGGATCACCGTCAGCAAATTATTGAAGTCGTGGGCAATGCCGCCACTGAGCTGGCCGATAGCCTGCATTTTTTGAGCCTGGAACAGGGCTTCGCGGGTTTGCTCCAGTGCCTGCTGGGCTTGGGTGACCTCCGTAATGTCGCGGGTGATCTTGGCAAAACCGAGCAGAGTACCGGTGTCGCCCCAGATCGGATCGACAACAACATGGGCGAGGAAGCGCGTACCGTCCTTGCGTACCCGCCAGCCTTTGTTTTCGAAGCGGCCTTCGGTGCGGGCAATTTCCAGTGTCCGCTGCGGTTCGCCGGCTTCGCGGTCTTCGGGTGTGTAGAACAAAGAGAAGTGCTGGCCGATGACTTCCTCGGGCAAATAGCCCTTGATGCGCTGTGCGCCAGGATTCCAGTTGGTCAGGCGTCCATCGGGGGCGAGCATATAGATCGCATAGTCCGTCACGCTTTGCACCAGCAGGCGGAATTGCTGTTCGCTTTGCTTGAGGACCTCCTCGGCCATCTTGCGGTCGGTCAGGTCACGGGTGATCTTGGCGAACCCCAGCAGGGTGCCGGCTGAATCGCGAATCGGATCGATCACCACGTGGCACCAGAAATGCGTGCCGTCCTTGCGCACCCGCCAGCCTTCGCCTTCGAAACGCCCCTCGTGAATGGCCGTGTCCAGCGCCCGTTGCGGCAAGCCGGCACGGCGATCGGCATCGGTGTAGAACCGGGAAAAATGCTGACCGAGAATCTCGGCTTCTTCGTAGCCCTTGAAGCGCTTGGCGCCGGTGTTCCAGCTGGTAATGATGCCATCGGGGTCAATCATGTAGATCGCGTAGTCAATCACCGCATCAATCAGCAGCCGGAAACGACTGTTGTCGATGGCGCTGGTTTTGCTTCGATCTTCGCTCATTGAACACACCGAATTATTATTTCAATGGAGTATGCGACAAACCGCCAATTTGAAAAGGCACAAAAAATCGCGCTGAGCGCCAGATCACGAAGAGGCGTTTAGAACCAGCGGTGCAATGGCCCACCAGCGAGGCAGTAACTGTTTGACCTTGCTCTCGCCAAAACGGTCATCAATCAACATCACTACACCCCGATCCTGCTGGGTGCGAATCACCCGTCCGGCGGCCTGCACCACTTTTTGCACCCCAGGGTACAGGTAGGTGTAGTCGTAACCGGCGCCAAAGATGGCCGCCATGCGTCGTTTCAGCTGTTCATTGACCGGGTTGAGTTGCGCCAGCCCCAGGGTGGCGATGAACGCGCCAATCAGACGCGCCCCGGGCAAATCGATGCCTTCACCAAAGGCACCACCCAATACTGCGAAACCGATACCGCGACTGTCGGCGCGAAATTGCTCGAGAAAGGCCTGGCGCTGCTGCTCGCCCATGCCTCGGGACTGCGACCACAGGTTGATGTGCGGATGCTTTTGCGCCAGCAACTGCGCCACCTGCTGCAAATAATCGAAGCTGCTGAAAAAGGCCAGGTAGTTGCCCGGACGCTCGCTGAACTGGTTGGCGATCAGGTCGACAATCGGCTCCAGGGATGCCTGCCGATGGACGTACCGCGTGGAAATCCGGCTGACAATGTGAACTTGCAGCTGGTCGGCGTGGAACGGCGATTCAACGTCAATGCACACCGTGTCAGCCGGTGTTCCCAACAAGTCGGCGTAGTAGTGCCGGGGGCTCAAGGTTGCGGAAAACAGGACAGTGCTGCGTGCAGCGGTCAGGCGTGGGCGAATGAAACCGGCAGGCACCACATTGCGCAGGCACAGCTGGGACAGGCTGCGTTTGCGCTCGAGGTCGCGCTTGCTGATGTCGAACAGATACTGCTCATCGAAGAGTTCCGCCACCCGACAAAACTGCAACAGGTCGAAGTAAAAGCTCTGCAATGCGCTGTCCAGCCCCTGGGGGTGATCATTGAGGTAATCGCCGATGCTCGCGCTGCAGGACGACAGCGCCAGCAACAGCTTTTGCGGCGCACGGTCGTAAGCCTGATAGGCGCCCGTTTGCAGGTTGTGCAGGGCATTCCATTCGCGGTTGACTCGCTGTAGCGGCTTTTTCAGTACCTCGGGAGCGGTTTTACGCAAACCGCCGAGCGCCGCTTGATCGAGGGAGGCGCTGTACATCTGGCGGCCACGCTCCACCAGGTTGTGGGCTTCGTCGACCAGTACCGCGACTTTCCAGTTATTGGCCTGGGCCAGGCCGAACAGCAACGCGCTGAAATCGAAGTAGTAGTTGTAGTCGGCAACCACGACGTCCGCCCACCGTGCCATTTCCTGGCTCAGGTAATACGGGCATATTTCATGGCCCATGGCGACCTCGCGCAAGGCGCTCTGGTCGAGCAGGCTCAGTTGGCTGGCGGCCTCACGCGCAGCGGGCAGGCGATCATAAAACCCCCGGGCCAACGGGCAGGACTCCCCATGACAGGCCTTGTCCGGATGTTCGCAGGCCTTGTCCCGGGCGACCATCTCCAGCACCCGCAGCGGCGGCGCATCGGTGCTTTGAAGCAGCACTTGGGCGGCGTCCAGGGCCAGTTTGCGCCCCGGGGTTTTCGCCGTGAGGAAGAACACCTTGTCCAGCTGCTGCGCCTGCATGGCCTTGAGCATCGGGAACAGCGTGCCCAGGGTCTTGCCGATACCGGTCGGTGCCTGGGCCATCAGGCAGCGTCCGGTGCTGACGGCCTTGAACACCGATTCGGCCAGATGGCGCTGCCCCGGTCGAAAGTCGGCATGGGGAAACGCCAGGCGCTGGGTCGCCATGTTGCGTCGTTGCCGGTGGGCCATTTCCAGCTCGGCCCAGTGCAGGAAGCGTGCGCAGTGCAGCTCGAAGAACACTTGCAGTTCGCTGGCGCTGCAAGCCTCGACCAGACAGGTTTCCTTTTCACTGACGATATCGAAGTACACCAGTGCCACGTTGATCTGCGGCAGATTCAATCTATGGCACATCAACCAGCCATAGATCTTCGCCTGTGCCCAATGCAACGCACGGTGGTTGACCGGTTGTTTGCTCAGGTCGCCGCGATAGGTCTTGACCTCCTCCAGGCAGTTTTTCCCGGGATCGTAGCCGTCCGCCCTGCCCTTGACTGTCAATGCCTGGTAGACGCCTTCAAGTGCCACTTCGCTCTGATAACCCTCGCTACGTCGCGACGCCACGGTGCGGTGCCCGACAATGCCCTCAAGCGCCGTCGGCGACGGCGTGAAACGCAGATCCAGATCACCGCTCTTGGCGGTGAACTCACACAACGCCCGTACCGCAATGCTGTAGCTCAAGCGCTCTGCTCCGCCCACTGCACATAACAAACGGCAATTGGCATGCGGTGTTCGTGGCAGAACTCGAGCCAGCGAAGCTGGTTGTCCTGCAGGCGATCGCCCGGGCCCTTGACCTCGATCATGCGGTAGGTCTTTTGCTGCGGCCAGAACTGGATCAGGTCGGGCATGCCGGCGCGATTGGCCTTGATGTCCAGCAACAGACGATTGAACCAGTGCTTGAGATGCTCCGCCGGAAGGCAATCCAGTGCCTGGTCGAGCAGTTCCTCGCTGAGTACGCCCCAGAACACGAACGGCGACTGCACGCCCCACTTGCTGGCATAACGCTCACGGATCGTCTGCACATAGCGCCCGTCGTCGAGCTCGGCCAGGCACTTCTGGAAAAGCTCGGCCCGGCGATCATGGAAATCTTCGCTGAGCAGATCCACCGGACCGCGCTGGAACGGGTGGAAGAATGCCCCCGGCAATGGCGCGAAAATCGCCGGCCAGCAGAGCAGCCCGAACAGCGAGTTGATCAGGCTGTTCTCGACGTAGTGCACCGGCGCTGTCTGTTCCGACAAATGCGCCTGGACGTAATACTCCACCGACAAGGCCGGGTCGGTTCTGGGCAGTTGCAGGTCCAGGCGTTGCATTTGCCGGGCAGAGGCACGTTTGATCGGCGGGCCACCGAGTTTGCGCCGCAATCTGGGCATCACCCGCAGCAGTTGCTGTTGTTCGGCGGCGCTTTGCGGGGCCAGTTCGGCCTGACTGGCGAGGTCCATGGCCCGTTGGTACTCAGCGCAGCGTTCCAGCACACGGATCAGACGCAGGCGCGCACCGGGATAAGCGCAATCGCGGTACAGGCCCAAGGCTGTGGAGAAATCCGCGATGCGCTCGCAATGCTGCGCGATCTGAAACAGCAACTTGTCCCGGCGTCTGTGCAGCCAGGGATTGCCCAGAACCAGATCCCTGATTCGCTCGATAACGCTTTGCAGTGCTTCGCCGGCTTCGAACTGTTGCTGGCATTCATGCAGGAAAAGGCAGGCGTCCACGTCCTCGCGGCTGCGCAGCCCACGGGAGTCGGCGCAGAATTCGACTTTTTCGTAGGTATGGATGCCCAGGTCGGCCAGCACGAATTCTGACCAGTCCTGATAAAGGTTGCCGAAAAACATCAAGCGCAGGCGATCGCACAGGCCCATGATGGTCAGGCTGAACAAGCGCTCATCCAGTGACGGACACCAGTCGTTGAAACTGTTCATTTGCGGGAAATGCATGCTCAGCGCCGCCAGCCATTGACTCTTCTTACCCTTCGGCTGATCGATGACCGAAGCAAAACACTGGAGGATTTCTGCCTTGAGCAACACCTCGAACAATGTCTCGACCGGCACCGGCATGCGTTCATCGACCCAACCCAGTTCAAGCAAAGGGCCGACAGCGGCCCGGACGTCACCGATCTCGGTGTAGACCAGCTTGCTCGCGCGAAAGTGAATGCCCTTGCGCATCACCATCCTGACCAGCAACGCCCTCGATTCACGGGGCAAGACCTTGAAGGTGGCAATGAAGCGTTGCTCATCGACGCTCAGTACATCGGCATAGCGAAGCTCAAGCCACTCAAGCACTTGCATGAAGTTGTTCAAGTAATAGAACGGGTCATCGAGGGGGTTTGCGGTCACGGGAAAATGCGCCATGGCGATCGAGTACTGGTTATGCGTACAGATAACAGTTACGCCCCGCCCGGCGCAAACGGAAAAAGATAAGTGGCGGATAACTCCGCTATATTTTCAAGGTAGTAGAACTTTTTATCGATCCAAGGCACCAACCGCGGTAGCGGCGTGGTTGTTCACGATAATCGCGCTGTTTTTTTAGCGATGAGAGGTAGTTATGAACATCAAGACCCTGGGTTGGCCCCTGGCATTAACTGCCTTGCTGGTCTTGGCCGGATGCGCGACGCCAACGGTTGTCACCCTGCAAAACGGCACCCAGTATCTGACCAAGGACATGCCGGACACCAGGACGGAAGACGGCTTCTTCGAGTTCGAGGATATTTCCGGTGCCAAAGTGAGGGTGCGGTCTGACGAAGTAGCGACGATTCGCGTCGAAGACTGAGGGTCAGCAATCCCCAACTGCTCCTTTTCCTCTTGGTGTGGCAGGTTCCGGGCACTGCCTTACACTGCGATAGACCTCATGGGATGGATCGCGCTTCCACGCAGGCATCACGTCATGATTCAGGTGAAACCGAAATGAATAGGGTCACGCGACTTCTGGTCTCTCTGGCCGCCGCCAGTGCGTGTGCGGCAACGAGCCTGTGTGCGGTTGCCGCGAAGCCTGCGCCGGTGTTCAAAACCAGCTTCGATTGCGCCAGCGCCCGGGCATCTGTCGAAAAGCTGATCTGCCGCGACTCGCAACTGGCGCAGATGGATCTGGAGTTGCAGCGACTCTATCTGCTGGCGCTGACGGATGACCATTCGCAGCCGCCCCCACGTAAAGTCGAGACCGATCAACTGTTCTGGATCGATGCCCGCAATCAGTGTGGCTCCGGGCCCGAGCCCAAGGTGTGCACGCTCCAGCGTTATGCCGAGCGCGCCTACCAGTTGCGCAAGGGATCGGCCATTGCCAGGACCCGGGATCCGAGCCGACTCACCGATGGCCCCGCAGCCTTTCGCTGCGCAGGCCTCAACTCACCGATTGAGGCAACTTACTTTCATGTGCAACCGGCTGTCGTGTTCCTCAAGTGGGCGAATACATCCGCTACGCTCAGCCAGGTGCCGTCCGGTTCCGGAACCCTGTACACGAGCAAGGATGCCCGAGCGAACTACCGCTTCTGGCAAGACGGCAACGATGCGACTTTCCAGATGCCAGGCTCAGGGCAGTTGAGTTGTACAGGCGAGCCGGCCATCTGACTGGCCCGGTTGATGGCAACGGGACGTTATGTCCCGCTGACCTGAGTCGTGTTCTCAACTGCCGGTACGAATCTTGTTCCAGACCCGGGTACGAACCCGGTCGATGTTCAACGGCATGGCTTCCAGGGCGAACAACTTACCCATCATTTCCGGGCTCGGATAGACTTTGGTATCGTTCTTGATCGCCGGTTCGATCAGGCTGTCGGCCTGTTCGTTGCCATTGGCGTAATGCACGTAGTTGCTGACGCCGGCCATGACGTCCGGGCGCAACAGGTAATCCATGAAAGCATAACCGGCCTTTTCATCCGGAGCGTCGACGGGCATCGCGACCATGTCGAACCAGATCGCCGCGCCTTCCCTCGGGATTGAATAACCGATGTCGATGCCGTTGTTAGCTTCTTTGGCACGGTTTTCCGCTTGCAGGATGTCGCCAGAGAAACCGACTGCTACGCAGATGTCCCCGTTAGCCAGGTCACTGGTGTATTTGGACGAATGGAAATAGCTGACATACGGCCGCACTTTCAGCAGTAGAGCTTCGGCCTTTTTATAATCTTCCGGGTTTTTACTGTGATGGGGCAGGCCCAGGTAATTCAGCGCAGCCGGGAGCAATTCCGGGCCGTTGTCGAGGATGGCTACCCCGCACTTCTGCAGCTTCTGCATATTCTCGGGCTTGAAGATCAGGTCCCAGGAATCCACTGGCGCGTTATCCCCCAACACCGCCTTGACCTTGGCAATGTTGTAGCCGATGCCGGTGCTGCCCCACAGGTACGGGAAGCCATGCTCGTTACCCGGATCGTTGCTCTGCAAGGCCTTGAGTAGCACCGGGTTGAGGTTCTTCCAGTTCGGTAACTGGCTCTTGTCGAGTTTCTTCAGGGCCCCGCCTTCGATCTGCCGTGCCATGAAGTGATTGGACGGGAACACCACATCGTATCCGGATTTGCCGGTCATCAACTTGCCGTCGAGGGTCTCGTTGCTGTCATAGACGTCGTAGGTGAACGCGATGCCAGTTTCCTTCTGGAAGTTTTTCGTGGTGTCCGGGGCGATGTAGTCCGACCAGTTATAGATCTTGACGGTGTCCGCCGCCTGGCTGAATGACGCAACGAGCATCAACGGGGCAAGGGTCAGTGTCTTTCGCAGCATGGGTCGATTCCTGTAGGGGTGTTGTTTTTATTGGCGAGCTGGCAGGCAATCAAGGGATCAAAAAATCAAGACGTAGGTCTTGCGCACGGTTTCCTGGATATCCCAGATGCCGAGGCTGTTGGCCGGCAACATCAATGCGTCACCGGCTTCGATGTGCAGGGTTTCGCCGTCGTCCGGGGTGAAGGTGCAGCGGCCCTGGATGAAGTGACAGAACTCCTGGGCGACGATCTGCCGCCGCCAGCGCCCCGGGGTGCATTCCCAGACACCGGTTTCGACGCCATCGCTGCGTTCGACGCTGGTGGTCGAGGCCACTGCGACCAGTGTGCCCAATGGCACGGCGACCGGGTTGGACTCTTCAAGCTGGAGGGTTGCGGTGTTCTTGAATTGAGTGATGCTCATGGGAGTACCTTGTCGATGAAGCCTGTAGATGAAGTGCACGCCGTTCAGTGCATGAAACCTTCCATGAACCCCGCGACCCCGCTGGCGAGCTTGCGTCGCCAGGGCGCAGTGGACGAGTTGGCCAGGGTCTGGTCTTCATGGACGAAGCTGCGGATGATTGCGTTGTAGCCGAGCCAGCGGATGGGCTCTGGCTCCCAGGCCCTGAGTGCGTCGAGGCCGCGTTGGGGCATGACCCATGGCTGGCGAACCAGCTCGGTGTCTTGCTCGAGGATCAGGTCCGCCAGGGTTCTTCCACCCAGGTTGCTGGCGCCGACACCCTCCCCGCCGTATCCGCCGGACAAGGCGATACCACTGGCCCGGTCGCACAGCATGTGTGGTCTGAAGCGCCGGGACATGCCCAGATTGCCGCCCCAGGAGTGGGTGATCTGCACGTTCTTCAGTTGCGGGAACAATTCGCCGAACAGGTAGCGCCGCAACTCTACTTCGCTGCGGGTCAAGTCAAAGTCGTGACGCAGTTTGCCGGCGAAGCGGTAACCGCCCCGGGCCCCGAAAATCAAGCGGTTGTCTGCAGTCCGCTGACCATAGGTGACCTGGCGGCTGGCTTCGCTGAACGCCTGGCCATGGCTCAGGCCGATTTCGTCCCAGGTGGCAGCGGACAGCGGCTCGGTCGCGACGATCAGGCTCTGCACCGGCAACTGATAACGCCCCAATGGCGGCAAGGTCACCGAGTACCCTTCTACCGCCGGCACCACCCAGCGGCTGCGCACCGAGGCTTTCGACGTGCGCAGGCTGCCCGACTGCCAATGGGTGACCGGGCTGTTTTCGTAGATTTTCACGCCCATGCGCTCCACCGTACGTGCCAGGCCCCTGACCAGTCTGGCCGGGTGAATGGTCGCAACGTGAGGCGCATAGATGCCGCCATAGGGCTTGGCGACTCTGATCTGTTGGGCCAATTGCTGCGCAGTTAACCAGTGGTAGTCGTGCTCGGTCAGGCCCTGGCGGTAGAGGTCATCCAGATACTGGCGCAGACTGCTTTCCTGTTCCGGATAGCGAGCAGCGCAATATAACACTCCGCCCTTGCGGTAATCGCAGTCGATACCTTCACGTTCGATGACGATCTCCACCTCATCCGGAATGCTGTGCAGAAGATCATAGGAGGCCCGACGGTCCTCGGTAGACAAGCCGGCAAGCAAGCGATCTTCGCCGAGCAGGTTGCCCATCAACCAGCCGCCATTGCGCCCCGACGCACCAAATCCGGCGGTTTGCGCTTCGACAATGGCGATGCTCAGGCCGGGGGCCTGGCGCTTGAGGTAATAGGCAGTCCAGAGCCCGGTATATCCCGCGCCGATGATGGCGACGTCGACATCCAGATCCTGTTCCAGGGACGGACGCGCCAACAGGGGCTCTTCGAGCTGGTCCATCCACAAACTGATAGTGCGCCACGCCGTCATGCAAGACTCCGCCACTCAAACTTCGATGGCGTCGATCCTAGTGCGTGGGCTCAGCGACTGTCTTGCGCGCGTGCACGCAAAGAAATTTGTTTAACGTAAGCCTTGGGCGACTGGCCCGTGTGCTGACGGAAACAGCTGTAGAACGCCGACAGCGAATTGAACCCGGCGGCGAAGGCCAGCTCGTCAATGCGCAGTGGCGGCGTGGCGGTGTCCAGCGCTGCGAGCAAATGCTGCAGGCGCGCCTGGTTGACGTAGCGGTAGAAGCTTTGACCGAGCACCTGATTAAGCAGGTAGGAAATCTGATTGCGGCTGTATCCGCACTCCTTCGCCACCCGTTGCAGATCGAGCTCCGGGTCCAGATACGGCTGCTGGCCCTGGAAGTACTGCCGCAAGTCATCGGCCATGAAACTCAGTTGACGTGGCGACAGCCCCAGGCGGCTGACTGCCGGGCGCTGGTTGCCGGACGCCTTGCTCGGCGGCCGCTCGTGCACCAGAGAGGCGTATTCATTGACCCGCCAGATCAACCCGTCCTTGACGGTAATCGCCTCACTGGCACGGAACGACACCAGCCCTTCACCGCCGTTCAGGGTGATGCGGTACTGGATGAATGCGGTGCTGCCGTCCAGACGGATCCGGTCGGTGTGTTCCAGCGCCTCGTCTGGGTCACGCGGCATGCTGCTTTGCACGTACTCGCGCAGATCGGCCAGGCCCATCACCCGATTCTGGAAAAAATCGTTGTACTGGACATCCGGGTGATACAGCGCCATGACCCCATCCAGATCCCGGTGTTTCCAGCGCAAGTGATAGCGCATGACCGCCTCGCCGGTAGCCTCGGTTTGCAGCGGGCCATCATCATCGGCGTGCATAAAGTTCTCGTCGCGAAAAAGCCGAGCTTGCCCAACTTCTGCAAGCGCTTCAACGACTAAGCCCGCGCCGGCATTTTGCCATCCACCCTGCAACATGTGATCTGAATCAAAAAGATTCGCATCAATCGCCAAACGGCCTGAAAAATCCGCTTACTTTTCACACACCGATGCTACTTTAAGAGACTGTCACCGGTCGAACCAATGAAGGTTCTTCCCTCCTACCATGAGCTAAAGGAAGCGCTCGTTAATGAAGGCGGGCAACATATGAATAAAGGATTTAGCAAGGTCACTTTTCCAAACGCCTGCCAGCTGATGCGCTGGCATTTTCATCCCATGGGTTTCGAGGCGAGCATGGACGCACCGGGCAGCATGATTGCCCGTCTTTTTGACCGCGTGACAGGCGAGACCATGATCGCCATTGCGGGAATTCCTTGTGCAACGGTGATGAATGCCGCCGATGTGGAACGAATTATCGAAGCGGTGGAGGATGAGCTGGAAGCGTTCGTGCCACCGCAGATCCTCAGGAGTTATGCCTGAAGGCTGAGGACTGAAAAGCCCACGTTTTGTGGGCTTTTTCATGGCTGCTGTTCAGTGCACGGCAACCCGAATCACGCCGGTGTCTTGCCTTTACGGTGATCGGTAAAAAACGCCTTGCCCTTGCCGATCCGGTCGGAAGCCTTGGGCATATTCGCCGCCTGGGTGTCTTGCCCATCGACGTACCAATAGCAATGGCTCACAGCTCGGGTGATACCCACGTAGGCCAGGCGCAGGATCTCGTCCTTTTGCGCGCTGTCATACGGTTCGCTGTCTCCAGCCTTGCCCAGGCCCGCCATCCGGTAGACCTGGTTCTTGTAGGGTGAACTGGTCAGGTGCTGGCAATCCCCGAGCAGAAACACCGCGTCAGCCTGCAAGCCCTTGGCGCTGTGGTAGGTCAGCTGCTTCAGTCGCCGGGATTCATAGGGCAAGCTAGAATCAACATTAACTACCGACTGAATATGCTGTTCTATCAACGACTTATCGCTACTTTTTCGATAAAGCATCAAAATTGTATCGCCCTTTCTGTAATGCTCCATCAATTGCGTGGCCATGCCTTGATCATCACGATCGAGCACGTTTACCGGCAACAGCGCCCTGGGCTCACCGGTCGCCTTGGCCTTCTTGCCCGCAATCGCCGGTGCCGCCCGTACGATATGCTCGGCGGCGTCGATGATGTGCTGGTGACTGCGGTAGTTATCACTGAGCATGACTCTGGTAGTGCCCGGCGACGGGAATTCCTTGTTGAACTCCATGAAGTACGTCGGTGAACTGCCGCGCCAGCCGTAAATGGACTGCCAGTCATCCCCCACACAGAGCAACGAAGAGCGCTGGGCACCGCGCCCGACGTGCATGGCCGGCCCACGACTGCGGATTTCCGTCAGGCTGGCGCGAATCCAGGAGACAATTTGCGGCGAAACGTCCTGAAATTCGTCGATCATCAAGTGTGACAAGGGCCGTAGCAGATCATCGCCGAGCAATTTGAGGTTTTCCGGCGAATGCTCACTGAACAAGGCGAACATGCGGTTGTAGGTCATCACCGGCGGTTTCTGATCGAGCAGATGATCTTCCAGCGCACGCCAGTACAGGCCCAGGGCCTCAAAGAAGTACCGGTCCGGGTCATCCTTGGCGAAACTCATCTGGCCGACAGCAGCGGGCACATCCAGGCCGAGGTTTTCGATAAACCCGGCGGCGGCGACGAAACAGTCCAGCAGCGGCGCGCTGGCCAGCTCACCCTTGACCTTGTAATCGAATCCCGGCCCGGCGCTGGCATCACCAGCCAGAGAGGCCAGCACCCGCTTGGATGATTCGTAACTATCTAGCCAAATCAATGGCTTACGACAAAAAGCTTGAAACAGGGTGCGCTTTACAGCCCACTCCGCGCGCACGCTCAACTTGGCATTCGGGCGGCTCAGCTGCGGATTTTCCCGCGGATCAAAGCCCAATACCACCCAGGCGTCCAGGGACGGAATGTAGCCGTGGCTATGAAACTTCGCGCCGTTGATGTCGAACGCCTGCCGACTGGGCTCAATACCCTTGATCGGCCAGGCGCCGGCGCGAAACCACAGGTCTTCGAGGGTGTCACAGAGTTCTTCATCGCGTTTGGCGGCGAGTTCGGTGACCGCCACACGTTTTTGCACGTCCGGGTGGTCGCGCTCCAGCTCCTTGAGCTGCAAGGCATGGCGGGACAATGGTCTGATCAGCTCGCGAAAGCGCTCATCGCTGCTATGCAGGCGGTGATAACAGGCGTTGAGCTGCTGGCGCTGGGCGTCGTTGATGCGCAAGTCGAACGGATTGCTGTCGACCTCGTCATCGCCACTCTGCGCCCGATGGCTGAGGTTCTCGAAAGCCTGCAGGCGCTCGAAACCGGGCAAGCTGCGAACCATCGGCAGAATCCGCGAGTGGAAGGTGCGCACCAGATCCCGCGCTTGCTTGAGGCTGATGGCCCGGCCCCAGAGCGCAAAGAGTTCGATCAGTTTGTTGATGAAGTCCTTGCGCGACTCGCGGGTGAAGGTCACCACCGTCATTGAATCGAGTTCGAATCCCAGGTAATGGCTCAGCAACAGAATGCGCAACACCAGGGTCGTCGACTTCCCTGCCCCGGCCCCTGCGATGACCGACGTGGACGGCGTATCGCTGAAGATCATTTTCCACTGGGCGGCGCTGGGCTGGGCATGGGCCGGCAGCAGTCGGGCAACATCGGCCTTCATGCGTTTTTTCAGTTCGGCGCTCAAGGGCAAGCGCCAATCGTCAAACAACATCTCGTCGACATTGGGTGGGCGGTGTTCGGTGCAGCGCGTATCCCGTATGAGCAGGACTTGCCGGCCCTCTTCCAGTCCTTCGGCCTTGCCTTCCTCGAAGCCGTAATCGACGCCGGCACTGTGCCCGCTGCGAAATCCATCAGCCTGGCCATGCAACCAGGATGCACGGTGTTGTGCATGCAGGCGGGTCAGGCTGTAGCCGAAGAACCGCGCGAGCAGGCGCTTGACCAGCGGCATCTCGGCCAGGGGACGAAGTTCAGGAGGAAGATCGGGGGTGTGTTGCGGCACGCGGACTGTCTCCAGGGTGTGAGGCTGTTGAGGGCTATGGTGTCTGCATTTGCCGTGGAGTTCTAGTGAAATGCTTATGACTCATTGGCTTATGCGCTGATTTGAAGGTTGCACGAGAAAGTTTCGAACCTCATTCATATCAATAGTTTCGATAGGAATACTGCAATTTTTACGCTTTTTATCGATTGTTACCTGATGGATTATGGCCAGCATCAACCACCGGTCTCGCTTCGTGGCTTAGGCGCTGCGCCCCATGACGAACCTTTTCAGGAGACGATCATGCTTGAACTCAGACCTTTCAACTCCCTCGGTGGCGCCCACCACGGCTGGCTGGATGCCCATCACCATTTTTCGTTCGCCGAGTACTACGATCCCAAGCGCATGAACTGGGGCAACCTGCGGGTATGGAACGACGACGTGATAGCCCCGGGCACCGGCTTTCCACAGCACCCGCACCGGGACATGGAAATCATCACTTACGTGCGTGAAGGTGCGATCACCCACCAGGACAATCTGGGTAACAAGGGCCGTACCGAAGCGGGTGATGTCCAGGTCATGAGCGCCGGCACCGGGATCGCCCACAGCGAGTACAACCTGGAGGCGAGCGAGACGCGGATTTTCCAGATCTGGATCATTCCCAATGAATCCGGCCTGGCACCGTCATGGGGCGCCAAGCCGTTTCCAAAGGGCGAGCGTGAAGGTTTCGTGACCCTGGCCAGCGGCAAGGACGGCGACGACCAGAGCCTGCGGATCCGCGCCGACGCCAGGCTGGTGGCCGCCAACCTCAAGGCTGGCGAGTCTGCCGAGTACCGCCTGGACCATGGCCGCCGTGCTTATCTGGTTCCGGCGACGGGAGTCATTGAAGTCAATGGCTTGCGCGCACAAGCTCGAGACGGCATTGCCGTAGCCGATGAGCAGGTGTTGCGGGTGACAGCCATCGAGGACAGCGAGATTGTGTTGGTGGATCTGGCTTGATTCACTGAACCCTTGGCAAAAAAATGGGGCGACCGATATGGTCGCCCCTTTTTTTGTTCAATTGTGTCGTGGCGAAGGGCTTTTGTGGCGAGGGGGCTTGCCCCCGTTGGGTGGCGAAGCCACCCCCATTACAACCACCCGGGCCTTACAGATAAACCGTGCGCTCTGTTTTTAGGGCGGCTGCGCAGCCCATCGGGGGCAAGCCCCCTCGCCACAGGGACGCCGGCTCGCCACAAGAACGCTGCTTCGTCACAGTAACATCGATTATTTCGCGCTAATCGCGCCATCCACCAGGGTCTGCGCCTCGGCCACCAGTTGCTTGAGGTGGTCGTCGCTGACAAAACTTTCGGCGTAGATCTTGTAGATGTCTTCAGTGCCCGACGGCCGCGCCGCGAACCAGCCGTTTTCGGTCATGACCTTCAAGCCGCCGATGGCCTGGTCGTTGCCCGGAGCGTGGCTGAGGATGCTCTGAATTGCTTCGCCCGCCAGCTCGGTCGACGTGACCTGCTGCGGTGACAGCTTGCTCAGCAGGGCCTTCTGCTCCGGGTTGGCCTTGGCATCCACGCGCACCGAGAACGGTTCACCCAGTTCATCGGTCAAGGCACGGTAGGCCTGGCTCGGATCACGGCCGGTACGGGCCGTCATTTCAGCCGCCAGCAGTGCCGGGATCAGTCCGTCCTTGTCGGTGCTCCAGACGCCGCCGTCCTTGCGCAGGAACGATGCCCCGGCGCTTTCTTCACCGCCAAAGCCCAGCGATCCGTCGAACAGGCCATCGGCAAACCATTTGAAACCGACCGGCACTTCATACAGGCGACGTCCCAGGCGTTTTGCCACGCGATCGATCAAGCCGCTGCTGACCACGGTTTTACCTACCGCCGCATCGGCGCGCCATTGCGGACGGTTCTGGAACAGGTAGTCGATAGACACCGCCAGGTAGTTGTTCGGTGCCAGCAAACCACCGGACGGGGTCACGATGCCATGGCGGTCGTGATCCGGATCACAGGCAAAGGCCACGTCGTAACGCTCTTTCAGACCGATCAGACCTTGCATGGCGTGACTGGAGGATGGGTCCATGCGGATCTGCCCGTCCCAGTCGACCGTCATGAAGCGGAACGTCGAATCGACCTCCTTGTTCACCACGTCCAGGTCCAGGCGGTAGTGCTCGGCAATCGCCGACCAGTAGCGCACCCCTGCTCCACCCAGCGGGTCGACGCCCAGGCGAAGCTTGGCATCGCGGATCGCGTCGAAGTCGATCACGTTGATCAGGTCGGCGACGTAGGTATTGAGGTAGTCGTGACGATGGGTGGTGCCGGCCTTGAGCGCCTGCTCGTAGCTGATGCGTTTGACCCCGGCGAGCTTGTTGCTTAGCAGCTCGTTGGCCTTGGCTTCGATCCACTTGGTGATGTGGGTGTCGGCCGGGCCGCCGTTGGTTGGGTTGTACTTGTAGCCACCGCTTTGCGGCGGGTTGTGCGACGGCGTGATGACAATGCCGTCCGCCAGGCCCGAGGTGCGCCCACGGTTGTAGCAGAGGATTGCGTGGGAAACGGCCGGCGTCGGGGTGTACTCGTCGCCTTCGGCAATCATCACGGTCACACCGTTGGCCGCGAGCACTTCGAGGGCGCTGGCCCCGGCCGGGGTGGACAGTGCATGGGTGTCAATGCCGACGAACAGTGGACCATCGATGCCCTGCGCCTGGCGATACAGGCAGATTGCCTGGCTGATCGCCAGGACGTGCCATTCGTTGAAACTCAAGTCGAACGAGCTGCCTCGATGCCCGGACGTGCCGAAAGCCACGCGCTGGGTCGAAATGGCCGCATCAGGCTGGCCGGTGTAATAGGCCGTAACCAGTCGCGGGATGTCGACCAACAATTCTGCCGGTGCCGGTTTGCCCGCAAAAGGACTGAGTGTCATGCAAAACCTCTGGAAAAGAGTGGCTCGATAATAGGTCGCAGTTTACTGGCAGTTTGACCGCAACGCGACGGGATCGATTCAGGCTTTGGCAGAAGTTTTTTAACGTTGTTCTCAGTCGATTGATTCCAGGCGTAGCGCATCCCCCAGTAAACCCAAGGCCGTAGCGAGGTCGTGATCGCCGCCAAAGGTATGACTCAAGCGCAAATGCTGGGTGTACAAACCCTGCAGACTGAACAGTTCACCCGGCGCTATCACCACTTGATGAGCGACCAGACGCTGGAACACCCGGCGCAGGTTCACCTTGCGCAGCGAGTGCGCCCAGATCGTCGCGCCACCCTGAGGCTCGACCAATTGCAGGGCGTCGCCCAGGCGCTCGTGCAATAACTGGATCATTTGCCCCTTGCGCTCCTTGAGCAGGCGCCGCAACACCAGCAGGTGCTGATCGATACGTCCGTTGCTGTACAGGCGTGCAATGGCTTTCTGGCGAATCGGTGACAAGCGGAATGAGCGCAAGAGAAAATGTCGCTGCAACTCGGTGTTCAAATGCCGCGAAAGCAGATACCCGTAGGGCGCTTCCGGGCCGATGAATTTTTCGAAGGTGGAAAACACCATCAATCGCTCGGGCGCCAGCAGATCGCGAAAGCGCATGGTGTCGGCTTCGAAGCCAAGTTCGCCGTGACAGTCATTCTCCAGTACCCAGCTGTCGTAGCGCTCCAGCAAGCGAGCGATGGCCCGACGGTTAGCGTCCGGCGCCAGGCTGCCATGGGGCATGTTCAACCCCGACGAAACCATCACCAGCCGCACAGGTTCAGTGTCCAGCAGCTCCTTGAGTCGATCGGAATCCAGGCTGCCATCTGCCTGCAATGGCAGCTCGATCACCCGCACGCAAGACGCTTGAAACAATCGCAGTATGGTCCAGTCGCACGGGGATTCGACCACCACGGTGGCATCCTTGAGACTGAGCACTGTGATCAGTATTTCCAGCACGCCGCGAAGGTCTGCGCCGATATAGACATTATCGGCATGCCAGCAGCGCACCGGCGAAGTGGTATAGCGCGCGGCCAGCGCCGTACGCAGTTCCAGCTCGCCACAAGGCTGCGCGCAGGGCTGCGGGTGGCGCGGGTATTGGCGCAGCAACTCTCTTTCCATGAGCAGCAAGGGGCTGTCGAGCGGCTGTAACAACGCCGGCTCATCGGCGCTCAAAACCAGCATGCCCGGACGCCTGGTACTGACATAAACGGTTTCGAGCAGATCGTTGCCGCTGTGCAGCAGGTTGATCGACGACACCGGCAATGCGTAATAACCGGATTTTGCCACCGAATAGACGCGCCCTTCTTTCTCCAGCAATGAATAGGCATATTGAATGGTCGAAATCGATACATTCAGGCGATCCGCCAGGCTGCGCAGCGACGGCAAACGCGCGCCAGAGTCGCCCACCGATTCGTTGATCAGACTGGTCAGGTATCGGTACACCGCCTGATAGGCAAAATCGGTTTCTCTCAGGTTTTTCATGGGCGCAGGCCGAACACAAAATCAGTCAGTCGACGCACGCTCAATGACCCGCTGACCATTCATCCACCACCGCGGCACCAGCAGCATCATCGGCATGACCCGAGCCCGTGGTGCTCTGCACAGCGTCCGCCAGCCGAAACACCGGCCCCATGCGATAAAGCCTGGCAATCATACTGAGGGGTAAACCGCTGACATCGACCATCCATTGCGTGATCTGTTCGGCGACCGGTTCCCCCTGCAGGGCCCGATGCAGATCAGGCATGGCCACCAGCATGCCCGGATGGCATTGACGCAGAAAACGCTCAAGTCCCGCAGCGTTGTTGGCAAAAGGTGAAAATAGCAGGCACACCAGCTGCGCCTCACTCAGGCCAAAGTTCAGCTGTACCTGCACGGCGATCCGCCCGCGCTGCTCAGCCAACTGCACCGGGCTGCCAAATGCCGCCATGGCCTGCTGGCACAAACGCTCCGGTAGCCGCTTGCGGCGAATCATCACCAGGACGCGTTGCAGATACTCGGCGACCCCGAGCGCATAACTGCGACCTTGAACGTATTGCGCGTGCAACCCATGCAGGTGCACCGAAATCGCCAGGCTAACGTGCTCGCTGTCACGCAGTTGTGCCTCCAGTTCGTCGACCTGACAGCCAAGAAACTCTGTCATCAGCGGCCAGCGTTCTTCCAGGTTGCTGACCAGGATGTCGTGAATATCAACGCAAGTCGTGCGACGACACAGTTCAAACTTATCACCCGGTCGCCACATCGCCTGGCCTTGCTCGCCGTAGAAAGCCTGAAAACAGTCGCTGCCCAGCTCATCGAGCAGCGTGAACAAGCCTTCGTAGTCGGCTGCGCCAGGTTCAGACGTGGTAATCCCGGCCCTGGCGGCAGCACGTCTGAGGCCCTCGATAAAATACTTCTGCTGACGTGGTGTATCGCCACTGATCAGGGCGTCGACACCGCCCTCCCACCGCGAGATCTGCCCGTAGAACTCGCCAGTGGCCAGATACCCCCCATCCCACAGATCAAGCGGCTCGTCCCAGGCCCGGCGATGCCCGACCAACAGCAGATTCAAGCGATTGGATTCGCGCCCGGCATCAGACATGGGGGTCAGGTGACAGAAAGGTAAAACCTCTCGGTCATCCACCATCAGCACCTCCACTCGCGGGTCGTCATAGATAAACAGTGCGCTGTGGGTGCGATGCATGTTGTCCACCGTCGCCGGGGTCACTCCATTCAAGCGCAAGGAAGCGATGCGCAACTTGAACGTTGCTGGCGACCGGGTGGCGATAGCCAGTTGCGCGGCGCGCAGCAACGCCAGTCTGTAGCAACTGTCTCGGGACCCCGTCTGAATCGCCAGTACCTTGAAGTCGCCGATGTGCCGCATGCCCCCCGCCGCTACCCCCAGACGCTGTATCAACAATTGCAATGCCGTACGTTCGGCTCGGGAGAAAAAACCCAGCAATCGTTGCAACACTTGTTGGTAGACGTAGTTCATCGCTTGATCATGAATGCTGCTCATCTTTATTTACCTGGTACTCGTGAATTCGATATCGCGCAAACAGCGACAGGCAAACGGAGCCTGTACGGTCTGGGTCATGGACATTATTACCAAATGCTAACACTTGAATTTTCTGGCAATCATTCCAGGCGTGCGAAGTTCGCCCGCCCTCTAGCCTCCGGTAAAAGCCCGAAGTGCCAGAAGGACAGGCCCTGCAGCGGTTTTATTGAAGGTCCTAGGAAATGTCCGACAGCGTCCCACAGACATTTAGCACATGAAATAAAGAAAGAAGCCGTGGTTGTCTTTGCGGTTATTACGTAACAACGCACTACTTCTGAAACATGCACCCATAATGCAAATTGATAAGCATCAGCCTGACAAACAGACATGACTCGTTCCTTGAGATGAAAGTAATCATTCAATTATCAGGGCTTAATGGCTGATTAGAAGCTACAGATTGAGAGCAAAAACCAGTTCAGTTGCTGAATCGGTCCAGCCGCAGGGCTGTGGGGGTGTTGTTGGCGGGGGTAAAGCGGCTTGTACTTGCAGGAGCGAGCATGCTCGCTCCTGCAGATGACGGCATCCGTGCGGGATTACGCCGGTTCGACCTCAAGGGCGACCCGTTCGCGGCATGGGCATTCGTCCATGTAGCGGTGTGCTTCGACAAACTGGGCAAAGGGGAAGACCCGAGTCTTGAGCGGCAGCAGAACGCGATCGGCGGTCATCTGGTTGATGTCGCGCAACGCACGCTGCAGTGCCGCCTGATCCTGGACGATGCCCAGTTCAGGTTTGCCGGTGAAGTTGCCGATGCAGTGCACGAAGAACTGAATGTTCTTCTGGAACGCTGCACAGGCCGGGAATGGCGTCTGGTTGCCACCTTGCAAGCCGTACAGCACCAGGCTGCCGCGTGGTGCCAGCACATCACCGAGCAAGGACATCTGCGGGCCGCCCAGGCCATCGAACACCACGTCCACACCACGGTTGTCGGTGATTTTGTTGACCCGCATCAGCAGATCTTCTTCCTCGGTAACGATGACTTTCTCGGCACCCAGCGCCAGCAGGTTTTCCCGCTCGTCCGCGCTTTTGGTGGCGGCAATCACGCGAATACCCATTGCCTTGCCCAGCTGTACAAAAGAAGGTCCGGCGCAGTGACTGGCATCAGTGACCAGGGCAAATTGCCCGGGTTTGACCCGCGCCAGATCGGTATAAGCGAAATAGGCGATCAACAGCGGCGTGTAATGCACGCTCGCTTCGATCGGGCTCAGGATGTCCGGGTAGCGGGTCAGTGCCGAACGCGGCAAGACAATCTGCTCGCCATAGACCGGATAATCGTTGGGGCTCTCGGCCGGGAAACTGGCGACCTTGTCACCCACTGCCAGGTCATCGACGCCGTCACCGACCGCGGTCACGATACCGGCCATTTCCTGGCCAAGGCCGGAAGGCAGGCGTGCGTGGGACGGGGCCAGATTCTGCCGCCAGAGGGTGTCGTACCAACTGATGCCAATGGCTTCGACGCGCACCTGCACTTCACCCGGTGCAGGCTGAGCGGCCGCATGCTCTTCGCATTTGAGCACCTCGGCTGGACCAAACTTGTGAAAACGGATCGTGCGGGACATCGCAAACCTCGCCAATTGAACCTCTAATGCCATGAACTCTAGCCGGGCTTTTACCCCAACACTATCTGTGGCTATTGATAGTCGACATGCCTGTCATTGATTCCGCAACCGCAGCGACATCACCCTGAACCGCAGCCGACCTGCACGGCCTGTGCAGGAAATCTGAATTACCCGTGCAGAGTACCAGCCTTTGCCCGTAATATTCCTGCTGGCCATTGTTCTCATATGGCCGCTCACGTCAAGTTTGCTGACTCTGCCAGGACTCCAGATGAATCGTAATGACCTGCGTCGTGTCGACCTGAACCTGTTGATCGTATTCGAAACCTTGATGCACGAACGCAGCGTGACCCGCGCTGCGGAAAAACTGTTCCTCGGCCAGCCAGCGATCAGTGCGGCGCTTTCGCGCTTGCGCGGTCTGTTCGACGATCCGTTGTTCGTGCGCACCGGTCGCAGCATGGAGCCGTCTGCCCGGGCGATCGAGATCTTCGCCCTGCTCTCTCCGGCACTGGACTCGATTTCCACGGCGGTGAGCCGCGCCGCCGAATTCGATCCGGCCACCAGCACCGCGGTGTTCCGCATCGGCCTGTCGGACGACGTCGAATTCGCCTTGTTGCCCATGCTGCTCAAACGCCTGCGCGCCGAATCACCGGGGATTGTCCTGGTGGT
The DNA here is from genome assembly GCF_019218965.1 of Pseudomonas sp. PDM31. NCBI lineage: Bacteria > Pseudomonadati > Pseudomonadota > Gammaproteobacteria > Pseudomonadales > Pseudomonadaceae > Pseudomonas > Pseudomonas sp. PDM31. The sequence continues at coordinate 9,085 of NZ_JAHUWS010000001.1, read as the reverse complement.
ACGGCGGGTCAACTACATCCTGATGCCGGGATTGCTCGCCTCCGGGGAGATTTCCATCGGCGTCAGCTACACCACCGACCTGCCGGCAAACGCCAAGCGCAAAGTGCTGCGCCGCAGCCAGCCCAAGCTGTTGCGCGCTGACACCGTGCCGGGGCCGTTGAGCCTGGATGATTACTGCGCACGACCTCATGCGCTGGTTTCCTTCGCCGGCGACCTCAGCGGCTTTATCGATGAAGAGCTGGAAAAGCTGGGGCGCAAGCGGCATGTGGTGTTGGCGGTGCCGCAGTTCAATGGGTTGAGCACCCTGCTTGCCGGTACTGACATTGTCGCTACCGTGCCTGATTACACCGCAGATGCGCTGACGGCCGCAGGCGGTGTGCGGGCGGAAGATCCGCCGTTGCCAGTGCGCAGTTTTGAATTGCACATGGCCTGGCGTGGCTCTCAGGATAACGATCCGGGGGAGCGTTGGTTGAGGTCGCGGATTCAGATGTTTTTTGGGGATCCGGACAGTCTGGCCTGATCCAGATATTTTGTTGAGGCCGATGGCGTCTTCGCGGGCAAGCCCGCTCCCACATTTGATTTGTGTGCCCCCTGTGGGAGCGGGCTTGCTTTCGAAGAAAGCAATTCACTCCAGAGCCGAAACATTGCATATATGCAAACCCACAACTGCCATCAAACAGATTGATTTCCTGCTGACACAAGGCGCAGCCTAGAGAGCTGAGCAGCCCTCTCATATCATTCCGAATGATAGTTACCTTCGCCCCGTTCGATTCGTCCGATACAACCCCGCCGCGCATCATTCGCCAATCTCAACACATTGGCGGATTCATCCATGGAACAGTCACTCAAACATTTGCGCATCCCGTTGGCTCTGTTGGCCATAGCGGTGCTGAGCGCCTGCGGCAAGGCTCCGGAGTCCGCCGCTACACCGCCTGCAGCCAAGGTCAGCGTAGCCAGGGTGCTGGAGCAACCGGTCAACGAGTGGGACGAGTTCACCGGACGCCTTGAAGCTCCGGAAACCGTCGAGATTCGTCCACGGGTCTCCGGGCAGATCGATGAAGTGGGGTTCACCGAAGGCGCCCTGGTCAAGAAAGGCGACTTGCTGTTCCAGATCGACCCGCGTCCGTTCCAGGCCGAGGTCCGCCGCCTCGAAGCCCTGGTCGCGCAGTCCCGTGCCAATGCCACCCGCAGCGAAAACGAAGCCCAGCGTGGCGAACGCCTGCGCACCAGCAACGCCATCTCCGCTGAACTCGCCGACTCGCGCACCAGCGCCGCACAGGAAGCCCGCGCCGCCGTCGGCGCTCTGCAAGCGCAGCTGGACCTGGCGAAATTGAACCTGAGCTTTACCCGCGTCACTGCGCCTATCAGCGGTCGTGTCAGCCGCGCTGAAATCACCGCCGGCAACCTGGTGACCGCCGACACCACCCCGCTGACCAGCGTGGTCTCCACCGACAAGGTCTACGCCTACTTCGATGCCGACGAGCGCGTGTTCCTCAAGTACACCCAGCTCGCCCGCCAGGGCAAACGCGGCGCCACCACCCCGGTGTACATGGGCCTGTCCAATGAAGACGGCAATCCGCACCTGGGCCAGATGAACTTCATCGACAATCAGGTCAACCCGAAAACCGGCACCATCCGCGGTCGCGCCGTATTCGACAACAGCGACGGCAGCTACACCCCCGGCCTGTATGCACGCCTGAAGCTGGTCGGCAGCGGCACCTACTCCGCGGTGCTGATCAACGACGAAGCGGTCGGTACCGATCTTGGCAAGAAGTTCGTGCTGGTGATGGATGCCGACAACAAGACCGCCTACCGCGCGGTGGAACTGGGTCCGAAAATCGAAGGCTTGCGCATCGTGCGCAGCGGCCTGAACAAGGACGACACGGTCATCGTCAAGGGCTTGCAGCGGGTGCGTCCGGGTTCACCGGTCAGCCCTGAAGTGATTCCGATGGCCAGCGAACAGACCCTCGCGGCCCTCGCACAACAACGACAAGCGCTGGAAGCCAGCAACCTGCCCCAAGTCGCGCCTGCCAGGGTCGCGCCGGGTACGGCTGTGAAACTGGCTGCCACGACCCCACGCGGTTAAGGGAACTCGACGATGAATTTTTCCCAATTCTTCATTTCTCGGCCGATCTTCGCAGCGGTACTGTCGCTGCTGATCCTGATCGCCGGTGCCATCTCGCTGTTCCAGTTGCCGATCAGCGAATACCCCGAAGTGGTACCGCCGACCGTGGTGGTGCGCGCCAACTTCCCGGGTGCCAACCCGAAAGTCATCGGTGAAACCGTGGCCGCGCCACTGGAGCAAGCCATCACCGGCGTCGAGAACATGCTGTACATGTCCTCGCAGTCGACCGCCGACGGCAAGATCACCCTGACCATCACCTTTGCCCTGGGCACCGACCTGGACAACGCCCAGGTTCAGGTGCAGAACCGCGTGACCCGCACCGAGCCGAAACTTCCCGAGGAAGTGACACGCATCGGTATCACCGTGGACAAGGCGTCGCCCGACCTGACCATGGTGGTGCACTTGACCTCGCCGGACAAACGCTACGACATGCTCTACCTGTCCAACTACGCCTTGCTCAACATCAAGGATGAGCTGGCGCGCCTGGGCGGTGTCGGTGATGTACAGCTATTCGGCATGGGTGACTACTCGCTGCGGGTGTGGCTCGATCCGAACAAGACCGCTTCACGCAACCTGACCGCCACTGATGTGGTCACCGCGATTCGCGAACAGAACCGTCAGGTGGCGGCCGGTGCCTTGGGTGCGCCTCCTGCACCGAATGCCACGGCCTTCCAGTTGTCGGTCAACACCCAGGGCCGCCTGGTGTCCGAGGAAGAGTTCGAGAACATCATCATTCGTTCTGGCGACAACGGTGAAATCACTCGCCTCAAAGACATTGCCCGGGTTGAACTGGGCTCCAGCCAGTACGCCCTGCGTTCGTTGCTGAACAACCAGCCGGCGGTGGCGATCCCGATCTTCCAGCGCCCGGGTTCCAACGCGATCGAGATCTCCAATGAAGTCCGGGCAAAAATGGCCGAACTGAAGAAGAGCTTTCCCGAAGGCATGGACTTCAGCATCGTCTATGACCCGACGATCTTCGTGCGCGGCTCCATTGAGGCGGTGGTTCACACCCTGTTCGAAGCGCTGATTCTCGTGGTTCTGGTGGTGATCCTGTTCCTGCAGACCTGGCGCGCCTCGATCATCCCGTTGGTGGCGGTGCCGGTTTCGCTGATCGGTACGTTCGCGGTGATGCACCTGTTCGGCTTCTCACTTAACGCCTTGTCCCTGTTCGGCCTCGTGTTGGCCATCGGTATCGTGGTGGACGACGCCATCGTGGTGGTGGAGAACGTCGAACGCAACATCGAGCTGGGGCTGACCCCGGTGGAAGCCACCAAGCGTGCCATGCGCGAGGTGACCGGCCCCATCATCGCCACGGCGCTGGTGCTCTGCGCGGTATTCGTACCCGCGGCCTTCATCTCGGGCCTGACAGGTCAGTTCTACAAGCAATTTGCCCTGACCATTGCCATCTCGACGGTGATCTCGGCCTTCAACTCCCTGACCCTGTCGCCAGCGCTGGCCGCCGTGTTGCTCAAGGGCCATGACGCGCCCAAGGATCGTTTCTCCAGGGTCCTGGACAAGCTCTTCGGTGGCTGGTTGTTCCGCCCGTTCAACCGTTTCTTTGAAAAAGCCAGCCATGGTTATGTCGGCACCGTTGCCCGTGTGATCCGCTCAAGCGGCATCGCCCTGCTGCTGTACGCAGGCCTCATGGTCCTGACCTTCTTCGGCTTCTCCAGCACCCCGACCGGTTTCGTACCCGGCCAGGACAAGCAATACCTGGTGGCCTTCGCGCAGTTGCCGGATGCCTCGAGCCTGGATCGTACCGAAGACGTGATCAAGCGCATGTCCGAGCTGGCCCTGAAACAGCCTGGCGTGGAAAGTGCGGTGGCCTTCCCCGGCCTGTCGATCAACGGCTTCACCAACAGCCCGAACGCCGGCATCGTGTTCGTAACGCTCAAACCGTTCGACGAGCGTAAAGACCCGAGCATGTCTGCCGGGGCGATTGCCGGTGCGTTGAACGGCCAGTACGGCGAGATTCAGGAAGCCTACATGGCGATCTTCCCGCCCCCGCCGGTACAAGGCCTGGGCACCATCGGTGGTTTCCGCCTGCAGATCGAGGACCGGGGCAACCTGGGCTACGAAGAGCTGTACAAGGAAACCATGAACATCATCAACAAGAGCCACAACGTGCCGGAACTTGCCGGCCTGTTCACCAGCTACACCGTGAACGTGCCCCAGGTCGATGCCGCTATCGACCGGGAAAAAGCCAAGACCCACGGAGTGGCCGTCAGCGACATCTTCGACACCCTGCAGATCTACCTGGGTTCGCTGTATGCCAACGACTTCAACCGCTTCGGGCGCACCTATCAGGTCAACGTGCAGGCCGAGCAGCAATTCCGTCTTGAATCCGACCAGATCGGCCAGCTCAAGGTGCGCAACAACAAAGGCGAGATGATCCCGCTGGCGACCTTCATCAAGGTCAGCGACACCTCGGGCCCGGACCGCGTGATGCACTACAACGGCTTCATCACCGCCGAAATCAACGGTGCGGCCGCCCCGGGCTACAGCTCCGGCCAGGCCGAGAAAGCCATCGAGAAACTGCTCAAGGAAGAACTGCCCAACGGCATGACCTACGAATGGACCGACCTGACCTACCAGCAGATCCTGTCCGGCAACACTGCGCTGTTCGTGTTCCCGCTCTGTGTGCTGCTGGCGTTCCTGGTGCTGGCGGCCCAGTACGAAAGCTGGAGCCTGCCGCTGGCGGTGATCCTGATCGTACCGATGACATTGCTGTCGGCGATTACCGGGGTGATTGCCTCCGGTGGCGACAACAACATCTTCACCCAGATCGGCCTGATCGTATTGGTAGGGCTTGCCTGCAAGAACGCGATCCTGATCGTCGAGTTCGCAAAGGACAAACAGCTGGAAGGCATGAACCCGCTGGCGGCGGTCCTGGAAGCGTGCCGCCTGCGTCTGCGGCCGATCCTGATGACCTCCTTCGCCTTCATCATGGGTGTGGTACCCCTGGTGTTCTCCAGCGGTGCCGGTGCCGAAATGCGTCACGCCATGGGTGTGGCGGTGTTCTCCGGGATGCTCGGGGTGACTTTCTTCGGCCTGTTGCTGACCCCGGTGTTCTACGTGTTGATTCGTAACTTTGTCGAGCGGGGTCAAGCGCGCAAGGCAGCCAGGGCCACTTTGAAGCTGGAGTCGCAACAATGACGTTGAAAGCCTTCCTGCCGAGCCTGCTGGTGCTGGCCCTGAGTGCCTGCGCCGTCGGCCCGGACTATAAGACTCCGACCACCGAGGCGGCCCATATCACGGCCGCCACCGATGGCGCCGCCGGCCAGAAGAACTTCGACCGCTCGCGTTTCGAAGGCATCTGGTGGCAGCAGTTCGATGACCCGACCCTCAACCAGCTGGTGACGCAATCGCTGGCCGGCAACCGAGATTTGCGCGTCGCCTTCGCTCGCTGGAAAGCGGCACGGGCGATTCGTGATGACGTCAGCAATGACGCCATGCCGACCATCACCAGCCGTGCGAGCAGTGACCTGGGCAAAGGTCAGATTCCCGGGGAAACCACCGATCGGGTGAATATCGAGCGCTATGACCTGGGCCTGGACATGGCCTGGGAAATCGATCTGTTTGGCCGGATCCAGCGCAACCTGGAATCGGCCAACGCCGAGCAGCAAGCTGTCGAAGCGGACCTGTACCAACTGCAAGTGAGCATGATTGCCGAACTGGTGGACTCCTACGGTCAACTGCGCGGTGCACAACTGCGGGAAAAAATCGCCTTGGCCAACCTGCAGAACCAGCAGGAGTCGCGCAAGATCACCATCAACCTGCGTGACGCAGGCGTCGGCGATCAGCTCGATGTCGAGCGCGCCGATGCGCGTCTGGCCTCGGTCGAAGCCAGCGTGCCGCAATTGCAGGCCGAGCAGGTGCGCCAGAAAAACCGCATCGCCACCCTGCTGGGCGAACGCCCGGACAAGCTCAGCGTCGACCTGAGTCCGAAAGACTTGCCGGCAATTGCCAAGGCCCTGCCGATCGGCGACCCGGGCGAACTGCTGCAACGGCGTCCGGACATCCTCAGCGCCGAACGCAAACTGGCCTCGGCCACGGCGCGCATCGGGGTAGCCAAGGCCGATCTGTTCCCGCGGGTCAGCCTCAGCGGCTTCCTTGGCTTTACTGCCGGGCGCGGTTCGCAGATCGGCTCCTCGGCGGCCAACGCCTGGGCGCTGGGCCCGAGCATTACCTGGGCGGCGTTTGACCTGGGCAGTGTGAAGGCCCGTTTGCGCGGTGCCGACGCCGATGCCGAAGGCGCCCTGGCGACCTACGAGCAGCAAGTGCTGCTGGCCCTGGAAGAATCGGAGAACGCCTTCAGCGACTACGGCAAACGCCAACAGCGGCTGATTTCGCTGATTCGCCAGAGTGAGTCCAGCCGCTCGGCGGCGAATCTGGCGGAGATTCGCTACCGCGAAGGCACAGCGGACTTCCTCGTGCTGCTCGACGCGCAGCGTGAACGCCTGGCCGCCGAAGACACCCAGGCCCAGGCCGAAGTCGACCTGTATCGCGGCATCGTCGCGATTTACAAGGCCCTCGGTGGTGGCTGGCAGCCGGAGACCGTCGCCAGCAGCTGATACGGTTTTTAAAGCGCTCCTTTGGTTGGCCGCAACCAACCAATTTCCTTGCCCCGCGTCTCATTCGGTCGCGGGGCTTTTTTTGCCTGCGTATTTTCAGCCCTACCGCAATTTTCCTGGTGCGCACCGGACCTGTGGCGAGGGGGCTTGCCCCCGCTGGGCTGCAAAGCAGCCCCAGGATTTCTGCACCGCCAACGATTTTGTGAGTGCTGCGCACTCAATCGGGGGCAAGCCCCCTCGCCACAGCAAGCCCCCCTTGCCACAAGGTTGGCCGCAACCAACCATTTTCCTTGCCCCGCGTCTCATTCGGTCGCGGGGCTTTTTTTGCCTGCGTGTTTTCAGCCCTACCACAATTTTCCTGGTGCACACCGGACCTGTGGCGAGGGGGCTTGCCCCCGCTGGGCTGCAAAGCAGCGCCGTAATTTCTGCAGCATTAAGATTTTGTGAGTGCTGCGCACTCAATCGGGGGCAAGCCCCCTCGCCACAGCAAGCCCCCCTTGCCACAAGGTTGGCCGCAACCAACCAATTTCCTTGCCCCGCGTCTCATTCGGTCGCGGGGCTTTTTTTGCCTGCGTGTTTACAGCCCTACCACAATTTTCCTTGTGCACACCGGACCTGTGGCGAGGGGGCTTGCCCCCGCTGGGCTGCAAAGCAGCGCCGTAATTTCTGCAGCATTAAGATTTTGTGAGTGCTGCGCACTCAATCGGGGGCAAGCCCCCTCGCCACAGAAAGCCCCCTCACCACAGCAAGCCCCTTTACCACAAGGTTGGCCGCAGCCAACCATTTTCCTTGCCCCGCGTCTCATTCGGTCGCGGGGCTTTTTTTGCCTGCGTGTTTTCAGCCCTACCACAATTTCCCTTGTGCACACCGGACCTGTGGCGAGGGGGCTTGCCCCCGCTAGGCTGCAAAGCAGCGCCGAAATTTCTGCAGCATTAAGATTTTGTGAGTGCTGCGCACTCAATCGGGGGCAAGCCCCCTCGCCACAGAAAGCCCCCTCACCACAGCAAGCCCCCCTCACCGCAGCAAGCCCGCTCGCCACGAGGCTCGCTTCTACAGGGAGGGTCAGGGGTGATCTTGGGGTTTGTGGTTTTCCAGGACCGTTACTGTGGCCGTCGTCCCGGCCCGCAACTTGTCCTTGCCGGCGTAATCGGCGTCGATCTGTATCCGCACAGGCACCCGTTGCGCCAGTTTGACCCAGGTGTAGCTGGGATTGATGCTGGCCAACAGCCGTCCACCGGGCAGGTTTTCCCGGTCAGCGATGGCGAAGGCGATGCTTTGCACCGTGCCACCAAAGGTCTCACCGCTCATCAATTCGATTTTAACCCGGTCGCCCTCTTCGATCCGCGGCAGCTTGGTTTCTTCAAAATAACCACTTACATAAAACGAGGCGCTGTCCACCAGCGCCAGCAAGGGACTACCTGCCGTGGCGTAATCGCCCTGACGGGTCAGCAGGTTGGTGACAAAACCACTGACCGGGGATACGACCCGGGTACGCTGCAAATTGAGTTCAGTCTGGGTCAATGCCGCGACGGCCAGTTGCACATTGGCCTGGGCCAGAATCAGGTTGGCCTGGTTGCGCAACAAATCGGCCTGGGCGACCGTCACGTCGGTGTGGGCTTTTTCCCATTCTTCCCCGGAAATCGCCGAACGATCCTTGAGGGTGCGTCGTCGTTGCTCCTCGCTCTGGCGTTGCCTGAGCAGCGCTTCACTGGCGGCAATGTTCGCCTCGGCCTGCCCCAGCGAGGCTTTCGCTACTTCCACGGAGCGCTTGGCATGCTCCACGGCCAGCGTGTAGCGCGCCGGGTCAATCGCCAGCAAAACCTGGCCTTTTTCTACATGCTGGTTGTCCTGCACGCTCAGGCTGACGATGCGCCCCGTGACATCGGCGGACAAGGTCACCACATCGGCACGCACCCGCGCATCACGGGTCCAGGGCGCGCGGGTGTAATGCTCCCAGGCGAACCAGCCAAGGACCAACGCCAGCACCACCACGGCCACCGTCGAGAATCGGGAAAGGATATTCTTCAAGGCCTCAGGCTCCCATCAGCAGAATCAACGAGGCGCAGACGCAGACGTACAACGCGCCTTCGAACAGCGCCTCATGCCAGACGAACTGCAGTACACCGAAACGCCGCAAGACCCAGTCCAGCAGCAGGAAAACCGGCAAGCCCAGCAACAATGCCTGGGCAATCGGCGGGAGATAGACGCCTCCAATCTCCAGGTCAATGGGCAAGGGCAGTCACTCCTTCAACAGATCCGTGTCTAGTCCTGAAATAGGTTTACACCTGTTTCAGTCTCAAAACGCCCGATGCACCGCATCGGGCGTTTTGTATTTCAAGGCCAGATGTGGCCGCTCCGCGTTGTAGATCAGCACTGATTCATCAAC